>JAGWTU010000102.1 GCA_028868825.1 Burkholderiales bacterium | reverse complement strand
GGCGCTTGTCGTTGGAGAGGAAGTGTCCGGGCGAGGCACGACACGGGTCTATCGGAATTCCGCAAGGGTCGACACATGGCCGCATTTGACGAACCGAGCGCGAGCGCTCTGCGGCCCCCGCGCCTACAAGCCGGGTACAGGTCGCTCGCGTACTTCCGGATCGCCTCCGCGAGTGCCGCGTCGGACTCGGACCGCTTCCCCAGCGCGTGCCGATCTGTCACGCGCGCCTGAGAGCGCTATTTCCGCTGGTACTTGGCGCGGACGGCGGCGATGAATCCAGGCCATTCGGCCGCTTGTCGGGATGCGATGGACTTCACATGCGGGCGCTCCCGGAGTCGCTGCAGCAGGTCGCGCGCAGCGGGAGAATCGGCAAGCGGATCCAGTTCGAACAGTTTGGTCGCGACGACCGTCGCGATTTCGACCGAGTAGAGAAACACGATGTCGGCAGCCGTCAGCGAGTCACCTGCGACATAGGGCGAGAACCTGGCATGGCGCTTCAGGGTGGCAAAGCCGGCGAGCAGCTCTTCACGCGCCCTGGCCTTGATCGCCTCGGGCACGGGCACCGCACCAAATATGGCCTCGGCATAGCAAGTGCGTGCAGGAAGCTCGATATACAACTCGATTTCCTTCATCAGCGACCGTACGCGGGCCTTCTCGATCGGGTCGCTGGGCAGCAGTCGGATACCTTCGCTGGTATCTTCGAGGTATTCGAGGATGACGTTGGCCTCGGTGATGCAGCCGTTCGGTGTTTCCAGGAACGGGACCTTGCCGCGCGGACTCCTTGAGAGCAGCTCCGGGCTCTGACTTGGGTAGGTCAGCACATACTCGAAGGGCACATCCTTTTCGAGCAGGGCCAGGTTGACGATGTTGACGTAATTGCTGGACGGGAAACCGTAGAGCTTGAGCACGATTGTCTTCCGGTGTCTGACAGATCGATCAAGAACCCAGGTTCCTGGATGGGCTGATCTGGTATTTCCCGCCCGTCGAACGCTTGCTGTAGGCGGCGATGTTGTCGAGATGCAGGGCTTCGGCCAGCGACACCTCTCGGCTGTGTTGGCAGGCGACCCTCGCGAGGGATAACTCGAGTTCACCGCTGCCCTTGATCAGGAAGCGAAACTGCAGTCCCGTGCTCGCTTTCGATGGGGTCATTGAATCCTCCTGCTGGTGCGCGCAGTCTCTCGCCAAGCAGGTCATGGGGCTATCGAAATTCCGCAAGTTCGACACCGCCCCTGCCGGCAATCCATCTCCGGCGGCCCACCCCAGCATCGCGCATCGCGCCTGGTCTTCGACGGCCTGCGGTGTCGAGGGATCGGCGTCGCATCGCCGCCAACCTCGCTTGTGCTCAGCCGTGACCCTTCGTAACGCGAAGCGGTCGAGTTGGGCTTGCAGACGCTGCTTCGCCTTCGTCAGCAGGCGGAGATACGCCGCCTGAGAGGCAAGGTGAACTGGGATGGCGACCTCGATGCCATGAGGCGCGATAAGTGATCCTTGTCGACTCGAGCGTCTGGATCGATTTCTTCCGCGGCGAGAAGACGCCGCAAACGAACAAGCTCGACTCCCTGCTCGGGAACGAACCTTTGGCGATGGGTGACCTCATACTCGCCGACGTCCTGCAGGGATTTGGAACCGACCGCGAGTTCAATGATGCCAAGCGACTGCTGAGCGCGCTCGAACTGGTGGTCCTGGGCGGGGGAGATCTGGCCGTCGAGGCCGCGAAGAACTTCAGGCGACTCCGCGCAAAGGGCGTGACGGTGCGAAAGACGATAGACACGATCATCGCGACACGCTGCATCGCCAGCCAACTTGAACTCCTGCACAGCGATCGGGACTTCGACGCGTTTGAGGCACACCTGGGTCTTCGAGTCGTCGCCTGCGATGCCTAGCCCCTGGTTCCGGCACTGAGCGAGCAACTGGCTTGGCATGCCCCCACCGAATTGAGCGTACGCAATCCCCGGGGCGTGCGCGGCGCCACACTGCGCATCAAGTCATGGCGCCGATGACTCCGTCCATCGAAGCGTCTGGGATGGATTGAAGGGTCTGGGTGCAGGGCCTCTGCGGCGGTGGCGTGATCGCTCGCGCCATTGCCCGCGAACAAGGCGCCTGTCCGATTCGGGAGTTGACGATGGATAGCCAAACGTCGAAGGTGACGGGTCCGCGCGCTGGCTTCGCCGCTCTGGGCCTTGCACTGTGCAGCCTGGGCAGCGCGAGCGTGCTGGCGCAAACGCCTGCGCGCACGATCGAGATCGTCGTCGAGAGCGATCGCGCGGCGATGGAGACCCGGGCGCGGCAGCTGAACCTGCAGGCCGGCGAGCTGGCGAGGCAGCGGCGCTTTGCCGAGGCTGTTCCCCTGGCGCGCGAGGCGCTGGGGCTCAGCGAGCAGCTGCACGGCAAGGTGCATCCGAACATCGCCGCCGATCTCTTCACGCTGGCGTCGCTCTACAGGGCGCAGGGCGACCTGTTCAACGCCGAGCCGCTGATCCAGCGTGCCATCGGCATCGACCGCCAGCTGTACGGCCAACGCCACCCGGAAGTCGGCGCCGATCTGATCGTGCTGGGGCAGTTGCAGCAGGGCCGCGGCGACGCTGCGGGGGCCGAGCGGACCTACCGCGAGTCGATCGCCATGCTCGGCGCGCCGGGCGCGCCCGCGTCATACCAGCTTCAGCTGGCGCAGGCGCATTACGTGCTCGGGATGCTGCTGCGCAACCAGCGCCGCCCGGCCGATGCCCACGCGGAGTTCGCCGCGGCCGTGCCGGTGCTCGAACGCGAGGCACCCGCGATGGCCGTGGAGGCGCTGCTGATCATGGCCGAGTTCGAGCGCACGAACGGCAGGCAGGCACGGGCGGAGGCCTTGCTCGATCGTGCGAACCAGTTGCGTTCGCGCTGAACCCCGGTTCGCCGGGCGCGCGGGCCGGTGCCTGGCAGCGCTGGCCTTGCTCGTCGCCCTGGGCGCGGGCGCCGCGCACGGCGCCGACTGCCCGGCCGAATCGCAGGACGCGGCGCTGAAATTGCGCGAGGAAGTGCAGGCCCTGTCGCAAGCCGGCCGCTGGGCCGACGCGGCCCAGCGCGGGCGTTGCCTGGTGAACATGGCCACGGCACTGTTCGGCCCTGCGCATGCCACGACCGTCAATCTGAAGAGCGAGCTGGTGACGCTGCTGAGGCGCAGCGGCGACGCCAGCGGTGCGGCGGCGCTGGAGCGCGAACTCCCGCGGCCCGCCGCCGCATCGCCGGACGAGTCCGCCGAGAGCGCATTGAAGCAGCTCATTGTCGAGAGCAAGGCGCTGCAGGACCGCGGCGACTTCCAGGGCGCGGGGGACCGCTGCATCGTCGCGCGCCGCATCATCGACGAGCGCAAGCTGCCGGAGGGCGTGCTCTTCGCGGCCGTGCTCAACGAATGCGGTCGTGCCTACGAGGCGCTGGGCAACTACGCGATGGCGGAGCAGCGCTATCGGGAGTCGGACGCGATGGCCCGGCGCACCGACGGGCCGCGCAACGACCAGTCGTCCGTGGCGCTGAACAACCTCGGCCTGCTGTTCTGGAAGACGAACCAGTACGAAAAGGCGGCATCGGCCTTGCGAGAGAGCCTGGAGATGCAAGGTGCGGACGATCCGGATCGGGCACTCACGCTGGTCAATCTCGGCCTCGTCGAAGGCGCGCTCGGGCATGCCGACGCGGCCCGCCGGCGCTACGAGGAGGCCTGTGCGCTGCTGCTGCGGCACTACGGGCCCGATCACCCGCGCCTCGTGGAGGTCTACGACAACCTGGCGGCGCTGGAATGGAGGGCCGGTCGACTGGCCCGGGCCGTCCAGTGGCAGCGCGAGGCGAATCGAGTGGCCGAACTCAACATCGCCGCGGTGATTGCCATCGGCTCCGAGCGCCAGAAGCTGGCCTACATGCGCTCGTTCACGGACCAGATCGATGCGTCGGTCTCGCTGGGCCTGGCAGTGCCCGGCGACGCGCGACACGGCGCGCTGGCGCTGGACGCGGTGCTGCAGCGCAAGGGCCGCGTGCTGTCGGCGCTGGCCGCGTCGCTGGATCGCGTGCGCCGACGCAGCTCGGCGGCCGACGCCGAGGTGTGGGCCGCGTTCGTGCGCAGCCGCCAGGCCGCAGCGCAAGCTCCGGTATCCGGCGGCGCCTCGGGCGGGCGCGAGCAGGTCGAGGCCTTGCTGGCGCGCGGCGAGGGCAGCGACGTCGCCGCCGAGGACCTCGCGCGCAACGTCGACACGGGCCAGGTGCGGCGCGCCCTGGGCGCCGGCAGCGCGCTGCTCGAGTTCGTCGCCTACCAGCCGCGCGCCCCTGCGGGACCGGGCCCGTTCGCCGCCGGCCCGCCGCGCTACGCGGCCTTCCTGCTCAAGCGCGAAGGCGATCTCGTGTGGGCCGACATCGGCGCGCGCGCCGATGTGGACCGGCTCGTCTCGGATCTGCGCGCAGGCCTGGCCAATCCGCGCGCCACGTACACGCGCGACATCGCCAGGAATCTGCACGGCGTGCTGTTCGGAAAGTTCGAGCGCGCGCTGAAGGGCGTCGAACGCCTGTACGTGGCGCCCGACGGCGCCTTGAACCTGGTTCCCATCGCCGCGCTGCAGGACGCCGACGGCCGCGCGGTGCTCGACCGATTCGTCGTCGCCACGCTGTCGTCCGGGCGCGATCTGGTGCGCAGCGTTGTGGCCAAGGGCGGGCCCGCAGCGGCGCGTGCCGCGCAGGGCCGCAGCGTCGTCGTCGCGAATCCCGACTTCGGGGCCACTTCGGGCGCCAGCGTTCGCTGCGGTCCGTTCCAGCCCCTGCGCGGCACGCAAGGCGAAGGCGCGGCGATCGCGTCGCTGCTGCCGGGCGCGCAACTGGTCGCCGGACCAGGCGCCACCGAGACGGCCGTGAAGAGCGTGCAGCGGCCGCACGTGCTGCACATGGCCACGCACGGCTACTTCGGGCCGCTGGCCAACTGCGCCAGCGCCGCGCCGGCGGGTGGCGATGGCGACGCCGGCGCGGCGCGGGACACCGACCCGCTCCAGCGGTCGGGCCTGGTGCTGGCCGGCGCCAACCAGCTCGCCAGCGGTCGCGACGATGGCCTGCTCACCTCGATGGAGGTCACGGCGATGGATCTCACGGGCACCGACCTGGTCGTGCTGTCGGCCTGCGACAGCGGCCTGGGCGATGTCGTGGCCGGCGAGGGCGTGTTCGGCCTGCGGCGCGCCTTCGAACTGGCCGGGGCGCGGCGGCAGGTGATCAGCCTGTGGAAGGTGCCCGACGCCGAGACCGCCCGGCTGATGCGCGGCTTCTACGCTGCGCTGAAAGCCGGCCAGGATCCCGCACGTGCGCTGGCGCGGGCGCAGCGTGAGCTGCGCGACGATCCGACAGGCAGCACCGCGGCACCGTTCTACTGGGCCGCGTTCTTCGTTTCCGGCGACCCGCGACCCTTCGTGCCCTGACGCGGCGCCGATGCCGCGCGCGGGCCGCGGCTCAGCGCGAATGGCCGTGCAACAGCAGCTGGGGCCAGTCCGTCAGCACCTCGCCCAGCTGGTCGGCAGCCACCGCCAGCGCATTGCGCAGGCCCAGGCCAAGCCGCAAGCCCGCCGCCTCGCCCCAGCCGCGCTCCTGGGCGCTGAGCCAGCAGAAGGCGCGCACCCAGTCGGCGGCCAGCTGCGGCGACACCATGCTCAGGTTCATCACCAGCCACGGTGCATCGCCGCCGGCTGCGGGCGTCTGGCGCGAAGCCAGCGCCACGCCGCCCCGCGGCGCCTGCTTGCCCAGAAGGTCCAGCAGGTGCTTGGCGCGCGGATAGTCGAAGTCCGCGAGCACGCGCTCGGCGGCCGCACGAACGGCCTCGGGCTCCTGGAACCGCGCCGGCAAGGACACGGCCCTGAGGACGGGCAGCATCGTCAGATTGAGCTGACTGGGCGGGCGCAGGTCGGCCAGCTGCTCGAGGGCGTCGACTTCGCGCAGGTACGACTCCACCGCGCGCAACTGCAGCTCGCGCTGCCGCGCGTCGTCCGGCGCGCTGGCGAACAGGAGATAGCTGTACTCGCCGTAGCCTGCAGGCTCGTCGGTCCCGCGCACCAGCAGCACGCGCGCCGCCAATCGGCCGCGTGTCACCACGCCAGGCAAGGGCGGCGGCGCCCCGGCCACCTCGACGCTCAGCTCACAGGTGGCGCGGCCGCGAGCAGCCGCCTCGACCGTGACACGCGCGGTGGCGCGGCCGGCCTGGCCGGGCAGCTTCCAGCGGCTGCGCGCCTCGCCCACGATGCTGCCGGACGATGCCGCCCAGCTGATGCGCAAGGCCTCGCGCAGCGGCTTGCCGCCGTCGTCGGTCACCCAGGCCTGCAGTCCCAGTTCGCCGCCGGGCGCCGACACCGGGCGCTCGGGTGCGCAGCTCACCTCGAGCTGGGCGGCCAGACCGCCCCTGGCCAGGGCGGCCAGCGCCAGGGCGATGATGGGCTTGCCGGGGCGCATGAGCCCTCAGCCGGAGCGCGCGGCGCCGCGCCGGCGCCGCCACACGGCAGCAGCGGCGACAACTGCGAGGGCGACCAGGAACAGCACCAGCATCTCCATCGGTCCGACCCGCATGCTGGCGAGCGAGAGCGCGGTGGACAGCGCCAGCGTGACCACGAACGCCAGCAGCGCGACCCGCATCGCCTGCCAGACCCGGCCGAGCAGGGCCGGCGCGCCGCCACCGTCGCCGAGCCCGCGGGCGCCGAGGCCCGTGGCGCGTTCGATGTCCTCGATCAGCAGCTTCAGGTCGACGGCGCGCCGCGCCGCGCTGTCCGCCAGGGGGCGCGCCTGTTGCTCGAGCAGCGGGCGCAAGGGTTCGGGCAGCGAGGCGGCGTCGGGCAACGCTGCCTCGTCGACGCGCACCGGGATGACCGTCACACCGGGCCGCGTGAGCGCAGCGATGATCTCCTGGCGGTGGACGTCGTCCGGCAGGTCCAGCCGGCGCCGCCCCTGTGCATCGCTGGCCGTCAACCAGTGCCTGCCGATGACGACCAGCATCACTGCACAATGCGCCAGCGCGGCTTCGATCTGGTCCCGCCAGGGGCCGGCATGCAAGGTGTCCTTGTCGAGAAACAGATGCTCCTCGCCGAAGGCCTCGGCGAGGTTGTCGCGCAGGGTGATGGCCCAGGGCTTGGCGTCGTCGTCGCGGTAGCTGATGAAGATGTCGTTCATCCTCGCGGCATCATAGGCGCTCGCCCTCGGTACGGGCCACACATCGCGGCACGAGATGTCGAACGCAACCCCGCGCAGGCCGCCGAACCGCGCCCCAGGCGCAGCATCAGCGCGAGCAGGCCGATGGCCGCCAACACCGCCGACTCAGGCTCACTCACCGCGACGGACTGCGCGCCGATGAAGCCGGCAATCGAGGCCGCACCGGTGAAGAACTGGCTCCCGACACATGAGAATCCGACGTTCTCGCTGAACATGACACCCGACGTGCACGCGAGGACGCCGGGCAGCAAGGCGGAGCGCCCGAACTCGTCGAAGTCGATGCTCGTCGTCAGTGGGTCGAGCGCGGCGTGTCCGGCCCACTCGACGAGGTCGACGGCCACGAACAAGGGACCGAACGCGATCGCCAGGTCGGGCACGTCCAGAAAACCGCCCGGGAACAGAAATCTCGTCAGCACCGCCATGTCGGCCTCCGAGTACGAGCCGTGCTCATCCTGCGCCAGGTAGGCGAGCGTCGTCTTGGTCGTGCCCGACCCGGACAGCACCTTCACTTCCTTCACCGTCGGCGCATCGACGGCATCCGCCCGTCGGTAGATGTAGCCGGGCTCCGTGTTGAAAGCGCCGTTCGGGCCGGTCGCAATACTGCGCACGTACTCATCCGCCTCGGGGTCCTCGGGGGTAGGCTTGGGCCGGAAAACGTCGACCTGGCCCGTGTAGGCGGCCGGCGGCGTGCCGTCCATCTTCGCTTCCTGCACGCGCACCTGCTGGTTCTGAACCGGGGTGTACTGCCACCGCACGTGCCACCTGGCGACGTCCGCCATGTGCCCGCCGTTGAGTTCCACGGTTGCCAACTCGGCGCCTTTCGGGGGGACCGTGACCTGCCAGGTCAGCAGGTCGGCGTCCTTGCGGGTCTCGCCCGGCTTGAGCGGGTGCTCGATGAGCTGTATGCCCTTCTTGCGCATGAACATGCCGGCGGCTTGTTCCAGCGGGCCGACGGTGGCCGTCAGGCTGTTCGGATTCGGCAGGACCAGCTTCTCATCATCGCTCTTGCCGTGCGTCACCGAGATCGCGAGCGACTTGTTCTGATTCGCGGCCACCGCTGCCGAGGACAGGGTTGCCGCCCAGTTGCGGTTGTTGGGTGCGGTGTAGGTTTCGTTGGCGGTCTTGTCCATCGCCCATGCGAACGTGAGTGCGAAGGCCGACGCGGTGTCGTTCGGATGGGGCCCCTCGACGATGCCTGCGCCGGCGGTCGACGCGATCAATGCGAGGACGATCGAAGCGATGAACTTGCGCATGGCTCTTCCTCCGGTGGACCCGCTGCGCGCGGGCGGAAACGGCCTGGGCGTGAAGGCCCAGGCTATCGGACCCGCTCGGCGGGCGATTGATCATGCGCAATGCGGGGTGAACTTCGGGCCACCGTCGGCGGCCGCGATGTTCAGCCTGACAGGCTGCGGCGAACGGCCGTCGCGGGTCAGGTCATTCGATCAGTCGACCGATAGGCGGCCCCTTGAGCTCCACCATGTTGCCCTCCGGATCGGAAATGTAGATCGAGGGGCCCTCTCCTTCTGCTCCGTTCCGGGTGGCTGTCGGTCCCGCCTCGATGTCGTGTTCCTGGAGCTGCTGCCGGATGATGGCCTCGTCGAACGGCTCGACCCGAAAGCAGAAGTGGTCCAGGTTTCGACCTTCCTTGGCCGGAGGCAGACCGCCCGCCCTGCCGAGCCGACCGCTTACGGGTACGAGGTCGAGCAGTGACCGGCCCGCCCGGAGCTGAACCAACCCGATCGAGTCTTCGCGACGTTCGATCGTGCATCCGAGCACACGGCAGTAGAAGTGGATCATGCGATCGAGATCGACGACGCGCAACACCAGGTGATCAATCTCGCGTACGTGGATCATGGGCGGTGGCTTGAATGGCTTGTTTCATGGGGACAGCCCGGCTGCAGATCAATGGCGTGCCCGGGTTTTGCGCCCGACCTCAGAACCAATAGTCGGCGACGCACCGACCGTCGCGTGGCAGGTCCTCGAACTTGTCCAGTCCGTCGAAGTGATCGATGGGTATCTCGGCGACGGCCGTTGGTTCGGCCAGGCGCAAATTCACCGCGATGCGCCGGCGGCCTTGTTCATCGGTCTGTTTGCCACGCCAAAACGTCATGCAGCCACAAGTCGGACAGAAGTGGAATTCAAGTGCCTTGCCTCTGGCGAATGCCCGAGTCTTGCCGGTGACCCGAATGCCTTCGTTCTCGTAGTCGTAGGCCCAAAGTACGCCGTACCTCCTGCATGCCGTGCAATTGCATGCCGTTGCGCCGTCGGGTTGCCCCGAGAACTTCCAGTGCACTGCACCGCAGAGGCAGGATCCTTCAATCATGTTCACATCCTCGATGGTCGCCGCGATCTCGCTCGTACGGCCTGACGACTGAAATGAGCTTCCCCGCCCCGAACCCGCCCGAAGGCGGCAAACGGCAACGCGTACCACGCTGGGGTTGAGTATCCCATCGAGTCATCGGAGAAGGGGAAGGCCCTGGCCATTCTCCACGTCGGAATCGATCTTGCCAAGAACGACTTAGATGCCATCTGGACCCTGACGAAGAGCGCCCACTGTCGCCGCGCTCGCAGATCGGCTATGGTCAGGCAGGGCGACACCCGCTGTCACCGTTGAGGCATTGCAAGCCGCGTACGGCGACTCGCTGCTGGTGACTTGCGCGCTGCGCAGCGGCGTGTGGCGGCTCCTGGTCGACACCGGCACCGACGCATGCCGGCCTTCCCTGAAGGCGCGCCTGGCTCAACGGTCGTTGTCTGCGCCGGGACAACGACATATTGATCTTGCCGTCGTCAGCCACATCGACCACGACCACTATGAATTCCCGAAACGGAGGTTGCGCGCAGGCGGAATCGATGCGTCGCGGCGACGTCGACCCTTGCGGCGGCGGCCCGCGCGCCTCACTCCGCGTGCCAGATCACCTTCCGGTGCG
>JAGWTU010000013.1 GCA_028868825.1 Burkholderiales bacterium | reverse complement strand
GAGCTGATGCGGGCTTCGGTGGGCTATCGGCGCGCGCCGTGAACGGTCCTACGCCCAGGGGACGGCCGGCGAACCAGGGACTTGCCGTGGCGCGGCGGGGTTTCTATTCTCGACCCGTGCCCAAGCCATCCCGCGACCACGGGCGCTGCCGATGAAGCGCCGCTCCGTTGCCGACGCCTCGCGCCGCGCGGCGACGCCGGATGCCGACGGCGCGTCGGTGCTTGCCGCCGAGGTCGCGGCCGCCATCGACCATCTGCGCCACGAGCGCCTCGACGACGCCGAGCCGGCGCTGCACCGCATCCTCGCGCGCTGGCCCGAGCAGCCCGATGCGCTGCACTTCCTCGGCGTGTTGCGCCACGCCCAGGGCCGCGTCGACGAGGCGGTGGACTTGATCCGACGCTCGCTGGGCGTGCGCGCCGACAACGCCGGCGCCTGGAACAACCTGGGCAACGTGCTGCTGCTGGCCCAGCGCGCCGACGAGGCGGCGACGGCCTACGCGCGGGCGGTGGAGTTCAGCGGCGGCGAGTTCAACGAGGCGCCGTCGGCGCTCAACAACCTGGGCGTGCTCTATCGCAAGCTCGACCGCCTGGACGACAGCGAACGCGCCTGCCGTCGCGCACTGGCGTTCGACCCGGCGTTTGGCGACGCCTGGTACAACCTGTCGATCACGCTGATCCGCAGCGGCCGCGTCCACGACGGTCTGATCGCCCACGGCCGCGCCGTGGCCGCATGGCCCGAGCAACTGCAGTCGCGCCAGGAAGTGATCCGCGCGTTGCTGCTGCTGGGCGAGAACGGACGCGCCGCCGGGTTGCTGCGCGAATGGCTCGCGGCCGACCCGGGCAATCCGGTGGCCGAGCACATGCTGGCCGCCAGCGGTGGCAGCGCGGCCGCGCCGGCGCGTGCCAGCGACCGCTATGTGCAACAGGTGTTCGATGGCTTCGCCGCCTCGTTCGACGCCAAGCTCGAGGCGCTGCACTACCGCGCTCCCGAACTCGTCGTCCAGGCGCTGGCCGATGCCGTCGGCGCGCCGGCGGCGGCGCTGGACATCGTCGATGTCGGCTGCGGCACCGGGCTGTGTGCGCAGGGCTTGAGGCCGTATGCGCGCCGTCTGGCCGGCTGCGACCTTTCGGTCGGCATGTTGCGCCGGGCCCGGGCGCGCGGCCTCTACGACGTGCTGCACCAGGCCGAGCTGAGCTACTACCTGGCGACCCAGCCTGCGGCCTGGGACGCCGTGGTCTCGGCCGACACGCTGTGCTACTTCGGCGCGCTCGACGAGGCGTTGGCGGCGGCGAGGCGCAGCCTGCGCGCCGGCGGCCGGCTCGTCTTCACCGTCGAGGCACTGGCCGACGGCGACGCGCAGCCGCATCGGCTGCAGTCCAACGGCCGCTATGCGCACGAGCGTGGCTACCTCGAGCGTTGCCTGCGCGACGCCGGATTCGAGCGCGTGCGGATGCGACGCGAGACGCTGCGGCTGGAAGCCGGCGTGGCGGTTCCGGGGTGGCTCGTGGGCGGCCGGTTGCCGTCGTAGCGTCGCCGCCGGCGCATGCCTGCGCCGCGCCTTCGACCGCTCGGCAGCCGCCGCGCGCAGATCCGGTTACCTTTGACCGATCAAGTCCGCCGCGCCGCCACCGATATCGACGTCATCTCCTCGTCGACTTCCGGTGACGCACCATGACCCAGCCGGCCTCCAGCTCCCCGTTCTCCACCGCCAACCCGCACGCGCTGGCCACCATCCTGGAGGCGAGCGAGACGCGCAGCATCATCGCCTCGCGCGACATCTTCGACATCGCCGGCATCAAGCTCTGGGCGCGCGACCAGCCGGTCTCGGGCGCGCTGCAGCGCAAGCTGCTCGACCGCCAGCTGCGCAACCCGCTGGAGAGCTGCCTGATGGCCGAGGACGGCGTCACCGCGCGCACGCTGGTCGACGCCGTCGAGGCGCTCGTCGCCGCCGACACGCCGCTGGCGCCGCTGCTGCGAGCGCACGCGCACCGGCTGGTCCACGAGACGGTGCGGCTGCCGCTGCACCCGGTGGCGCAGCTGCTGCTGACCGCGGGCCAGGCGTCGCGCCCAGGGGCGTTCGACCACGCGGTGGCCGCGATGGCGGTGGCCGGCGCGCTGATGATCGACCACGGCGGCACCGTCGCCGACCTGCGGCTGGCGATGCTCGGCGGGCTGCTCCACGACCTCGGCGAGATGTACATCGACCCCCGCCACGGCGAGGCCGACGCCGACCGCACGCTGGACTTCAAGAGCTACCAGCAGCTCGTCGTCCACCCCCACGTCGGCCAGCTGCTGCTGAGCCAGCTCACCGACTACCCCAAGGCGCTGGCGCGCGCCATCGCCGAGCACCACGAGCGGCTCGACGGCTCGGGCTACCCCCACGCGCTGGCGCGCGAGGCGGTGTCGCCGCTGGGCCGGCTGCTCGCCGTCACCGAGGCGACGCTGGGCTCGCTGCGCGCGCCGGGCACGCATCTGGCGCATGCCAGCGTTGCGCTGCGCGTCGTGCCCTGCGAGTTCGACCTCGGCTGGGTGGGCCCGATCGCCGCCGCCGCGCGCTCGCAGCCGCCGCTGCGCGCCGAGTGCGACGCGGTCGAGGTCGGCGAGCGGCTGGACCGGCTCGAGGCCGCGCTGCAGTCGACCCAGCGCAGCGTCGACGCGCTGACCACCAGCGCCGAGACGCCGGCGCTGAAGGCCGCGTTCGCGCTCGCCGACCATCTGCTGGCGCGGCTGCGCACCGGCTGCCTGGCCAGCGGGCTGTGGGGCCGCGAGGGCACGGGGGGCCTGGCGGCGCAGGACGCGCCCGAGGTCGACGCCGTCGAGCACGAGCTGCGCTTTCGCCTGCGCACCATCGTCCGCGCGACGATGCTGCGCGCCGGCGAACTGCCGCTGGACGACGCGCAGCGGCTGGCGCTGTTCTGCATCAGCCTGAAATCGGCTGCGTCCTGAGCACCTCGGCGGCGCGCAGCCGCCGCCGCGCGTAGGCCACGAGCTGGAAGGTGACGAGCAGCGTGCTCGCGCCGACGAAGCCGGCGCTGATCGGCCGCGTCAGGAACACCGAGAGGTCGCCGCTGGACAGCAGCATCGCGCGGCGGAAGTTCTCCTCCAGCATCGGCCCGAGCACGTAGCCCAGGACGATCGGCGAGACCGGGAAGTCCAGGCTCAGGAAGATGGCGCCGAGGATGCCGAACACCGCCACCTCGCCGACGTCGAACAGGCTGCTCTTGGTGCTGTAGACGCCGACGCAGATGAAGAACAGCGCCGCCGGGTACAGGTACTTGTACGGAACGCGCAGCATCTTGACCCAGACGCCGATCATCGGCACGTTGAGGATCACGAGCAGCACGTTGCCGATCCAGAAGCTGGCGATCAGGCCCCAGAAGATGTCCGGGTGCTCGGTGATCAGCTGCGGCCCCGGCTGCACGCCCTTGATGATCAGCGCGCCGAGGATCAGCGCCATCACGGCGTCGCCGGGGATGCCCAGCGACATCGTCGGGATGAAGTCGACCTGGGTCTTCGAATGCGCCGAGGCCTCGGGCGCGGCGACGCCCTCGATCGCGCCCTTGCCGAAGCGCGACGGGTCCTTGGCGATCTTGCGTTCGATGGCGTAGGCGATGAAGGTCGTGATCGTCGGCCCGGTGCCCGGCATGGCGCCGAACAGCGTGCCCACCGCGGTGCCGCGCACCATCGGCCAGAAGGCCTGCTTGAGCTCGGCACGCGTCGGGCGCATGTCCTTCATGCTCATCTTCGTGTCGCTGATCTTGATGTTGTGGCGGTTCACGCTGACGAGGAAGTCGGCGATGCCGAAGAGTCCCATGCACAGCGCGCCGAGCTCGACGCCGTCGGAGAGCTCGGCCATGTCGAAGGAATAGCGGATCGTGCCGCTGATGACGTCGGTGCCGACGACGCCGCACAGCAGCCCGAACAGCGTCATCGCCACGCCCTTGAGCGGCGAGCCGCGCGACATCGTCGCCCCGGCCAGCAGCCCCAGCAGCATGATCGAGCAGATCTCCGAGGGGCCGAACTTGAACGCCACTTCCACCAGCAGCGGGCTGAGGAAGATCATCGTCGCGATGCCGACCGAGGCGGCGAAGAACGACGCCATCATCGTGATGCCCAGCGCCGCGCCGCCGCGGCCTTTCTGCGTCATCGGGTAGCCGTCGAGGCAGGTCACCGCATGCGGCGGGTGGCTGGGCAGGTTGAGCAGGATGGCGCCGATGGCGCCGCCGTACTGCGAGCCGTAGAAGATGCCGGCCAGCATCAGGATCGCCGGCACCGGCGGGATCGCGTAGGTCAGCGGCAGCAGCATCGAGATCGTCGTCAGCGCGCCCATGCCGGGCAGCACGCCGATCAGGTTGCCGACGAGCACGCCGAACACCGACCACATGAAATTGCCCGGCTGCAGCGCGATGCCGAAGCCGTACCACAGGTCCATCAGGCTCTGGTGCATGGGATGCGCTCGATCAGGGCAGGGCGTTCAGGGAAGGAAGTGCCGGCGCCGGCATCAAGGCCAGGCGAAGAGGTCGAGCTGCATCTGCAGCCCGTAATGGAAGACCGCGACGGCCATCGCGACCATCGCCAGCGCCAGCGCCGTGGCGCTCTTGACGGTGTTGTTGCGGTCGCCCAGCGCGGCGATGAAGACCGAGGCGAAGGTCGCCGGGACGAAGCCGCCCCAGCGCCCGAGGACGACGAAGGCGGCGACGCCGCCGAGGATGCACAGCCAGCCGCGCCATTGCGCGCCCTCGTGCGAGCCGCGCGGCACGCCGGTCGTGACGGGGCGGGGCGCGGGCCGGTGCGGCGTCGCCGTGAGCCCGATCGCCAGCCCGACGGCGACCAGCAGCGTGCCGATGACGACCGGCACGAAGCCCGGGCCCATGCGGTTGAGCGTGCCGATGCGGTAGCCGATGCCGAGCCAGATCACGAACGCGCCGAGCGCGACGAGCATCAACGCCCCCCAATGATCCTTGCCGAGCCGATTCCAGATGTGCATGGCCGATTCTCGCGTCGATCGACCCGCGTTGGGATCGGGTCTTTGCCGGGGGGCGCCGGTCAGTGCAGGCTGCCGCCGCCGCGGCGGTCGGGCTTGCCGGCTTGCGGCGCCTGCGTCGCGAGCTGCTGGCCGCTGACGCCGGCGAACAGCGCCGCGGCGCGCACCTTGATCTCGAGCAGTTCGCTGGCGCTGACCGAATACTGGCCGGTCGTACGGTTGACGTCGACCTTGAACTCGACGTCCTTGCCGGCGTTGGACAGCGTGCCGCTGCTGAACTCGTAGTCCTCGCTCTCCCAGGGGGCGCCGCGGGCGTCGACATCCCAATCCTCGTATTCGACGCGATGGATCTCGCCGCTGGCGAGGTTCAGCGACGCGGTCGCCGTGATGACCTCCTCGCTCAGTTCGTCGGTGATCGTGATCGGCACTTTCAAGTCCACGGGCGGTCGTCCTGCAAGTCTTCGAGAGGGGGGCGATTGTGCACCCGCGCCCGCGCCCGGCTATCCGTCAGGAGGCGAGGTAGGCGGCGGCCAGCGTCTGCAGGTGCTCGCGCGAGGCGGCGTCGAGATGCGCGATCAGCAGCGCCAGCGCATGGTAGGCGCCGCGGCCCAGCGCCGCGGCGGCGAACTCGGGCTCGAGCGCGTGGCGCGGGTCGCGCACGTATTCGTAGCTCAGCCAGTAGGTCAGCACGACGACCATCGTCGAGGCCACCGCCGCCGTCTCCGCGCCGCCGAGCCGGATCGCGCCGCCGCGCGCCAGGCCGTCGAGCAGCACATGCATCGCGCGCTCCTTGGCGCGCATCACGGCCTGGAAGCGGGTCTCGAGCTTGCGGTTCTTGCTCAGCAGGTCGTTGAGGTCGCGGTAGAGGAAGCGGTAGTCCCAGACGAGCTCGAACAGCATGTGCAGCCACAGCCAGGCGTCCTCGACGTGGCGCGCCGATTCCGCCGCCGGCAGGATCTCGCCGAGCGCACGCTCGTAGCGCTCGACGAGCGCATTGATCAGCTCGTCCTTTGCCGGGTAGTGGTAGTAGAGGTTGCCGGGGCTGATCGACAGCTCGGCCGAGATCAGCGTCGTGCTGACATTGGGCTCGCCATGCCGGTTGAACAACTCGAGCGTGACCTCGAGGATGCGCTCGGCGGTGCGGCGGGGCTTGGCGGAGGGCTTGGCCATCGAGGGCGATTCTGACATCGGCGGCCGCGCCGCCACGTGCCTACAATCCCGCGCTCCATGCCCCAGCCCCCCAGCCCACCCGTCGCCATCCGCTTCGACCATGTCAGCAAGATCTTCCAGGGGCCGCGCGGCGCGCTGCAGGCGCTGGACAGGGTCGATTTCGAAATCCAGCAGGGCGAGTTCTTCGGCCTGCTCGGTCCCAACGGCGCCGGCAAGACGACCCTGATCTCGGTGCTCGCCGGGCTGGCGAAGGCCAGTTCGGGCCATGTCACGGTGATGGGCCACGATGTCGTCACCGACTACGCGGCGGCGCGCAAGGCGCTGGGCATCGTGCCGCAGGAACTCGTGTTCGACCCGTTCTTCAGCGTGCGCGAGACGCTGCGCATCCAGAGCGGCTACTTCGGCGTGCGCGACAACGAGGCCTGGATCGACGAGCTGCTGGCCGCGCTCGGCCTCGCCGACAAGGCCGGATCGAACATGCGCCAGCTCTCGGGCGGCATGAAGCGGCGCGTCCTCGTCGCGCAGGCGCTCGTGCACCGGCCGCCGGTGATCGTGCTCGACGAGCCGACGGCCGGCGTCGATGTCGAGCTGCGCCAGACGCTGTGGCATTTCATCTCGCGGCTGAACCGCGAGGGCCACACGGTGCTGCTGACGACGCATTACCTCGAGGAGGCCGAAGCGCTGTGCGGGCGCATCGCGATGCTCAAGCAGGGCCGCGTCGTCGCGCTCGACCGCACCTCGGCGCTGCTGGCCGGGCGCGCGAGCACGATGCTGCGCTTCAAGACCGATGGCGAGCTGCCGCCGGCGGTCGCCGCCGCGGCGCGCGTCACCGGGCGCATCGTCCAGGTCAAGGCGCACGACGCGGCCGAGGTCGAGACGATGCTGGCGACGCTGCGCGGCTCGGGCGTCAAGGTCGAGGATCTGGAGATCGGCCGTGCCGACCTCGAGGACGTGTTCCTGGAGATCATGGGCGAAGGCGCCGAGGTGGCGGCATGACGATGGAGGGCGCCTCGACGCTGTTCCGCAAGGAGGTGCTGCGCTTCTGGAAGGTCGCCTTCCAGACCATCGCCGCGCCGGTGCTGACCTCGGTGATGTACCTGATCATCTTCGGCCATGTGCTCGACCAGCGGGCGCAGCCGCTGCCCGGCGTCGGCTACACGAGCTTCCTGGTCCCCGGACTCGTGATGATGAGCGTGCTGCAGAACGCCTTCGCCAACAGCAGCAGCTCGCTCGTGCAGAGCAAGATCACCGGCAACCTCGTGTTCCTGCTCGTCACGCCGCTGTCGCATTGGGCCTGGTACGGCGCCTATGTCGGCGCGGCGATGGTGCGCGGCCTGGTCGTCGGGCTCGGCGTGCTGATCGTCACCCTCTGGTACGCGCCGCTGCACCTGGCGCAGCCGGGTTGGATCATCGCCTTCGCGCTGCTCGGCGCGGCGATGCTGGGCTCGCTCGGGCTCGTCGCCGGGCTGTGGGCCGACAAGTTCGACCAGATGGCGGCCTTCCAGAACTTCATCATCATGCCGATGACGTTCCTCTCGGGCGTGTTCTATTCGGTGCATTCGCTCCCCGACGTCTGGAAGACGGCGAGCCACCTGAACCCGTTCTTCTACATGATCGACGGCTTCCGCACCGGCTTTTTCGGTGTCGGCGATGTCGATCCCTGGATCAGCCTGGCGGTGGTCGGTGCGAGCTATGTCGTCGTCGCGGCGCTGGCCTTGCGCCTGCTCTCGACGGGCTATAAGTTGCGCAGCTGAGTCGGCGGCCGTTCCGCGCGACAATCCATGCCATGAGCGATCCCACCCCCGAACAGCTGCGCGAGTTCATCACCGCCGGGCTGCCCTGCGAGCGCATCGACGTCGAAGGCGACGGGCGCCATTTCTTCGCCACCATCGTCTCGGCCGAATTCGCCGGGCTGCCGCGCGTGCGCCGCCACCAGCGGGTCTACGCGGCGCTGGGCGATAGAATGCGCGAGCAGATTCACGCGCTTTCGATGAAGACGCTCACCCCCGCCGAATACGCCGCCGAAGTCTCGTCGGCGCAGCCGCACCACCCCTGACAGACCCCTGGCGGTGCGCCGCGGGGGCCGCGGCGCATTCCGAGCCCCGGTCCTGCCCCGCGCATCGCGGAACCCCGCCATGATCACGCTCGCATTGTCCAAGGGCCGCATCTTCGACGACTCGCTGCCGCTGTTGCGCGCCGCCGGCATCGAGGTCCTCGAAGACCCGGAAAAGAGCCGCAAGCTCATCATCGGCACCAGCCGGCCCGACCTGCGCGTCGTTCTCGTGCGCGCCACCGACGTGCCGACCTATGTCGAGCATGGCGGCGCCGACCTCGGCGTTGCCGGCCTCGACGTGCTGCTCGAGCATGGCGACGGCCTCTACCGCCCGCTCGACCTGAAGATCGCGCGCTGCCGCATGAGTGTGGCCGTGCGCGCCGATTTCGACTATGCCGCCGCCGTGCGCCAGGGCTCGCGCATCCGCGTCGCCACCAAATACACGAACCAGGCGCGCCAGCATTTCGCGTCCAAGGGCGTGCATGTCGACCTGATCAAGCTCTACGGCTCGATGGAGCTGGCGCCGCTGACCGGACTCGCCGACGCCATCGTCGACCTCGTCTCGACCGGCAGCACGCTGAAGGCCAACCACCTCGTCGAGGTCGAGAAGATCATGGACATCTCGTCGCGCCTGGTCGTCAATCCGGCGGCGCTGAAGATCAAGCGCGTGGCGCTGCGCTCGCTGATCGATGCCTTCGAGGCTGCCGTGGGGCGGGAGGGATCATGAGCGTCGCGATCCGCCATCTGAGCACCGCCGACGCCTCGTTCGAGGCCGATTTCGAACGCCTGAAGCATTGGTCGGCCGAGACCGATGCGGCGATCGAGACCCGTGTCGCCGAGATCATCGACGACGTGCGCCGCCGCGGCGACGCCGCGCTGCTCGAACTGACGGCGCGCTTCGACGGCGTCACCGTCGCGTCGGCCGCGGCGCTCGAGATCGGCGCCGCCGAGCTCGCCGCCGCGCTCGACGCCATCACGCCGGCGCAGCGCGCCGCGCTGCTCGCCGCCGCCGACCGCGTGCGCAGCTACCACGAGCGCCAGCGCGACGCCTGCTGCCGCAGCTGGGAATACGTCGACGCCGACGGTTCGCAGCTGGGCCAGAAGGTGACGCCGTTGGACCGCGTCGGCATCTACGTCCCCGGCGGCAAGGCCGCCTACCCGAGCAGCGTGCTGATGAGCGCGATCCCGGCCCATGTCGCCGGCGTGCCCGAGATCGTGATGGTCGTGCCGACGCCCAAGGGCGAGAAGAACCTGCTCGTGCTCGCTGCCGCGGCAGCTGCCGGCGTGCACCGCGTCTTCACCGTCGGCGGCGCGCAGGCGGTGGCGGCGCTGGCCTACGGCACGGCGACGATCCCGCGCGTCGACAAGATCACGGGCCCGGGCAACGCCTATGTTGCCAGCGCCAAGCGCCGCGTCTTCGGCCAGGTCGGCATCGACATGATTGCCGGCCCGAGCGAGATCCTCGTGCTCGCCGATGGCAGCACGCCGGCCGACTGGGTCGCGATGGACCTCTTCAGCCAGGCCGAGCACGACGAACTGGCGCAGAGCATCCTGCTGTGCCCCGACGCCGACTACCTCTTCGCCGTGCAGGCGGCGATCGACCGCCTGCTCCCCGACATGCCGCGGCGCGACGTCATCCGCGCCTCGCTCGAAGGGCGCGGCGCGCTGATCCTGACGCGCTCGATGGAAGAGGCCTGCGTGATCAGCAACCGTGTCGCCCCCGAGCATCTGGAAATCAGCTCCGGGCAGCCGCGGCGCTGGGAGCCGCTGCTGCGCCATGCCGGCGCGATCTTCCTCGGTGCCTACACCAGCGAAAGCCTGGGCGACTACTGCGCCGGACCGAACCATGTGCTGCCGACCTCGGGCACGGCGCGCTTCTCGTCGCCGCTGGGCGTCTACGACTTCGTCAAGCGCAGCAGCCTGATCGAGGTCAGCGCCGCCGGTGCGCAGACGCTGGGCCCGATAGCAGCCGAGCTGGCCTACGGCGAAGGCCTGCAGGCCCATGCGCGGGCGGCCGAACTGCGTTTGAAGGGTTGACACGAAGTTCGTGCAACACGAAAATCGTGCAACACTGATTTCGTGTTCGTCATCGACCATGAAGAACGTCACCGTCACGATGGAAGACAGCGTCGCCGACTGGGCGCGCATGGAAGCGGCGCGCCGCAACACCAGCGTGTCGCGTCTCGTCGGCGAGATGCTGGCCGAGAAGATGCGCCACGACGACGCCTATGAGCGCGCGATGCGCGAGGCGCTGGAATTCCGCAGCTGGGGTGCGGCCAGCGGGCCGTACCTCAGCGACGACGAGATGTACGACCGCAGCAAAGCGCGCAAATGAGCGCCGTCTTCGTCGATACGAATGTGATCCTGTACGCTTTCGACGATGGCGCCCAGGCCAAGCAGGTGCGCGCGCAAGCCTGGTTGACCGCTTGCTGGCAGCGCCGCTGCGGCCGCATCAGCAGCCAGGTGCTGCACGAGTTCTACGCCAACGCCCGCAAGCGTTTCTCGAGTGCCATCTCGGCGGGAGACGCACGTTCGGAAGTGCGGCGCTACCAGCTCTGGAAACCCTGGCACGTCGACCAGGCGACGGTCGAAACCGCCTGGGCGGTGGAAAGCCGCTACCGCCTGAACTACTGGGATGCCCTGATGGTCGCGGCCGCCCAGCACATGGGCTGCGAGTGGCTGCTCACCGAAGAACTGCAACACGACCAGCAATTCGAGAAGCTGCGCGTCGTCAACCCCTTCATCACCGGCCCCGAACTGCTCGACGCCGAGGCCCGCCCATGATGACCCTCGCGCAACGCATCCAGCAGACCATCCGCCAGGATGTGGCGTCGATGCATGGCTACGCGATCCAGGACAGCACCGGCCTCGTCAAGCTCGACGCGATGGAGAACCCGTTCCGGCTGCCGGCCGAGCTCCAGCGCGAACTCGGCGAGCGCCTGGGCCGCGCGGCGATCAACCGGTATCCCGTGCAGTCCAGCATCGAGGTTGTCGCCGCGCTGTCGCGCTTCGTCGAGCTGCCCGCCGGCTGCCGGCTGATGCTGGGCAACGGCTCGGACGAGCTGATCGACCTGCTCTCGGTCGCCTGCCATGTGCCTGGCGCCAAGGTGCTGGCGCCGCTGCCGGGTTTCGTGATGTACGAGATGTCGGCGCGGCTGCGCCGGCTCGAATTCGTCGGCGTGCCGCTGACGGCCGATTTCGAGCTCGACGAGGCAGCGATGCTCGAGGCCATCGCCATCCACCGCCCGGCGCTGACCTATATCGCCTACCCGAACAACCCGACGGCGAACCTGTTCGACGCCGCCATCGTCGAGCGCATCGTCGCCGCCGTCGGCGAGCAGGGCGGTTTCGTCGTCATCGACGAGGCCTACCAGCCGTTCTCGTCGCGCAGCTGGCTGCCGCGGCTGGCGGCGCACCCGCATGTGCTGGTGATGCGCACGCTGTCGAAATTCGGCCTCGCCGGCGTGCGCCTGGGCTACCTCTGCGGCGCCGCGGCGCTGATCGCCGAGGTCGACAAGGTGCGCCCACCCTACAACGTCAGCGTGCTCAACGCCGAGGCGACGCTGTTCGCGCTCGACCACGCCGACGAGTACGCGCGCCAGGCGGCGCTGCTGCGCGCCGAGCGCGAGAAGCTGCAGGCGGCGCTGCACGGCATCCCCGGCGCGCGGCCCTACCCGAGCGAAGCCAACATGATCCTCGTGCGTGTGCCCGATTCGAAGCGCGCCTTCGAAGGCCTGAAGTCGCGCGGCGTGCTGGTGAAGAATGTTGCCTCGCTGCACCCGCTGCTGGCCAACTGCCTGCGCCTGACGGTGGGCACGCCGCAGGAGAATGAACGCATGATCGCCGCGCTGAAAGCCAGCCTATGAACCGCACCGCCGATGTCCAACGCGTGACCAAGGAGACCGAGATCCGCGTCGTCGTCGACCTCGACGGCAGCGGGCAGGCCGAACTCTCGACCGGCATCGGCTTCTTCGACCACATGCTCGACCAGATCGCCCGCCATGGCCTGATCGATCTGCGCGCCGAGGCCGTCGGCGACCTCCACATCGACGGCCACCACACGGTCGAGGATGTCGGCATCACGCTCGGGATGGCGGTGGCCCAGGCCGTCGGCGACAAGAAGGGCATCGCGCGCTACGGCCATGCCTATGTGCCGCTGGACGAGGCGCTGTCGCGCGTCGTCGTCGATTTCTCGGGCCGGCCGGGGCTGCACATGGCGGTGGAGTTCAAGTCCGGCATGATCGGCGGCTTCGACACCCAGCTCGCCTACGAATTCTTCCAGGGCTTCGCCAACCACGCGCAGGTCACGCTGCACATCGACAATCTCAAGGGCGACAACGCGCACCACCAATGCGAGACCATCTTCAAGGCCTTCGCGCGCGCGCTGCGCATGGCGCTGACCCTCGACCCGCGATCGGCCGGCGTGATCCCGTCGACGAAGGGCTCGCTGTAAAGACATGAGCAGCACCGTCGCCGTCGTCGACTACGGCATGGGCAACCTGCGCTCGGTCTCGCAGGCCGTGATCCATGCCGCGGCAGGAACCGGGGTCGACGTGATCATCGCGCGCGACGCGGCCGAGGTGATGGGCGCCGACCGCGTCGTGCTCCCCGGGCAGGGCGCCATCCGCGACTGCATGCGCGAGCTCGCCGATTCGGGGATGCGCCCCGCCGTGCTGCATGCGGCGGCCCACAAGCCGCTGCTGGGCGTTTGCGTGGGCATGCAGATGCTGCTCGACCACAGCGAGGAGCAGGACACGGCCGGGCTGGCGCTGATCCCCGGCGTGGTGCGTCGCTTCCGGCTCGAAGGCCGGCTGCAGGACGACGGCAGCCGCTACAAGGTGCCGCAGATGGGCTGGAACCGGGTGCACCAGCACCCGCATGCCCTGTGGGCGGGCATTCCCGACGGCAGCTGGTTCTATTTCGTGCACAGCTACTACACCTGCCCGGCCGAGCCGGCGCATGTGGCGGGCGAAACCGACTACGGTTCGCGCTTTACCTGCGCCGTCACGCGCGATAACATTTTTGCGACCCAGTTCCACCCCGAGAAAAGCGCCGAACTCGGCCTGGCCCTGTACCGCAATTTCCTGCACTGGAAGCCCTGACCCGCTCCGCCGTTGTCCCGCCTTCCTGCCCGCCTCCGCCCCCCGAATCCCTCCACCAAGCTCCAGACGAGCCATGCTGCTGATACCGGCCATAGACCTCAAGGACGGCCATTGCGTCCGCCTGCAACAGGGCGACATGAACGCCTCGACCACTTTCAGCGAGGACCCGGCGGCGATGGCCCAGCGCTGGCTCGACGCCGGCGCGCGACGCCTGCACCTCGTCGACCTCAACGGCGCCTTCGCTGGCAAGCCGGTCAACGAGGGTGCCGTGAAGGCCATCCTGCGCGTCGTCGGCGACCGGATCCCGGTGCAGCTCGGCGGCGGCCTGCGCGACCTCGACACCATCGAGCGTTACCTCGACGACGGCCTGAGCTACGTCATCATCGGCACCGCCGCGGTGAAGAGCCCCGGCTTCCTGAAGGACGCCTGCAGCGCCTTCGGCGGCCATGTCATCGTCGGCCTCGACGCCAAGGACGGCAAGGTCGCCACCGACGGCTGGAGCAAGCTGACCGGGCACGAGGTCGTCGACCTGGCGAAGAAGTTCGAGGACTACGGCGTCGAGGGCGTGATCTACACCGACATCGGCCGCGACGGCATGCTCTCGGGCATCAACATCGACGCCACGGTGCGGCTCGCGCGGGCGCTGACGATCCCCGTCATTGCCTCGGGCGGGCTGTCGGACCTGGCCGACATCGAGCGGCTGTGCGCCGTCGAGTCCGAGGGCATCGAGGGCGTGATCTGCGGCCGCTCGATCTACACCGGCGCGCTCGACTTCACGGCGGCGCAGATCCGGGCCGACGAGCTGGGCGCGGCCGCCTAGATGTTGGCTCATCACATGGGCGAGCCTGATGCTCGCTAAGCGCATCATCCCCTGCCTCGACGTCACCGGCGGCCGCGTCGTCAAGGGCGTCAATTTCGTCGAACTGCGCGACGCCGGCGACCCGGTCGAGATCGCGGCGCGCTACAACGAGCAGGGCGCCGACGAGCTGACCTTCCTCGACATCACGGCCACCAGCGACGGCCGCGACCTCATCCTGCCGATCATCGAGGCCGTCGCCTCGCAGGTCTTCATCCCGCTGACGGTGGGCGGCGGCGTGCGCGCGGTGGCCGACGTGCGGCGGCTGCTCAACGCCGGCGCCGACAAGGTCAGCTTCAATTCGGCCGCCGTCGCGCGGCCCGAAGTCATCCGCGAGGCCTCGGACAAGTACGGCTCGCAGTGCATCGTCGTCGCCATCGACGCCAAGCGCCGCGGCGACGGCAGCGGCTGGGACGTCTACACCCATGGCGGGCGCCACAACACCGGGCTCGATGCCGTGGCGTGGGCGCGGCAGATGGTCGAATACGGCGCCGGCGAGATCCTGCTCACGAGCATGGACCGCGACGGCACGAAAAGCGGCTTCGACCTGCCGCTGACGCGCGCCGTCAGCGACGCCGTGACGGTGCCGGTGATCGCCTCGGGCGGCGTCGGCGCGCTCGACCATCTGGCCGACGGCATCCGCATAGGCGGCGCCGACGCCGTGCTCGCCGCCAGCATCTTCCATTACGGTGAGTTCACGGTCGGCCAGGCGAAGGCGCTGATGGCGCGCTACGGCATTCCGGTGCGCCAATAGCGATGCGACGTTTCGCGCCCGGGCGGTGAAAAACGAAGTCCGACTCATCGGCGGCCGCCTCAAGCGCAGCAAGCTGCCGGTGGCCGACCGCCCGGGTCTGCGCCCGACGCCCGACCGCGTGCGCGAGACGCTGTTCAACTGGCTGCCGCACGACCTGACGGGCTGGAGCGTGCTCGATGCCTTCGCCGGCAGCGGCGCGCTCGGTTTCGAGGCCGCGTCGCGCGGCGCCGCGTCGGTGCTGCTGCTCGAGCAGGACGCCGTGCTGGTGGCCAGCCTGCGCGCTTCGCAGCAACGGCTGGCGGCGACGGCGCTGCGCGTCGAGCGCACCGACGCGATGGCCTGGATGGCGCGCGCCGCGGCCACGGCGGCCGCCGCGTTCGACCTCGTGCTGCTCGACCCGCCTTTCGATGCCGGCATCGCCGCCGCCGCGGCCGCCGCGGCGGCGCGACTTATCGTCCCCGGCGGCTGCGTCTATGTCGAATCCGGCGCCGCGCTCGCCGAACCCCCGCCCGGGCTCGTGCCGCACCGCGCGCTGCGCGCCGGTGCGGTCCACGCCCAGCTCTTCCTGCGGCCCGGCTAAACTGGCCGCCGCTGCAGCGCACCCGAGGACAGCGCCGTGACCCTCAAAGCCCCGCTTACCGCCATCTATCCCGGCACCTTCGACCCGATGACGCTGGGCCATGCCGACCTGATGCGTCGCGCCGCCAGCCTGTTCGACCGCCTCGTGCTCGCGGTGGCCGCCGGCCACCACAAGCGCACGATGTTCACGATCTCGGAGCGGCTCGAGATGGCCAGCGAGATCGCCGCGCCGTACAAGAACGTCCAGGTCACCGCGTTCCGCGGCCTGCTGCGCGATTTCGTCGTCGAGATCGGCGGCAAGGTCGTCGTGCGCGGGCTGCGTGCGGTCAGCGACTTCGAATACGAGTTCCAGATGGCGGGCATGAACCGCCAGCTGATGCCCGATGTCGAGACCGTGTTCATGACGCCGAGCGACCAGTTCCAGTTCGTCAGCGGCACCTTCGTGCGCGAGATTGCCAGCCTCGGCGGCGATGTTTCCAAATTCGTGGCACCCTCGGTCCTCAGCCGTTTGCAGGAACGGATCACGCAAGTGCAGGACTGAACGCGCCATGGCCCTCTGGATCACCGACGAATGCATCAACTGCGATGTCTGCGAGCCCGAGTGCCCGAACGAGGCGATCAGCATGGGCGCCGAGTTCTACGAGATCGACCCCCACCGCTGCACCGAATGCGTCGGCCACCACGACCAGCCGCAATGCGTGCAGCTCTGCCCGGTGGCCTGCATCCCCGTCAACCCGGCCTTTGTCGAGACGCGCGAGCAGCTGATGGCGAAGTTCCACGCGCTGCAGCAGGACGCGACGGTCTTGCCCTGAGGGCTCGGCTCAGTCGGGCTCGGTCGCCGGCGGTGTCTGCGGTGCGGGCGTCGGCGGCTCGCGCCGCGGCGGTTTCGGCCGCTGCGGACCGGCGTGTATCAGCGCCAGCGCCTTGTCCATCTCGCCGGCGATCAGCTGCGGGCTCGCGGCGAGCGAGCGCTCGATGGCCTGCGCGATCGCCTCGCGGTCCTCGATGCGCGGGCGCTTGAGCACGTAGTTGATGACCTCGGCCTTCGCGCCGGGGTGGCCGATGCCCAGCCGCAGGCGCCAGAAATCCTGCGTGCCGAGCATCGCGTGCAGGTCCTTCAGGCCGTTGTGCCCGGCGGCGCTGCCGCCGAACTTGAGCTTGGCCTGGCCGGGCAGCAGGTCGAGTTCGTCGTGGACGACGAGGATCTCGGTCGGCGCGATCTTGAAGAAGCGCGCCAGCGGCGCCACCGCCGCGCCCGAGCGGTTCATGAAGGTCATCGGCTCGATCAGCCAGACGGGGCCGGCGGGCAGGTTCGCACGCGCGACCAGGCCCTGGTAGGCGCGCTCGGGTGCGAGCCGCACGCCGAGCTTGTCGGCGAGCGCGTCGAGCCACCAGAAGCCGGCGTTGTGGCGCGTCGTTTCGTATTCAGGGCCCGGATTGCCGAGGCCGACGAAGAGTCGGATCATGGGCCGGGATTATGCGAGGGCGAGCGCGTCACGATGCGCCGCGGCCCCTTCCAGCGCCCATCGATGCCGCGCTTGCGGCATCGGCCCAGCGCCCATTGCGTCTTGTCGGCAACACGCGGGTTTGCCTGAATGCGGTTCCCGGTAGAGGGGTGATATTGTTTCCCAATCGGACTGTTAGCGCTAACAGCCGTCACCCCCCCCCAAGCCGCATTCGACGGCCTTCAGAACCAGGAGACGACATGCATCGCGATACCTCGTTCACGCCCGCCAGCCCCAGGCTGCCGCTTCTGCCGCTGGTCGCCGCCTTGATGACCGCCCTGCCGGCATTGGCGCAGCAGTCGCCGCCGGCCGACAACGGCCAGATCGAAACCGTCACGATCACGGCGACGAAGCGGCCGCAGCCGCTGCAGACGACGCCGATCGCGATCTCGGTGCTCAACGGCGCCGCGCTCGAGGAGTCGAACGTCAACACCGTCGCGGCCGTCACGGCGCAGGCGCCGACGGTGAACTTCCGCACCAACGCGTCGAACAAGGACACGGCATTGTTCATCCGCGGCGTCGGCACGATCTCGACTTCGCCGGGCGTCGAGCCGACGGTGTCGATGGTCATCGACGGCGTCGTCACCGGCCGCCCCGGCCAGGCGACGATGGACCTGCTCGACATCGACCGCATCGAGATCCTGCGCGGGCCGCAGGGCACGCTGTTCGGCAAGAACGCCTCGGCCGGCGTCATCAACATCGTCAGCAAGGCCCCGGGCAAGGAGACCGAGCGCTATGTCGACGCCTCGTATTTCCAGGGCAACGAGCGCCGGCTGCGCCTGGGCGCCTCGGGTGAGCTGAAGGCCGACCTGCTGCGCGGCAGCGTCGCGGCGACGGTGGCCAAGTACGACGGCAACGTCACCAACGTGTTCGACGGCAGCAAGGTCAACGGCTACGACCGCCAGGGCCTGCGCGGCCGCCTCGAGATCACGCCGAATCGCGACCTCAAGATCTCGCTCATCGCCGATTACGCCAAGGCCAAGGACAACACGCCCACCGGCGTCGTCACCGGCACGACGACGACGGCCTACGGCACCGGCGTCGTGGCGCAGAACCCGTTGTTCGCCGCCGCCGTCGCGCCGGTCGTACCGGCGGCCGACAACCGGCAGATCAACAGCGACACCGGCACCGACGTCGTCGACGACAACAGCGGTTTCTCGGCTCAGGTCGACTGGCAGCTCGGCAGCGGCCTGCAGCTGACCTCGATCAGCGCCTATCGCGCCTGGACCAACGTGCAGCACCAGGACCAGGACCGCCTGGGCATGGTCTACAAGCAGTTCGCCGGCACGGCCGACGTCGGCAATCTGGCGTTCCGCCAGCTCTCGCAGGAACTGCGCGTGGCGTCGAACAAGGGCGGCTTCGTCGACTATGTCGCCGGCCTGTTCTTCATCGACGGCAAGGACAACGAACGCTACGAGCGCGACGTCAGGCGCTGCGCCGCCACGACGGCGGCGGCACTGCCCTCGGGGCTGATCCCCTGCTCGACGGGTTCTATGACGACCGACAACGGCGTCGCCTATTACGGCACGCACAACCAGAGCAGTTCGGCCTTCGGCGAAGGCACCTTCAATTTCACGCCGGCGCTGCGGGCCATCGCCGGCGTGCGCTACACGAGCGACGACCTGTCGTTCTATCACCAGCGTACGGCGACCGCCACCGGCGTGCCGGGCGTCGCGGCCACGCAGCCGGAATTGAACGGCTCGACGCGCCGGCATGCCTTCTCGGGCCGCGTCGGACCGCAGTGGCAGATCACGCCCGACGTGATGACGTACCTGACGCTGTCGCGCGGCTACAAGGGCCCGGCCTACAACGTCTTCTTCAACATGACGACGCTGCAGACGAATGCGCTCAACCCCGAGACCTCGAATTCGGTCGAGGTGGGCCTGAAGTCGACGCTGCTCGACAAAACGCTGCGGCTGAACCTCGCCTATTTCGACACCCAGTACGACAATTACCAGGCCAACGTGCCCGACAACGTCAACGGCACCGTCGTGACGCGGCTGATCAACGCCGGCCAGGTGACGACCAAGGGCTTCGAGCTCGACGCGACGGCGCGCGTGACGCAGCAGCTGAGCCTGAACGCGGCGGTCGCGAACATCATCGCGCGGGTGAAGAACTTCAACTGCCCGACGATCCTCAGCCCGGCGGCCGCGCTGACTTGCAACATCAACGGCCAGCCGCTGCCGTTCTCGCCCGACTGGAAGACGAACCTGCGGGCCAAGTACACGATGCCCCTGTCGGCTGGCATGACGATGGACCTCAACCTCGACTACAGCTGGCAGAGCAAGACGCAATACGACCTCGCGCAATCGCCGAACGCGATCCAGCCGGCGTACGGCATCGTCAACGCCAGCGTCGGCATCGCCGGCCTGTCGGGCTGGCGCGTCGCGGTGCTGGCCAAGAACCTGGCCAACCGCTCCTACGCCACCTTCCTGCAGAACTCGGGCAACAACATCAACCGTTACGTGCCGCGCGACGACCAGCGCTATTTCGGCATCAACGCGCATTACGACTTCTAGACGAAGCCCGGTACGCGGCGCGGCGGCCCCCGGGCGGGGGCGCCGCGCGTTTTCCTGCATTCAGGTCACGACCGATTGCTGCGCGATGCCGGCGTCGACCAGCACATGCTGTCCGGTCATGCCGTCGGAATCATCGGCCGCCAGGAACAGCGTCGCGCGCGCGACATGGCCGGCGTCGAGCCTGATCTTCAGGCATTGCGCGTCGAGAAAAGCCTGGTCGGCGGCGGCGTCGCGGTGCAGCGCGTTCTGGCGCTCGGTGACGATGGCGCCGGGCACCAGCGCGTTGACGCGGATGCGCCGCTCGCCGAGCTCGCGCGCCAGCGTGCGCGTCAGGCCCAGGATGCCCGCCTTCGCCGTCGTGTAGCCGACGAGGTTGGGCCGCCCGCGCATCCAGCTCACCGATCCCATGTTGACGACGGAGCCGCCGCCGGCAGCCGCCATGGCCGGCGCGACGGCCTGGATGGCGAAGAAGTAATGCTTGAGGTTCAGCGCCAGCCGCTCGTCCCACATGTCCGGCGTCACGTCCTCCATCGCGTGGCGGTCGTCGCGGCCGGCGTTGTTGACGAGGACGCGGATCGGCCCGAGATCGGCGATGACCTCGCGCAGCCGCTTCTGGTAGGCGGCGGCGTCGCGCACGTCGCAGGCGGCGTAGCGCGGCGGCGGCAGGCCGGCGGCCGTGATCTCGTCGATGAGCGCGCGGCCGCCGTCGGGTTTCGTGCCGCAGAAGGCGACGCGTGCGCCCTGCCGCGCGAAGGCGCGCACGAGTTCGGCGCCGATGCCCGAGCTGCCGCCCGAGATGAAGACGAGGCGCTCGCGCAGCGAGGGGTAGATCGCGTAGTTGGAGTAGCTCGTCATCGCCGTCACCAGCCCGCCGGCAGCACTTCGGCGAGCGCGACGACGCGGCCCTCGTCGATGCTGCGATGCGCGGCGATGCCGGTGGCCACCGCGCGCAGCCCTTCCTCGAGACCGATCTCGGCCGGCGCGCCGGCGCGTATCGCCGCCGCGAAGCGCTGGTGCTCGATGTACGAGGCGCCGAAATGGTGGCCGGCGTACCTGATGCCGGTGTCCCAGACGCGGCGCACCGAGACACCCTTGCCGGTGCCCGAGGGCTGGCCCCAGGCGGCGCGTCGGCCCCAGTCCTCGCGCCGCGAGACGCGCAGCGTCAGGCTGGGCAGCAGCGATTCGAGCTTGCCCTGGTCGCCGACGACGGTGATGTGCTCGTTGTCGATCGAGTTCTCGGCGTACATGCACAGGTCGAGCATCGCGCGCGCGCCGCTCGGGTATTCGAGCACGCAATAGGCGCTGTCGAGGATGTCGGGGCGGCGGCCGTCGTAGCGCTCGTCGAGATGGTTCACGCGCTGTCCCCCCGAGGCGTAGATGCGCAGCGGCCGCTCGCGCAGCACGAGGTCCATCAGGTTGAAGTAATGGCAGCATTTCTCGACCAACGTGCCGCCGGTGTTGGCGCTGAAGCGGTTCCAGTCGCCGACCTTGGGGTAGAACGGTTCGCGGTGCTCGCGTATCGCCACCTGCTGGATGCGCCCGGCCACGCCCTCGTGCGCCAGCCGCAGCAGTTCGGCCACCGGCGGCATGTAGCGGTATTCCTGCGCCACCCAGACGATGCCGCGCCGGCCGCGGGCGCGCTCGATCAGCTCGACGCCGTCTTCGATGCGCGTGACGAGCGGCTTCTCGACGAGGATGTGCAGATCGGCGGCAAGCGCGTCGCGCAGCATCGCCGCATGGGTGTGATTCGGCGTCGCGATGACGACGGCGTCGCACAGCCCGCTGGCGAGCAGCTCGCGGTGGTCCTCGAACACGCGCGGCGGCGCGTCGCGGCAGCTGGCCAGCGCCGCGTCGCGGCTCGGGCCGTGCGTGTCGGCGATCGCGGTGACGCGCGCGCCGCCCATCGCCTGCAGGTTCTCGATGTGCTCGCGGCCCATGCTGCCGCAACCGATGATGCCGTAGCGCAAGGTCTGTTCCATCCGATTCATCCTTTCAAGCCGCCCTGCGTCAGGCCGCCGACGACGCGCTCCTGGAAGAGCGCGATCAGCAAGGCGACCGGCACGATGGCGACGATCAATGCGGCCGAGATCACCGGCCACGGGAACGTGAATTCGCCCTGGTAGAGCGTGATGCCGACCGGCAGCGTGCGCATGCCGGCGCTGGCGTTGAGCGAGAGCGCGAGCAGGAACTCGTCCCAGGCGTTGACGAAGGCGAGGATGCCGGCGGTGAACACGCCCGGCGCCGCCAGCGGCACGACGACGCGCCACAGCGCACCGAGCCGCGTGCAGCCGTCGATCATCGCGGCGTTCTCGAGGTCGCGCGGGATGCCCTGGAAGAAGCCGACCAGCACCAGCGTGCACACCGGCAGGTTGAGCACGGTGTACGGCAGGATCAGCGCCGTGTAGGTGTTGAGCAGGCCGAGGCTGCGGAAGGTCTCGAAGATCGGCACCAGCAGCGTCACCAGCGGGAACATGCTGCTGGCGACGATGGCGCCGAGGATGAGCTGGCGATGGCGCAGGTTCAGCCGCGCGATCGCGTAGGCGGCGAGCGCCGCGACGACCAGCGAGACGACGGTCGAGCCGAGCGCGACGGCGACGCTGTTGGCGAGATAGCGCAGCAGCGGCTGGTCGGTGAAGGCGCGTTCGTAGTTCGCCAGCGTGGCGGTCTGCGGCAGCCAGGTGATCGGTTGCCGCACGAGTTCGGATTCGGTCTTCAGCGACGTGAGCAGGATCCACAGCGCCGGGAAGAAACCGTTGACGACGACGATCGCCGCGGCCAGCAGCCGCAGCGCCGCCGATCCCGGTGGCCGCACGGCGTCTTCGGCCCGCGTCATGCCTGCTGCCCCACGCGCCGCAGATACAGCGCGGTGACGGCCATCGAGATCACGAACATGCACACGGCCAGCGTCGAGCCATAGCCGACGTCGAGGTAGTCGATCGTCGTCTTGTGGATCAGCATCGCCAGCGTCTCGGTCGCGTCGCCGGGGCCGCCGCGCGTCATCGTGTACGGGATGTCGAAGGTCTGCAGTGCGGTGATGGTGCGGAAGATCAGCGCCACCGTGATCGACGGCATCAGCATCGGCAGCGTGATCTGGCGGAATTGCTGCCACAGGCTCGCGCCGTCGACCTCGGCCGCCTCGTACAGCGTCGGCGGGATCATCTGCAGGCCGGCCAGCAGGATCAGCGCCATGAACGAGCTCGTCTTCCAGATGATCGTCGCGCAGACCGCCGCCAGCGCCCAATGCGGGCGCAGCAGCCACATCGTCGGCTCGCCGCCGGCGCGGCGCAGCAGGTCGTTGACGACGCCGTAATCGGTGTGGAAGAACCACGCGAAGATGAGGCCGCAGAACGACAGCGGCAGCGCCCAGGGCAGCAGCAGCGCCAGCCGCACCGGCCAGCGGCGGCGGAAAGGCTGGTTGGCGATCAGCGCCAGCGCGAGCCCGGCGACGAGCGCGCCGGGCACGGTGATGGCGGTGATCAGCAGCGTGTTGCCGGCGGCGTTCCAGAAGTCGACGTCGGCGAGCACGAGCGCGTAGTTCTCGAGGCCGACGAAACGCTCGCGGTGGCCGCCCGACAGGCGCAGGTCGTGCAGGCTGTTCCAGAACAGGCGCGCGATCGGGTAGGCGACGATCAGCGCCAGCAGCGCGAAGGCCGGCGCCAGCAGCAGGAAGCCGAGCGCGCGGTCGCTGGGGTCGCGCAGGCGGTCGATCCAGGGGCGGGCTTGCATGGCGCTACCTCAGCACCCGCGCCAGCCGCGAGCCGATCTGCCGCACGCCCTGTTCGGGTGTCTTCACGCCGGCGAGCACGGCGCTGGTCGTCGAGCTGATGGCGTCGCTGACCTGCGCGTAGTCGGGTGTGGCAGGGCGGCTGCGGCCGGCGAGCACGCCTTCGGCGGCATCGGCCAGCCAGGGCAGGGCGCGCAGCACGTCGGCATCGGTGTAGAGCGCCGGGTCGGTCGGCAGCAGCGCGCCGCGGATGGCGAGGTACTTGCCGGCCTCGGCGCTGGCCAGGTAATGCACGAGCGCCGCCGCCTCGGCCTTGTGGCGGCTGTAGGCGCTGACGGCCCACTGCCAGCCGCCGAGGCAGCTCACGCGCCGGCCGCCGGCGACGGCGGGCAGCGCCATCACGCCGACGCGGCCGCGCACCTGCGAATCGGCGTCGTGATCGAAGCGGTCCCAGGCGAAGCTCCAGCCGATGCCGAACACGACCTGGCCGGCCTTGAACTCGTTGACCGTGTCCTGCGTCTTGACCTCGGCGACATTGCGCTTGATGACGCCGCCGGCCATCAGGTCCAGCCATTGCTGCAGTCCGCGCGCGGCCGCGTCGCGGTCCAGCGTCAGGCGGCCGGCGGCGTCGGTGAGCGAGTGCCCCGCGCTCCAGTACGGCAGCAGGAAGGTGCAGACCGTGCCCTCGATCGGCGCGCCCTGGATCGACAGGCCCTGCAGCCGCGGCTGGTGTTCGCCGGCCTGGATCGTGTGCGCCGCGCGGCCCAACTCGTCCCAGGTGCGCGGCGGTGGCAGGTGGTATTTCTCGAGCAGGTCGCGCCGGTAGTACATGAACATCGCGTCGGCGAAGGCCGGCAGCGCGGCGATGCGGCCCTGCACGACGTCGGCGTCGCCGTAGGCCGGCAGGTAGCGCCGCATCACCGTCGCCGGATCACCGAGGTAGGCGTTGAGCGGCTCGACCCAGCCGGCGCCCTCGTATTGCGCCGGGTTGACGATGTCGACGAGGAAGATGTCGAGCGACGGGTCCTTGGCGTTGAGCACGGTGCTCAGGTACTGGCGCTGCAGGTCGCTGGTGGCGCCTCCCGCCTCGCTCTCGATGCGCAGCCCCGGATGCTCGGCCATGTAACGCGCGAAGAGCTGGCGCATCAGGTCGGGGCGCTGGTTGCCGCCGCCGACGAAGACGCGCAACACCGTCTGCGGACCGGCGGCAGCGGGCGCCGCCTGCGCGGCCATCGACGCCGTCAGCGCCGACAGCTCCATCAGCGCCATCAGCGCCGCGACCGCGAGCCGCCTCCACCCGCTCATGGCTAGACCGCCGCCCCGCTGGCGGCTTCGAAGAGATGCAGATGACCGGGGTCGACATGGACGTCGACGGCGGTGCCGGGCGCGGCGCGAAACGCTGCCGGCCAGCGCGCGATCATCTCGGCGCGGCCCAGGCGCAACGTGACCAGCGTCTCCGAGCCCAGCGGCTCGAGCAGCGACACCTGCGCCGGCAGCCGCAGTGCGGCGGCTGCGGGCGCCGCGGCGAGCAGGTTCTCGGGCCGCACGCCGATCTTGAACGGCGCCGTCTTCATGCGCGCGCGCGCCGCGAGCGCGGGCGGCAGCGCCAGCGCGAGGCCGCCCAGATCGGCACTGTCTCCGCTGAGCGTGCAATCGGCGAGATTCATCGGCGGCGCGCCGGTGAAGCCGGCGACGAACAGCGCCGCGGGCCGGTTGTAGATCGCGTCGGGCGTGTCGTACTGCATCAGCCGGCCGGCGCTGAGCACGGCGATGCGGTCGGCCAGCGTCATCGCCTCGACCTGGTCGTGGGTGACGTAGATGATGGTCGCGCCCAGGCGCTGGTGCAGGCGCTTGATCTCGCTGCGCATCTCGTTGCGCAGCTGTGCGTCGAGGTTGGACAGCGGCTCGTCAAAGAGGAAGACCTGCGGCTCGCGCACGATGGCGCGGCCGATCGCGACGCGCTGGCGCTGCCCGCCCGAGAGCGCGGCCGGTCGGCGATCGAGCATGTGGTCGATGCGCAGCAGCCTGGCGGCGTCGTCGACGCGGCGCCGGATCTCGGCGTCGGCCGTGCCGCGCAGCCGCAGCCCGAACGCCATGTTCTCGTACAAGGTCTTGTGCGGGTACAGCGCGTAGTCCTGGAACACCATCGCGATGTCGCGCTGGCGCGGCGGCAGTTCGTTGACGCGCCGCCCGCCGATGCGCACCTCGCCGTCGCTGATCGGCTCGAGCCCCGCGATCATGCGCAGCAGCGTGCTCTTGCCGCAGCCCGAAGGGCCGACGAAGACGGTGAACTCGCCGTGGCGGATGTCGAGGTCGATGCCGTGGATGACCTCGACGCGGCCGTAGCGCTTCGCGACGCCGCGCAGCGCGACCTCGGCCATCAGTAGCCGCCGGCCGGTTGTCCCGGCGCTGCCGCCGGCGCCGCACCGGCATCGATCGCCCGCAGCGCCTGCGCCGCCGCCTGCGCCGAGCGCATCAGCAGGCCGAGGTCCGAAGCCACGGCGACGAAGTCGTAGCCCATCGCGCGGTACTGCGCGACGACCTCGGCCGTGCCGCCGACGCTGCCGATCGGCAGGCCCACAGCGCGCGCGCGGCGCGCCGCGTCGGCCATGCGCTCGAGCACGGCCGGGTGACTCAGCTGGCCGACATGGCCCATCGTGCCCGAGAGGTCGGCGGGGCCGAGGAACAGCGCGTCGACGCCGGGCACGGCGGCGATGGCCTCGAGATTCGCGATCGCCTCGAGCGTCTCCAGCTGCACGACGGTGCAGATGCCGGCGTTGGCGTTGCGGAAGTAGTCGGGCGCGGTGCCGAAGCGCGAGCCGCGGCTCATCCCGGCCATGCCGCGCACGCCCTCGGGCGGGTAGCGCGTGGCGGCGACGGCGCGCCGCGCCTCGTCGGCGTTCTGCACGAAGGGGAACAGCAGCGAGCGCGCGCCGGCGTCGAGCACGCGCTTGACCGTCACCGTGTCGTTCCACGGCACGCGCACGACGGGCGCCAGCGGCGTGTTGCCGACGGCCTGCAGCAGGTGCACGAGCGTCGCGAGGTCGAGTGGCGAATGCTCCATGTCGATGACCGCCCAGTCGAAGCCGGCCAGGCCGACGGCCTCGGCGACGAGCGGGCTCGCCGACATGATCCAGGTGCCCACCGGCGTCGTCGTGGCGCGCTGGCGCAGCAGTTCGGCAAAGGCGTTGTTCATCGGCGGGCCGCTCCGGTTCTCAATCAATAGATGGCGGGCTCGGGCGTCGGCGCCGTGCCCTGGAGGAAATCGAGGTCGCAGCCCTCGTGCGCCTGCGTCACATGCTGCTGATACAGCCGCGTCCAGCCGCGCGTGCAGGGCTGCGGCGGCGGCGTCCAGGCGGCGCGGCGGCGCGCGATCTCGGCCGCGTCGACGCGCATGTCGATGCGCCGCGCCTCGAGGTCGAGCTCGACGATGTCGCCGCTGCGCAGCAGCGCCAGCGGCCCCCCGACGGCCGCCTCGGGGCTGGCGTGGAGGATGCAGGTGCCGTAATGCGTGCCGCTCATGCGCGCGTCCGACAACCGCACCATGTCGCGCACGCCGCGCTGCAGCAGCTTCTTCGGGATCGGCAGGTTGCCCCATTCGGGCATGCCCGGCGCGCCGACCGGTCCGGCATGGCGCAGCACGAGCACGGTGTTCTCGTCGCAATCGAGTTCGGGGTCGGCCATCGCCGCCAGCATCTGCGGCTGGCTGTCGAAGACGAGCGCGCGCCCGGCATGGCGGAAGAAGGCCGGGTTCGCGGCGCTGGGCTTGATCACCGCGCCGTGCGGCGCGAGGTTGCCGGTGAGCACGGCGAGCGCGCCATGCGGGCTCACCGGCCGTTCGAGCGGGCGGATGATGTCGTCGTCGCTGGCCTCGCGGCCTTCGAGCTGCTCGCGCAGCGGCCGCCCGGTGACGGTGATCTCGTCGAGCGAGAGCTGCTCGCGAATGCGGTTCATCAGCGCCGGCACGCCGCCGGCGTAATAGAAATCCTCCATCAGCTTGTCGCCGCTGGGGAAGAGATTCGCCAGCACCGGCACGCGGCGCGCGACGGCGTCGAGGTCGGCCAACGTCAGCTCGACGCCGGCGCGGCCGGCCAGCGCGATGATGTGGACGGCGGCGTTCGTCGAGCCGCCGAGCGCCATCTGCACCGCCGCGGCATTGAGGAAGGCGCCGCGCGTGAGCAGGCGCCGCGGCCGCAGGTCCTCGGCGATCATCGCGACGATGCGCTCGCCGCAGTCGGCGGCCATGCGCGGATGCGCGGCGTCCATCGCCGGGATGCTCGTGCTGCCGGGCAGCGCGAGGCCCAGCGCCTCGACGATCGAGGTCATCGTGCTCGCCGTGCCCATCGTGTTGCAGGTGCCGGGGCTGCGCGTCATGCGCGCTTCGAGCTGCACCCATTCGTCGGCATCGATGCGGCCGGCCTGCAGCTCGTCCCAGAACATCCGCGTGTGCGTGCCGGCGCCGACGCTGCGGCCGCGGTGGCGGTCGTTGAGCATCGGCCCGGCGGGGCAGAACAGCGCCGGCAGCCCCATGCTGATCGCGCCCATCAGCAGCCCCGGCGTCGTCTTGTCGCAGCCGCCGAGCAGCACGGCGCCGTCGATCGGCAGCGAGCGCAGCAGTTCCTCGGTCTCCATCGCGAGGAAGTTGCGATAGAGCATCGTCGTCGGCTTGACCATCACCTCGCCCAGGCTCATGGCCGGCAACTCGAAGGGCATGCCGCCGGCGAGCAGCACGCCGCGCTTGACCGCCTCGGCGCGCTCGCGCAGATGGGCATGGCAGGGCGAGAGGTCGCTCCAGGTGTTGACGATGGCGACGATGGGGCGGCCGAGCACGTCCTCGCGGCGCAGGCCCATCTGCTGCATGCGCTGGCGGTGGGCGAAGCCGCGCATGTCGTTGGCGGCGAACCAGCGGCGGCTGCGGAGTGAGGCAAGGTCGCGCATGGGGCAGTGGACCGCTGAAGGTGTTACCGCTAACATACGGCCGCATCGTGGCTGCGTCCATTGAGAATAACCCGGTGTCCAAGTCGAACCCGCCGCCCGCCGATGCCGCGCCACCGCCGCGCCAGGCCCGCCGCGGCCATGGCCGCGTCACGCTGCAGGACGTGGCCGAGGTGGCCGGCGTCACGTCGATCACGGTCTCGCGCTATCTGCGCGATCCGGCCGTCGTCGCCGCGGCGACGGCCGCGCGCATCCGCGACGCGCTCGCGCAGACCGGCTATGTGCCGAACAAGCAGGCCGGGCTGCTGGCCAGCGGGCGCTCGAACATCGTCGCGGCGCTGCTGCCCAATCTGTCGAATTCGATCTTCGCCGAAACGGCGCAGGGGCTCAGCGACGTGCTGCAGGCCGCCGGTTACGAGCTGCTGATCGCCTCGACCGGCTATTCGCTCGAGCGCGAGGAGCATCAGCTGCGCGCGCTGCTGGGCTGGCATCCGGCGGCGCTCGTCGTCACCGGCCGCCGCCATGCGAGCGGCGCGCTGCAGTTGCTGGCCGACGCGCAGGCCGCGGCGACGCCGGTGATCGAGGTCTGGGACCACCAGGGGAGCGAACGCGGCCAGCGGCGCGCGCGCTTCACGCAGATCGGCTTCAACCACCGCGAGGTCGGCCGCGCGATGGCCGCGCATCTGCTGCAGGCCGGCCATCGCCGCGTCGCCTATGTCGACAGCGGCGTCGCCGAGGACTACCGCGCGCACGAGCGCGGCGCGGCCTTCGCCGATGCCGCGCGCGGCGGCGGCGCGCAGGTGACGGTGCTGACGGCGCCGCCCGGCGATGTCTTCGAGGCCGGGCGCCAGGTGCTGGGCGAAATCGCGCGCGCCGCCAAGCCGGGCGTGACGGCGGTGGCCTTCGCCAACGACCATCTGGCCTGCGGTGCGCTGCTCGAGGCGGCGCGGCGCGGCCTGCAGGTGCCGGCGCAGCTGGCGCTGCTGGGCTTCGGTGATTTCTCGATCTCGCGCCAGCTCAGCCCGGCGTTGTCGAGCGTGCAATTGCCGCGCTACGAGATCGGCTGCGAGACGGCGCGTTCGCTGCTCGACGCCCTGCGGCTGGGCAAGCCGGCGGTGTCGGTGGCGCTGCCGTGGACGCTGGCGGCGCGGGAGAGCACGGCGCCGGCTTGAGGCCAGGCGTAGCGAGGCGCCGCGGCCCGTGGCGGCGCGCCGTCACCTTTGTTGACCGGGCGCAATATGGGGGCAGGGCCGATGCCTAGCATGGGATTCGAGCCCCGTCGATCTGAATCCGGGCGCGGTCGCCGGACTCCACGGTCTGGAAGGCGATGTCCCGAGGGTTCGCACGAGCGGTGCGGAGTGCCAACACCCCAGGAGGACACCATGACCAGACCCGGCAAGACCGTGTATCGCTTCGGTTCTTCCAGTACCGAGGGCTCTGCGGACATGAAGAACCTGCTCGGCGGCAAAGGTGCGAGTCTCGCCGAGATGTGCCGCCTGGGCATCGACGTGCCGGCCGGTTTCACGATCACCACCGAGGCCTGCACCGTGTTCACGGAACAGGGCAAGGACATCGCAATGGCCCTGATCAGGGACGAGGTGCTGGCTGGCATCGCCTTCATCGAACAGAAGATGGGCAGGACCTTCGGCAATCCCGACGACCCCCTGCTGCTGTCGGTGCGCTCGGGCGCGCGAGCGTCCATGCCCGGCATGATGGACACGATCCTGAACCTGGGCTTGAACGACCAGGCCGTCGAAGGGCTGGCCCGCATCACCGGCAACCCGCGCTTCGCCTGGGACTCGTACCGGCGCTTCGTGCAGATGTACGGTGACGTCGTGATGGGCCTGAAGCCCGCGAAGAAGGAGGATCAGGACCCGTTCGAGGTCGTCATCGACCTGGTCAAGAGCACGCGCGGCGTGACGCTGGACACGGACCTGGACACGCCGGACCTGAAGGAGCTGGTGGCGCGCTTCAAGGCGCTCATCCGCGCGCGCATCGGCCGCGACTTCCCGACCGACCCCTGGGTACAACTCTGGGGCGCGATCGTCGCCGTGTTCGAGAGCTGGAACAACGACCGCGCACGCGTCTATCGCGAGCTCAACGACATCCCGCAGTCCTGGGGCACCGCCGTCAACGTGCAGGCGATGGTCTTCGGCAATCTGGGGGACAACAGCGCCACCGGCGTGGCGTTCACGCGCGACGCCGGCACCGGCGAAGACCTCTTCAATGGCGAGTTCCTGGTCAACGCGCAGGGCGAGGACGTCGTCGCGGGCATACGCACGCCGCAGCAGCTGTCGCTCGTCGCCTCGCGCCGCTGGGCCGAGCTGGCCCGCGTGAGCGAGGACCAGCGTCGTGAGCGGTTTCCGTCACTCGAGGAACTGATGCCGAAGGTGTATGGACAGCTGCTGCATGCGGAGACCTTGCTCGAGAATCACTTCAAGGACATGCAGGACCTGGAATTCACGATCCAGGATGGACGCCTTTGGATGCTGCAGACGCGCAACGGCAAGCGCACCGGCGCGGCGATGGTGCGCATAGCCATGGACATGCTCAAGCAAGGCCTGATCGACGAGCGCACGGCCTTGCTGCGTGTGGCGCCGGATCGCCTCGATGAATTGCTGCACCCGGTCTTCGACACCCAGGCCTTGAAGGACAGCCAGGCCATCGCGCGGGGTCTGCCGGCGTCGCCCGGGGCTGCCTCGGGCCAGATCGTCTTCTTTGCCGACGAGGCCGAGGCCTGGGCGCAGGCCGGCAAGGCCGTCATCCTCGTTCGCCAAGAGACGTCACCGGAGGATCTGCGCGGCATGAACGTGGCCAAGGGCATCCTCACGGCGCGCGGCGGCATGACCTCGCATGCCGCGGTGGTGGCTCGCGGCATGGGCAAGTGCTGCGTCTCGGGGGCCGGTGCCGTTCGGGTGGATTACAAGGCCCGCACGATGAGCATCGGCAGCGATGTCTACAGCGAGGGCGACTGGATCTCGCTCGACGGCTCGACAGGTGCCGTCTACGCCGGCCGGATCGCGACCAGGGAAGCCGAATTGAGCGGCGACTTCGGCGCCCTCATGGCGCTGGCCGACCGCTACAAGCGCCTCGAGGTCCGCGCGAATGCCGATACGCCGGAGGAAGCCCGGGTGGCCCGCAATTTCGGCGCTGCCGGCATCGGCCTGTGCCGCACCGAGCACATGTTCTTCGAGGGCGAACGCATCATCCCGATGCGCGAGATGATCCTCGCCGACGACGAGGCCGGGCGTCGCAAGGCGCTGGTGAAGCTGCTGCCCATCCAGCGCGCCGATTTCGAGCGACTCTTCGTGGAAATGAGCGGTCTGCCGGTGACCATCCGCCTGCTCGACCCGCCCTTGCACGAATTCGTGCCGCACGACGAGGCCGGCCAGCAGGTCATGGCCACCGAGATGAAGGTGCCGCTGGCCAAGGTCCGCATGCGCGTGGACGAGCTTCAGGAGTTCAATCCGATGCTCGGCCACCGCGGCTGCCGCCTCGGCATCACCTATCCCGAGATCACCGAGATGCAGGCCCGGGCGATCATCGAGGCGGCACTGGACGCGCGCGCCCAGGGTGCGGTGCTGAAGGTCGAGATCATGGTGCCGCTGATCGGCACCGTGCGCGAATTCGATGCCCAGGCGGCGGTGATCCGGCGCACGGCAAGGCAGGTCTTCGCCGAGCGTGGCGAAGAGATCCCGTTCCTGCTGGGCACGATGATCGAGACGCCCCGCGCCGCGCTGGTCGCCGACAGCATCGGCAGGCAGGCGGAATTCTTCTCGTTCGGCACGAACGACCTGACGCAGATGACGATGGGGTTCTCGCGCGACGATGCCGGGAAGTTCCTGCCCAATTACCTGAAGACCGGCATCTACGAGTTCGATCCGTTCCGCGTGGTCGATCAGCAGGGCGTGGGCCTGCTGATACGCATGGCCGTCGAGAAGGGCCGCGCCGTGCGCCCGGGGATCGAGGTCGGCGTCTGCGGCGAACAGGGCGGCGAACCCGCATCGGTGGCATTCTTCCACCGCACCGGACTCGACTACGTGAGCTGCTCGCCGTTTCGCGTACCCATCGCCCGGCTGGCGGCCGCGCAGGCGGCGGTGCAGGATTGAGCGCATCGTGCATGGTCCGTCGGTGCAGCGGGGCCTGACCTGGTGATCGGAGTCGTCATGAATGAAACCGTCTCTATGCTGATGCAACGCACCGTCTGGACCATCAAGATGGATGATCCGGTCGAGGCGATCAAGGCGCTCTTCACGCGCGAGCGCCTGTCATGGGCGCCGGTCGTCTCGGAGGAGGGCGTCGTCGTCGGCGTGATCAGCGCCACCGATCTGGTGCGGCATCTCGAAATCGGCAAGGAGTTGCCACGCGTCATGGCATGGCAGTTGTGCACCTACAAGCCGATCGAGGTGGCACCCGACACGACGCTGAAGGAGGTCGCCGGCCTCATGGTCGAACGGAAGATCCATCATGTCGTCGTGATGGAGCATTCGAAGATCGTCGGCGTCGTGTCGTCGCTCGACTTCGTGCGCGCTTTCATCGACGCGGGACCGTATCGCTAGACTACGCCGGCACGCCCGCCGTCGGCTGGTGCCTCCCGGCATCCCGCGGCCCGCGGCGTCCAGGAGTGAGTCCCGATGACGAAGCTGCTCGGCCTGTCCGGAAGCCTGCGCGCAGGCTCCTACAACACGGCGCTGCTGAAGGCCGCGCAGCGCCTGGCCGGCGACGGCGTCACGCTCGACGCCGCCACCGTCCACGGCGTGCCGCTGTACGACGGCGACGAGGAACAACGCCAGGGCACGCCGCCCGCGGTGCGCGCGCTCAAGGAGCGCATCCTCGCCGCCGACGGTCTGCTGCTCGTCACGCCCGAATACAACAACGGCATCCCCGGCGTCTTCAAGAACGCCATCGACTGGCTCTCGCGCCCGACGCCGGGCCTGGCCGACGTGTTCAAGGGCCGCCCGGTGGCGCTCATCGGCGCCTCGCCGGGCGGTTTCGGGACCACCCTGGCGCAGAGCCATTGGCTGCCGGTGCTGCGCGTGCTGGGCGTGCGCCAGTGGAACGGCGGCCGGCTGCTGGTCTCGCGCGCCGCGTCGGTGTTCGACGCGGACGGCACGCTGAAGGACGAGGCCGTCGCGCGGCAACTCACCGAATTCGTCCAGGGTTTCGCGGCCTACGTGTCGGCGCAGCGATGATGACGACGATGAATTCGCGCACCATCCGCACGCCGGGCCTGCAGCTCACCGAGCACCGCCTGCCCGTGCCGCTGGACCATGCCGCGCCCGACGGCGAACAGATCGAGATCTTCGCCCGCGCCGTCGTCGCCATCGACAAGGTCGACGCCGCCCAGCCCTGGCTGATCTTCCTGCAGGGCGGACCCGGCTTCGAGGGGCCGCGGCCGCTCGGCCCCGAGTCGCCCGGCTGGCTCGGTCGCGCGCTGGCCGACTACCGCGTGCTGCTGCTGGACCAGCGCGGCATGGGCCGCTCGACGCCGATCGGCCCCGACGATGCCCGCGTGCTGGCGCCGCGCGCGCTCGCCGACCGCCTCGCGCTGTACCGCGCCGACGCCATCGTGCGCGACGCCGAGTGCTTCCGCCAGGCGCTGGACGTCGAGCGCTGGTCGGTGCTCGGCCAGAGCTTCGGCGGCTTCTGTGCGCTGGCCTACCTCTCGGCCTTCCCGGGCTCGCTGCGCGAGGTCTATTTCACCGGCGGCCTGCCGACGCTGGACCGCCCTGTCGACGAGGTCTACCGCCAGACCTGGCGCACCACCATCGAGAAGACGCGCCGCCATTACGAGCGCTACCCCGAAGACCGCGACCGCGTGCGCGCGCTCATCGAGCGGCTGGCGGCCGAGGATGTCCGGCTGCCGGGCGGCGACCGGCTGACGCCGGCGCGGCTGCGCCAGCTCGGCATGATGCTGGGCTCGGGTACGGGTTCCGAGCGGCTGCATTACCTGCTTGAGCTGCCGCCGACGAGCCCGGCCTTCCTCCACGATGTCGAGCGCGCATCGCCGTTCCCGCGCAACCCGCTGTATGCCGTGATCCACGAGGCCTGCTATGCCAGCGGCATGACGACGGCCTGGTCGGCCGATCGCGTGCTGTCCGACGACTACGCCGCCGACCCGACGCTGCTCACCGGCGAGCATGTCGGCGCCTGGATGTTCGACGAGATGGCCGCGCTGGCGCCGTTCCGCGAGGCCGCGCAACTGCTGGCCGAGAAACCCTGGCCGGCGCTCTACGACACCGCGGCGCTCGCCGCCAACGAGGTGCCTTGCGCGGCCGCTGTGTATGTCGACGACATGTACGTGCCGCGCGCCGATTCGGAGGCGACGGCGCGGCGCGTGCGCGGCCTGCGGCCCTGGATCACCAACGAGTACGAGCACGACGGCATCCACGCCGGCGGACCCAAGGTCCTCGACCGCCTGATCGCGCTGGCACGCGGCAAGCTGTAGGCGCCGTCAAGCTCGTACAGCACCTCTTGCGCATCGCCGTTAGCCGGCGTATCACCATGGCCCGATCCATTCGACGCGACGGAGACGCCATGGCCGCAACGCCCAGCCACAAGCCGCTGTACAAGTCCTTGTACTTCCAGGTCATCACCGCGATCGTCATCGGGGTCCTGCTCGGCGTGTTCTACCCGCACACGGGCGAGGCGATGAAGCCGCTGGGCGACGCCTTCATCAAGCTCATCAAGATGATGATCGCGCCGATCATCTTCTGCACCGTCGTCGTCGGCATCGCCGGCATGGAGGACATGAAGAAGGTCGGCAAGACCGGCGGCCTGGCGCTGCTGTATTTCGAGGTCGTCAGCACCGTGGCGCTGCTCATCGGCCTGCTGTTCATCAACGTCATCCAGCCGGGCGCCGGCATGAACGTCGACGCCGCCACGCTGGACACGAAATCGGTCGCCGCCTACACCGGTCCCGGGAAGATGCAGGGCACGGTCGAGTTCCTGATGGCCGTGATCCCCAACACCGTCGTCGACGCCTTCGCCAAGGGCGAGATCCTGCAGGTGCTGCTGTTCTCGGTGCTGTTCGGCTTCGCGCTGCACCGCTTCGGCGGCCGCGGCACGCTGGTCTTCGACCTCATCGAGAAGGGCTCGCACGTGCTGTTCGCGATGGTCGGCACCATCATGCGCGTGGCGCCGCTGGGCGCCTTCGGCGCGATGGCCTTCACGGTCGGAAAGTACGGCATCGGCTCGCTGTTCTCGCTCGGCAAGCTGATGGGCACCTTCTATTTCACCTGCCTGTTCTTCATCTTCGTCGTGCTCGGGCTGATCGCGCGCTTCAACGGCTTCTCGATCTGGAAGTTCATCAAGTACATCAAGGAGGAACTGCTGATCGTTCTCGGCACCTCGAGCAGCGAATCGGTGCTGCCGCGCATGATGGTCAAGATGGAGAACCTGGGGGCGAAGAAATCGGTCGTCGGCCTCGTCATCCCGACCGGCTATTCGTTCAACCTCGACGGCACCTCGATCTACCTGACGATGGCCGCGGTGTTCATCGCCCAGGCCACGAACACGCCGATGACGCTGACCCAGGAGCTGACGCTGCTGGCCGTGCTGATGCTCACCTCCAAGGGCGCGGCCGGCGTCACCGGCAGCGGCTTCATCGTGCTGGCCGCGACGCTGTCGGCCGTCGGCGGCGTGCCCGTGGCCGGCGTGGCGCTGATCCTCGGCATCGACCGCTTCATGTCGGAGGCGCGTGCGCTGACGAACCTCATCGGCAACGGCGTCGCGACGCTGGTGGTCGCGAAATGGATGGGCGACCTCGACACCGCGCGGCTGACCCGCCAGCTCGACAACGAGATCGACGAGGACGCCGAGGAGCCCGAGTCCGTGCTCGACGCGACGACTGCCGTGATGCCGGCGTCGGCGCCGCATTGACCGACAGGGATGCAGCGCGATCGCCGGCGATGAGCGTCACCCCTCGTCGCGGCGACGCGCCGCACCGCATCGTCATCGTCGGCGGCGGCGCCGGCGGCCTCGAACTGGCGACCCGCCTCGGCAACACGCTGGGCCGGCGCGGTCGCGCCGAGGTGACGCTGATCGAGAAGACGCGCACCCATCTCTGGAAGCCCAAGCTGCACGAGGTCGCCGCCGGCAGCATGGACATGAGCGCGCACGAGGTCGACTACCTCGCGCAATCGCATTGGCACCGCTTCCGCTACCGCGTCGGCGAGATGGTGGGGCTGGACCGCGAGCGGCGCGAAGTCCTCGTCGCGCCCTACCTCGACGACGAGGGCGCGCTGGTCACGCCCGAGCGCCGTTTCGGCTACGACACGCTGGTCATCGCCGTCGGCAGCCAGAGCAATGATTTCGGCACGCCCGGCGTGCGCGAGCATGCGATGCGGCTGGAATCGGCGGCCGACGCGCGGCGCTTCCACGCCCGCATGATCAACGCCTGCATCCGCGCCCATGCCCAGACGGCGCCGCTGCAGCCGCATCAGCTGCAGGTGGCCATCATCGGCGCCGGCGCCACCGGGGTCGAACTCGCGGCCGAGCTGCACCGCACGACGCGCGAGGTCGTGGCCTTCGGGCTCGACCGCGTCGACGCCGACAAGGACATCAAGGTGACGGTGATCGAGGCCGCGCCGCGCGTGTTGCCGGCGCTGCCGCAGCGGCTGTCGCTGGCCACCGAGGAGCTGCTGCGCCGGCTCGGCGTCGAGGTGCAGACCGGCGCCAAGGTCGCCGAGGTGCAGGCCGAAGGCGTGCGCCTGGCCGATGGCCGCGTGCTGCCGGCCGAACTCATCGTCTGGGCCGCCGGGGTCAAGGCGCCGGACTTCCTCAAGGACATCGCCGGCCTGGAGACGAATCGCGTCAACCAGCTCGTCGTGCAGCCGACGCTGCAGACGACGCGCGACGAGGCGATCTTCGCGCTCGGCGATTGCGCCGCCTGCGCCTGGCCCTCACCCGATCATGCCGAGGGCCGGCTCGTGCCGCCGCGCGCGCAGGCGGCGCATCAGCAGGCCTCGTTCATGGTCGCGCAGATCAAGCGCCGCATGGCCGGGAAGCCGCTGGCGCAATACCGCTACCGGGATTTCGGCTCGCTCGTCTCGCTCGGCGAATTCAGCACCGTCGGCAACATGATGGGCGGGCTCATCGGCGGCAGCCTGATGGTCGAGGGACTGTTCGCGCGCGCGATGTACCTGTCGCTGTACAAGATGCACGAGCTGGCGCTGCATGGCTGGATCAAGGTCGCGCTCGACACGCTGGCGCGGCTCATCGTCAGGCGCACCGAGCCGCATGTGAAGCTGCATTGACGCGGTCGGCGCCGGTGCGCCGCGGCACGCTCAGTGGCCCTCGATCAGCGTGCGGATGCCCGAGGCGATGAACTGCACGCCGACGCAGATCAGCAGGAAGCCCGACAGCCGCGTCATGACCTCGATGCCCAGCGGCCCGAGGCGGTTGCTGACGCGCGGCGCGTTGCGCAGCAGCAGCCATTCGACGAGGCAGACGGCGAGCATCGCGACGACGGTGATGGCGTAGGCTAGCAGCCGGTGGCTCCAGCCGTGGAGTTCGCGGATCTCGGTCGAGATGCCGACGACGACGGCGATCGTCCCCGGCCCGGTGATGCCGGGCATCGCCAGCGGGAAGAAGGTCGGGTCGGCCGCCGGCCGCGCCGCATCGTCGCTGCCGCGCATCGGCCCCTTGTCGTACATCAGGCCATGGCCGAGGATGCCGACGGTGATGCCGCCGGCCACGCGCAGCGCGCCGTACGAGACGCCGAACAGGTCGAGCACGACGCCGCCGACGAACAGGCTGATGATCAGGATGTAGAAGCAGTACAGGCAGGCGCGCCGCGCCATGCGCTTGCGCGCTCGCTCGTCCATGCCCTGCGCCAGCGCGAGGTACATCGGCACCGTGGCCGGCGGGTTGACGACCGAGAACAGGCTGAGGAAGGCGCCGGCGCCGAAGGCGGCCAGCAGACCGGGCAGGGCATCGAACATGCGGCGATCTCGATCGCGGGGCGGGCCGCGCAAGGCAAGTGAGGAGGCGATTGTTCCCCATCGGCGCGCGGCTACCTAGAATGCCGCCCTTCGAGTGACCGGGCCCCCACCGATGAAACGCAGCCTGATGGTCTGGGGCACGAGCAGCGGCGCCGGCAAGAGCCTGCTGGCGACGGCGCTGTGCCGCTGGGCGGCGCAACGCGGCGTCGACGTCGCGCCGTTCAAGGCGCAGAACATGAGCAACAACGCGCGCGTCGTGCCGGGTCGCGACGGCGGCTACGGCGAGATCGGCGCGGCGCAGTATTTCCAGGCCCTGGCCGCGCGCGTGACGCCCGGCGTCGACATGAACCCCGTGCTGCTCAAGCCCGAGAGCGAGACCTCGAGCCAGGTCGTGCTGCAAGGGCAGGTCGTTCCCGCCTGGTCGCACCTGCCGTGGCGCGAGCGCAGCGAGTTCCTTGCCGTGGCCGCGCGCGAAAGCTACGAACGGCTCGCGCGGCGGCACGAGCTGATCATCATGGAGGGCGCCGGCTCGCCGGCCGAGATCAACCTCGCGGCGCATGACTACGTCAACCTCGGGACGGCGCGCTGGGCGCGTGCGGCGGGCGACCTCGCCAGCCTGCTCGTCGCCGACATCGACCGCGGCGGCGCCTTCGCCCATCTGCACGGCACCTGGGCGCTGCTGCCCGACGACTTGCGCGGCTCGCTCGCGGGTTTCGTGCTCAACAAGTTCCGCGGCGATGCGGCGCTGCTGGCGCCCGGCCCCGAACTCCTGCGCAGCGCCACCGGCGTGCCGGTGGTGGCCGTGTTGCCGATGCGCCGCGACCACGGCCTGCCCGACGAGGACGGCGTCTTCGACCCCGCGGAGTCCGGCGCTGCCGCCGCCGCCGCGCCGTTGGTCGTGGCCGTCGCCGCCTGTCCGCAGATCAGCAACCTCGACGAATTCCAGCCGCTGCGCCAGGTGCCGGGCCTGCGGCTGCGCTGGGCGCGCGACGCCGCCGCGCTGGCCGATGCCGACTGGATCATCCTGCCGGGATCGAAGCAGGTCAGCGGCGATCTAGACTGGCTGCGCCGGCGCGGCATGGACGGCGCGATCGCGCGCCATGCGGCGGCCGGCCGCCCGCTGCTGGGCATCTGCGGCGGGCTGCAGATGCTCGGGCTGTCGATGGACGATGCGCAGGGCGTCGACGGTGCGGCCGGTCAGCGCGCCGGCCTGGGCCTATTGCCGCTGCACACGCGCTACGAAGCACCCAAGCGCGTGCTGCCGCTGCGGGCGCGCTTCGGCGTGCCGGCGCCGCCTTGGCAGGCGCTGGAAGGCATCGAGGCCGCGGGCTACGAGATCCGCAACGGCCGCACCTTCGTCGCGGACACGCCGGCCGACGCCGCTGCCATGCCCGTGCTGCACGACGATGCGGGAGCCGCGATCGGCTGGCAGCGCGGCTGCGTGCTCGGCTTCTACGCGCATGGCCTGTTCGAGTCGGCCGCCGTGATGCAGGCGCTGTTCGGCGCGCGGACGCGGACCCTGGATCGCAGCCTCGACGGCCTGGCCGAACTCGTCGACCGCCATTTCGACGCCGGTGTCCTGAGCCGCCTGCTGCCCGGCGTGAGGCCCTGGCGGACCGCTTAGAATGACGCCGTTGGTGCTCGCGCCCGCAAGGGCGCAGTTAAACGGGAAGCAGGAAGCCGCGGTCGCCAGACCTGAGCCAACCTGAGCTGCCCCCGCAACGGTAAGCGGACGAAGCGCATCGCGCTTCAATGGCTGTCTAGGTCCACTGGCATGCGCAAGCAGCCGGGAAGGAATCAGCCGTCGTCTCCGCCAGCCCGGATACCGGCCGACATGTGGCGTGCGGGGCTGAGCCCTGGGCGCCGATTTCGTGGGCGCTTGCGGGGAAGCGGGCGCCCAGGCCTATCCGGATCGCTTCCATGTCTCGAGTTTCCCTTCCTTCGCAGCGCGGTGGCGCTGCTGCATGCGCCAGCCTGGCGTTGGCCATAACCTTGGCCTTGTCGCTGGCCGCATCGCAAGTCCATGCGCAATCACCCACCGGCGCCGCGGCGCCGACGACGCTCGTCATCACCGCGGCGCGCACGCCGCTGGCGCTGGCCGACACGCTGAGCCAGGTCACCGTCGTCACGCGCGCCGAGATCGAGCGCCAGGGTTTCGGCGACATCGCCGACCTGCTGCGCAATCTCGGTGGCGTCGAACTCACCCGCACCGGCGGCCCGGGGCAGCCGACCAGCCTCTACATCCGCGGCGCCGAGACGCGGCACACGATGGTGATGATCGACGGCGTGCGCATCGATTCGCAATCCACCGGCGGCGCGCCCTGGGAATCGATCCCGCTGGCCCAGGTCGATCGCATCGAGATCGTCAAGGGGCCGGCGAGCGCGATCTACGGCTCCGACGCGATCGGCGGCGTCGTGCAGATCTTCACGCGCCGCGGCGGCGAGCGCACCGCGCTCGAACTCGGCGGCGCCTGGGGCAGCCTGGCCACGGGTCGCGGCGATGCATCGCTGAGCGGACGCTTCGGGATCTTCGATTACGCGATCGCCGCGGCGGCCGAACGCAGCGCCGGATTCCAGCTCGTCACCGATCCGGCCAACTACAACTACCTGCCCGATCGCGCACCCTGGCGCAAGCACAGCGAGACGGCGCGGCTGGGCGCCCAGCTCGACGCCGCCGACCGCATCGAGTGGATCGCGATCCGCAGCCATCTCGATGCCCAGTACAACGACTACGGCGCGCTGAACCATGGCATCGAGGACACGAACACCCAGAAGCTCGATTGGGTGCGGCAATGGAGCGGCGCGCTGAGCACGCGCATCGGTTTCGGCCAGGCCGATGCGCGCTACGAGGCGACGCCCGACGCTTACCTCACCGATACGCGCATCCGCAGCGTCTCGTTCGAGGGCAGCTGGCAGCTCACCGAGGGCCAGCGCCTGTTGTTCGTCGCCGAGCGGCGCGCCGATCGGCTCGTCAACACCGACCTCAGCCAGACCGCCACGCCCGGCGTCGGCGATCGTCACGAGGACGGCGCCGCGCTGGGTTATGTCTGGCACCACGGCGGCACCGACATCCAGGCCCATGCGCGGCGCGACCGCGATTCGCAATTTGGCAGCGTCGACACCGGCAGCCTCGCGGCGGGGCAGGAATTGGGCGGCGGCTTCAAGCTCGTCGGCTCGCTCGGCAATGCCTTCCGCGCGCCGACGCTCTACCAGATCGGCAGCGTCTACGGCCCCGATACGCGCATCGCCGGCGTGCGCGCGCTGGTGCCCGAGCGCGGTCGCGAATTCGAGCTCGGACTCAAATACGCCGGCGCGATGGCCGACGTTTCGATCACCGGCTATCGCAACCGGCTTTCGAACCTGATCAATTTCGGCGCTGCCGGCAGCTGCCTCAGCCCCTACGGTTGCTATGTCAACGTGCAGTCGGCGCGGCTTCAGGGCCTGAGCCTGAACGCGGCCTTGCGCTGGGCTGGCTGGCAGTTCTCGGGCAGCTTCGACCTGCAGGATCCGAAGGATCTCGGCACCGGCAAACGTCTGGCGCGGCGCGCTCGCGAATTCGGCACGCTGCAGGCGCGCACACAGCTCGCCGCCTGGGAATTCGGCGCCGGCGTGCAGGCCTCGGGCCGGCGCTACGACGATGCCGCCAACCGTGTGCCGCTGGGCGGCTACGCGCTGCTCAATCTCGATGCCGCGCTGCGTCTGACGAATGATCTGAAATTGCAGTTCAATCTCGACAATGCCTTCGATCGCCAGTACCAGACGGCCAACGGCTATGCGCAGTCGCCGCGCACGCTGATGGTCGGCCTGCGCTACACGCCGACGTTCTGAGCGCGGCGACGGCGATGCGGCACCTCGGCATGCGGTTCCTGGTCGGCCTCGCGGCGCTGCTCGTCGCGGCGGCCGCCGGCGCGCAATACCGCGTCCGCGACGATCTCGGCCGCGAGGTCCGCTTCGACGCCGCGCCGGCGCGCGTCGTGAGCATGCTGCCGTCGATCACCGAGATCGTCTGCGCGCTCGACGAATGCCGCCGGCTCGTCGGCACCGACAGTTATTCGAACTGGCCGCCCGAGGTCGTCTCGCTGCCGAAGGCCGGCGGGCTCGACGACGCGCAGGTCGAGCGCATCGTCGCGCTGCATCCCGACCTCGTGCTGCTCTCGGGCTCGGCCCGCGTCACCGACCGGCTCGCGCAACTCGGCGTGCGCACCTTCGCGATCCAGACCGACCGCTATGCCGACATCGCGCGCAGCATCGCGCTCGTCGCGCAGGCGCTGGGCGTGCCGGCGCGGGCGCAGCCGCTGCAGGCCCAGGTCGAACGCGAGGTCGATGCGGTGGCGCAGGCGGCGAAGGCGGCGTATGGCGCACGCCATGCCCAGGGCCCCAGCGTCTATTTCGAGGTCGACGAATCGCCTTACGCCGCCGGCCCGACCTCGTTCATCGGCGAGCTGCTGTCGCGACTCGGCGCCCGCAACATCGTCCCTGCGTCGCTGGGGCCCTTTCCGCGCATCAACCCGGAATTCGTCGTGCGCGCCGACCCCGACGTGATCTTCGTCGCGCCGCAGGCCGCCGTGCGGCTGGCGCAGCGGCCCGGCTGGTCGGGCATCCGCGCGGTGCGCGAGCATCGCATCTGCACGCTCGGTGACCACGAACGCGACGCCGTCGTGCGCCCGGGGCCGCGCGTCGCCGAGGGCATGCGCGCGATCGAAGCCTGCCTGGACAAGGTGGCGCCTTGAACGCGGCTGCGCGCGAACTCGGCCACGACCCGGCCTGGCGCTGGACGCTGGGCTGCCTGCTGCTGTCGGCCGCGCTGGCGGCGGCGAGCCTGTTCATCGGCACGAGCGACATCGCGCTGTCCTGGCAATGGCTGCGTCATGGCGACGCGGCGTCGCAGATCGTGCTCTGGGACATCCGGCTGCCGCGCACGCTGGGCGCCTGGTGCACCGGTGCGCTGCTCGCGCTCGCCGGGACGATCGCCCAGGGGCTGTTCCGCAATCCGCTTGCCGATCCCTATCTGCTGGGCAGCGCATCGGGTGCGGCGCTCGGCGTCGCGCTCGTGTTGATCGCGACGCAATCGACCGTCAGCGCCCTGGCCTGGGTCGGCATGCTCGGGCTCACCGGCGCGGCCTTCGTCGGCGCCTGCGTCGCCATCGCGCTGACGGTGGCGCTGGCACGCGGCGCGCTGCAGACCTCGAACCTGCTGCTGGCCGGCGTCATCGTCGCCTTCGTGCTCGGCGCCGTGACCTCGCTGGCGGTGCTGGCCGTGCCCGACGCCTGGCGCGCGATGCAGGTCTTCCTGCTCGGCAGCACCGGCTTCCTGGGCTGGTCGAGCACGGCGGTGCTGGCCGCAGCGCTGGCGGCCTGCGTGCTGCCGGCACTGGCCTACGCGCGCGGCCTCGACGCGCTGACGCTGGGCGAGGACACCGCCGTCTCGCTCGGGCTTTCATTGCGCCATCTGCGCCTGGCCTACCTGGGCCTGCTCTCGCTGGCCACCGGCGCTGCGGTGGCGCAAGTGGGTGTCGTCAGCTTCGTCGGCCTCGTCGCGCCGCATCTCGTGCGCCAGACCGCGGCGATGGACCACCGCCGCCTGCTGTGGTGCGCGCTGCTGTGCGGCGGCGCGCTGCTGCAGGCCGCCGACCTGCTCAGCCGCTGGCTCGTGCGGCCGGCCGAGCTGCCGGTGGGCGCGATCACCGCCTGCCTGGGCGGCGCCTATCTGCTGGTGCTGCTGTGGCGCCGCGCGCGCCATGATTGACCGACGGACCATGGCCGATCATGAGTGAAGCCGCCCTCGAAGCCCGCGGCCTCGTCAAGCGCTACGGCCCGCGCGAGGTGCTGCGCGGCATCGACCTGGTGCTGCCGCACGGGCAGTGGACGGCCGTCGTCGGCGCCAACGGTGCCGGCAAGACGACGCTGCTGCGCCTGCTCGCCGGGCTGCTGCGGCCCGATGCGGGCGAGGTGCGCTTGCGTGGCCGCGCCCTCGCGCGCTGGCCACGCATGGCGCGCGCGCGCGAGCTCGCCTGGCTGGCCCAGGGCACCGATGCGGGCAACGACCTCACGGTGGCCGATTGCGTCGCGCTCGGCCGCTTCCCGTACACCGGCTGGTGGGGGCGCGACGGCATCGAGGACCGGCGCGCGATCGACGATGCGCTGGCCGCCACCGGCGCGCAGGCCTGGTCGGCGCGGCGCATGAACACGCTCTCGGGCGGCGAGCGCCAGCGCGTGCTGCTGGCGCGCGCGCTCGCGGTCGGGGCGCCGGTGCTCGTGCTCGACGAGCCGACCACCTTCCTCGACCCGCCGCACCAGCAGGAGGTGGCGCGGCTGCTGCGCGGACTCGCGCGCGGGCAGGGCGTGACGGTGGTCAGCGTCATCCACGATCTCTCGCTGGCCCTGGCCGCCGACCATCTCGCCGTGCTCGGCGACGGCCGGCTCGTCGGCGCCGGCACGCCGCGCGAAGCGCTGGCCGGCGATTGGCTCACGCAGGCCTTCGGCCAGCCTATCGAGGTCGTCGAGCATCTGGGACAGCCGCTGTGGAAGCCGCAATTGGCCGCGCAGGTCGGGCTCATGCCGTCCGAGCGCCGATGCGACGATCGTTCCCAGCCGCGGTTCGGCGATCGATGACGGTGGACGGGGTGCGATAGATCGCCACTCGATCCCTGCTGCCGCGCGTGCTGAATTTCGCAGGCACCTTCAATTGGAGATGCGGATTTACCTGGATTTACTCGCCAAATGGAGTGCGTCCACTTCCCAGGGTAGCCTCGTCGTGCAAGTCGTGCCGGCCTCGATCGATTGCCATTGACTGGACCGGGAACTCCGCGTAACTTGGTGCATAGTCTGCACGTCGGTTGCACGCGCCCGCTGGCGCTCTTGCGGACGTCCGCGTCGCGGAAGGTCGCGAGCCAGGAGGAACCATCCCGTGAATCCCAAAACTGCGCTCTCGGTCGCTGTCTTGTCGTGCCTGGGCGCATGCGGAGGGGGTGGTTCCAGTGCGCCGCCGCCGGCATTTGCCGTTGCCAGCGCCAGTCCGGCCAGCGCGGCGACCGGCGTCGCCCGCACGACATCGGTGACGGTCGCCTTCGATGCGGCGCCGAGCCTGGCGAGCGTCGGCAGCGCCGGGCTCACGCTGACCGGGCCGGAGGGCAACGTCATTGCCGGCACGGCTTCCGTCAGCGGCAACAACGTGCTGTGGAGTCCGGCACAGGGCGGCTTGCCGGGCTCGACGACCTACACACTCAAGGTGGCGGCGTCGGTCTCGGACACCATGGGGCGCACGCTGGCGGCGCCGTACTCGACCTCGTTCACCACGGCGGATCCGGCATGGCAGGCGACGTCGACGCCGCTGGCGAACACGCTGACGTTCTATCCGACGGCGGTCGCCGATCGCGCCGGCAATCTCGCCGTGTCCTGGTATGAGACGGTCTCATCCATCGACACGATCTACGTGGCCCGCTATCGATCGTCGACCGGCACCTGGGGCGCCGCGCAGGCCATTTACGCGGTGCCCATGGGCTCGTCGATCGGGGTGGGCTTCGACCTTTCCACCGGACTCAATGGCGATGTCCTTCTCACCTGGGCGGAGGCCGACAGGCAGACGCCCCAAGTCACCACCCGCGTCAAGATCGCGCGTCTTGCGGCGGGCGCCGAGACTTGGAGTGCGCCGACCAACGTCGATCTGAGTTCGATGGCCGGCAGCCCGGGTGTGTGGACCTTCGCAGGCGACGGCAGCGGCAACATCCTCGGGCTCGTCTGGATGGCGCTCGATGCCGGTGCTTGGGGTCTGTTCGGTTTGCGTGCCGATCCGGCCGGTGCGCATTGGAGTGCCTCGGGACAACTCGATTCGGGCGCCCATTTGTCGCTGTACGGACCGCCGGCGCCGATGTTGCAGATCGATGGGTCCGGCAACGGGACTGCGGCCTGGCGGGGAGCGCAACTGGGCCTGATGCGGGATCGATACGACGCATCGACGGGTGCCTGGGGCGCGCCGCTGCAGGTGGCGCCGGAGCAGGCCCCGAGCTTCTGGGTGTCACGGTTCACGGGTGCCGGCTTGTCGGTGAATGATCGCGGCGACGCGGCCATCGTCTGGTCCGTGGGCGGCACGCCGAACGCGCAGATCTGGGGGATGCAATTCAATTCGCGGACCGGCACCTGGAGTGCAGCCGCTCGCCTCGACGCGCCGTCGACGAACGGCATCGGCAGCGGTGGACCCTGGGCGGTCATCGACGCCGCGGGCATTGCCACTGTGGCTTGGACCCAGTCCGATGGCAGCGTCCGCTCTTCGCGCTCGAATCCGACCGCAGCCACCTGGTCGGCACCGCAGATCGTTGCGCCGGCCTCGACCATCGGCTACGGCATTTCCGCGCCGCCGGTCGCTGATGCAGCGGGCAACGTGACCGCCCTGATCGTCGGCTCGAACAACGAGATCGCATCGATACGCTATATTGCGTCGCAAGGCGCCTGGCAAGCGCCGGTCGGCTTCTATGCCATCCCGTCCGTCGACAATTACGGATCTTCGCTGAGCGAATTCATCGATGTGTCGGGGTCCGTCACCGCATTCTGGTGTCTTGGTTCCCCCGCCACTTCCTCCACGGCGACGGTTCAGGTTTCGTGCCTCGAGAATCTGCTGAAATAGCATGGGTAGCATGACTCGAGTCTGGGTGCCTTTGTCGACAGCGCGGGCGATAGAAATGGCAATCACCAGCGCAATGCCTGCTGGCACTGCGGGCAACTTACAGCTACCGTCCTCATGAATTCGATACCCATTCGCCTCGTCGCGTACTGCTTCTGGAGCTTCATGCTCGCATTCACGCTGGCCGGATGTGGCGGTGGCGGCCCGGGCGGGACGAAGACCGTCGACCTCTATGTGACCTTTTCCTATGCCTCGTCGCAAGTGACGCTGAAGACACCGCTCACCGTCAAGCCTGTCATCGACGGCTTGCAGGGCCACGCGCCGACCTGCACGGTCGCGGGTGGATCTTTGCCTGCGGGCATGACGATCGATTCCTCCACCTGCGTCATTTCGGGCACGCCCACGGCGGCGGGAAACTTCGGGGTGACGGTGGTCCTGAGTTCGAGCGGAGTTCAGGGCAGCGTCTCCACGAATGCCTGGATAACCGTCGTGGACCCGACGCCGACTTTGACGACGGCCCCCCTGCTCGGATCAACGGGTTACAACCAGGCCAAACTGGACCTGAGCTATGGGACAGCGCTGCCGTCGACGCAGTTGGTGGCATTGGCGCCGACCTTCGTGCCGCTGGCGGGCGACTCCATCACCTACAGCGTCTCCAGCGGCCGCCTGCCCTCGGGCATCACGCTGGACGCGTCGACGGGGAATGCCCAGGGCATCCCCACGGGTGTCGGCAACAGCCAGGTCGAGATCGCCGCGACGCTCGTTCGCAACGGCGTCAGCTATCAGACCCAGCCGGTCAGCATTGCGTTCAACGTGACGGCCAGCAATGTGCCCGTCTCTTATCCGCCTTTCTGTGGCGCTTCGGTGGCGCTCAATTTCAGCTGCGGACCCGTCTTCGACAATCCCAGTGCATTGCAAGGCCTGACATTGCACTACTCCTCGGTCGTCCTCCCGGCGGGACTTGGTGTCGATGCGCAGACCGGCGTCATCTCGGGAGCCATCGGCGCGGTGGGTCAGTTTCCGGCGACGATTGCGATCCACGCCGTGTACCCGGACGGCAGCGCGCAGGATACGACCGTGCCCCTCACGCTGTTCACCGATTCCGTGCATCCCCTGTACGCACCGAGTGCATCCAATTTCGGCGTTGCCTCAGGACCGGAGATGGGCATCTACGGACCGCCCGCACTTCACGTTCAATTGACGATAGGCCAGCCCTTCGGCATCCACCTGACGGGGATCCATGTGTCGGCGCCTGGCGATGTCTACGCGTTCGCCTTGCAACCCTACTTCTCGATGCCACTGCCTTCATGGCTCAGCATCGACCCTGTCACGGGCCTGCTTACCGGCACGCCTCCGGCAGGGACGGTGGACGGCTACTGGAGCGTGCAGCTGACGACCCTGCGCGCGGGTGCGAGCTATGTCTCGAGCATTCCGATGTATGCCGCCTTCGGCCCGTGATCGCGGGCGGATCGGCGACGAAGATCCGGCGGCACCCGGCGGTCGAGGCCTGCGCGTCTAGGCCTGGGGTGCGTGGGCGTCCATGGTCGCTCTGGCGCCCCGCCGCGCCGCGCTCAGCGGTAGTAGGCCTCGACGCGGCCCTTGATCTTGACCAGCAGCGGCCGCCCCTTGCGGTCCAGCGTGCGCCCGGCGGCGACGCGCACCCAGCCCTCGCTGATGCAGTACTCCTCGACCGCGTGCTGCTCCTTGCCGTTGAGGCGGATGCCGACCTCGTGCTCGAACACGGCGGCCACATGGTGCGGGCTGCGCGGGTCGGACGACAGGTGGTCCGGCAGGGGCGGGCGGGCGTTCGTGTCGGGGGCTTCGGTGGGTTCCGTCATGGTAGGGTTGTCAGGTATCGAGGGGCGGCGGCACTGTACCAGTGCGCCCTTGCGTGTCCGGGGCGTCGTCGCTTGGGCAGCGCAACGCGTGTGCGTTTCCTGCTGCGGCGGATACGCTGAGCGACGCCGCCGCCGCCCGTCAATTGTGAGGATGACGGATGCGGGCCGCGCAAGCTATGGTCGCAGCGAGGGTGCGCTGGCTGCGCGTTCGGGCGCCTGCCGACGGTCGTCGTTTTGGGGCCGATCTATCGCCAAGGGGCGTCTTCGATGCGGATCGAGGGGCATGACGGGCATGACGGGCATCGAGCGGCCGAAGTCAAGGCGCGCCGGTCGAGGCATGCGGCGCTAGCGGCGGGCGCGATGGCGACCCCCGTCTCGGCACGGCCGGCGGGTCCGATCTCGGCCCTCGTCGGCCTGGTGGGCGTGGCGGCGCTGGCGTTGCTGCCGCCGACCGCCGCCTTCGCGGCCGTCCCGTGCCACATCAGCCGCTTCGAGTTGCCGGTGACGATGGTCGGCCTGCGGCCGACCGTGGCGGCGCGCATCAACGGCATCGAGGTCCGCTTCACCGTCGACAGCGGCGCCGCCTTCAGCATGATCGCGCCGGCCGCCGCGGACCGGCTCGGTCTGGTCCAGACGATGGCTCCCTGGGGCCTGTTCATGGACGGCGTCGGCGGGTCGATCGACATCCACATCGCACGTGTCGAGCACTTCGAAATCAACAAGCTCGAAGTGCCCCGCCTGCCCTTCATCGTCGGCGGCAACGAGGTCGGTGCCAACACGGTCGGCCTGCTCGGGCAGAACTTCCTCGGGCTGTGGGACGTGGAATACGACCTCGCGCATGGTGCCGTGCGCTTGATGCGCATCGCAGGCGATTGCGACGACACGAATCTGGCCTACTGGGCGGGCGACAAGCCGGTGATCGTGCTCGACCTCGAACGGCTGCGCGGACAGAAGCACACGTTGGCCGAGGCCGAGATCAATGGCCGGAAGCTGCGCGCATTGCTCGATACCGGTGCGGCCGGATCGCTGCTATCCAAGTCCGCGGCGCGGCGCGCCGGCATCGTGCCGGGCGGTCCCGACGTCGTCGCCGGCGGACCGCTCCGCGGCGCCGGCAGTGCCCTGGTTCCTTCGTGGATCGGCCCCGTGACGAGCTTCAAGATCGGCGGCGAGACGATCCGCAACACGCGCATTCGCTTCGCCGACATCGATCTGCAGAACATCGACCTGCTGCTGGGTGCCGACTTCATGGTCTCGCATCGCATCTACGTGTCCAACGCCCAGCGCAAGATCTACATGACTTACGAGGGCGGGCAGGTCTTCGCGATCGCGCTGCCGCCGCGCGTCGCGCCAGCCGCATCGGCGCCGGATGCGTCCGAAGCCGACGCCGAGACCCCCGGCGACGCGGACGGCTACACGCGGCGCGGCGCGGCCCATGCGTCGCGCCGCGAGTTCGAACTCGCGCTGGCAGACCTCGACCGCGCCTGCGCGATGGATCCGCAGGCGGCGGCCGCATTCAGGCTGCGTGCAAGGGTGCAGCGCGAACTGCATCGCGCCGATCGCGCGCTGGCCGAATACGGCACGGCGATCGGCCTGCAGCCCGCCGATGCCGAGGCACGGATCGAGCGCGCGGAACTGCTGCTGTCGCGCGGTGATCGCTCCGCGGCCCTGATCGACCTCGGCGCCGCGCAGCAGGCGCTGGCGCCGCAGGACGACCTGCATCGGGAGGTCGGCGATCTGCTGCTGGGGGCGCAGCGCCCCGAACTCGCGCTGGCGCAATACGACCTCTGGATCGCCGCGCACCGCGAGGAGGTCACGCTGCCTGCCGTGCAAGCCAGGCGCTGCTGGACGCGGCTGCTGCTGGGAACGGAGATCGACAAGGCTCGGCGCGATTGCCGGGATGCGCTGCATGTCGAGCCGAAACTGGCACTGGCGCTCTACGGCCGCGGGCTGATCGAATTGCGAGAGGGCGCCACGGCTGCGGGCAACGCCGACCTCGCCGCCGCGCGCGCACTCGATCCGGGTATCGAGGCCGCGGCCCGGCGCGGCGGGATCGCGCCGGCGGCGCCGGCTTCGGCGGCCTCGGCGGCGCCGGCCACGTGAGCCGTGCCGGCACCTGCCGCAGAATCGCCCCATGCAGCCGCACACCACGCCTCCGTCTCCCGTCGCCGCCTGGCACGACCTCGTCCGGCGCCACGACCCCACCGGCATCGACGCGCTGCTGGCCGACCAGGTCGTGTTCTGGTCGCCCGTCGTGCACAAGCCGCAGCAGGGCAGGGCGGTCACGACGATGTATCTGACGGCCGCCTTCCACGTCTTCTTCAACGACAGCTTCCGCTATGTGCGCGAGATCGTCGGCGCGCAAGACGCGGTGCTCGAATTCGAGACGACGATCGACGGCATCGTCGTCAATGGCGTCGACCTGCTGCGCTGGGACGATGCCGGGCGCATCACCGAATTCAAGGTCATGGTGCGGCCGCTGAAGGCGATCACGCTGATCCACGAGAAGATGGCCGCGATGCTGGCGAGCGCGGCGGCCGCGCGGCGTTGAGCGTCGAGCGCGCACCGGCACCCGCGTGCCGCTGCTTCAGGTGCCGCAATACGTGCGGTACCCGGCCGTGATCTCGCGCGGCGCCGGCTCGGCGTAGGCCTCGAGTTCGACCGCGTCGTCCCAGGGGCGGCGCAGCGCCGCGAGCAGGCGCTCGAAGGGCGCGATGTCGCCGTGGTCGGTGGCCGCCGCGAGCGCCTCCTCGACCCGGTGGTTGCGCGGGATGATGCGCGGGTTGACGAGCCGCATGCGGCGCGCTCGCTCGCTCGCCGCCAGGCCGTCGCGCTCGCAGCGCTCGCGCCAGCGCGCCAGCCAGCGCGCGGCCGCGGGCGCATCGGCGAACAGCGCGAGCAGCGCTTCGTCGCGCCCCTCGGCCGCATCGGCCAGTCCGCGCCAGGCCAGCGTGTAGTCGACCGCCTGTGCCTCGAGCAGCGCCAGCCACGCGTCGATGAGTTCGTGGTCGGCAGCATCGTCGGCCGACGTCGACCCGCCGAGGCCGAGCTTGGCGCGCCGCCCGCGCAGCAGCGCCGCGTCGCAGCGATCGGGGAACTCGTCGATCACCGCCAGCGCGCGCGTCACCGCGGCCGCGATCGCCGCCTCGTCCTCGTCATCGGCCATCAGCGGCAGCAGCGTCTCGGCGAAACGCGCCAGGTTCCAGCGCGCCATGGACGGTTGGGCGCCGTAGGCGTAGCGGCCGCCATGGTCGATGCTGCTGAACACGGCCTGCGGGTCGTAGGACTCGATGAAGGCGCAGGGACCGTAGTCGATGGTCTCGCCCGACAGCGCCATGTTGTCGGTGTTCATCACGCCGTGGATGAAGCCGACGAGGACCCAGCTGGCGACCAGCTCGGCCTGGCGCGCGGCGACGGCGCGCAGCAGGCCGAGCGCCGGATCGGCCGTGCCGGCGAGTTCGGGATCGTGGCGCGCGATCGTGTAGTCGAGCAGGCGCTGCAGCATCGCGCGGTCGCCGCGGGCGGCGAAGAACTGGAAGGTGCCCACGCGCAGATGGCTGGCGGCGACGCGCGTGAGCACGGCGCCGGGCTGCGGACCCTCGCGCCGCACCGGCTCGCCGGTGGCGGCGACGGCGAGCGCGCGCGTCGTCGGGATGCCCAGCGCCTGCATCGCCTCGCCGATCAGCGCCTCGCGCAGCATCGGCCCGACGACGGCCTTGCCGTCGCCGCCGCGCGAGAACGGCGTGCGTCCCGAGCCCTTGAACGCGAGGTCGCGGCGCCGGCCCCGGCGGTCGACGATCTCGCCGAGCAGCAGCGCCCGGCCATCGCCGAGCTGCGGCGAGAAGCCGCCGAACTGGTGGCCGGCGTAGGCCTGGGCGATCGGCTCGGCATCGCCGGGCAGTTCGTTGCCGGCGAAGAAGGCGGCCTCCGCGCGCAGCGCCGCCGCGTCGAGCCCGAGCTCTGCGGCCAGCGGCTCGTTGAGGAAGAGCAGCCGCGGCGCCGGCACCTGGTTCGGCCGGCAGGCGATATAGGCGCCGCTCAGTTCGCGCGCGTAGCTGTGTTCGAAGCCGAAAGGGCGCATGGGTCGGGTGCAAGGGAAAGTGCCAGTGTGCCCGGGTTGGCCGAAAGCTGCTGCGGCTGTGCGAATATCCGGGCCCCGCATCCCAACATCAGGCAAGCCGACGATGGCCCACAGCACCCCCCGCCACACCCGCGCCAAAGCAAACGTCATGGCCATCGCGCTCGGCCTTGCCGCCGCGCTCTTCGGCACCGCCGCCCATGCCGACGAATGGCCGAGCCGGCCGATCCATTTCATCGTGCCCTTCAGCGCCGGCGGCGCCAACGACCTGATGGCGCGCGCCTGTGCCGAGGGCGTGGCCAAGGCGTTGCATCAGCAGGTGGTGGTCGAGAACAAACCGGGCGCGGGGACGATGCTCGGCACCGCCTTCGTCGCCAAGTCGGCGGGCGACGGCTACACCTTCCTGATCAGCTCGGCCGGCGTCGTGTCCAACAGCATGATCCGCGAGAGCGTGCCCTACAAGGACAGCGACCTCGTGCCGGTGGCGCTGATCGGCCTCGCGCCGTCGATCATCGTCGCGCCGGCGAACGCGCCGTACAAGGACCTGGCGGAATTCATCGCCGCGTCGAAGGCCGGCCGCACGCTGCATTTCTCGACCGCCGGCACCGGCAGCACGCCGCATTTCGTCGAGGGCGTGCTGGCCACGCGCTACGGCGCCAAGCTCGATGTCGTGCCGTACAAGAGCGGCGCCGAATCGATCAACGCCGTGCTCTCGGGCCAGATCGACGCCACCTCCGAGGCCAGCATCGTCGTGCTGCCGTTCATCAAGGCCGGCAAGCTCAAGGCGCTGGCCGATGCCTGGACGGTGCGCGTCTCGGCCTATCCGGGCTTGTCGACGGCGACCGAGCAGGGCTACGGCGACATCCGCATCGCGCATTGGGCCGGGCTGCACGCGCCGGCGACGACGCCGCCGGCGATCCTCGACAGGATGGCCGCGGCGGTCGACCAGGCGATGAAGGCGCCCGAGGTCGTCGCGCGGCTGAAGGCGGTGGGCATCGAACCCGAGGGCGGCACGCGTGCGGTCTTCGAGAAGTTCATCGCCGACGAGCGCGCGCAACTCGGCGCCATCGTCAAGGCGACGAAGATGAAGGCGGACTGACGCGAGCGGCGCGTCGTCGTCGCCGCCGCGATTCAGGTGGCGCGCAGCACGAGCCGGGTCGGCATCGTCACGCTGTGCACGTCGGCACCGGCGATCAGGTCGAGCACCTTGCGCGCCAGCAGCACGCCGCCATGGACCCAGTCCTGGCTGACGCTGGACAGCGGCGGCGTGTAGGTCTGCGCCGTCGGCGAGTCGTCGTAGCCGACGACCGAGACGTCCTCGGGAACGGCCAGCCCGGCTTCGGTGCAGGCGCGCACGGCGCCCATCGCCAGCAGATCGCTGGCGGCGAAGAGCGCGTCGGGCGTCGCTTTCGCTGCCCGCAGATGCGCCTGCACGGCGGCGTGGCCGGCGCCGAAGGTGAAGGCCTCGGGTCGCAGTGTCGCGGTCTTGATCGAGGCCTTCTTCAATTCGGCCTGGAAGCCGAGCAGGCGCTCGCGCACCTCGGCGTGCCGCGTGTCGCCGAGGAACAGCGGCGCGCGCCGGCCCAGTTCGACGAAGCGCCGCGCGACGCTGGCGCCGCCCTGGCGGTTGTCGCTGCCGACGACGACCGCGGGTGCGCCGGCGAGCCGGCCGGCCGCATGCTCGGCGCCCCAGACGACGAAGGGCAGGCGGCCATCGGCGACGGCCCGCACGCCGGCATCGTGCACGCCCTGACCGAGCAGGATGACGCCGTCGGCGGCCATCGGCAGCCCGGCCTCGATGGCCTGCACCGCCGTCAGCAGCAGGTTGTAGCCCTGGGTGGAGAGCTCCTGCATGATGCCGCCGAGCAGGTGCAGCGGGTAGGGCCCCGACATCGGGCGGTCGGCGTCGGGCGCCATCTCGAGCACGACGGCGATCGTGTGGCTGCGCTGCAGGCGCAGATTGCGCGCGCTGAAATTCATCCGGTAGCCGACCTGCTCGGCCAGCGCCTTGATGCGCGAGCGCGTCGCCGGCGTCACCAGCGGGCTGTCGCGCAGCGCGCGCGAGACGGTGATCTTGCTGACCCCGGCCAGCGCGGCCAGATCCTCCATCGTGTGATTCGCGGTGACGGTCGGGGTGGTGGGCTGCCGGTCTCGCTGCTTCTCGGGCTTGTTGTCGGATTTGTCGTCGGGCTTGTTCATGGACGATCGGCGGCTCTGCCACAGGGTCGGCGCGGGCATTCTCGGCGCATCGCGCCGGTGCCGATCTACCGGTTTCACCCGCCCGTAACGGTCGCTGGGCATCGACCGCGGGTTTTCCACCCTGACATCGATATCATTCGCACCCCAGAATCGAGCACCGATGCCGTCCAGCCGTCCGACCCGCGCCGCCGCATGAACCGCCCCGAATCCTCTGCAACCGGTCCGGCCCACACCGGCCTCATCAAGGCGGCGGTGATCCTCACCTACATGGTGTTCGGCGCGTTGCTCAACAGCGTCGGCTCCATCATCCTGCTGACGACGCAGTCGATGGGCGCGAGCCAGGCGCAGGCCTCGCTGCTCGATGCCTACAAGGACCTGCCGATTGCAATCGTCAGCTTCCTCGTCGCCTCGCTGCTGCCGCGCCTGGGGCTGAAGAACGCGATGCTGATCGGCCTGGCGGCCGTCGGCGCCGGCTGCGCCGCGATGCCCGAACTGGCCGCGTTCTGGGCCATCAAGCTGATGCTCGTGACGATCGGCGCCGCATTCGCCCTCGTCAAGGTCTCGGCCTATTCGATGATCGGCCTGATGACGCGCGATGAACGCGGGCACGCCAGCTTCACGAATCTGCTCGAAGGCATGTTCATGTTCGGCGTGCTCGGCGGCTACTGGCTCTTCAGCCAGGCCATCGACGACGCGAATCCGCAATCGCTGGCCTGGCTGCATGTCTACTGGGTTCTGGCGACGGTCGTCGCGCTCAGCTTCGTGCTGCTGATGGCCAGCCGCATCGACGAGACCGAGGCGCGTCCGAGCGGCCCGTCGCCGACGCTGGCCGCCGACCTCGGCGCGATGTGGACGCTGCTGGCCATCGGGCTCGTCGTCGTCTTCCTCGGCGCCGCCTTCCTCTACGTGCTGATCGAGCAGGGCGTGGGCACCTGGCTGCCGACGTTCAACCGCGACGTACTGAAGATGCCGACGGCGATGAGCGTCGGGCTGACCGTGATCATGCCGCTGTCGATCGCGCTCGGCCGCCTGCTCAGCGCGGCGGTGATCGCCCGCGTCGGCTGGTACGCCGTCGTCAACACCTGCGTCGCCGCGGTCGCGGCACTGATCGTGCTGACGCTTGCACAGTCCAGCGGCCTGCGGCCCGATCCGCAGATGAGCTGGTTGCGCGCGCCCGCGGTGGCCTATTACTTCCCGCTCATCGGCCTGTTCCTGGCGCCGATCTACCCGGCGATCAATTCGGCCATGCTCAGCGTGCTGGCCAAGTCGCGCCATGCGGCGATGACCGGGCTGATCGTGATCTTCTCGGCGCTGGGGGGCTCCAGCGGCTCGTTCATCACTGGCCGCATGTTCATGGCCTTCGACGGCCGCACGGCATTCGCGCTGCTGCTCGTGCCGGTGGCCGGTCTGGCGCTGGCGCTTTGGTTCTTCAGGCGCGGCCTGGCGCGGCGTGCGGCCAGCGGTCGTTCGACCGACGCGGCGGCGCAGCTGGCGCCATCGGCGATGCATTAGCGAGAGACGTCGTGGAATCGAACGAGCAAGCGGCAGCGGTGGTCCGCGAATTGGCGCGCACCCCGGCGCGCCTGTACGGCGAGCTGTTCGTCGACGTGCAGATGCAGCGGCTGTTCGACGACGGCAAGACCTTTGCCGATGCCACGCCCAAGGCGCTCCCGCCCGCGGTGCTGCGCTCGATCTACGTAGCGCAGCGCGGCCAGCCCGGGTTCTCGTTGGCGGCCTTCGTCGCCGAACATTTCGAGCTGCCGCCGGCGCTGCCCGAGGCGCTGCAGCCCGCGCTGCCCATCGTGCCCGTCCAGCCGGAAGGTCCGGTGCGCGCGGCGCTGGGCCGCCACATCGAGGCGCTTTGGCCGCAGCTCGTGCGCCATCCGCTGTCGACCGCGACGCTGCCGCAGGCCGACACGCTGATCGAGCTGCCGCGGCCCTACGTCGTGCCGGGCGGCCGATTCCGCGAGGTCTATTACTGGGATTCGTATTTCACGATGCTCGGCCTGATCGAGAACGGCCGCCGCGATCTCGCGCTGGACATGCTCGTCAATTTCGCCGCGCTGATCGATCGCTACGGCCATGTGCCCAACGGCAATCGCAGCTATTTCGTCAGCCGCTCGCAGCCGCCCTTCTTCTTCAAGATGGTCGAATTGCTCGCCGGCGACGCGCCGGCGCTGCTCGCCGGCCAGCTGCCGCAACTCGAACGCGAATACGCCTACTGGATGGACGGCGCGGCGGCGCTGGCGCCGGGCAGTGCCTACCGCCATGTGCTGCGACTGGCCGATGGCGCGCTGCTCAACCGCTATTGGGACGACCTCGACACGCCGCGCGAGGAGGCCTATCGCGAGGACCGGTGCACCGCCGACAAGGCCCCCGAGCGGACGCCGCAGGCCGTCTGGCGCGACCTGCGCGCCGGTGCCGAATCGGGCTGGGACTACAGCAGCCGCTGGTGCGCCGACCCGCTGCGGCTGGAGACGATCGAGACCACAGCGCTGGCGCCCATCGACCTCAACAGCCTGATGGTGGGTCTCGAACTCGCCATCGCCGCCGCCCGGCGCGCCGCCGGCGACGCCGGCGGCAGCGCCGATTTCGAGGCGCGCGCGGCGCGCCGGCGCGTCGCCATCGACGCCCACCTCTGGCGCGACGACCTCGGTCATTACGTCGACCTGCAGTGGGTCAGCGGGCAGCCGCGCGACCGCCTCAGCGCCGCGACGATGGTGCCGCTGTGGCTCGGCCTGGCGAGCCCGCAGCAGGCCGCGGCCACGGCGCGCGCCGTGCGTGCGGGTCTGCTGGCACGCAACGGCCTGCTGACGACGCCGCTGCACACGGCCCAGCAATGGGACGCCCCGAACGGCTGGGCGCCGCTGCAATGGATGGCTGTCGAGGGCCTGCGCCGCTACGGCGAGGACGCATTCGCCCGCACCATCGCCACGCGCTGGATGGCCGCGGTCGAACACGGTTTTGCGCGCAGCGGCAAGCTGCTCGAGAAGTACGACGTCGTCGACGACCGCGCCGGCGGCGGCGGCGAATACCCGACGCAGGACGGATTCGGCTGGACCAACGCCTGCTACGTCGCGCTGGCGCGGCTCTACCCTGAAGCCACGGCGCCGTGAACGCGGCCGCGGCAGCCCCGGCGCTGCGATACAGCGTCGTCGAGGGGCCCTCGAACAACCTGATGTTTCGCGACGGCGAGGTCTGCGCGCAATGCCTGCTGACCGACGGGCCGGCGCCGCGGCTGCTGTTCGCCTTCGCCGCCGGCAACAGCGGCGCGGCGATCTGGTTCGAGGCGGCCGAACTGCATTGGGAATTGCTCGCGCCGGTGCATGCGCAACGGGTCACCGACCGCCAGAGGCGCGAGCTGCGTGGCGTCGCATTGGAAGTACGCGCCGACCGGCCGCGTCTGCGCCTGGCGCGCGCGCTGCTGGGCAGCGTGCGCGTGCTGCGCAGCCACCAGCATGACGGCAGCCTGCCGCCGGCGGGACTCGTCGATCCGCGCCTCTTCCACACGCCGGGGGGCGAGGCCCTGGTCTGGCAGCGCGACCGCATCGACGGCGCGGCCGGCTATTTCCTGGAATTGCAGGTCGTCGGCGGCCGCGTCGCGACCGATGCCGAAGGAATGGAACTGATCGCCGCGGCGGGCGAGAACCTGCAGTTGCGGCTCGTCGCCTGCACCGGCGAGGCGCCGCTGCGGCCGCTGGCGGCCGACCGCCTGCTCACCGCCGCGGCAGCCGACCTGCCCGCGGCGCGGCGCGCGCTCGAATTCCTGAGCTTCGAAGATCGCTGGCTGGCCGGCGGCTGGCGCTTCCTGACCTATTTCGGCCGCGACACGCTGATGTCGCTGCGCCTGCTGCTGCCGGCGCTGCGGCCGGCTGGCGTGCGCGCGGCGCTGGTCTCGGTGCTCGAGCGGCTCGACGCGCAGGGGCGTGTCGCGCACGAGGAGAACGTCGGCGAATTCCCGCTCGTCGAGCGCGTCGCCGCCGGGTTGCCGCTCGCCGGCGCACCGGCATGCGAGCTCGACCACAAGATGATCGACGACGATTTCATGCTGCTGCCGGTGCTCGCGGCCTGCCTGGTCGACGGCGGCGGGCGGCTCGACAAGGCCGAATTCCTCGCCGCCCGCAGCGCCGCCGGTCCCGATCACGGCACGCTGATCATGCGCAATGCCGCGCAGGTGCTCGCCCGCGCCCGTCCTTTCGCCCGCCAGGCGGTGGCCACGAACCTCGTCGGCCTGCCGCCGGGCCAGGTGGCCGGCGATTGGCGCGACAGCAGCGATGGCCTGGGCGGCGGCGTCTTTCCGTACAGCGTCAACGCGGTGCTGGTGCCCGCGGCGCTCGAGGCCCTGCGCGCGCTCGCGGACCTGGACGCGATGGCGCCGTATATCGCCGCGCTGGGACCCATCGACGACCTCGGATCGATGATCCGCGTCTGGCGGGACGAGGCGCCGAAATGCTTCGCCTTCAAGCGCAGCGGCGCGGCCGTGGCCGTCGCGGTCGCCTCGTATGTCGCTGAATTGAAGCTGCCCGCATCGGTCGCTGCAGCGGCGCTGCAAGGCGACGTCGCGAGCGGTGAATTCATCGGCTCGGCGCTCGCGCTCGACGCCGCAGGGCAGCCGCAGCCCATCCTGCATTCCGACTTCGCCTTCGCGCTGCTGTTTGCGCGGCCCGACGCCGCGACGCTGCGGCGCGAGGTCGCGCAACTGGTGCGTCCATTCCCGGCCGGCTTGATGACCGACGCCGGCATGCTCGTCGCCAACCCGGTCTTCGGCGATGCCGCGCTGCGCGAACGTTTCGGCAACGACCGCTACCACGGCACGGTGGTCTGGTCGTGGCAGCAGGCGATGGCGGCGGCCGGCCTCGCTCGGCAGCTCGAGCGCGACGACCTCGACGCCGCGACGCGGCGCTTGCTCGTCGACGCGCAAGCGCTGCTGTGGCAGCGCATCGTCGCCGCGCGCGAGGTCGCCAACAGCGAACTATGGTCCTGGGATCACGACGGCCGGCGATTCGTCGTCGCCGCCTACGGCCCCAAGAGCAGGACCGCCGACGAGTCGAACGCGGCCCAGCTCTGGAGCACGGTCTACTTGTCGGTACGGCCGCCGCGGGATTGAGATGCGGCATCGCTGGATCCGCCGGATCGCGCGCATCCTGTCGGCGATCGGACTCGTCGGCGCCCTGGCTGCCTGCGCACCGCCCGCCGAGCCGCCCGACACCATCACGCTCGCGATGTGGGCCACGCTGCCGGCCGAGGCGAACGCGATGGACCGCGCCATCGCCGCCTTCAAGACGGCGACCGGCATCACGGTGAAGAAGGTCGTGATCACCGACAAGTACATGGACGTGATCCGCTCGCGCTTCGCCGCGCGCATCACGCCCGACGTGATGTACCTCGATTCGGCCGAGGCGCCGTTCCTGATCAAGAGCGACGTGCTGCTGCCGCTGGACGCGGCGCTGCAGGATCCGGCCGATTTCCCGTCGCAATTCCTCGACGCCTTTCGCGGCGACGACCATCACCTCTACGGCATACCGAAGGACTATTCGACGCTGGCGCTCTACGTCAACACCGACCTGCTCGCGGCGGCCGGCTGGCGCATCGCCGACATCCCGCGCGACGAGGACGGCCTGATGGCCTTCGCGCTGAAGCTGCAGAAACGGCTGCCGCGCGGCGTCGGCGCGATGCTGTTCGAGGCCGACCTCGCGCGCCATCTCTCGGCGATCGAGGCGTTCGGCCAGCCGATCACCGACCGCGAAGGCAACGCGACGCTCACCGGCGTGCCCGGCGTCGAAGCGTATCTGCAGGCCTACGTCGACGGCCGCCGCGCCGGCGCGCTGCTCTCGCCCAAGGACGACCTCGGCGCCGATTCGCCGGGCGCGGCCTTCGGCGCCGGCAAGGCGGTGATGATGATCGAGGGGCCCTGGGCGCTGGCCTCGCTGCACCAGGATTTCCCGGCCGTCAAGTTCGTGACGCTGCCGACGCCGACGGTCAACGGCAAACCGCAGACGATGGCCTTCGTCGTCGGCTATTCGATCCCGAAGTACGCCCGCAACCCGGCCGGCGGCATCCGGTTCGCCCAGTACATGACGAGCGCCGGCGCCGCCGACTGGTCGCGCTACGCCGGGCTGCTGCCGGTGCGGCGCAGCGTGCAGGCGCGCGTCGCCGCGACGCAGGATCCGCTGCTGGCCGCGCATATCGCCGGCGTGCCCTACGCCACCGTGTGGTCGCGCGGCACCAGCCTGCCGGCCATCGAATCGAATTTCTCCAACCAGTTCCTGGCCGCGCTGAACGGTTCGATCACCGTGCACCAGGCGCTGGCGCGGGCGCAGGCGGCGGCCAACCGCGAAATCGAGCGCGAGCGATGAACCACCCGCGCGCCGACCGCAACCGCGACGCCGCCGCCGGCTGGGGCTTCCTGACGCCGACGCTGGTGCTGGTGACGGTGTTCACGCTGGCGCCGGCGCTGTTCGCCTTCTACGCCGCGTTCCACAAGATGGACATCGTCTCGGGCCAGTCGAGCTGGGCCGGCGCGAAGAATCTCGGCTATCTCTGGGACGACGACAAGTTCTGGGCCGCTTGCCGCAACACGCTGCGCTATGTCGCCGTCGTCGTGCCGCTGCAGACGGTGCTGGCGCTGACGCTGGCCTGCCTGCTCAATGGCCGCGTGCGCATGCGCCGCGCCTTCGTCACGCTGTTCTTCCTGCCGACGCTGACCTCGTCGGCGGCGATGACGATGATCTTCATGTGGCTGTTCAATAACAACGGCCTCGTCACGCAGGCGCTGCAGGCGCATTTCGGCATCACCGTGCGCTTCCTCTCCGACCCGCATTGGGCGCTGGCCATCATCATGCTGATGAACGTCTTCTCGACGACGCCGCAGCACATGGTCGTCTATCTCGCCGGGCTGCAGGAGATACCCCAGGGCCTGTACGAGGCGATGACGCTCGACGGCGCCGGGCCGATCGCGCGGCATTGGCACATCAGCGTGCCGCAGCTCACGCCGATCACCTTCTACGTCGTGACGATGGGGCTGATCGGCTGCTTCCAGGTCTTCGACCAGGCCTTCATCCTCTCGGGCGGCGACGGCGGGCCCGAGAACTCGACGCTGACCTTCACGCTGCTGATCTACCAGCTCGCGTTCAAGAGCTACAACACGATGGGCCTGGCCTGCGCGCTGGCCGCGGTGCTGACGCTGATCATCCTCGGCGCGACGCTGCTGCTGCGGCGTTTCGTCAAGGCCGAAGGGCTCAACGCGTGAAGGCGGGTGCGACACCGCTGCAGCGCCTGGCGCGTGCCGGCCTCTACGGCCTGCTGATCGGCTACAGCCTGTTGACGCTGGCGCCTTTCGCCTGGGCCGTGCTGACGTCGCTGAAGACGATGCACGAGATCGCGCTGGCCGACCGGCTGCTGCCGGAATCGTTCCGGCTCGATGCCTACCGCCAGATCCTCGGCGGGCCGTTCACGACCTGGTTCTTCAATTCGCTGACGGTGGCGGCGATCGTCACCGTGCTCGGCGTCGTCGGCAACACGCTGGCCGGCTATGCGCTGGCGCGGCTGCGCTTCGTCGGCCGCAACGGCGTGTTCCAGCTGCTGATGGTCGTCATCATGGTGCCGGCGCAGGTCACGATGATCCCGGCCTTCCTGATCGTCGCGCGGCTCGGCCTGGCCGACACCCATCTGGCGCTGGTGCTGACCTCGGTCGTCAGCATCGCCTCGATCTTCATGATGCGGCAGTTCTTCGTCAGCTTCCCGACCGAGGTCGAGGAGGCGGCGCGGCTCGACGGCTGCGGGCCGCTCGAGACCTTCGTGCGCATCGTGCTGCCGATGGCCGTGCCCGCGCTCGCCACGCAGGCCATCTTCACGTTCATGGCGGTCTGGAACGAGTTCATGAAGCCGCTGCTCTACATCTCGAGCGTCGACAAGTACATGCTGACCCAGGGCCTGAATGCCGCTGCCAAGCAGTACGAGAAGTCGGCGGCGTGGAACCTGACGATGGCCGGCTCGGTGATCTCGATCATCCCGATCCTGCTCATCTACATCGTCCTCAACAAGTACTTCATCACCCTCAACGACCGCACGGGCGGCTCGAAGTGAAGGCCACGCCATGACCCAGGTGACGATCCGAGGCCTCGGCCTGCAGCGCGGCGGCGTGCCGATCCTGCGCGATGTCGATTTCAGCGTCGAGGCGGGCGAGTTCTGCGTCCTCGTCGGCCCCTCGGGCTGCGGCAAGTCGACGCTGCTGCGGCTGATCTCGGGGCTCGACGACGACGCCGGCGGCGAGATCACCATCGATGGCGTCTCGGTGCGCGCGACGCCGCCGGCGCGGCGCCATGTCGCGATGGTGTTCCAGGGCTACGCGCTGTACCCGCACATGACCGTCGAGGACAACATGGCCTTCGCGCTGCGCCGCGCGAAGTTGCCGGCCGCCGAGATCGAGTCCCGCGTGCGCGAGGCGGCGCGCATCCTGCAACTCGAGCCGCTGCTGCAGCGCAAGCCCGGCGCGCTCTCGGGCGGGCAGCGCCAGCGCGTGGCGATCGGCCGCGCCATCGTCAAGAAGCCCAAGGTCTTTCTCTTCGACGAGCCGCTGTCCAATCTCGACGCCGCGCTGCGCCTGGAGACGCGCGTCGAGATCGCGCGGCTGCACCGCGAGAACGCCTCGGCGAGCATGATCTACGTCACCCACGACCAGGTCGAGGCGATGACGCTGGCCGACAAGATCGTGCTGCTGCGACCGGTCAGCGACGATCCGGCGGTGACCTCGGTCGTGCAGGTCGGCGCGCCGATGACGCTGTACCACCACCCGGCGAATCTGTTCGCCGCGCGCTTCATCGGCACGCCGCGGATGAACCTGCTGCCGGTGCGTGTCACGGCGGTGACGGCGCAGGGGGTCGAATTCGAGCTGCAGGGCCGGCGCTGGACCGCCGCCGTGGACGCCGGCGGCGTCGAGGCGGGTGCTTCGGTGACGGTCGGCGTGCGGCCCGAGCATGTGCGCAGCGGCGCCGATCTCGCCGGCGCGGCCGGTCTGCGCTGCCGCATCCGCCATATCGAGGCGCTGGGCGAACACAGCCTGCTGTTCTGCGACGCCGAAGGCAGCGACGAGTTGCCGGCGCTGGTGGCGCGCACGCACGACGAGCGCCTGCGTGTCGGCGACGCGATCGAGTTGTCGTGGTCCGCGGACGCCATCCATGTCTTCGGCTCCGATGGCCAGGCGTTCGCACGGCGCCGCTGAGGCGGCGCGTTAGGTACGCCCCCTCCAAGCGCGCAAGCGGCTCGAAAGCGGTCTGCGTGGATCCGTTGCTTTGACGCCAACACCCAGGGTTAGTATGAATGACATCGGTGTCATTCGCCACCCAGAATCGACTCGTTCGCTCGTAAGAGCGTCGCCTTGCGAGCGATTCCAGGCGATCCACCGAACCACGCCCCAACAGGAGACCCACCCATGACACAGCGTCTGTTTCGTCGTAACAAGCTGGTGCTGGCGATTTCGCTGAGCCTGGCACCCTATGCGGCGTTCGCCGCGGATGCGGCCGCGGCGCCGGCGAATCCCGCCCCGGCCAGCGCCGACCAGCCGACGACGCTCGAGCAGATCATCGTCACCGGCACCGCCAGCGGGCGCCGGAAGATCGACGCCAGCTATTCGGTGACCAGCGTCAACGACGAGCAGATCAAGCAGGCCAATCCGAAGAGCACGGCCGACCTGCTCAAGGTCTCGCCCGGACTGTGGCCCGAATCGACCGGCGGCCAGACCGGCGCCAACATCGAGATCGCCGGCATCCCGGGCGGCGGCGACGCACCGTATTTCACGGTGCAGATCAACGGCTCGCCGATCTACGGCACGCCGACGCTGTCGTTCTTCGAGGGCACCTCGGCCTTCCGTCTCGACGACACGGTCGAGCGCGCGGAAATCATCCAGGGCGGTCCCTCGGTCGTCTTCGCCGACGGCCAGATGGGCGCCAGCGCCAACTTCATACTCAAGACCGGGACGGCCAAGCCCAGCGGCGACGTCGGCCTGACGCTGGGTACCGGCGGCCTGAAGCGGGTCGACGGTTTCTACGGCTTCCAGGTCGCGCCGGGCTGGTACGGCAGCTTCGGCGGCTTCTACCGCCAGAACAACGGCGTGCGCGATCCGCAGTTCAAGGCCGACGACGGCGGGCAGTTCACCGCCACGCTGGCGCATGACATGGACAACGGTTCGATCATGCTCTATGCGCGCGTGCTCGACGACAAGAACCAGTTCATCACGCCGATCCCGATGATCCAGAGCGGCGCCAGCCACTTCAGCGCCTACCCCGGCTTCGACCCGCTCAAGTCGACCTACTACAGCACGGCGCTCCAGCACGTGACGCTGCCGGGCTGGAACGGCGCCGGCAGCGTGAATGCCAACCTCGCCGACGGCCGCGGCGCGCAGATGGGTTTCATCGGCGGCAACATCGATCTCGAGTTCGGCGAGGGCTGGAAGATGCAGGACCGCTTCCTCATCGACAGCGGCAACATGGACACGAATGCGCTGTTCTCGGGCAGCAATCCGCTGTCGCTCGGCGACGAGCTGGCGTCGCTGGGCACGAGCGCGGCGGCGGCGTCGGTGAGCTATGTCGGCGGCGGCGCCGTCAACGCGAACCAGAGCGTGATCTCGCAGGGCTGGTGGCATATCGAAAAGCATCTCGAGAACTTCAACAACGACCTGCGCTTCAGCAAGAAGATCTTCCCGGGCAACACGCTGACGGCGGGCCTGTATCTGGCGCATTACACGATGCGCGACACCTGGTCGCTGGGCAACCAGATGCTGATGTCGAACACGCCCAACGCGACGCCGATCACCGTCAAGTACACGAAGGACGGCCAGACCTACTACGCCACCGACGCGCAGGGCTTCCTCGGCTACGGCGGCTACAACATCGCGCAGAACGGCGTCGGCAACAACCATGCGCTGTACCTGTCGGACAGCTGGAAGGTCGACCAGTGGCTGTTCGACGCCTCGGCCCGCCGTGAGCACGAAGGCATGTACAACAACGTCTGCAACTTCGCGTCGACCGGCGCCGGCGGCCTGGACGGCAATCCGAACACGCTCTACGACAACAACTTCAACATCTGCAACGGCACGTACACGCGCTACGACAACAGCCAGAACCTGACCTCGTGGACGGTGGGCGCGAACTACGAGTTCAACCCGCATACCAGCGCCTATGTGCGGGCCAACAAGGGCGGCCACTTCAACGACTTCGACAACGGCGTGCGCGGCAACAACCCGGCGTCGCCGCTGCAGACGATGAACAACCTCGAGGCCGGTTTCAAGTACCAGTCGTCGTTGTTCTATGCCGACGTCAGCGTCTACCAGAAGAAGTTCGACGGCCTGCCGTACACGCCGACCGACGGCAAGGGCGTGCCGCTGAAGGATGCCAACGGCAACAACCTGACGCAGATCTACGGATCGGAAGCGAAGGGCGTGAACTTCCGCGGCTCGGTGTCGCCGATCGAGAACCTGACGTTCACGCTCGTCGGCAATTACATGGACGGCCATTACACGAACAACAATTCCTGCTTCGTCTACACCGACCTGAACGGCACCTCGCAATGCGCCCCGATCAACGGCCAGCAATTGCAGCGCCAGCCGAAGGTGCATTACGCCTTCACGCCGAGCTACAAGTTCGTCACCGGTTGGGGTGACCTGACGGTGTACGCGACCGACACCTATGTCGGCCAGCACACGCAGGACCAGTCCGGTCTGCAGCAGCTGGGGACGTACAACACGCTCGACTTCGGCGTCGTCGCGAACATCGGCAGCGCTTGGCAGTTGCGCATGCAGGGCACGAACATGACGAATACGATCGGCCTGACCGAGTCCAATTCGCGCATCTTCGGCAACAACGCCGGCAACAACGGCGTCATCCTTGCCCGCCCGCTGGAAGGGCGCGAGGTCAACGTCCAGCTGAAGTACAAGTTCTGAGTTGAGTCCGCTCGTCGCGGCTCGGCAGGCGCAGGTCTGCCGGGCCGCTGTCGTTGCGGCGGGCGAGGGCTGCGGCGGTCGCTACGGTGTCGGTCGGGACGCGCTGCGGCGCCGCCCTTCGGCGTCGCGGCAGAAGCGCTGCAGCGCGCGCAGCCGGTTGGTCCAGGCCCTGGTGCCCAGATGCGCGCAGACGGCGGCCACGGCGGCCTCGGCGCCCAGCCGCGTGAGACGGTCCACGGAGTCGACGCCGACTTCCTCGAGCCGCTCGATCACGGCCGGCCCCAGACCCCGCGCGCCGAGCAGCAGCGTCCGCTCTTCCTCACTGAACGACATGGGCGTCCTGCCTTGATCGAAACCGGGTCGGCGGCCTGGCGCCGCGCGGTCGATTGAAGCGCGAGATGCTATCGATGTCATGCGTGCAAACCCGAACCCCTCAGCCGGTGTCGCCCGAGAGATTGCGGCGCCATCCCGTGACGACCTGCAGCCGCCCGCGCGGGTTCGCATCGGGCAGCCGCGACGATGGCCGGCTGAAGTGGAAGCCCTGCACGAAATCGACGCCGAGACCGCGCAGGATGTCCAGCGTCTCGGCGTCCTCGACATGTTCGGCGATCACCGTCTTGCCCAGCGCATGGGCGATCTCGATCATCGAAGCGACGAACAGGCGGTTGCTGGCCTCCGCCTGCAGCTGGCGGATGAAGGCGCCGTCGATCTTGACGGCGTCGACCGCCAGCGTCTTGAGCTGCGCGAACGAGCTGAAGGCGTTGCCGAATTCGTCCAGGTGCACGGCGCAACCGAGGCCGCGCAGGGCGTCCAGCAGCGGCTGCGCGGCCGTCGGATCGCCCAGGGCCGAGGTGGCGCCGAGCTCGATGTGCAGCCGGCGCGGGTCGACATCGTGGCGCTGCAGCGCGTCGCGCAGGAAGCCGGCAAAGCCGGCGTCTTCCAGCGAACGCGACGAGAGATTGGCCGCCAGGCAGACCCCGGCCTCGGTCGCCGCGAGCTGCGCGACGCATGCCTCGAACACCCAGCGGTCGACGGCGCGGATCGCGCCGCTGTGCTCGGCATGCGGCACGAAGTCGGCCGGCCCGATCAGGCGCGTCGCGTCGTTCTCGTCGACGAGGCGCACGAGCGCTTCGCTGTGCATCACGCGCAGGTCGGCGGCGCGGTGCACGGACTGGAAATGCAGCACCAGGCGGTCCTCGAGCAGGGCGCGCTGGATGCGGGCATGCCAATCGACCCCGGGGGTGCGGGCCCTGACCTGCAGCAGGTCCCGGCGGTAGGCGGCCCAGCGGTTCTTGCCGGTCTGCTTGGCCTCGTACATCGCCGTGTCGGCGCAGGCGATCAGGTCGTCCTCGGTGCGGGCATCGTGCGGGAAGCTCGCGATGCCGATGCTGCAGCCCACGCGCAGCGTCTGCCCGGGTGCCTCGAAGCGCAGCCCGGCGACGGCCGTCACGAGCCGGCCCGCGATCGCGCCGGCGTCCTGCGCGGTGGCGCCGGGGCACATCACGGCGAATTCGTCGCCGCCGAGCCGGGCGACGAGTTCGCCCTTGCGCATCTGGCCGAGCAGGGCGCGGGCGACGGCGACGAGGATCTCGTCACCGGTGCGGTGCCCGGCCGCGTCGTTGGCGTACTTGAAGTCGTCGAGATCGATGAACATCAGGGCCAGCGGCGCCGGGCTGCCGGCGGCCTGCGCGATCGCGGCGCGCAGCGCATCGTCGAGGCCGCGGCGGTTGAACAGGCCCGTCAGCGGATCGTGGAAGGCCTGCTGGGCGCGCTGCTGGGTCTGGCGTTCGAGGGTGATGTCGTCGTGGAACCAGATCCGGCTGTCGCCGTCGGTCGGCTGCGCCACCGGCTGCATGCGCTGCACGATGACGCGGCCGTCGAGCGTGTGCAATTCGCAGCCGCCCAGCCGGTGTTCGCCCCCCGCGTCCAGCATGGCCTCGACGCGCGCGGCATCGGCGGGCTCGATCTGGCGCGCCAGCAGCGGCACGATGTCGGCCAGCGGCAGGCCGGCCTTCAGCTCGGGCAGCGCCCACAGGCGGCAGAACGAGGCGTTGGCGTAGATCACCCGCCCGCCGCCGTCGACGAACATGATGCCGCCGTGCATGGCGCCGAGCAACGTCGTCATGCGGGCCTGCTCGTCGCGCGCCGCGCTGGCGTGCTGCCGCTCGCGGGTCTCGCTGGCCTGCAGCGCGTCGACGCGCTGCTTGAGCGCGGCGGCCATGGCGTTGAAGCTCGCGCCGAGGCGGCCGATCTCGTCGTGCGCGGACACCGGGACATGGACCGCGAAGTCGCCCCCGGCGACGCGCTCGGTGGCGCTGGACAGGCGCGCCAGGTGGCGCGTGATGGCCATCGCGATGGCCGCCAGGGCCAGCGTCGACAGCACCATGGCCGCGGCGCCGATGGCCGCGCCGCGGGCGAGGAAGTCGGCCTTGGTCTGCCGCAGATTGGCCGTCGAGAGGCCGAAGTCGACGCGCCCCAGCGCCTGCCCCGCGACGCGGATCGTGGTGGCGGCGTGCAGCGTGGCATCCGGGCGCTCGAGGTCGATCGCACCGGCGTCGCGCGGGGGCAGCGGCCGCGCAGCGTCCCAGCCCGACGCTGCGACGACCTGGCCGCGGTAGTCGCTGAGAACGAGGTAGCGCAGCGCCGAGTCGCTGCGCAGCAGATCGAGCATCTGCTGCAGCGCGGCGTAGTCGCGCTCGGCCAGCGGTGCCGCTGTCGCCTGGTCGAGCAGCGCCATGATCTGGCGCGTCTCGGACGCGGCCTGGTCGTTCAAGGCGCGGTGCAGCAGCCGCGTGCCGCCGAACACCAGCAGCGCCGCTGCCGCCAGCTGGACCAGCACGCAGGCCAGTACGAGCTTGCCGCGCAGCGACGAAGCGGGCCAGCGCACGCGCATCAACCCGTGGGCTGCAGCATCCTGCGGGTGACCTCGGCGTAGGCGTCCATCGACTCCATCAGCCCGGCCGGCGGCACGCGCATCGCGGTGAAGCCGGTGTTGGCGAAGAAGGTCCGGCCTTCCTCGGCCTGCGTCGCGAAGCGCAGGAACTGCTCCTCGAGTCTGCGCCGATCGGCGGCGGACAGCCTGGGGCTGGCCATGACGACGAAGCCGGGCACTTCGGCAAAGACCGAGAGGATCTGCAGCCGGGCCTTGGTGGCCTCGGGGATGGCTCGGTATTCGCCGCTGCTGAGCATGGCCGCGATCGCGTCGCCGCGCACGACGACGCTGCCCACGCTGTCGTCGGTCGGCGTGCCGATGGTCTTGAAGTCCGTGTCGCGTTCCAGGCCCTTCTCGTGCAGCCACTTCATGCCGCGCAGGGTCACCAGCGATTGCGGGTTCGACAGCACCAGCGTGCGCCCGCGCAATTCGGCCACGCTCGCGATCGGTCGATCGGTCGCGTGGATGACCATGCCCTTGATGTCGGGCAGGTACGACACGAGCGGCACATACCCGCGGTCGACCTGCGCCACGCGCGCGAGGTGCGCGGCCGTGATCGCGACGTCGTATTCGAGACCCAGCGTGCGCTGATGGAAGACGCTCCAATTCGGTGCCGTCGAGATCTGCACCGGGCGTTTCAATTCGCGCGAGAGGTAATCGCGCATGGGTTGGTATTGCGCCAGCAGCACGCGCGTGCTGATGTTCGGCAACACCCCGATTTCCATGGGTGCCGCGTCCTGGGCCCGCGCGGCGCGGGGCAGGGCCCAAGCCGATAGTATTGCCGCGACGGCGCCGCGCCGGTTCAATGGGTGATTCATGATGTCAGCTTAATCGAATTGCGATGCCCGGTCGCGTGCCTTTCACCGGCATTCGAAGCGTACGAAGGCGAATTCGCAAGAACCTGAACCAACGTTTTGTACGTCTGCGTGGCGGCGACAAGGAGGGCATCACCGCGGTTAGCATGCGCGGCCCCAGCGCGTAACCGAGGACCCAAGGAGTGACCGGTGCCATGACAGTCATTGAGCCATCTTGCCGGCGTGAGATCACGACCCCGACCCTGCCGGCCCGCGTTGCCGCCACGGGGCTGGTCGCACTCTTGCTGCTGGCCGCGCCGACCTGGGCCGGCCCCGCCGCCGCCACGGCAAGGCCCGTGGACTTGCCATGCCCGGCCCGGGTGCCGCGCATCGTGCTTTGGCAAAGCGGCGATATCACGCTCGACGGCAGGAAGGTCCAGCCCAAGGACATCGGCCCGGCGCTGGTCGAGCACGATCCCATTCCGGCCGAGGTCTGCTTCGCGCAGGACGGGCCGGGCGAGCCGGCCGGTGAGCAGGCCGCGGACCTGGGCAACGCCCTCGAATCGCTGACGCGGCTCAGGATCCGTCTGTCGATCTATACCGGCAGCGACTTCAAGTGGCGCATCGGCAGTTACGGCGGCACCGCGGCGGTCGATTGACGGCCCATCATCTCGACGATCGATGGCGCGTGAACCTCACCAGCCCAGCATATGGACCGGCACGAGCGCTGCCGCCAAGCCAAGCATCTGGACGACGATGACCGGCCACCCTCGCCATGGTGCTCGACGCCACCAGTGGAAAGCGAAGTACGCGATGACGGGAAGTTGGCCGGCGACCAGCAGCTGATAGAGATGGGCCAGGGCGCCTTCATCAGGCTCCGGACTCACGCCATGAGCCGCAAGCTGGATCCCCACCAATCCCAAGGCGGCCAGCGACATCAGCACCGGGGCCCAGGCGCTGACCTTCTTTCCAAACGCGACTTGCATGACGACGGCCCCCGTTGACATCGACGCTTGCAGTCTATCGCTGGACGCAGGTCGGATGCCATCGCCATCGGCGAGAATCCCGGCGGCAACGGCCTGTTGCACGAACCGGCACGTCATGATCGACCCTGTCGCAGACTTCAGGCGCATCCTCCTTGCCGCCTTGACCACCGTCGGCGCCGCCTCCGCCGCTGACGCGCCGGTCGACACCTCGCCCGCCGTGACGCCGTATCGCCCCAGCGTGTCGACGCCGGCGGCGCTGTCGGTGCCCGGGTGGGTCGAAGTCGAGGCGGGATTCCAGAACACCCGGGCCGTCGATCCGCTCAGCCGCGCAAGCCTGCCCTATGCCGTCAAGCTGGCCTTCACGCCCGACTGGGGCATCCGCCTGGGCGGCGACGCCGTGGTTCGCCAGCGCGGCGCCGACGGCACCATCCTCACCGGCCTGGGCGATACCAGCGTCATCGTCAAGCGTCGCTTCGAGGTCGACAGCGCATCGGCGCTCGGCTTCGAATTCGGTGTCCAGTCGCCGACGGCGCGCGCCGGCATCGGCAGCGGTCATGCCGATCTCACGCTCAACGGCATCTACAGCAGCGACTTCGCCGAGAGCTGGCACATCGACGTCAATGCCTGGGCGACACATCTCGGCGCTGTCGAGGCCGGGTCGGGCGCATGGCAACCTGGTTGGGCGGCCGCGCTGTCGCGCAGCCTGAGCGACCGCTGCGGTGTCGTCGCCGAGCTGTCGGGCACGCACCAGGCGGGCAAGGCGTCGACGAGCCAGGCCTTGTTCGCGGCGAGCTTTTCGCCGTCGCACCCGCAGACGTTCGACATCGGCTTCAGCAAGGGGCTGACGGCTGCCTCGGGCGGCTGGTCGTTCTTCTTCGGCGCGACCTTCCTGCTGGTGCAGCTGTTCTGATCGCGTCGCGGGTGGGGCCCGAGCCTGCGCACCCGCGACGCGGTGGGGCCGCCGGCGGGAAGGTGCCGGCTTTGCGTGAAAATGCGGCCACCATGAAATCGCGTTCATCCCCGCCCGCCAGCCCGCCCGCGGCCCCCGCGCGCGAGGCCGCGCAATCGGCGCGCGACGACGGCCCGGTCACGCTGGGCATGGTGGCCGCGGCCGCCGGCGTCTCGCCGGCGACGGTCTCGCGCATCCTCAACGGCACCGCCAGCGTGAGCGCGGCCAAGCAGGCCGCGGTCGAGGAGGCGATCCAGCGTCTGCGCTTCATCCCCAATCCGGTCGCCCGCGGCCTGGCCGGCGGCCGCACGCTGAGCATCGGCGTCGTCACCCAGACCATCAGCAGCCCGTTCTACGGCGAGGCGCTGCACGGCGTCGAGGTGGAACTGCAGGCCGCGGGCTACATCCCGCTGTTCGTCAGCGGCCATTGGCTCGAGGCCGAGGAGCGCAAGGCGCTCGAGGCACTGGTGTCGCGTCGCGTCGACGGCGTCATCGTGCTGGCCGGGAGCCTGCCGAACGCGGCGCTCAAGGCCTATGCGAAGACGATGCCGATGGTGGTCGTGGGGCGCAGCCTGAGCGGGCCGCAGCTGTTCAGCTTCGGCTTCGACAACCGGGCCGGCGCCTCGCTGGCGACGCAGCACCTGATCGAATGCGGCCACACGCGGATTGCCTTCATCGCCGGCGACCCCGCGCACGAGGACGCGCGCGAGCGCGAGCTCGGCTACCGCATGGCGCTCGAGCGCGCGGGGCTGGCCTTCGACCCCGCACTCGTGATGCCGGGCGACTACACCGAGGCGGGCGGGCTGCTAGCCGTGAACCGGCTGCTCGAGCAACGGCTGAGCTTCACGGCGATCTTCGCCGCCAACGACCAGGCCGCGATCGGTGCCGCGCTGGGCCTGTACCGCAGGAACGTGCGCATTCCCGACGACGTGTCGCTGGTCGGCTTCGACGATCTGGCGCCGGCGAAATTCGCCATCCCGCCGCTGACCACGGTCCGCCAGTCGGTCTACGAGATGGGGACCCAGGCGGCGCGGGCGATGCTCCAGCTGCTGCGCGGGCAGCCGCCCGCCGTCACGCTGCCGCGGCCCCAGCTGGTGCCGCGCGAATCGACGCGCCGCGTGCTGCGCTGAGCGCGGCCGGCACCCGGGCGCGCCGCGGGCCGCGCCTGAAAGCGCTGCTCAGGCTTGCCCGCACGAGCCCCCGCGCCCTTAAGGGATAACGATAGGGCGCCATCGGACGCCTCGACGAAATAATGCTGAAACCGCTTTCAGACGCACCCGCCAGGCGCGCCGCAGCGGTCGCGATGCCTCGCCCAACATTCGACCGGAGACGCCCGATGAATTCCCAGTTCTCTGCCCACCTCGATGCCGGTGCCGGCATCCCGCTGCGCCTGAGCCTGATCGCCGCGGCCTGCGCGCTGGCCCTCGTCAGCGAGGGCGCGCGCGCCCAGGCCGCGCCGGCCCCGGCCGCGGCGGCCTCGGCGGCCGCCGCCGACGGCACGGCCGCAACGCAGATCGTCACGGTGACCGGCCTGCGCCATGCGATCGAGAGCGCGATCGCGACCAAGCACGATTCGAATTCGATCGTCGAGGTGATCTCGGCCGAGGACATCGGCAAGCTGCCCGACGCCAGCATCGCCGAGTCGCTGGCCCGGCTGCCGGGCCTGACCGGCCAGCGCGGCCCCGACGGCCGCGTCAACGTGATCTCGATCCGCGGCCTGTCGCCCGAGTTCTCCGGCGTGCTGTTCAACGGCCGCGAGATGGTCAGCTCCAACGACAGCCGGGCGCTCGAATACGACCAGTTCCCGGCCGAGCTGATCGGCGGCGCGGTCGTCTACAAGACGCCCGATGCCTCGCTGGTCGGCCAGGGGCTGTCGGGCACGGTCGACCTGCACGCGCTGCGCCCGCTCGACCTGCCGGGCCGCCAGATCGCCGTCGGCCTGCGCGGCGAGCGCAATTCCAACGGCACGCTCGTGCCCGGCGTCGCCAGCCCCACGGGCAAGCGCTTCAGCATCTCCTACGTCGACCAGTTCCTCGACCACACGCTGGGCCTGGCGGTGGGCTACGCGCGGCTGGACGACGCGTCGCAGGTCAAGCAGACGCAGCTCGTGCAGTACGGCGACTACACGCCGTACGGCCTGCCGTTGTCGGGCAATGCGCCGGCGCTGTTCCCGGCCGGCGGCAACCTCGGCCAGTCGATGCTGCCGATGTACTGGACGGCGACCTCGTCGACGAAGAAGAACACGCGCGACGGCCTGATGGCGGTGCTCGAATACAAGCCGAACAAGGATCTGCACAGCGAGCTCGACCTCTACTACTCGAAGTTCGACACCCACGAGGTCGGCGGCACCTTCCTGGCGAGCCTGTTCGCGACCTGGGGCAGCGGCTTCGCGCCGCACCTGAGCAACGTCGGCACGACCCAGGTCGGCCAGAACACCTACACGACCAGCGCCACGGCCGACCAGATGCCGGTGACGACACAGAACTTCGACACGCGGCGCAAGGACAGCATCGCCGCGCTGGGCTGGAACACCTCGCTCAAGCTCGGCGACGAGTGGACCGCCGTGAGCGACCTGAGCTACTCGAAGGACACGCGACACGAGACCTTCTACGAGGCCTACGCCTTCCCGTTCAACACCGCGACACAGTCGCCGATCGGCGCCGTCCTGAGCTGGAACGTGCCGGTCAACGGCGGCCCCCAGACGTTCACGCCGACGCCGGGGAATTTCATGGCCGATCCGGCTATCCTCAAGCTGGGCGACCAGCCGGGGTTCTCGTTCGTGCCCGACAACCACAGCTATTTCGGCGCCTTGCGCCAGCCGGTGCAGCAAGACGAGATCAAGTCGCTGCGTTTCTCGGTCAAGCACCCGCTCAGCGGCATCTTCAGCCGTTTCGAGACCGGCGTGAACTACACGCAGCGCGACAAGACCGTGGCCAAGAACGAATCGCGGCTGCTGATGAAGCAGGATGCCAACGGCAACAACATCCGCGACATCCCGTCGGGCGTGCTGCAGACGCCGTTCGACCTGTCGTGGGCCGGCGTGCCCTCGCTGCTGCGCTACGACGTCGCGGCCCTGGCGCAGTCCGGCAACGTCACGCTGCAGCCCGGCCAGTTCAGCAAGAAGCCGGCCGACGACTCCGGCGTGCACGAGAAGGTGGCCACCGTCTACGGCATGCTCGACATCGACACCGAATGGGGGCCCGTGCCCCTGCGCGGCAATCTGGGCGTGCAGCTGATTCACACGCAGCAGCGCTCCGACGGTTGGGACTATCTCGGCAACGACACCAATCCGGATCCGAACCTGCTGTTCCGGCGCTACGGCGGCGCCAGCTACAACGACGTGCTGCCGAGCCTGAACCTGGCGGCCGAACTCGGCCACGGCACCATCGTGCGCGTGGGCGTGGCCAAGACGATGGTGCGGCCGAACATCGTCGACATGCGCGCGGGCAGCAGCACGCCGATGGTCAATTCCGACCAGGGCGGACCCAATGTCGGCACCTGGTCGATGGCCTACGCCGGCAACCCGGAACTGCGGCCCTGGCGCGCGAACGCGTTCGACCTCTCGATCGAGAAGTATTTCGGCAAGCGCAGCTACCTCTCGGCGGCCGTGTTCCACAAGCAGCTGCTCACCTACATCTACAACCAGCAGAGCGTGCAGTCGACGGCCGGCTTCCCGGTCGTGCTGCCGCCCGGCGTGACCGCCGACCAGGTGCGCAGCACCGGCCCGGTCACCAAGCCGACCAACGGCAACGGCGGCCGCGTCGAAGGGGTGGAGCTGGCGGCGTCACTCGAGGGCGGCCTGGTGTCGCCATACCTGGACGGCTTCGGCGTCGTCGTCAGCGCCTCCAAGCTCAACAGCTCGATCTACGAGAAGGACAACGGCAACGTGCCGCTCAACGGGCTGTCGGGACTCTCGAACAGCCTGACCTTCTATTACGAGAAGTACGGCTTCTCGGCGCGCGTCAGCCAGCGCTACCGCTCGCCCTTCACGGCCACCACGCGCGACATCTACTTCAATTCGGTGACGACCGAGCAGGCCGCCGACAAGGTCGTCGACCTGCAGCTCGGCTACGAATTCCAGGAGGGCACGTACAAGGGACTGTCATTCCTGCTCCAGGTGCTGAACCTGCGGGACTCGGCGACCTCGAACCGCGTGTCCGTCGGCGCCAACGCGCCGGACGCGACGCAGTTGCTGCCGAACTACACCTACCGCTACGGGCGCGTGTCGCTGCTCGGCATGAATTACAAGTTCTGATCGCCGCCGCGGTCCGGTCGACCCCGACCGCCGCGGCGCCCCCGGCACCCGCGAACATGCAACCGACCCCCGTGCGCAACATCGTCATCGTCGGCGGCGGCACCGCCGGCTGGATGTGCGCGGCCGCGCTGTCCAAGCTGCTGGGGCCCAGCGCCGCGATCCGGCTCGTCGAATCCGACGAGATCGGCAGCATCGGCGTCGGCGAGGCGACGATCCCGCACATCGGCGACTTCAACCGCGCACTCGGCATCGACGAGGACGAGTTCCTGCGCGCCACACAGGGCACCTTCAAGCTCGGCATCGAGTTCGTCGACTGGGCGGCGCCGGGCGACCGCTACATCCACGGCTTCGGCCTCGTCGGGCAGGCCACGCAGGCGCTGCCTTTCCATCATTTCTGGCTGCGCATGGCGCAGCAGGGCCGGGCCGGTCCGCTCGAGGACTACTCGATCAACACCGCCGCGCCGCGCCAGGCCCGGTTCATGCGCCCCCGCGCCGACATGCCGGGCTCGCCGCTGGCCGACATCGCCTACGCCTTCCACTTCGACGCCGGGCTGTACGCGCGCTTCCTGCGCCGCTACGCCGAGCAGCGCGGCGTCGTGCGCACCGAAGGCAAGATCGTCCAGGTGACCCAGCGCGAGCCCGAGGGCTACATCGAGGCGCTGTTGATGGACGGCGGCGAGCGCATCGCGGGCGACTTCTTCATCGACTGCTCGGGCATGGGCGGCCTGCTGATCGAGCGCACGCTGCACGCGGGCTTCGAGGACTGGTCGCACTGGCTGCCGGTCGACCGCGCGCTGGCCGTGCCCTGCGAGCCGGCCGGCCCGCTGCTGCCGATGACGCGCGCAACCGCCCATCCGGCGGGTTGGCAATGGCGCATCCCGCTGCAGCACCGCACCGGCAACGGCCACATCTACTGCAGCAGCTTCATGTCGCAGGACGAGGCCACCGCGATCCTGCTCGGCCAGCTCGACGGCCGGCCGCTGGGCGAACCGCGGCTGCTGCCGTTTCGGACCGGCCGGCGCAAGAACTTCTGGGTGCGCAACTGCGTCGCCGTGGGGCTGTCCAGCGGCTTCCTCGAACCGCTCGAATCGACCAGCATCCACCTCGTCTACACCGCGATCTCGCGCATCGTCACCTTCTTCCCGCACCAGGGCTTCGACGCCGCGGACATCGCCGAATACAACGCCCTGACGCATTGGGAGTACGAGCGCATCCGCGACTTCCTGGTGCTGCACTACAAGGCCACCACGCGCGACGATTCGGCCTTCTGGGACTATTGCCGCACGATGACCATCCCCGACACGCTGCAGCGCCGGATCGAGCTGTTCCGCAGCAACGGGCGCATCCTGCGCGACGGCCAGGAGCTGTTTGCCGAACCGAGCTGGCTGCAGGTGATGGTCGGCCAGCGCATCGTGCCTCGCGCCTACCACCCATTCGCCGACCTGCGGCCCGAGGCCGAGGTGCAGGCCTACCTGCGCAACGTCGCGCAGGTCATCGCCCAGTGCGTCAGGACCATGCCGACCCAGGCCGAGTTCATCGCCGCGCATTGCGCGGCCTCTGCCGCATGACCGGGCCGGCGATCGGCAGGCGGGCGCTGCTGGCCGCCGGCATGGGCGCCGCGCTGAGCGCTCGCGCGGCGGCGCCGCGCCGGCTCAGCGTCGCCGCCTACCCGCTGGTCGACGAGATCGTGCGCGCGGTGCTGCCGCGCTGGCGGCAGCTGCACCCCGATGTCGAGATCGAGGTGGTGAGCCGGCAGTACGCCGACCACCACACGGCGATGACGACGGCGCTGTCGACCTCGGTCTACCTGCCCGACGTGATGGCGCTGGAGTCCAGCTACGTCGGCCGCTTCTCCCAGGGCACCGGCCTGGCCGACCTGGCGCAGCCGCCGTTCCGCGCCGAGCGCCTGCGCGGGCGTTTCGTGCCCTACGCCTACGACCAGGCGGTCAATGGCCGCGGCGAGCTCACCGCCGTGCCCACCGACATCGGCCCCGGCACGCTGCTTTACCGCGAGGACCTGCTGGCGCGGGCCGGCCTGGCCGCGGCCGACCTGGCGCCCTCGTGGGAGGCCTACGTCGAGGCCGGCGTCCGGCTCAAGGCGGCCACCGGTGCCTACCTGATCGGCAACGCCCAGACGCTCAAGGACATCGTGATGCGCAGCGGCGTCGCGCCCGGCGAGGGTCTGTACTTCGACCGCGACTCGCGCGTGCTGGTGCGCTCGCCGCGCTTCGTGCGCGCCTTCGAGCTGGCGCGCGAGGTGCGGCGCCACCAGCTCGATGCCCGCGTCTCGGCATGGTCCAACGAATGGGCCGAGGGCTTCCGGCGCGGCGCGATTGCGACCGAGCTGTCGGGCGCCTGGATGGTCGGGCAGATGGCCAACTGGGTCGCCCCGGACACGCGCGGCCGCTGGCGCGCCGCGCAGCTGCCCGAATCGACCTTCGTCAGCTATGGCGGCACCTTCTATGCGATCCCGCGCCGTTCGGCGGCCGCGAACAAGGACCTGGCCTGGGCGCTGATCGAGCTGCTGACGCTGGACCGCCGGCAGCAGCTGGCCGCGTTCAAGGACCAGGACGCGTTCCCGGCGCTGCAGGAAACCTACGACGACCCCTTTTTCGAGCAGCCGATGCCCTTCCTCGGCGGCCAGCCGGCTCGACTGCTCTGGCGCGACGCGGCGCGTCGCATCACGGCGCGGCGAGTGCACAAGCAGGACAACTTCGCCGACGAAGTCGTCAGCACCGAACTCGACAACGTGCTCGAGCGCGGCAAGCACATCGAGCAGGCCCTGGCCGACGCCCAGCGCCTGCTCGAGCACCGGGCGCACCGTTGACCATGCGACTGCCCGCGGCCTTGCGCCTGTCGCCACGCTGGGCGCCCTACGTCTTCATCAGCCCGTTCCTGCTGCTGTTCGCGGTGTTCGGCGTGTTCCCGCTGGGCTTCTCGCTGTACCTGGCCTTCCACGCCTGGGAGCCGACCAGCGGCCTGGGCGCGATGTCCTGGGTCGGCCTGGACAACTTCGGCTTCGCCCTGGGCGACGAATGGTTCTGGAAGTCGCTGAAGAACACCGCCTGGCTGGCGCTGGCCTCGGGCGCGCCGCAGCACCTGGTGGCGATCCCGCTGGCGGTGTTCATCCACGGCCGCTACGCGCGCCTGCGCAACGCCGTCGTCGGCGCCTATTTCCTGCCCTACATCACCTCGACGGTGGCGATCGCGATCATGTTCAGCTCGCTGTTCTCGACCGACTACGGCCTCGTCAACGCCGGCCTGCACGCCGCCTTCGGCATCGCCCACGTCGACTGGCTGGGCGACCCGGCGACGCTGCAGCCGGCGATCGCGCTGATCGTCTTCTGGCGCTACCTGGGCTTCAACGTCGTGCTCTACCTGGCAGCGCTGCAGACCATCCCCAAGGACCTCTACGAGGCGGCGACGATGGACGGCGCCGGGCCCTGGCAGCAGTTCTGGGCGATCACGCTGCCCAGCCTCAAGCCGATGATCTACTTCGGCGTCACGCTCAGCGTGATCGGCGGCCTGCAGCTGTTCGAGGAGCCCTTCATCCTCACCGGCGGCCGCGGCGGCGTCGACCAGGCGGGCATGACCTCGGCGATCTACCTCTACCGCATGGCCTTCGACTTCAACGACTTCGGCGGTGCCAGTGCGATGTCGTGGCTGCTGTTCCTGGTCGTCGCGCTGCTGACCTGGCTCACCAACCGCGCCCTGCGCCCGCGCGAGGCCGGCGCATGAACGCCGCCGAACCCCGGCGCCTGTCCACCGGCGCGGCCTACGCCGTGGTCGGGCTCGGCGCGCTGGTGATGCTGACGCCGTTCTACTTCATGTTCGTGTTCGCGACGCAGTCGCGCACGCAGATCTTCAACCTGCCGCCGCCGCTGTGGTTCGGCGGCGACCTGCTCGCGAACCTGAAGATCCTCACCACGCGGCTGCCGTTCTGGCGCAACCTGGGCTGGAGCGTCTACGTCGCGCTGGCCTCGACCGCGCTGACGCTGCTGTTCTGCTCGATGGGCGGCTACGCCTTCGCGCTGATGGAGTTCCGCTTCAAGAAGCCGCTGTTCACGCTCGTCATGGCGACCATGCTGCTGCCCTCGTTCATGAGCATGATCCCGACCTTCATGATCATGGACGCGCTGGGCTGGATCGACCAGGCGCGCGCGCTCTACGTCCCCGGCGCGGCCAGCGCCTTCGGCATCTTCCTGATGCGCCAGTTCGCGCTCACGGCGGTGCCGCGCGAGCTGATCGAGGCCGCGCGCATGGACGGCTGCGGCGAGTTCGGCATCTACTGGCGCATCGTGCTGCCGCTGCTTCGACCGGCGCTGGGCACGCTGGGGCTGATCACCTTCATCGCCTCGTGGAACAACTTCATCGGGCCGCTGATCGTGATGCGCAGCGCCGACCACTACACCCTGCCGCTGGCGCTGCGCGGCCTGCAGAGCACGGTCAACACCGAGTGGGGTGCCCTGATGGCCGGCTCGGCCATCGCCACGCTTCCGCTGCTGGTCCTGTTCGCGATCTCGTCGCGCCAGCTGATCAGCGGCCTCACCGCCGGCGCCGTGAAATGACGCCCTTGCCCTGACCCCACCATGATTCCTGCCGACGACCTGCATGCCCAGTTCCCGCCCGACTTCGTCTGGGGCGTGGCCACCAGTTCCTTCCAGATCGAGGGCGCCGCCCAGGAGGACGGCAAGGGCGAATCGATCTGGGACCGCTTCTGCCGCCAGCCCGGCGTCATCGCCGACGCCAGCGACGGCCTGGTCGCCTGCGACCATTACCACCGGCTCGACGGCGACCTCGACCTGATCGCCTCGCTGGGCGTCGACGCCTACCGCTTCTCGATCTCCTGGCCTCGCGTGCAGCCGCTGGGCTTTGGTGCCTGGAACGAGGCCGGGCTGGCCTTCTACGATCGCCTCGTCGACGGCCTGCTGGCGCGCGGCGTGCGGCCCTACGTCACGCTCAACCACTGGGACTTCCCGCAGGCGCTGCAGGAGCGCGGCGGCTGGGCGCAGCGCGACACCGTGCACCGCTTCGTCGACTACGCGCGCGGCATCCAGCGCCGCCTGGGCGACCGCATCGCCGCGATCACGACGCACAACGAGCCCTGGGTGATCGCGATGCTCGGGCACGAGAGCGGGACCTTCGCGCCCGGCATCAAGAGCCGCCGCACGGCGATCCAGGTCGCGCACCACCTGCTGCTCAGTCACGGCCTGGCGCTGCAGGCGCTGCGCGCCGACGGCGCGCAGGCGCGCCTGGGCATCGTGCTGAACCTGGCCCACATCGAGCCGGCCACCGAGACGCCGGCCGACCAGGCGCAGATGCGCATCGACGACGCCCGCGGCCGGCGCTGGTACACCGACCCGCTGTTCAAGGGCTGTTACCCGCAGGAGGTGCTCGACGAGCTGGGCGGCGACGCGCCGGTGGTCGAGCCGGGCGACCTGGCGACGATCGCGACGCCGCTGGACTACCTGGGCGTCAACTACTACTCGCGCGGCGTCGCCAGCGCCGACGGCAGCTTCGACGCCGCGCGCTCCGGCCTGGCGCTGACCGAGATGGGCTGGGAGATCTACCCGCGCGGCCTCACCGAGCTGCTGCTGACGCTGCACCGCGAGTACCGGCTGCCGCCGGTCTACATCACCGAGAGCGGTGGCGCCTTCAAGGACGCGCTGACCGCCGACGGCCGCGTCCACGACACCGACCGCACCGAGTACCTGCGCAGCCACATCGCGGCGGTGGCCGAGGCGCTGCGCCAGGGCGTGCCGATGGCCGGCTACATGGTCTGGAGCCTGATGGACAACTTCGAATGGGCGAGCGGCTACGCCAAGCGCTTCGGCATCGTCTACGTCGACTACGCCAGTCGGCAGCGCACGCTCAAGGACAGCGCGCGCTGGTACCGCGATTTCCTCGCCGGGCGATACTGAGATGGGCCAGCTCAGCCTGCGCGGCGTGCGCAAGCGCTACGGCGCGACCGAGGTCATCCGCGGCGTCGACCTCGAGGTCCGCGACGGCGAATTCCTCGTCTTCGTCGGCCCCTCGGGCTGCGGCAAGTCGACGCTGCTGCGCATGATCGCCGGGCTCGAGGCGATCAGCGAGGGCGAGCTGCTGATCGACGGCCGCCGTGCCAACGAGGTGCGCCCGGCCGATCGCGGCGCGGCGATGGTGTTCCAGAGCTACGCGCTGTACCCGCACATGACCGTGGCCGAGAACATGGGCTTCGCGCTGCGCATGGCCGGCGTGCCGCGCTTGCAGCGCGAGCAGCAGGTGCAGCGCGCCGCCGAGCTGCTGCGCATCACCGAGCTGCTGGGCCGCTACCCGAAGGCGCTGTCGGGCGGCCAGCGCCAGCGCGTCGCGATCGGCCGCGCGATCGTGCGCAAGCCCGCGGTGTTCCTCTTCGACGAGCCGCTGTCCAACCTCGACGCCTCGCTGCGCGTGAGCATGCGCATCGAGCTGTCGCGCCTGCACGCCGAGCTCGGCAGCACGATGATCTACGTCACCCACGACCAGGTCGAGGCGATGACGATGGGCAGCCGCATCGCCGTCTTCAACCAGGGCCGCATCGAGCAGCTCGGCGCGCCGCTGGACCTCTACAACCGGCCCGCCAACGAGTTCGTCGCCGGCTTCCTCGGCGCGCCGCGCATCAACCTCGTCGAGCGGCCGGCCGCCGACGGCGCGGCGGCGCATCGCGCGCTGTGGGACACGCTGGCGGCCAGCGCGCCGCCGGCGGCCGCGCGCGTCGGGCTGCGCGCCGAGCACCTGCGCATCGCGCCAGCCGGCGAGGGCATCGAGGCCGGCGTCGTGCTGGCCGAGCATCTGGGCGATTCGTCGATCCTGTACCTGCGCGTGGACGGCGTCGCCGAACCGCTGCATGCCCGCGTCGACGCCGGGCACGCGCATCTCGCGGCAGGCCGGACGGTGGGCCTGGTGCCCGACGCCGCCTGGGCACTGGTCTTCGACGGCGACGGAAAATGCCTGCGATGACGCCCATGCCCGGCACCCGGCGCCGCGCCGTCCGGCTCGTGCTGCTTGCGATCACCGGCGTGCTGGCCCTGGCCGCGCCGGCGCGGCCCGCGCCCGGCGCGCCGGGCGACGTGCCGCCGGGCTACCGGCTCGTCTGGAGCGACGAGTTCGACGTCGACGGCCCGCCCGACCCCGCCAAGTGGAGCCACGACACGGTCATGAACAAGGCCGGCTGGCACAACCACGAGCGGCAGTACTACGCCGGCCCCGGGGCGGCGAACGCCGTGGTCCGCGGCGGCCGGCTGCGCATCACGGCGCGCAAGGAGACGCCGTCGTCGGCGGCCGACTGGGGCGGCCAGCACTACACCTCGGCGCGCCTGCTGACGCGCGGCAAGGCGGCGTGGACCTACGGCTATTTCGAGGTGCGCGCGAAGATGCCCTGCGGGCGCGGCACCTGGCCGGCGATCTGGACCCTGGGCGACGGCACGCGCTGGCCCGACGAGGGCGAGCTCGACATCGTCGAGCACCTGGGCCGCACGCCCGAGCGCGTGGCGAGCGCCGTGCACACCGCCGCCGGCTCGGGTGGCAGCAGCGTCTACGGGGCGCAGCGCCTGGCCGACGCCTGCACCCGTTTCCACCGCTACCAGATGCTGTGGACGCCCGATGACGTCAGCTTCGGCGTCGACGGCTTCGTGCATCTGCACTACCCGCGGCTCGCGGCGGCGCCCGCGGCCTGGCCCTTCGCGGCGCCCCAGTTCCTGCTGCTCAACCTGGCGATCGGCGGCGACCTCGGCGGCGAGGTCGACGATGCCATCTTTCCAGTGGTGTTCGAGATCGACTACGTGCGCGTCTACCAGCGGCTGAAATAGCGCGCCGCCGCCGGCGGACGACGGCGCTGCCGCGCCCGCCGGCTCAGGTCGCGCGCACCACCAGCGCCGTGGGCATGGTCTCGCTGTGCGCCGGCCGCCCCTCGATCAGGTCCAGCACCTTGCGCGCCAGCAGCACGCCGCCCTGGCGCCAGTCCTGGTGCACGCTGGACAGCGGCGGCGCGAAGGTCTGCGCCGAGGGCGAATCGTCGTAGCCGACGACGGACACGGCATCCGGCACGGCCAGGCCGGCGTCGCTGAAGGCGCGCACGGCGCCCATCGCCAGCAGGTCGCTGGCCGCGAACAGGCCGTCGGGCGGCGTGCGGCAGCGCCGCAGATGGGCCTGCACGGCGGCGAAGCCGGCGCCGAAGGTGAAGGCGCCGGGCAGCAGCGTGTGGACCTTGATGCCGGCCTTGTGCAGGCGCTTGACGAAGCCGGCGCGGCGCTCGTGGACCTCGGCGTGGCTGACGTCGCCGAGGAACAGCAGTTCGCTGCGGCCGAGTTCGAGGAAGCGCTCGGCGACGCAGGTGCCGCCATGGTGGTTGTCGCTGCCGACGACGACGGCCTGGTCGCTGCCGCGGTGTTCCTCGCCCCAGACGACGAAGGGCAGGCCGCAGCGCGCCACCGCGTGCACGGCGGCGTCGTGCGCGCCCTGGCCGAGCAGGATGATGCCGTCGGCCGGCATGCCGAAACCGTCGCTGACGCTCTGCATCGCCGTCAGCAGCACGTTGTAGCGGCGCGAGGTCAGCTCCTGCGTGATGCCGCCCAGCAGCTGCAGCGGGTAGGGCTCGGACATCGGCCGGTCGGGGTCGGGCTGCATCTCGAGCACGACGGCCACCGTGTGGCTGCGTTGCAGGCGCAGGTTGCGCGCATGGTGGTTGAGCCGGTAGCCGACCTGCTCGGCCAGTGCCTTGATCTTGGCGCGCGTCTCGGGCGTGACGAGTGCGCTGTCGCGCAGCGCGCGCGAGACGGTGATCTTGCTGACGCCGGCCAGCGCGGCCAGATCCTCCATCGTGGTCGGGGCGGTGGCGGGCGCCGGGGTGGCGGTGCGGGGCTTGCGGGTCGGCATCGGTTTTGCGGTGTGGCGGCTATTGTCGGCGCGCGCGTCAATGCATCAGCGGCTCGAGCACGGGCCAGACGTTGGCGAGCATGCGCGGATGCGCGCGCGCCAGCGGGTGGATGCGGTCGGCCTGGAACAGCTCGTCGGCATCGGGCGCGTCGGCGACGCCGGCGAGCAGGAACGGTACCAGCGCCGCCTTGTGCGCCTGCGCGACCTCGGCGTAGAGCGCCTTGAAGGCATCGCCGTAGCGGCGGCCGTAGTTCGGTGGCAGCATCATGCCGACGAGCACGACGCGGGCGCCGGCGGCCTGCGCGGCGGCGGTCATCGCATCGAGGTTGGCTTTCGTCTCGGCCAGCGGCAGGCCGCGCAGCGCATCGTTGGCGCCGAGCTCGATGACGACGACGCCGGGCCGATGGCGCGCCAGCAGGGCCGGCAACCGCGTGCGGCCGCCGGCCGTCGTCTCGCCGCTGATGCTGGCGTTGACGACCGTCACCGGCGGCCGCCGCTGCGCCAGCCGCGCCTGCATCAGCGCGACCCAGCCGCTGCCGCGCGCCAGCCCGTATTCGGCCGAGAGGCTGTCGCCCAGCACGAGCACGAGGCGGGCGGTGGCCGGCGCGGCGTGCACCGGCAGGGCCAGCGCCGCGGCGAACGCCAGCAGCAGCAAGCTACAGTGCGCGATCCAGCCGCGCCGCGGCGCCTTGCGAGTCTCGATGTCGGAACCTCTCATAGCAGTGCAGGGCGTGAGCAAGCAGGTCGTCGATTCGACCGGAACGCTCACCATACTCGATGACATCAGCTTCAGCCTCGGCGAACGGGAAACGGCGGCCATCGTCGGCGCTTCGGGTTCGGGCAAGAGCACGCTGCTGTCGATCCTCGCCGGGCTCGACCGGCCGACGGCGGGGCAGGTGCGATTCTCGGGCACCGACATCTTCGGCCTCGACGAGGACGCGCGCGCCGCGCTGCGGGCCCAGCACATGGGCTTCGTGTTCCAGAGCTTCCAGCTGCTGGGCAACCTGAACGCCATCGAGAACGTGATGCTGCCGCTGGAGCTGATGGGGCGGCGCGATGCGCGCACCGAAGCGCGGGCGATGCTCGAGCGCGTCGGCCTGGGCCAGCGCCTGACGCATTACCCGAAGGTGCTCTCGGGCGGCGAGCAGCAGCGCGTCGCGCTGGCCCGCGCCTTCGTCGTGCGGCCGGCCGTGCTGCTCGCCGACGAGCCCACCGGCAGCCTCGATTTCGCGACCGGCGAGAAGGTCATCGAGCTCGTCTTCGAACTCAACCGCGAGGCCGGCACCACGCTGGTGCTCGTGACGCACGACCGCGCGATCGCGGCGCGTTGCGCGCGCCAGCTGCATATCGAGGCGGGGCGCCTGTTGCCGTGAGGTGACAGGCACGGCCGGCGAGCTTGAGCGGCGTCACGACCCTGCCGCGACGGTGGGGCGATGATCGAATCCAATCCCGTTCGCATCGCTTCCCCACATGAGCATCCGCCATCTCGATTCACTGCTCGACCCCGCCTCGGTCGCCGTCATCGGCGCCAGCGACCGCGCCGCCAGCGTCGGCGCGCTGGTCTGGCGCAATCTGCGCGACGGCGGCTACGCCGGGCCGCGCTGGGCCGTCAACCTCAAGCAGCCGCGGCTCGACGGCGTGCCCACCTACCGCGATATCGCGAGCCTGCCGGCCGCGCCCGAACTGGCGGTGATCTGCACGCCGCCGGCGACGGTGCCGGGGCTCATCGACGAGCTCGGGCGCCGCGGCACGGGCGCGGCCGTCGTGCTCAGCGCCGGGCTCGACGCGGCGCAGCGCCAGGCCATGCTCGACGCGGCGCGGCGCAGCCTGCTGCGCATCGTCGGGCCGAACTGCCTGGGTCTGCTGTCGTCGCCGGCGCGGCTCAACGTCAGTTTCTCGCACATCGGCATCCAGCCCGGGACCCTGGCCTTCGTCTCGCAATCGGGTGCGCTCGTCACCGCGGTGCTCGACTGGGCGCAGGGCCACGGCATCGGCTTCTCGCACTGCATCTCGCTGGGTGAGCATGCCGACGTCGACTTCGGCGACATGCTCGACTGGCTGGCCAGCGATCCGCACACGACGGCGATCCTGCTCTACATCGAATCGGTCGAAGGCGCGCGCAAGTTCATGTCGGCGGCGCGCGCGGCGGCGCGCAACAAGCCGGTGCTGGTCATCAAGGCCGGGCGCTCGCCGCAGGGGCAGGCGGCGGCGGCCTCGCACACCGGCGCGCTCGCCGGCTCGGACCTCGTCTACGACGCGGCGATCCGCCGCGCCGGCATGCTGCGCGTCGACACGCTGCAGCAGCTCTTCGACGCCGCCGAGACGCTGGGCCATTTCCGCGGCCTGCCGAGCGCCGGGGATGCGGCCTGGATGGAGCGGCTGACGCTGGTGACCAACGGCGGCGGTGCCGGCGTGCTGGCGGCCGACGCCGCGATGTCCTGGGGCGTCGACCTCGCGCCGATGACGGCCGAGCTGCGCGCCGCGCTCGACGCCTTCCTGCCGCCGAACTGGAGCCACGCCAATCCCGTCGACATCATCGGCGACGCCCCCATCGAGCGCTATGTGCAGACGCTGCGCGCGCTGCTCGCCGACCACGCCAGCGGCACGCTGCTGTTCATGCATGCGCCGACTGCCATCGTCCCCGCCACGGCGATCGCCGAGGCCGTCGTGCCGGTGCTGCGCGAGGCGCCGCAGCGCGTCCTCGGCTGCTGGCTCGGCGACGGCGCCGTGCAGGGCGCGCGCCGCGCCTTCCGCGCCGCCGGCATCGCCACCTACGACATGCCCGAGGAGGCCGTGCAGGCCTATTCGCTGCTCGTCACCTACCGGCGCAACCAGCTGCAGCTGATCGAGGCGCCGCCGGCCCAGGGGCCGCAGCCGCGCATCGAGCGGGCCCGGGTGCGCGAGATCGTCGACGCCGTGCTCGCGGCGGGGCGCGAGATGCTCAGCGAGCCCGAGGCCAAGCTGCTGCTCGCGGCCTGCGGCGTGCCCATCGTCGGCACGCGCGTCGTCGATGCCGCGATCGAATCCGCCGTCGCCGCCGCCGACGACATCGGCTATCCGGTCGTCATCAAGGTGCTGTCACCGCAGATCTCGCACAAGAGCGATGTCGGCGGCGTCGCGCTCAACCTCGAGGACGCGGCGGCCGTGCGCTCGGCCGCGGCGACGATGCTGCAGCGCGTGCGCCGGCTGCGCCCCGACGCGGCGATCGCCGGTTTCAGCGTGCAGGCGATGGTGCTGCGGCCGCAGGCGCTGGAGCTCATCGTCGGCGCCCATGTCGACAGGCTCTTCGGCCCGGTGCTGCTGTTCGGCCAGGGCGGCACGGCGGTCGAGGTCGTCGCCGACCGCGCCGTCGGTCTGCCGCCGCTGAACGCGCCGCTGGCGCGCTCGCTGATCGAGCGCACGCGCGTCGCGAAACTGCTACATGGCTGGCGCGACGTGCCGCCGGCCGACCTCGCGGCGGTGGAAGCGGTGCTGATCGCGGTGTCGGAGCTGCTCGCCGCCGAGCCGCGCATCGCCGAGGTCGACATCAACCCGCTGCTGGCCGATGCGCGCGGCGTCATCGCGCTCGACGCGCGGGTGCGCGTGAGCGCCATGGCGCCGGCCGGCGCCGCGAACTTCGCCATCCTGCCGTACCCGGCCGAACTCGCCGAGACCTGGAGCTGGCAGGGCCGCGAGCTGACGCTGCGTCCGATCCGGCCCGACGACGGCGCGCGCCATCTCGACTTCCTGGGCCGCCTCGACCCGATCGACATCCGCATGCGCGTGTTCTACAGCCGCCGTTCGATCGAGGCGACCGAACTCGCGCGGCTGACGCAGATCGACTACGAGCGCGAGATGGCCTTCATCGCGACCACGCCCGACGCCGAAGGCCGCGAGGAGACGCTGGGCGTCGTGCGCGTCACCTGCGACCCCGACAACCAGGAGGCCGAATTCGGCATCGTCGTGCGCAGCGACCTCAAGGGCGGCGGGCTGGGACTGAAGCTGTTGCACAAGCTCATCGCCTACCTGCGCGCACGCGGCACGCGGCGGCTGCGCGCCGACGTGCTGGTCGAGAACCAGCGCATGCTCGAGCTCGCCGCCGCGCTCGGCTTCGAGATCGGCGCGGCCGATCCGGAAACGGGGACGCGCGGCATCGAACTCGACCTCGTCGCGAGCGCGGCGGCCTGATCGATGAAGATGGCGGCCCCCGAACTCAGCGCGCAGGAGCAGGCCGCGATGGTGCGCGAGCTGCACCGGCGGCTGGCCGCGGGCGCGCCGGTGCAACTCATCGAGACGCATGTCTCGTACCTGCTCGTCGGCGCCGAGCGGGCCTGGAAGTTCAAGAAGGCGATCGCCCCCGGCTTCCTCGACTACACGACGCTGGCGCGGCGCCGCCATTGCTGCGCGGAGGAACTGCGGCTGAACCGGCGCCTGGCGCCCGATCTCTATCTCGGCCTGGCCGAGGTCAGCGGCAGCGCCGCGGCGCCCGCGCTCGACGGCACCGGCCCGGTGATCGATTGCGCCGTGACGATGCGCGCCTTCGACCAGGACGGGCTGTGGGACCGGCTCGCGGCGCGCGGCGAACTCGATGCCGCGCGCATCGACGAACTGGTGCAGCAGGTCGCGCGCCTGCACGCCGACGCCGCGGTCGCCCCTGCCGCCGGCGCACTCGGCACGCCGGCGGCCGTGCGCGCGCCGATGCTGGACAACCTGCGCACGCTGCAGGACCTGGTGGCGGCGGCCGATGCGCCGCTGCTGCAGCGGCTAGCGACCTGGGAGGCCCGGGCCTGGACGACGCTCGAGCCCTTGTTCGCGCAGCGCCTGCGCGACGGCCGCGTGCGCGAATGCCATGGCGACCTGCATCTGGGCAACGTGACGCTGGTCGAGGGTCGCACGACGGTATTCGACGGCATCGAGTTCAACGACGAATTCCGCTGGATCGACGTCGCCAGCGAGATCGCCTTCATGGCCATGGACCTGCGCTCGCATGGCCTGCCGGCGCTCGCGGCGCGCTTCGTCAACGGCTGCCTGCAGGCCAGCGGCGACTACGGCGCGGCGGCCGTGCTGCGCTATTACCTCGTGCACCGCGCGCTCGTGCGCTCGAAGGTCGCGGCGCTGCGCGCGCGCCAGAGCGGCGCCGACGGCGCCGCCGAGGGCGCGGCGCAGCATCACTATCTGGCGCTGGCCCTCGAGATCAGCGCGCCGCCGCCGCCGACGCTGTTCATCACGCATGGCTTCTCGGGCAGCGGCAAGACGACGGCGACGCAGTCGCTGCTCGAGGCGACAGCCGCCATCCGCATCCGCGCCGATGTCGAGCGCAAGCGTCTGGCCGGCCTCGCCGAGCTCGCGCGCAGCGGCTCGAGCCTCGAGGGCGGGATCTACGCCGCCGGCATGACGGCGGCGACCTACGCGCGGCTGTGCGAAGGGGCGCGGCCGGTGCTCGCCGGCGGCTTCAGCGCCATCCTCGACGCGACCTTCCTGCAGCGCGGCGCGCGCGACGCCGCGCGCGCGCTCGCGTTCGAAGCCGGCGTGCCTTGCCGGGTGCTGGATTTCGAGATTCCGGCGCCGCTGCTGCGCGAGCGGCTGCGCGCGCGCCGCGGCGACGCCTCCGAGGCCGACGAGGCGGTGCTCGAATGGCAGCTCGCGCACGACCAGCCGCTGCAGGACGACGAGCGTGCCGGCGCCATCGACGCCGTTGCCGCTCAGGCGGCGGGATGGGACCCGAGCATGTGGTCGCGCGTGTAGGGGTAGTCGGAACCCGAGGGATCGCCGGGCCCGCCGGGATGCGAGCGCGCCCCCAGCAGCTGGTACAGCGCGAGCCAGCCGCGCTCGAAGCACATCGCCGAGCCGGCCAGGTAGAGCCGGTAGGCGCGCACGGTGGCCTCGTTGGTCAGCGCACGGGCCTCGTCGAGATGCGCCTCGAGCCCGGCCGACCAGGCCCACAGCGTGCGCGCGTAATGCGGCCGCAGGTTCTCGGCGTCGAGCAGTTCGAGGCCGCCGCGCGCCAGCGCCTGCGCCGCGCGCGAGACATGGACGAGTTCGCCGCCGGGGAAGATGTGGTGCTCGATGAAGCGGCCCATGCCGGCGCCGAGCTCGACGTTGTTCAGCGCGCCGGCGGCGATGCCGTGGTTCAGCAGCAGGCCGCCGGGGCGCAGCAGCCGGTGCAGCTTGGCGAAATAGCCGTCGAGCCGCGCCTGGCCGACATGCTCGAACATGCCGACGGAGGCGATGCGGTCCCAGGGCTCGTCCTCGGGCAGTGCGCGGTAGTCGATCAGCCTGATCTCGACGCGGCCGCGCAGGCCGGCCTCGTCGATGAGCCGGTTCACGTGCGCATGCTGGTTGCGCGAGAGCGTGATGCCGACGCCATCGACACCGTAGTGCCGCGCGGCCCACAGCAGCAGCGCGCCCCAGCCGGCGCCGATGTCGAGGAAGCGCTGGCCCGGCGCGAGCTGCAGCTTGCGGCAGATGAGGTCGAGCTTGGCCTGCTGCGCCTGCGCGAGGTCCATCGCCGGGGATGCGAAATAGGCGCAGGAATAGACCCGCAGCGGATCGAGCCAGAGGGCGTAGAAGTCGTCGCAGACATCGTAGTGGAAGCGGATCTGCGCCGCGTCGCGCGGCATCCGGTGCAGCCATTGCGAACGCAGGCGCCGCAGCCATCCCGGGCCATGGGCGCCGGCGCCGCGGGCCAGCGGATCCCCGACGAGTTCGGCGGCCACCGCCATCACGTCGGTCAGCGAGCCGTCGATCTCGAGGTCGCCGCGCACATAGGCGTCGGCCAGGCTGCCGATCTGGCCACGCGCCAGTCGCAGCAGCAACTGGCGGTCGCGCAGGCGCAGCCGCACCGGCGCCGCCGGTTCGCCGGCGCGGCCACCGGGCCATTCGAGGGACAGGGCGGGAGAGAGCCGCGCCAGGCGCGGTTCGATGAGGGCGGCGAGCGTGGACATGGTGGTTTCGATCCGGTCCGTGCCGGGCATCGAAGCCCGGCCCTCGGGCCACCAAGCTGTGATGGACGCAAACATACTGCGAAGGACAAGACACCGCATCAGACCCCGGCTTGGCAGGCGGGGGCAGGGCGCTTGCGTAAAGTCAAGACAGGGGTCGCGCGGCGCGCGCCCAATCGGGTCATCGAGTCCCCAGGAGAGCCTTATGAAGAGCATCCTCGTCCACCTCGACGCATCGCCGCGTGCCGCGACCCGGCTGGCGCTGGCGCGCGATCTCGCGCAGACCCATGGCGCGGCACTGAAGGCGATCTACGCCGTGCTGCCGGCGCTGCTGCTGATGCCCTGGGCCACCGAAGAGGGCATGGCCGCCGCCGCGGCGGCGCTGGCCGAGGTCGACCGCACGCAGCGCGAACGCGCCCGCGCGCTGTTTGACCGCACCGCCGGGCCGGCCGCGACCTGGGCCGAGACCGGTGCCGAGGGTCTGCACGACACGCTGCTGGCCGAGGCGCTGTGCAGCGACCTGCTCGTGCTCGGCCAGGGCGACGAGCCCAACGAGCAGACCGGCGCGCTGCCGGCCGATTTCGTCCCCGCGCTGATCACCGACAGCGGCAAGCCCACGCTGGTCGTGCCCTATGTCGGCGAGATCGCCCCGCCGGGTCGGCGCGTGCTGCTGGCCTGGAAGCCGACGCGCGAGGCCGCGCGCGCTGCGGCCGGCGCCTTGCCCTGGTTGCGCGGTGCGGCCGAGGTCCACATCGCAGCCCCGAATGCGCAGGCCGACGACCCGGGGCTGGCGCTGTTGCGGCGCTGGCTGGCGCTGCACGGCGTTGCCGGCAGCGTCACGGCGCATGCGCTGGGCGACGCGGATGTCGGCGAGCGGCTGCTCTCGCTGGCCGCCGACACCGGCGCCGACCTGCTGGCGATGGGCTGCTACGGCCACAGCCGGGCGCGCGAATTCGTGCTCGGCGGCGCGACGCGCTCGGTGCTGCGGGCGATGACGCTGCCGGTGTTGATGGCGCATTGAGGGCGCCGCGCTCGGCTACGATGTCGCGATGGAGATCCGACTCGATGACCTGCGCGGCGTGCCCATCCGAGAACTGCTCGAGGAGCATCTGCGCGACATGCACCGCCATTCGCCGCCCGAGAGCGTGCATGCGCTCGACCTCGACGGCCTGCGCCGCCCGGAGATCAGCTTCTGGACCGTCTGGGAGGGCGGCGAGCTGCTCGGCTGCGGCGCGCTGAAGGAGCTCGACGCGCGCCATGGCGAGATCAAGTCGATGCGCACCGCCGCCGCGCATCTGCGGCGCGGCGTCGGGCGCCGCATGCTCGACCATATCGTCGCCGAGGCGCGCCGCCGCGGCTACGCGCGGCTGAGTCTGGAGACGGGCTCGATGGCGGCCTTCGAGCCGGCGCGGCGGCTCTATGAGGACTTCGGTTTCGAGCTCACCGAACCGTTCGCGAATTACCGGCCCGACCCGAACAGCCTGTTCATGACGAAGGCGCTGGCCTGAACGGTCACTGGCCCGCCGGCGGCTCCCAGAGCTCGACCTTGTTGCCCTCCGGGTCCATGACCCAGCCGAACTTGCCGTACTCGGAGTCGTCGGTCTTGTCGAGGACGTGACAGCCCTCGGCTCGCAGCGCCGCCAGCAGCGCGGCCAGATCGGCGACGCGGTAGTTGATCATGAAGGTCGAGCGGCCGGGCTCGAACTGATCGCTGCCGGCGCCGCCGATCGACCAGACCGTCGTGCCCTTGAACGGCCGGCCCTCGGCGTCGGCCCATTCGAACGCGGTGCCGCCCCAGGGCTGCACGTCGACGCCCAGATGCGTCCGGTACCAGGCGCCGAGCGCCGCCGGGTCGCGGGCCTGGAAGAAGATGCCGCCGATGCCTGTGACTCGCTTCATGCGGGACTCCATGGCCAGCTGGACCAGGGCGCAGCGTACATGAAGGCCCGAATCGGCGCCGGGCGTCGCGCGACGACTCGGCGCGGCTGGTTCAGGTCGGGCCGGACCGCCGCAAGCGCTCGACGATCCCCGGTACCCGCTGCGCCGCGCGGCGCGTCACATGCCCGGCCAGCGCCACCGCGGGACGGCAGGCGAGCATGCGGCGGCAGGCCGCGCGCACCTCGTCGGCGCCGACCTCGGCGATGCGCTCGAGCCATTGCGCCGACGATCGCACGTGGCCATGCGCATAGAGGTCCAGCGCCGCCGCCTCGAGCCGCTGCACCGGCCGCTCGAGCGCGCGCAGCTTGCGCACCGTGAGCTGGTTGCGTGCGCGTTCGAGGCCCACGGGATCGATCGCCTCGGCCTGTTCGAGCAGCAGCCGCACGACCTGCTCGAACAGCTCCTCGACCTGTTCGGGCGCCGTCGACGCCTCGACGACGAACTGGCCGGCGAGCTCGCCGCGGTCGGCCGAGCAGGCGGCGTGATACGCGAGGCCGCGGCGCTCGCGCAGCTGGTCGAGCAGCGGCGAGCTCATGCCCTCGCCGAACAGCGCCGCGGCGACGGTCTCGGCCGCCGCGTCCTCGCGCAGCCCGGGGATCGGGAAGCCGAGCACGGCATGGGTCTGCACGCTGCCGGCGAGGCTGCGCTGCAGGAAGCCGCCGCGATAGACGGGCGGCTGGACGAGGTTGTCGGCGCCCGGCGGCAGGTCGGCGAAGGCCGCCTCGACCTCGCGCCGCACGGCCTCGGGGTCGACATCGCCGGCGACGCCGACGATGACGTTGCCGCCCGTGTACTGGCGCGTGACATAGGCCAGCAGCTCGTCGCGCGTGAAGCGCTCGATGTTCGCGCGGTGGCCGATCACCGGCCGCGCCAGCGCATGCTCGCCGTAGCAGGCGCGGTCGAAGAGCTTGAACGCCGTCGACAGGCTGTCCTCGTCGTCCTCGGCCAGCTCGTGCAGGATGACCTGGCGCTCGCGTTCGAGCTCGGCCGCCGGGTAGGTGCCATGCTGGACGATGTCGCCGAGCAGGCGCACGAAGTCGCCGAGGTCGCGCTTCAGGCCGACGATGTGGTAAGCCGTGTGGTCCTTGTCGGTATGCGCGTTGACCTCGGCGCCCAGCCGCTCGGCCTCGAGGTTGATGCGCTGGCAGTCACGCGTGGCCGTGCCCTTGAACGCCATGTGCTCGACGACATGGCTGATGCCCGACTGGCGCCGAGATTCATGCTGGCTGCCGGTGCGCACGAAGACGCTGACGGCGACGGTCTCGCGCCCGGGCATCGCGACGGTGAGCGTGCGCACGCCATTGGGTGCGCGGGTGACCTGGGTGCCGGGTTCGGTGCGGGGGCTGAGCATGGGGCGATTCTGCCCCTGCCGTCGCTTTCAGGCCCGGGGCTCAGGCGCGCCCCGCTCCCGTGAGCTGGCGCGTGATCAGCGTGCGCAGCGGCGGCAGCCGGCGCGCCACGCGCAGCACGGCGCCACGCAGCAGCCGCGCCGGCGCGCGGTCGTCGGTGAACAGCGTGACGATGGCATTGGTGCCGAGGTAGATCGGCAGCGTCGCACGCCGGTGCTCGCTCGCATAGGCCTGCAGCGCGGCGGCCAGCGGCCTCGCCGCGCTGCGCGCGGCGGCGAGTTCGCGCGCCAGCGTCTCGACGCCGTAGAGGCCGAAGTTGTAGCCATGCGCCGTCACCGGGTGCATGCCGACGGCGGCGTCGCCGACGAGGGCGAAGCGATCGGACGCGAAGCGGTGCGCGTAGACGCCGACGAGCGGATAGCTGTGGCGGCGCCCGGCGACGGTGATGGCGCCGAGCCGGCCCTCGGACTGCCGCTCAATGCGTGCGGCGAATTCGGTGTCGGCGAGCGCCAGCCACTCGCTCGCGCGGTCGCTGTCGAGCGTGACGACGGCCGACGAGACTTGCCCAGCCATCGGCAGCAGCGCCAGCGTATTGCCGTAGCGGAAGCATTCGAGCGCGACGCCCTCGTGCGCGCGCTCGTGGCCGACGCGGCAGACGATGGCCGTGCGGCCGAAGTCGTGCATCTGCGCGCCGATGCCGGCCATGCGGCGCAGCGTCGAATGGCGGCTGTCGGCGGCGACGACCAGCGGCGCGTGCAGCGCCGCGCCGGCTTCGAGCCGCAGCGTGGCCTGGTTCGCGTCGCGTTCGAGCGCCGTCACGCGCACGCCGGTGCGCAACTCGACGCCGGCGGAGTCGATCGCCGCAGCGTGAGCGGCTTCGCGCAGGCGGTGGTTCGGCACCAGCCAGCCGAGCGCCTCGTGGCCGTCGCCGCGGGCGTCGAAGGGCAGCACGAGCGGCGAGCCGCCGTTGCTCACGCGCGCCTCGACGAGCGGCGCGATTTCTTGCTGCGGCAGCCGTTGCCAGATGCCGAGCGACTCCAAGATGCCGCGCGAGCGGTGCGTGAGCGCGATGTCGCGCCCGTCTTCCTCGGGATGCTCGATCGCCGCCAGCGGCTGCTGTTCGAGCAGCAGGCTGCGTGTGCCTTGGCGCGCCAGCGCCGTGGCCAGTGCGAGTCCGGCCGGGCCGGCGCCGACGATGAGGAGGTCGGGATGGGTCATGGGAGGGTCTCGGGAAGGACTCGGATGGTCTCGGGAGTCGGGTCGATGGCGCAGCGCGCCGCAAACGCGTACCGTAGCCGGCTGGCGGCGCGGCCGCCTTGACGGGGGTCAGCCCGCATGCGCCTTGCCCGCGCAGCCGGCGCCCCGGCAGCGACCGCGCGCGGACCCTAGAATCGAACGATCGTTCCTTTTTTGCCTCGACCATCGTCGGGAGGAGACACCATGGGCGCCAGCCTCGTCAGCCGTGGACGCATCGCCGTCATCAGCCTCGACAACCCACCGGTCAACGGCCTCGGCTACGAGACGCGCGTGCAGTTCAGCGCCGCGCTCGACCGCGCCGCGGCCGATGCGGCGGTCGACGCCATCGTCGTCACCGGTGCCGGCCGCGCGTTCTCGGGCGGCGCCGACATCCGCGAATTCGGCAGCCCGAAGGCGGTCGCCGAGCCGAACCTGCTGACGCTGATCCGCCAGCTCGAGGAATGCCCGAAGGCGGTCGTGGCCGCCGTGCATGGCGTGTGCATGGGCGGCGGGCTCGAGCTCGCGCTCGGTGCTCATTACCGCGTCGCCGCGCCGGGTGCCGATGTCGCATTGCCCGAGGTCAAGATCGGCCTCATCCCCGGCGCCGGCGGCACGCAGCGGCTGCCGCGCGTGCTCGGCCTCGAAACGGCGCTGAACATGATCGTCAAGGGCGACCCGGTGAAGAGCGAGCGGCTGGCGGCGCTGCCGGGGCAGCGGCTGTTCGACCGCATCGTCGAGGGCGACCTGCTCGAGGGCGCTTGCGCCTACGCCGCAGAGGTCGCGGCGCGCCATGTCGCCGACGGCGGGCCGCTGCCGCGCGTGCGCGACCTCGCGATCGTCCACCCCGACGCCGAGGCCTACCTGGGCTTTGCCGGCAACATGGTGCAGGGCCTGGCCAAGAACTATCCGGCGCCGCCGCGCTGCGTCGAAGCCGTCGCCGCGGCCGTCGCCGGACCCTTCGACGCCGGCCTCAAGCGCGAGCGCGAGATCTTCACGGCGCGGATGTTCACGCCCGAATGCAAGGCGCTGCGCCATGCCTTCTTCGCCGAGCGTGCGGCGAGCAAGATCGCCGATGTCGGCGACGACACGCCCAAGCGCGCCGTCGAGCGCGTCGCCGTCATCGGCGCCGGCACGATGGGCGGCGGCATCGCGATGAACTTCCTCAACGCCGGCATCCCGGTGACGATCCTCGAGACGGCGGCCGCGGCGCTGGACCGCGGCCTGGCGACGATACGGCGGAACTACGAGGCGCAGCTGCGCAAGGGCAAGCTGACGCAGGCGAAACTCGACGAGCGCATGGCGCTGCTGACGCCGACGCTGGCCTATGCCGACATCGCCGCCGCCGACCTCGTGATCGAGGCCGTGTTCGAGGAGATGGGCGTCAAGGAGACCGTGTTCCGCCAGCTCGACGCGGTGATGAAGCCCGGCGCCATCCTCGCAACCAACACGAGCACGCTCGATGTCAACCGCATCGCCGCCTTCACGCAGCGGCCGCAGGACGTCATCGGCACGCATTTCTTCAGCCCGGCCAACGTGATGAAGCTGCTCGAGGTCGTGCGGGGCGAGAAGACGGGCAAGGACGTGCTCGCCACCGTGATGGCGCTGGCGCGCAAGATCCGCAAGACGGCGGTCGTCGCCGGCGTCTGCGACGGCTTCATCGGCAACCGCATGATCGAGCAGTACGTGCGCCAGGCCGGCTTCCTGCTCGACGAGGGCTGCACGCCGGTGCAGGTCGACAAGGCGATCGAGTCCTGGGGCATGGCGATGGGGCCGTTCCGCATGGGCGACCTCGCCGGCAACGACATCGGCTGGGCGATCCGCAAGCGCCGCTATGTCGAGAAGCCGGGCCTGCGCTACAGCGCGACCGCCGACCGCCTGTGCGAGATGGGCCGCTACGGCCAGAAGACCGGCGCCGGCTGGTACGACTATGTGCCCGGCAAGCGCGACGCGCTGCCCTCGCAGGCCGTCGTGACGATGATCGAAGCCCACCGCGCCGAGCTCGGCATCCAGCCGCGCCGCATCGCCGACGAGGAGATCGTCCACCGCCTCGTCTACGCGCTCGTCAACGAGGGCGCGCGGCTGCTCGAGGAAGGCATCGCGGCCAAGGCCGGCGACATCGACGTCGTCTACCTCAGCGGCTACGGCTTCCCGCTGCATCGCGGCGGGCCGATGTGCTATGCCGACCAGCAGGGCCTGTACAACGTCGCGCGCCGCATGCGCCAGTTCGCGGCCAACCCGCACGACGACGCCGCCTTCTGGCAGCCGGCACCGCTGCTCGCGCAGCTCGCGGCCGAAGGCCGTTCGTTCACCTGACACCGAAGGCCCATCATGACCCGAGCCGTCATCGTTTCCACCGCACGCACGCCGCTGGCCAAGAGCTGGAAGGGCGCCTTCAACATGACCCATGGCGCCACGCTCGGCGGCCATGTCGTCAAGGCCGCGATCGAACGCGCCGGCATCGACGCCGCCGAGGTCGAGGACGTGATCATGGGTTGCGCCAACCCCGAGGGCGCCACCGGCAACAACATCGCGCGCCAGATCGCGCTGCGCGCCGGGCTGCCGATCACCGTCAGCGGCCTCACCGTGAACCGCTTCTGCAGCAGCGGGCTGCAGGCGATCGCGCTGGCGGCGCAGCGCATTGCTGCAGGCGAAGGCGAGATCCATGTCGCCGGCGGCGTCGAGAGCATCTCCTGCGTGCAGAACGAGATGAACATGCACATGGCGGCCGATGCCTGGCTCGCCGAGCACAAGCCCGAGATCTACTGGCCGATGCTGCGCACGGCCGAGCAGGTCGCGCTGCGCTACAAGATAGACCGCGAACGCATGGACCGCTACGGCGCCGAGAGCCAGCGCAAGGCCGCCGCCGCGCAGGCCGCCGGTCTGTTCACCGAGGAGATCGCGCCGATCACCGTGACGGCCGGCGTCGCCGATCCGCAACTCGGCCTCGTCAGCAAGCGCGTCACCGTCGCCGCCGACGAGGGCATACGCCCGGACACGACCTACGAGGCGGTGAGCAAGATCCGCCCGGCGCTGCCCGGCGGCCTGATCGCCGCCGGCAACGCCAGCCAGTACAGCGACGGCGCCGGCGCCTGCGTCGTGATGGACGAGGCGCTGGCCGAGCGCCGCGGCCTGCGCCCGCTCGGCCGCTTCCTCGGCTTCGCCGTCGCCGGCTGCGAGCCCGACGAGATGGGCATCGGCCCGGTGTTCGCCGTGCCCAAGGTGCTGCAGCGGCTCGGCCTGACGGTCGCCGACATCGACCTCTGGGAGCTCAACGAAGCCTTCGCCGTGCAGGTGCTGTACTGCGCCGACCGCCTGGGCATCCCGATGGACCGCCTCAACGTCAACGGCGGCGCGATCGCCGTCGGCCATCCCTACGGCGTCAGCGGCCAGCGCCTCACCGGCCATGCGCTGATCGAGGGCCGGCGCCGCGGCGCCAGGCGCGTCTGCGTGACGATGTGCATCGGCGGCGGCATGGGCGCGGCCGGGGTGTTCGAGGTGCTCTGACGCGGCGCCGCGGCGACGATGAACAACGCCAAGCTCGACGTCCTGACCTGGACGCTGATCTACGGCGGCCTGCTCGCGGTCTGCCTCGGCCTGGCCGTCGAGCTGCGCGACGCCAGCCTGGGCTGGCGCATCATCGGCGGCGGCATCGTCGCGACCGGGCTCGGCGGCCTGTGCATCTGGCTGCGCTCGCGTCGCATGCCCTGAATCGTCACGAAGGGAAGGAAATCGATGGGCACACCGGTCCAGCAGCTGTTCGACCTCGGCGGCAAGGTCGCACTCGTCACCGGCGGCTCGCGCGGCCTCGGGCTGCAGATGGCCGAGGCGCTGGGCGAGGCCGGCGCGCGCATCATGCTCACGGCGCGCAAGGCCGGCGAGCTGGAGGCCGCGGCGGCGCAGCTGGCCGCGCGCGGCATCGACGCGCGCTGGATCGCCGCCGATTCGAGCGAGTCCGAGCAGATCGAGCGCGTCGTCGCCGAGACGATGCAGCGCCTGGGCCGCATCGACATCCTCGTCAACAACGCCGGCGCGACCTGGGGCGCACCGGCCGAGGACTACCCGATCGCGGCCTGGGACAAGGTGATGAACCTGAACATCCGCAGCCTCTTCGTCTACGCCCAGGCGGTGGCGCGTGCGAGCATGATCCCCAACCGCGAGGGCCGCATCATCAACCTGGCGTCGATCGCGGGCCTGGGCGGTTCACTCGAGATGAAGTTCATCGCCTACGGCACGAGCAAGGGCGCGGTCGTCAACTTCACGCGCACGCTGGCCGGCGAATGGGGGCCTTACGGCATCACCGTCAACGCGCTGGCGCCGGGCTTCTTCCCGAGCAAGATGACGCATGGCGTGATCGCGCATTTCGGCGCCGAGCATCTCGCCGCCGCGGCGCCGCTGCGCCGGCTGGGCGACGACGACGACCTCAAGGGCGCCGTGCTGCTGTTCGCCAGCGCCGCGGGCAAGCACATCACGGGGCAGATCCTGGCCGTCGACGGCGGCGTCAGCGCCGTCCACGCCGGGTGATGGCGGGATGAAGAACGGACCGCTGCGCTTTCCGCTGCACATCCCCTTCGTCGAGGAACTGGGCTTCGAGCTCTGGGCCTTCGCCGGCGGCCAGGCGCAGGTGCGCGTCGACCTCGAGCAGGCGCATCTCAACAGCTGGGAGGTCGCGCATGGCGGCGTGCTGATGACGCTGCTCGACGTCGCGATGGCGCACGCGGCGCGCAGTGTCAACGCCGCGCAGGAGGGCTATGGCCCGGGCGTGGCGACGATCGAGATGAAGACCAGCTTCATGCGCGCCGCCGAGGGCCGGTTGACGGCGAACGCGAAGCTGTTGCACCGCACCCCGACGATGGCCTTCTGCGAAGGCAGCGTGCTCGACGACGACGGCGCGCTGTGCGCCCATGCCACCGCGACTTTCAAATACCTGCGCGCGCTGCCCTCGAAACGGCGCGAGCTCAAACCCCTGCATCCGAACACCGAAGGAACGCCATGATGAACCGCCGCATCGTCCTCGCCTCGCGCCCCGAGGCCGAGGTCCAGCCCGCCCATTTCCGCCTCGAGGAGGTCGCGCTGCCGCCGCTGGCGCCCGGCCATGTCCGGGTGCGCCAGCATTTCCTCAGCCTCGACCCCTATATGCGCGGCCGCATGAGCGACGCCAAGAGCTATGCCGCGCCGCAGCCGCTGGGCGAGGTGATGATCGGCGGCACGGTCGGCGAGGTCGTCGAATCGCGCCACGACCGCTACAAGGCCGGCGACGCCGTCGTCGGCATGGGCGGCTGGCAGGAAATCGCCGACTTCGACGCCGGCGTTCCCGGCGCGCTGACCCAGGTCGATACCGCGCATGTGCCGCTGTCGGCCTACCTCGGCGCCGTCGGCATGCCCGGCATCACGGCCTGGTATGGCCTGGGCAAGATCATCGAGCCCAAGGCCGGCGAGACCATCGTCGTCGACGCCGCCAGCGGCGCCGTCGGCGGCGTCGTCGGCCAGCTCGCGAAGGCGCGCGGCTGCCGCGTCGTCGGCATTGCCGGCGGCGCCGACAAATGCGCCTATGTCACGGGCGAACTCGGCTTCGACGCCTGCATCGACTACAAGGCCCATGCCGGCTACAAGGCGCTGACGGCGGCGCTCGACGCCGCGGCGCCGCAGGGCGTCGATGGGCTGTTCGAGAACGTCGGCGGCGTGATCATGGATGCCGTGATGTCGCGCATGAACGCTTTCGGCCGCATCGCGCTGTGCGGGATGATCGCCGGCTACGACGGCAGCCCGCTGCCGATCACGAACCCGCGCCTCGTGCTGACGCAGCGGCTGAAGATGCAGGGCTTCATCGTCAGCGAGCATCTCGAGGTCTGGCCGCAGGCGCTGGCCGAACTCGGCGCCGCCGTCGCCACGGGGCGACTGAAATACCGCGAGTCGATCGCGCAGGGCCTGGCCGCCGCGCCCGAGGCTTTCATCGGCCTGCTCAAGGGGCGCAATTTCGGCAAGCAACTGGTGAAGCTGATTTGAACTGGGACTGGCTGCGCTTCGAGGCGCTGGGCGTCGACCGCCTCTACGATGCGCTGGCGCTGCGCTGCCGCGTCTTCATCCTCGAGCAGGGGCCGTATCTCGACCCCGATGGCGTCGACCGCCGCTGCTGGCACCTGCTCGGGCGTGACGCCGCGGGGGCGCTGCAGGCCTATCTGCGCGTCGTCGACCCCGGCGTCAAATACGCCGAGCCGTCGATCGGCCGCGTCATCACGGCACCCGAAGTGCGCGGCAGCGGTGCCGGGCGCGCGCTGATGATCGAGGGCGTCGCGCGCTGCGTCGATGCCTGGCCCGGACGCGGCATCCGCATCAGCGCGCAGGCGCATCTCGAGCGCTGGTACGGCGAATTCGGCTTCGTCCGCGTCGGGAACGAATACCTCGAGGACGCGATCCCACACCTCGAAATGCTGAGGCAGCCATGAGCACCACCCACGAGGTCTTCAACCAGAGCGAGCCGCTCGTCGGCGTCAACCTGTTCCGTTCCAACCGGCCGCTGCGCGACGCGCTGCGCGTGATGGCGCCGGCGCTCGATCTCACCGGGCTCTCGGTCGTCGGCGCCGAGGCCGGTTCGGCCGAACTGCAGACCCATGCGCGGCTCGCCAACCATTACGAGCCGGTGCTGCACACGCACGACGAGCGCGGCCGGCGCATCGACGAGGTCGAGTTCCACCCCAGCTACCACGCGCTGATGGAAGGCGCGCTGCGCCACGGCCTGCATGGCGCGCCGTGGAGCGCGGCGCCGCTGGCGCATCTCGAACGCGCGGCGGCCTTCATGCTGTGGACGGGCGCCGAGCCGAGCACGTTGTGCCCGGTCTCGATGAGCTATGCGGCGACGCCGGCGCTGCGCGGCAACGCAGCGCTGCAGGCGGCCTGGGGGCCGAAGCTCGCGAGCCGCCGCTACGACCCGCGCTTCATCCCCTTCGAAGGCAAGACCGCCGTCACGATGGGCATGGGGATGACCGAGAAGCAGGGCGGATCGGACGTGCGCGCGAACCGCAGCCGCGCCGAGGCCGACGGCCACGACGCCTGGGGCGAGCGCGTGCGCATCACCGGCCACAAATGGTTCATGTCGGCGCCGATGTGCGACGCCTTCCTCGTGCTGGCACGCGGCGATGCCGGCCTCGGCTGCTATTTCCTGCCGCGCTGGCTGCCCGACGGCACGCGCAACGCCTTCGCCATCCAGCGCCTGAAGGACAAGCTCGGCAACCGCGCCAACGCCAGCAGCGAGGTCGAGTTCGACCGCGCGGCAGCCTGGCTCGTCGGCGAGCCGGGGCGCGGCGTGGCGCAGATCCTCGCGATGGGCACGCTGACGCGGCTCGATTGCGCGCTCGGCAGCGCCGGCCTGATGCGCCAGGCGCTGGCGCTGGCGTTGCACCATGGGCGGCAGCGTCAGGCCTTCGGCCGCGACCTCATCGAACAGCCGCTGATGACGAACGTGCTCGCCGACCTCGCGCTCGAAAGCGAGGCCGCGACGGCGCTGGCGCTGCGGCTGGCGCTGGCCGTCGACCGCAGCGAGCATGGCGGCGACGACCACGAGCGCGCGCTGCGGCGGCTGCTGAATCCGATTGCGAAGTTCTGGATCTGCAAGCGCGGCGCCGCCTTCGCCCAGGAGGCAATGGAATGCCTGGGCGGCAACGGCTATGTCGAGGCCGCCGGCGAGGGCGTCATGGCGCGCATCTACCGCGAGATGCCGGTGAATTCGATCTGGGAGGGCGCCGGCAACATCATGGCGCTGGACCTGCTGCGCGCGCTGCGCGCCGCCGACGTGGCGCCGGCGTTGGAACGCGAATTCGCCGCTACGCGCGGCGCCGACGCGGCCTTCGACGCCGCTGCCGATGCGCTGCTGCGCGAGATCGGCGGCGTCACCGAGGAGGCCCAGGCGCGGCGCCTGGCGCGCGACGTCGCGCTGCTGATGCAGGCCGCCTTGCTGCAGCGCCAGGCGCCGCACGGCGTCTTCGAGGCCTGGTGCGACAGCCGCATCGCGGCGCGCTCCGATGTCTGGGGGCTGCTCGGCCCGCGCCACGACGCCAAGTCGATCGTGCAGCGGGCGCTGCCGATCGAAAGCGATTGAGGTGGTGATGACGAGCGATTCCAACAGCCGCCGCACGGCGGTGATCACTGGCGCGGCCTCGGGTTTCGGGCTCGAGGCGAGCCGCATCGCCGCCAGGCGCGGCATGAACGTCGTGATGGCCGATGTCGACGCGGCGGCTCTGCAATTGGCGGCGCGCGAGATCGAGTCGCTCGGCGCCGCGGTGCTGCCGTTCCGTCTCGACGTCTCGAAGGCCGCCGAGGTCGAGGCGCTGGGTGCGGCGACGCTGGCGCGCTGGGGCGCGCCGCATCTCGTCTTCAACAACGCCGGCGTCGGCGCCGGCGGCTTGATCTGGGAGCATCGCGCGAGCGACTGGGACTGGGTACTGGGCGTCAACCTGATGGGCGTGGCGCATGGCGTGCGCGTGTTCACGCCGGCGATGCTCGCCGCCGCCGCGGCCGACCCCGAATGGGAGGGCCATATCGTGAACACCGCGAGCATGGCGGGGCTCGTGAACATGCCGACGATGGGTGTCTACAACGTCAGCAAGCATGCGGTGGTGGCGCTCAGCGAGACGCTGTTCCAGGACCTCGCGCTGGCGACGAGCCAGGTCCATGCCCATGTGCTGTGCCCGTTTTTCGTGCCGACGGGCATCGCGCACAGTGAGCGCCATCGCGCCGGCGACGAAGGCCAGCGCGCAGCGCCGACGCCGAGCCAGCGCATCGCCCAGCAGCAGCTCGAACGTGCGGTCAGCCGCGGCAAGGTCAGCGCTGCCGAGGTCGCGCAATTCGTCTTCGATGCGGTCGACGCGAAACGCTTCTACATCTACAGCCACCCCGGCGCGCTGTCGGGGGTGAAGTCGCGCATGGAGGACATCCTCGCGCTGCGCGATCCGAGCGATCCCTACGCTGCGCAGCCGGAAATCGGCGCGCAACTGCGGCAGGCGCTGCGGCGCACCTGATCGCGCGGCCGACCGACCGACGTCAGCAGCCGAGGGCGAGCGCCTGCAGCGGCCGGCCGCTCCGCGCATCGGTGACGACGAAGACGACGCGGCGCGGATGCTCGGCGTTGCCGCGCGTGACTTCGAGGCGCGCCTGCAAACTGCTTGCGGCCGACCAGGGCGGCAGCGGCCGATAGAGGCGGACGACGGCATCGTGGTGCAGGGTCGCCCCGGCGTTCTCGCCGGCGCGGACGCTGCTCGCATAGCCGTCCTCGACGACGGCCCAATAGCCGGCGAGCTCGCGCACTGCACCGGGCAGGGGGCCGACATCGACACCGACGAAATCGCCGTCGCGCGTCAGTTCGATGCGGGGTCCGACGGCGCCCGCGGCCCGACTCAAGCGCCAGTCGCGCCGATCGACGCCGTCGACGATCACTTGTGGCGTGTAGACGCCGTCGCCGCCGGCGCGGCGCGCGAGCTCGCGCTGGCGCGCCGTGCCCGCGGGCGTGGCGTAGCGGTCGGTCCAGCCCAGGCGATCCCAATAGTCGACGTGGAAGGCCAGCGCGATGACGTCGCTGCGACCCTTCAGGGTGGAGAGCCATCGGTCGGCCGGCGGGCAAGAACTGCAGCCCTCGCTCGTGTAGAGCTCGACGACGAGCGGCGCCGTGGCCGACGAATGCGCGTCGCAGATGGGCGCTGCGGCCGCCGCGCCGGCGACGGCGGCGCAGCCGAGCAGGGCGGTGGCGAGACGGGTGGGCAGGGTCATGGTTCTGGGCATCGTTGGACTGCACCTGGGTCGAATGGGCGCCGCCGACTCTTACCGGCGCCACAATGCGGCCGATGACGGATACCCCAACGACTGTCGCCGTCATCGGCGCCGGCCCCGCCGGCCTGATGGCCGCCGAAGCGCTCGCCGACCGCGGCATCGCGGTGCAGGTGTTCGATGCGATGCCCTCGGTCGGCCGCAAGTTCCTGCTCGCAGGCAAGGGCGGGCTGAATCTCACGCACAGCGAAGCCCGGCCGGCCTTCATCGAACGCTACGGCGAGCGCGCCGCGACGCTGCGGCCGTGGATCGAGCGCTTCGACGCCGATGCGCTGCGCGCCTGGGCGCAGGGGCTGGGCATCTCGACCTTCGTCGGCAGCTCGGGCCGCGTCTTTCCGGCCGAGATGAAGGCGGCGCCGCTGCTGCGCGCCTGGCTGCACCGGCTGCGGACCCAGGGCGTGCGCTTCTCGATGCGCCATCGCTGGCTCGGCTGGGGCGATGCCGGCGCGCTGCGCTTTGCGACACCCGAGGGCGAGGTGTCGATCGCCGCCGCGGCGACCGTGCTCGCGCTCGGCGGCGCGAGCTGGCCGAAACTGGGCTCCGACGGCTCCTGGGTGCCGCCGCTGCAAACCGCCGGCATCGACATCGCCCCGCTGCGGCCTTCGAACTGCGGCTTCGACATCGCCTGGAGCGAATACTTCAGCCAGCGCCATGCCGGCGCGCCGCTCAAGGGCGTGGCGATCGCCGTCGGCGACTGGCAGCAGGCGGGCGAATGCGTCGTCACCGCGACCGGCATCGAGGGCAGCCTCGTCTACGCCGCGTCTTCCCGACTTCGCGACGCCATCGAGCGCGACGGCGCCGCCGAATTCACGCTCGACCTGCTGCCGCAGCGCAGTCTCGACTGGGTGACGCGCGAGCTGGCTCATCCGCGCGGCCCGCGCTCGCTGGCCACGCATCTGAAGAGCCGGCTCGCGATCTCGGGCGTCAAGGCCGGGCTGCTGTGGGAACGCGTGCCCAAGGCCGAACAGGCCGACCCGGCGGCCTTGGCCGCACGCATCAAGGCGCTGCCGCTGCGCACGACGGCGCCGCGGCCGGTTGCCGAGGCCATCAGCACCGCCGGCGGCGTGCGCTTCGAGGCGCTCGACGAGCACCTGATGGCGCGTGCCGCGCCGGGCCTCTTCTGCGCCGGCGAGATGCTCGACTGGGAGGCGCCGACCGGCGGCTACCTGCTCACCGCCTGCTGCGCGACCGGCCGCGCCGCGGGGCTGGGCGCTGCCGACTGGCTCGCCTCGCGACGGGCCGGCTGAAGACCCTCGTACACTGCCGCGCTTTCGACTGACTGCGTACCCGTTCTTGGACAAGATCGTTCTACAAATCGCCGCCGAGCTGAAGGCCCGGCCGGCCCAGATCCAGACCGCCGTCGAACTGCTCGACGGTGGCGCCACGGTGCCGTTCATCGCGCGCTACCGCAAGGAGGCCACCGAGGGCCTCGACGACATCCAGCTGCGCGAACTCGAGACGCGACTGGCCTACCTGCGCGAGCTCGAAGACCGCCGCGCCGCGGTGCTCAAGAGCATCGCCGAGCAGGGCAAGCTGACGCCCGAGCTGCAGGCCGCCGTCGAAGCGGCGCCGACGAAGCAGGAGCTGGAGGACATCTACCTGCCTTACAAGCCGCGCCGCCGCACGAAGGGGATGATCGCGCGCGAGGCCGGGCTCGAGCCGCTCGCCGATCGCCTGTACACCGACCCGACGCTCGATCCGCTCGCCGAGGCCGCCGGCTTCGTCAACGCCGAGGGCGGCTTCGCCGACCCCGCCGCCGTGCTCGACGGCGTGCGCGACCTGCTCAGCGAGCGCTGGGCCGAGGACGCCGCGCTCGTCGGCTCGCTGCGCGAGTGGCTCTGGTCCGAGGGCCGGCTGCAGAGCAAGCTCGTCGACGGCAAGGACGGCAACCATGCCGACGCCGCCAAGTTCCGCGACTATTTCGACTACGCCGAGCCGATCCGCACCGTGCCCAGCCACCGCGCGCTGGCCGTGTTCCGCGGCCGCAGCCTCGAATGGCTCGACGCCAAGCTCGTGCTCGACGAGGAAGTCGTCCCCGGCCGCCCCGGTCTGGCCGAGGGCCGCATCGCGCGCCATCTCGGCTGGAGCCATGCGAAGCGCGCGTCCGACGAGCTGATCCGCAAGACGGTGGCCTGGACCTGGAAGGTCAAGCTCTCGCTGAGCCTCGAGCGCGACCTCTTCGCGCGGCTGCGCGAGGAAGCCGAGACGGTGGCGATCAAGGTCTTCGGCGACAACCTGCGCGACCTGCTGCTCGCCGCGCCGGCCGGCAAGCGCGTCGTGATGGGGCTGGATCCCGGCATCCGCACGGGGGTGAAGGTGGCGGTCGTCAGCGACACCGGCAAGGTGCTGGCCACGCACACCGTCTATCCGCACGAGCCGCGCTGCGACTGGGAGGGCTCGCTGCACGCGCTCGGCCGCCTCGTCGCCCAGCATGGCGTGAACCTGATCGCGATCGGCAACGGCACGGCCAGCCGCGAGACCGACAAGCTCGCCGGCGACCTCATCAAGCGCGTGCAGCAGCTCGCGCCTGAGGTTGCGATCGACAAGGTCGTCGTCAGCGAGGCCGGCGCATCGGTCTATTCGGCGAGCGAGTTCGCAAGCCAGGAGCTGCCCGAGCTCGACGTCAGCCTGCGCGGCGCGGTGAGCATCGCGCGGCGGCTGCAGGACCCGCTGGCAGAACTCGTGAAGATCGATCCCAAGAGCATCGGCGTCGGCCAATACCAGCACGACGTCAACCAGGGCGGCCTCGCGCGCAGCCTCGATGCCGTCGTCGAGGATTGCGTCAACGCCGTCGGCGTCGACCTCAACACCGCCTCGGCGCCGCTGCTCTCGCGCGTCTCGGGGCTGTCGGCGGCGGTCGCCGCGAGCATCGTGCGCTGGCGCGACGTCCATGGCGCCTTCCGCAGCCGCCAGCAGCTGCTCGAAGTCTCGGGCCTGGGCCCGCGCACCTTCGAGCAGGCAGCGGGTTTTCTGCGCATCCGCGACGGCGAGAACCCGCTCGACATGACCGGCGTCCACCCCGAGACCTACCCGCTGGTGCAGAAGATGATGTCGGCCACCGGCCGCCCGGTGCAGGAACTCATGGGTCGATCCGACATGCTGCGGTCGCTGCGGCCGGAGACACTGGCCGACGAGCGCTATGGCGCGATCACCGTCAAGGACGTGCTCACCGAACTCGAAAAGCCGGGCCGCGACCCGCGCCCCGACTTCAAGGTCGCGCGCTATAACGACGGTGTCGACGACATCAAGGACCTGCAGCCGGGCATGGTGCTCGAGGGCACGGTCAGCAACGTCGCGCAGTTCGGCGCCTTCGTCGACCTCGGCGTGCACCAGGACGGCCTCGTCCACGTGAGCCAGCTGTCGAACAAGTTCGTGGGCGACGCGCGCGAAGTCGTGCGCACCGGCCAGGTCGTCAAGGTGCGGGTGCAGGAGGTGGATCTGGCGCGCAAGCGCATTTCGCTGACGATGAAGCTCGACGCGCCGCTGGCGCCCAAGGGGGCCGGCGGCGACAACACGTTCCGCCCCGCCGGACGTGGCGAACAACGCAGCGAGCAGCGCGGCCGCGCACCGGAACCGGCGGCGGGCGGCGCGATGGCCGCGGCCTTCGCCAAGCTCAAGCGCTGAGTCCGGCCTTGCGCGCGCTCCAGGTCTACGCCGGGGCGCGCGCCCGCCGCCAGCTGCGCGAACGCGGGCTGGCGCCCGGCGACGTGGGCGCGATACCGGCGGCAGCCGGCGGCCCCAAGGGGCTGGTGCTGCTGCCGCTCGACCGCTACCTATTCGGCGACTGGCTGCGCGGACCGGGCCGCGTCGTCCACCTGATCGGCGCCTCGATCGGCGCGTGGCGCATGGCCGCGGTCTGCCGCGCCGATGCCGCGGCGGCGATCGCCGAGCTCACCGACGACTATGTGGCGCAGCGCTACCCGCACGAGCCGGGGCGCTTGCCCAAGGCCGGCGTCGTCAGCGCCGCGCTGGCGCAACACCTCGATGAGCGCCTCGGCCGCCATGCCGCGGAACTGCTCGCACATCCGCGCTTGCGGCTGCATGTGTTCACCGGCCGCGGCCGTGGCCTGCTGCAGCCGCCGCTGCCGATCGCGCCGGGCTGGGCGGCCGCCTTTGCGGCCAACGCCATCGACCGGCGCGCGCTCGGCGGCTTCGTCGAGCGCGTCGTCTTCAGCGACCCGCGCGATCCGCTGCCGTTGGCGCTGCCCGGCTACCCGACGCGCCGCGTCGCGCTGACGCCGGCGAATGTCGCGGCGGCGGTGCGGGCCAGTTGCAGCATTCCCTTCGTGCTCGACGCGGTCGCCGATATCCCCGGCGCGCCGCCGGGCCGCTACTGGGACGGCGGCATCACCGACTACCACCTGCACCTGGACTACACGACGCTGGCCGACGGCCTCGTGCTCTACCCGCATTTCGGCCCGCAGCTGATCCCGGGCTGGCTCGACAAGCGCTGGACGCGGCGCCATGGCGCGACGCCGGACCTCGACAACCTCGTGCTGCTGGCGCCGCATCCCGACTGGGTGCGCACGCTGCCGGGAGCCAAGCTGCCCGACCGCCAGGACTTCGCGACCTGGGTCGATGACGAGTCCGGCCGCGAGCGCCTGTGGCGCCGCGCCATCGCCGAGAGCCGGCGCCTGGCCGACGAATTCGCCGCACTCGTGACGGGCGGCGGGCCGATCGAGGCGCTGCCGCTGGCCGGCGTGCCGGGCCTCGGCTAAACTTCGCATCCTCCGTCCACCCACAAGGGCTAGAAAGGCAGGCTGGTTATGACACCGCGGACTACGTGCACCTTCTTCCTCACCGAGGTCTAGTCGGTCGCGCCGCCACGTCACCACCCCACCCATGACAAAGCGCGGCTGCCACCGCGCTTTGTTGCTTTCACGGAGATGAAAAGATCATGTTGAACATCACGCTGCCCGACGGCTCGCGCCGCGAGTACCCGGGCCCGGTCACGGTGGCCGAAGTCGCCGCATCGATAGGCGCCGGCCTGGCCAAGGCGGCGCTCGCCGGCCGCGTCGACGGCGCCCTCGTCGACCTCAGCCACCGCGTCGAACAAGACGCCGCGCTGGCCATCGTCACCGACAAGGATGCCGACGGCCTCGAGATCATCCGCCACTCGACGGCGCACCTGCTGGCCTACGCCGTCAAGCAGTTGTTCCCCGAGGCCCAGGTGACGATCGGTCCGGTGGTCGAGAACGGCTTCTATTACGACTTCGCCTACAAGCGCCCCTTCACGCCCGAGGACCTGGCGGCGATCGAGCAGCGCATGGCCGAGCTGGCGAAGAAGGACGAGCCGGTCGTGCGCCGCGTGCTGCCGCGCGACGAGGCCGTGGCCTACTTCAAGGGCCTGGGCGAGGACTACAAGGCCGAGATCATCTCGAGCATCCCGCCGGGTCAGGAGGTCTCGCTGTACCGCGAAGGCGGTTTCGAGGATCTCTGCCGCGGCCCCCATGTGCCGTCGACGGGCAAGCTGCGCCACTTCAAGCTGATGAAGGTCGCCGGCGCCTACTGGCGCGGCGACCAGAACAACGAGCAACTGCAGCGCATCTACGGCACGGCCTGGGCGAGCAAGGAGGCGCTGGCGCAGTACCTGACGATGCTCGAGGAGGCCGAGAAGCGCGACCACCGCCGCCTCGGCCGCGAGCTCGACCTCTTCCACCTCGACGAGCATTCGCCCGGCACGGTGTTCTGGCACCCCAAGGGCTGGACGCTGTGGCAGGAGGTCGAGCAGTACATGCGCCGCGTCTACCGCGAGAACGGCTACCAGGAAGTCAAGGGCCCGCAGATCCTCGACCAGGGCCTGTGGGAGAAGACGGGCCACTGGGGCAAGTACCGCGAGAACATGTTCACGACCGAGTCGGAGAAGCGCGAGTACGCGCTCAAGCCGATGAACTGCCCCGGCCACATCCTGATCTTCAAGCAGGGCATCAAGAGCTACCGCGACCTGCCCCTGCGCTATGGCGAGTTCGGCCAATGCCACCGCAACGAGCCCACGGGCGGCCTGCACGGCATCATGCGCGTGCGCGCCTTCACGCAGGACGACGGCCATATCTTCTGCACCGAGGACCAGATCCTCGACGAATGCGTCGCCTACACGGCGCTGCTGCAGAAGGTCTACGCCGACTTCGGCTTCAAGGAGATGATCTACAAGGTCGCGACGCGGCCGGATCAGCGCATCGGCGCCGAGGAGGTCTGGGACAAGGCCGAGCATGCGCTGATCGAGAGCCTGCGCCGCTCGGGCTGCGACTACGTGATCTCGCCCGGCGAGGGCGCCTTCTACGGCCCGAAGATCGAGTACACGCTCAAGGACGCGATCGGCCGGCAGTGGCAATGCGGCACGATGCAGGTCGATTTCTCGATGGCGCAGCGCCTCGACGCCGTCTATGTCGCCGAAAGCGGCGAGCGCCTGCACCCGGTGATGCTGCACCGGGCCATCGTCGGCAGCCTCGAGCGCTTCATCGGCATCCTCATCGAGCAGCATGCCGGCCAGATGCCGGCCTGGCTGGCGCCGGTGCAGGCGGTGGTGTCGCCGATCAGCGAAAACCAGGCCGACTACGCCTCGGACGTGGCGAAAACGTTGCAAAAACAAGGAGTTAGGGTCCAGCTTGATTTGCGCAACGAGAAAATAAACTATAAAATCCGCGAGCATTCCCTGCAGAAGGTTCCGTACATCCTGGTCGTAGGCGACAAGGAGAAGGCAAACGGGGCCGTTGCCGTGCGCGCCCGGGGCAATCAGGATCTCGGCGTGATGGCGCTGGCGGACTTCGCCCAGAAGATCGCCGCGGACATCGCCGCCAAGACCTAGAGCCCTCAGGCGCGCGTTCGTTTTTTCGTGGCCCGGATGCCTTCGGGTTGCAACAGGAGCTGGAACCATCGCTACTTTCATGGACCGCCGCGTACCCAACGCGGAGCGCAAGCACAGGCTGAACCGGGAGATCATGGCGCCGCAGGTGCGCCTGAACGGGGTCGAGAACGAACCACTCGGCATCGTCAGCACGTTGGATGCGTTGCGCATGGCAGGGGAACTGGACGTCGATCTGGTCGAGATCGCGGCCACCGCGGATCCCCCCGTGTGCCGGTTGATGGACTACGGCAAGTTCAAGTACCAGGAGCAGAAGAAGGCTGCCGAGGCCAAGTCCAAGCAGAAGGTCATCGAGATCAAGGAAGTCAAGTTCCGTCCGGGCACGGACGACGGCGACTACAACATCAAGATGCGCAACCTGCGCCGCTTCATCGCCGAGGATGGCGACAAGGGCAAGGTCACCTTGAGGTTCCGCGGCCGCGAGATCACGCACCAGGACATCGGCATGCGCATGCTCGAGCGCATCCGCGACGAGCTGGCCGATGTCGCGATGGTCGAGCACATGCCCAAGCTCGAAGGCCGCCAGATGATCATGGTGTTGGCGCCGAAGCGGAAGTAAGCAGGTCGGTCGGTTGAGTTTTTGAAGGATTCGGGGTCCGCCCCGGAAAGAAGCGGCTGCAGGCCGTCAAGCACAGCGCCCAGCGCTGTCGCCTGCAGCAGCAAACATAGCAGGAGCAGCAATGCCCAAGATGAAGACCAAGAGCAGCGCGAAGAAGCGCTTTCGCGTCCGCCCGGGTGGCACCGTCAAGCGCGGTCAGGCGTTCAAGCGCCACATCCTGACGAAGAAGACGACGAAGAACAAGCGCCATCTGCGCGGCGCGACCAACGTGCACGAGACCAACATGGGGCATGTCGCTGCGATGCTGCCCTTTGCCGGTCTCTGATCCCACCCACAACGTAGAAGGAGAAACACATGCCTCGCGTCAAACGTGGTGTCACCGCACATGCCCGCCACAAGAAGATCCTGGCCCTGGCCAAGGGCTTCCGCGGCCGCCGCAAGAACGTCTTCCGCATCGCCAAACAGGCGGTGATGAAGGCGGGCCAATACGCCTACCGTGACCGCCGTACCCGCAAGCGGGTGTTCCGCCAGCTCTGGATCGCCCGTATCAACGCCGCCACGCGCGGTCTCGGGTTGACCTACAGCAAGTTCATGGCGGGGCTGAAGAAGGCCAATATCGACATCGACCGCAAGGTCCTGTCGGACATGGCCATCCACGACCCGGCTGCGTTCAGCAGCATCGTCGACAAGGTGAAGGCTCAGCTGGCTTGATCTCGCGCCACCGCAGGCACCTGCCTGCGGTCGCATCAAGCCTCTAGAGGCCGTCACCCGTGGGCGGCCTTTTTTCTTTCTGTCCAGCATGAACGATCTCGAGCAACTGGTATCCACGGCCCAGGCCGAATTCGACGCCGCGCCGACCCCGGCCGAACTCGAGAACGCCAAGGCCCGCTTCATCGGCAAGAGCGGTCGCGTGACCGAGCTGCTGAAGGCGCTGGCGAGCGCGCCGGTCGAGGTCAAGAAGAGCCGCGGCGCCGAGATCAACCAGGCCAAGGTGCGCATCGAGGCCGCCCTGCAAGCGCGCCGCGAGAGCCTGGCCGACGCCGAGCTGCAGGCGCAGCTGCGCGCCGAGGCGCTCGACGTCACGCTGCCCGGGCGGCGCCGCGGCACGGGCGGCCTGCACCCGGTGAGCCGCACGATCGAGCGCATCGAGGCGATCTTCGGCTCGATGGGTTTCGACGTCGCCGAGGGCCCCGAGATCGAGACCGACTGGATGAGCTTCACCGCGCTGAACAACCCGGAGAACCATCCGGCGCGTTCGATGCAGGACACCTTCTACGTCGACTTGAAGGACGAGGGCGGCCGCTGGCTCAACCTGCGCCCGCACACGAGCCCGATGCAGGTGCGCTATGCGCGCGCCCATGCGGCGCGGCATGCGGACGCGGCGACCATGCCCGAGATCCGCGTCATCGCCCCCGGCCGCACCTACCGCGTCGACAGCGACGCGACGCACTCGCCGATGTTCCATCAATGCGAGGGGCTGTGGATAGGCGAGAACGTCAGCTTCAAGGACCTGAAGTCGGTGTTCATCGAGTTCGTGCGCCAGTTCTTCGAGACCGACGATTTCGACGCCCGTTTCCGCCCCAGCTATTTCCCGTTCACCGAGCCCAGCGCCGAGATCGACATCGCGTTCCGCAGCGGCCCGCTGGCCGGGCGCTGGCTCGAGGTCGCCGGTTCGGGCCAGGTGCATCCGAACGTCGTCCGCAACTACGGACTCGACCCCGAAAAATACATCGGCTTCGCCTTCGGCATGGGCCCCGATCGGCTCGCGATGCTGCGCTATGGCATCGACGATCTGCGCCTGATGTTCGACGGCGATCTGAGATTCCTGAAGCAGTTCAATTGAATTGACATGCAATTCCCAGAATCCTGGCTGAGAGAGTTCTGCGACCCGCCGCTGACGACGCGGCAGCTGGCCGACCTGCTGACGATGTCCGGCATGGAGGTCGAAGAGCTGCGTCCGGTGGCGCCGCCGTTCAGCGGCGTCGTCGTCGCCGAGATCGTCAGCGCCGAGCCGCATCCGCAGGCCAACCGGCTGCGCGTGTGCCAGGTCGACGCGGGCGGTGGCGAGCGCCTGCAGATCGTCTGCGGCGCGCCGAATGCGCGCGCCGGCATCCGCGTGCCGCTGGCCAAGGTCGGTGCCGAGCTGCCGCCGGGCGAGGACGGCAAACCGTTCAAAATCGGCGTCGGCAAGCTGCGCGGCGTCGACAGCCACGGCATGCTGTGCTCGGCGCGCGAACTCAGGATCGCCGACGACCATGGCGGCCTGCTCGAACTCGCCGCCGATGCGCCGCTGGGCGCCGACATCCGCGTCGCGCTGAACCTCGACGACGCCGTCTTCACGCTCAAGCTCACGCCGAATCTGGCCCATGGCCTGTCGGTCTACGGCATCGCACGCGAGGTCGCCGCGCTCACCGGCGCGCCGCTGAAGACGCCGGCGATCGAGGCCGTGACGCCCAGCCATGACCAGCGCCTGCCGGTCGAGGTGCAGGCCCCCGATCTCTGCGGCCGCTTCTCCGGCCGCATCGTGCGCGGCGTGAACACGCAGGCGAAGACGCCCGCCTGGATGGTCGAGCGCCTGGCGCGCTGCGGCCAGCGCAGCGTCACCGCGCTCGTCGACATCTCGAACTACGTGATGTTCGAATACGGCCGGCCGTCGCATATCTTCGATCTCGACAAGATTCACGACAAGCTCGTCGTGCGCTGGGGCCGACCCGGCGAGACGCTCGAACTGCTCAACGGCAACACCGTCGAGGTCGACGCCAGCGTCGGCGTCATCGCCGATGCGAAACAGGTCGAATCGCTGGCCGGCATCATGGGGGGCGAGGCCACCGCGGTGTCCGACGCGACGCGCAACGTCTACGTCGAGGCGGCGTTCTGGTGGCCGGCGAGCGTCGCCGGGCGTTCTCGCCGCTACAACTTCAGCACCGATGCCGGCCACCGCTTCGAGCGCGGCGTCGACCCGGCGCTGACGGCGCTGCATGTCGAGCACATCACGCGGCTGATCCAGCAGATCTGCGGCGGCGAGGCGGGTCCGCTCGACGACCAGAGCCTGAGCCTGCCGCAGGCCGCGCCGGTGACGCTGCGCGTCGAGCGCGCGGCACGCGTCATCGGCATGCCGCTGACGCAGGCGCAATGCGCCGATGTCTTCGCGCGACTCGGGCTGCAGTACACGGAAGCGCCGGGCCGCATCACTGTGACGCCGCCGAGCTGGCGCTTCGACCTCGCGATCGAGGAAGACCTGATCGAGGAGGTGATCCGCGTCATTGGCTACGACCGCCTGCCGGCGACGCCGCCGCTGGCGCCGGTGACGCCGCGCGTGCGCCGCGAGGGCCGGCGCAGCGCCCATGCGGTGCGGCGCGCGCTGGCCGCGCTCGACTACCAGGAAACGATCAGCTTCAGCTTCGTCGAGGAGCGCTGGGAGCGCGAGCTCGCCGGCAACGCCGACCCGATCAAGGTGCTGAACCCGATCGCCGCGCCGCTGGCGGTGATGCGATCGAGCCTCGTCGGCAGCCTCGTCCAGGTGCTGCGCCACAACCTCGCGCGCAAGGCCTCGCGCGTGCGCGTGTTCGAGGTCGGCCGCGTCTTCAGGCGTGATCCGCAGGCCCAGGCAGGCGAACTGGCGGTGGCCGGCGTCGACCAGCCGATGCGTGTCGGCGGCCTCGCCTACGGCCCCGCGCTGCCGCTGCAATGGGGCGCGAAGGAGCAGGGCGTCGACTTCTACGATGTCAAGGGCGATGTCCAGGCGCTGCTGGCGCCGCGCGTGCCGACCTTCGTCGCCGCCGAGCATCCGGCGCTGCACCCGGGGCGCTGCGCGCGCATCGAGGTCGACGGCAAGCCCGTCGGCTATGTCGGCGAGCTGCACCCGAAATGGCGCCAGGGCTACGAACTGCCGCAGGCGCCGATGCTGTTCGAGATCGATCTCGAGGCGGCGCTGGCCACGCCGGTGCCGGTGTTCGAGCCGGTGCCGCGACAGCAGGCGGCGCAGCGCGACATCGCCCTCGTCGTGCGCGACGAGGTGTCGCACGACGCGCTGATGGCGAGCCTGCGCGACGACCCGTCGGCGCTGATCCGCGGCGCGACGCTGTTCGACATCTACCGGCCGGCGCCGGGCGCCGCCGGCTTCGCGCCGGGCGAGCGCAGCCTGGCCGTGCGGCTCGAGCTGCTCGACCCCGACAGCACGCTGACCGACGAGCGCATCGACGCCGCGACAGCGGCCGCCGTCGCGCGCGCGGCGCAGGCCCATGGCGCCAGACTCCGTACATGAAATGGAACGGGAGGAAGAGATGAGCACCGAAGAGATGCCCGACCCGATCATCCTGGCGTCGATCGAGACGCCGACGCTGACCAAGGCCGAGCTGGCCGAGCTGCTGTTCGATCGCCTGGGACTGAACAAGCGCGAGTCGAAGGACATGGTCGAGGCCTTCTTCGAGATCGTCCACGGCACGCTGGTCGGCGGTCAGGACGTCAAGCTCTCGGGCTTCGGCAACTTCAACATCCGGCGCAAGGCGCCGCGGCCGGGGCGCAACCCGCGCACCGGCGAGTCGATCCCGATCAAGGCCCGCAACGTCGTCACGTTCCACGCCAGCCACAAGCTCAAGGCGATCGTGCAAGGTGATACACCGCCCGAAGGGGACTTCGAGTAGAGTGTGATTTTCCCGTTGGATCCCATTGATTTCAATGGAGAAAGCACTCCCAGCCATCCCAGCCAAGCGCTACTTCACCATCGGTGAGGTGAGCGAGCTGTGCGGGGTCAAACCCTATGTGCTGCGCTACTGGGAGCAGGAGTTCACGCAGCTCAAGCCGATGAAGCGCCGCGGCAACCGGCGCTACTACCAGCACCACGAGGTGCTGCTGATCCGGCGCATCCGTGAACTGCTCTACGACCAGGGCTTCACGATCATCGGCGCGCGCAACCGGCTCACCGACGGGGCCGCGGCGGCGGCGGCGGCGGCGAGCGAGGCGCCGGTGCCCGACGAGCCCGAAGACGCGTCGCCGCCGGCCGGCGCAGACGATGCCGCGCCGGCCCATGCACATGCGCTGGAGCCGCTGTCGCTCGAGTCGAATGTGCTGCGCGCCGAGTTGATGTCGATCCGCGAGCTGCTCAGGGCCTGAGGGCGCTGCGGCGCCGTATAATAGAGGGCTCAGTCGGGGTGTAGCGCAGCCTGGTAGCGCACTTGCATGGGGTGCAAGGGGTCGCGAGTTCGAATCCCGCCACCCCGACCATATGAATCAACGGGTTAGCTTCCACAAGGGGCTAGCCCGTTTGGCTTTTTGGGCTCGGCACCTCCCGTTGCCCCTACAGATGCCCCCACAGTTGGGTCGGGTTGGTCCGCAACACCAAAAAATAGGTGCCGCGGCGCCCGCATCGTCAACTGCTACAGGTCCGGCGCTAATCTTGCCGGTCGCTCGCCGATGGCGGCATCGGCATAGCCGTCGGGTAGCGTCTGATCAGGCGCCGAAGCATGACAGGGTAGGGCAGCGGCAACAACGCATCCTGCTCGCCCCTACTGACCGACCCGACGAAGGCCGGGCATCCGGCCCGATGCAGCACGCGGCCCGTCAGATTGTCGTGGCACCCGCGCCCTTGAGTCCCTCGCCCGCGTTCATGGAGGACTCAACTGACGCCACGCAAAGGTCGCTGTGCGTATAGGCTCGGGCTAGAGCAAGGGCGACAGGGGAGGGCGGGACCAATGGGCAGCGAGCCCTGGTGGGGCCTCGCGTATCTCGCGCATAGCGCAGGTCAAAATAACATTGTTACAAATAGCGGGAGTTTGGAACGCATCGGGCTGGCACTCGACCAAGACGCTGTTGTCATCGGTAAAACTGTGGGGGCGGCCCGATTAAGCGCGTAATTCGATGGGGTGGGCAGTGCGAATCATCTGTTCTATCTAGGCTTTCTGGACATGCCGCTATACCTGCGGCACAGCGCCCGATGGAAAACTATCGACTATCGGGCGTTGTCCCGTTTAAGTTGCTGGAATCCACCGAGTTTTTGTTGTTTCTGTTGCTAATGACTGCCTTGTAGTCGTTGGAATTGAAAAATTGATCCGCGTAAATACGGGGATTCAAGAATCCTTTCCCAAGCGATGTTATTTTTGCGGGAAATCCCTTGCTGCAAGACTGCTCTTTGGCGGCGTCAAGCATTGTGGAAGGTGGAATCGGCAAATAATTTAGATCGGGTCCATTTTGACTCGTAACGTTGTCGCGATCATCCAGGGTCAAGAATGACAGCGTTCGATAGGTTGAATTGCGACATGAAAATTCAATGTAAAATCGAGAACTCGAGCGTTCGTATTTGTCACTGGTGGTCATTTCCGAAGATTCCATATCGATCCACAGCTTTACACTGTCGCCAGTGTGTTTAACCGATTTGGCTTCAAATGCCCAAATTGAATCAATATTCCCTGGAAATGTGAATGGATACCAATTCGCCTTGATGGTCGGTTGCGCTAGGGCTTGCGTGGTAATCCACAGCAGAACCAGAATCGCTGGCGCAACACGATCGGTTTTAATTTTCTGCATATTTATTTTTCAATTGAATGTTAATTAAACTAGATAAAATGTATTCAACTAACGAATGTTCCAACAATGTCTATTTATCTATGTCAATAATCAAATGTGTCATTTGAATATGACGCCCTGGTCGATCATTATGAATTTGTGATAGCCTCATAAGCCGTTGGCGGCATTGCCTTTACTATCGGTTTTTCTGGACTATCATGCCTAACCCGAATTCCGCCAGCGTAACTTGTGATGGTGCCGCCGCAGCCGGGGTGAATCCAGCTTGGCTCAGCGTACGGCGACGGTCTGAACTGCCTAGCACGAGTATCCAATTCCATGGCAGGTAAGTTCGGAAACCAGATCAGCGATTCGGTAGTCGATAGGCACTCCAGGCAGCGACCGGGGCGCCCGTGGCTTCTCTCTGCCCATTCTCGCCACGCCTGTTCGCTTGAAATGAACGACCGATACAGCGCGTGCATTGCATCGCGGTACGTGTCTGGTTCTCGGATCCGCATGCCCGCCACAAGCGCGCGATACGACTGCAGTTCCACAAGGTTGTCCGGGCCTTGCCAGTTTGCTCGGTGCTGATGTGTCGCCCTGTACAGCTCGCGGGCAAACCGGATCAGCGATGCATCAATCTCGGCGCACGTCGGAATGTATTCGGCGTGTACTGGGCACTTGCATGTCTGACACCAGCGCTTTTCGGTTAGTACCGGGGCCTTGCGGCCCTGGCCAAGTTCGTAGACCCAGACAGAAAACATCGTCGCTGGGAAATCGTCGCTGCCGGTGAAGTTACATCCGCTGCAATGAAGGTAGGTATTGGGCATAGACATGGTCATGCTCCTCGGGTCGACATACACAAGGCGAAGCTCGCGCCTCGGCGGCGCGCCACCTATGGCAGCGCTCGCACCAAGTCGGACTGTGGTTTTGGTGGTTCTGGCGCCCGGTTGGGTCAGCGGCGGCATTGCGTCCGCTCCCTGCGGTCCTTGGACCTCGCCTCAGGGATGGCCGGCCATTCCGTGTTCCCTCGCGAATCGGCTCCGCTAGCGCAGAGCGGTACAACTTGACCGACAACGTAACCCGGGGATCGTCCTGCTCATCCTCGCTGTCGCCGGGAAAGCGCATAGTCGGAGCCGCGCATTTGCAGTATTGGTGTAGCGCTAAGGTCTATCCCTGGAGAACCCGGAGCCGCTGATACAAACCAAGGGTACCCGCCAAGCTCTACGGCCAGCAGCATATCTAGCCGTGTCAGAGGGGTGCTAGTTTCAAACGGTTACATGATGCCAGATGAGATGCTGCAGTTCGAAAGGGAAAACCCGAACTCATCGAGTTGATGCTACGCCGCTCATGACAGCCCCCCCCCCCCCACTGGGGGGATATGGCGGCTAAACGATGGGCCGACCGTATTGGCGCAGCGCCTGCTTGATTGGTAGTTGTTGCCTACAAACTTCTCGGGCAGCCAAACCCGCAGCCGATGGCAAAAACAGGCATATCATTGTTACATTTGCCGGGGCAGCTAAGTCATCTCCAGTGGCATGACGGTGTCGCATCTGGCCGGTTTCGTTCAATCCGAGGCGCAAATTGTTTATTGAATCTGTTTCAATTGAAAACTACAAGTCATTTGAAGGTCGTCAAACATTTGATTTTGATAGTGGCTTCAATTTGCTAGTAGGGGTCAACAATTCTGGCAAGACCAGCGTTCTGGATGTTCTGGATATGAACGAGCAATTGAATGTGCCGCATCGTTCGATTGATTCGATTCCCGTATATGGGGCTGTCCCTCTCAATGACCAATCGGCGTTGACCGTGTCCATTGTGACAAATTTCGCCGAAATTCAGTTGTTGTCTGGGGGCAAATACTTTTATCTTCCGGTAAGTTGGAAGGCGGATTCTAATTTCGACTATTCAAGGTCGGTGGTGGATGAGGTTTGGCGCGTTGTAAGTGCAAACTCCCCGATCAACCTTACTTCTATATTTGGCGGCGAGAAGAACGCGTGCCAACTTAGGGTTGGTTCAGTAATTTCGGATGTAGTTAATCTGATTTCGAATGATGCGATTCGTGCCGCGTATGTGCCGCGTGATAATTCATCGGCTGATAGAATAAGTGTATCAAACTTTGGTGGAATATCGGGTGAAATCCGTTCCTTCCGGGATGGTTTCAAGAAGCGAATATATCGATTTAGTGCTCAACGGAGGCCGGGAACAGAGTGTGCGGCCTTGGGATCGTCGGTGCTAGATCGAGAGGCGGCCGGGCTTCCGTATTGCATAAATCACTTGCAGACTAACGATTCTCATGCTCATGAGTTGCTGTGCAATTGGGTGCAGCGGGTGTTCCCGGGAATCAAATGGATCCAAGCAACTCCGTTAGGGTCAATTTTCCAATTGCGGTGTTTGCCACATTCTCCTAGCCTCAGACGAAATGATTTGGCGACGCCGATGGCAGCTATGGGGTCCGGCATCGGCAACGTTGTCGCTATGCTATATGTTGTCCTTACGTCAAGAGATCCGCAGGTCATTGCGATTGATGAACCAAATGCGTTTTTGCATCCTAAGGCATTAAGAGAATTGATGGCAATATTGGAAACCGAAGGGGGTCAGCATCAATTTATTGTCACTGCGCATTCGCCAGATGTGCTGACTGCAGTTCGTGCGAAATCAATATCAATCTTAAAATTTGACGGATGCCTGACAACTGTCATAAGTGTTGGCTCGAAGGATCTCGGCGAGACTCGCGCCTCGCTGGCTGAACTGGGTATTAGTGTTTCGGATTTGCATGCTAAGGACGGCGTCATCTGGGTTGAAGGCCAAACCGAGGAGTTGGTCCTGCCTGACCTAATTAGATGGGCTTGCCCAGAGGTTTCGGCTGGCCTCGCGGTGCTTAGAGTGGAGCGAACTGGGGCATTTTCAAAGAAAGGCGTGCCGCCGGAGGAGGTTGCCAAAATATATAAACGCCTCTCGACTACCTCTGGATTGGTTCCTCCTATGATTGGCATTGTGCTTGATCGGGAGAATAGAAAGGATGGTGATATCCAAGAAATTGAGCGTAGTTCGGGTGGGGTTATGAAATTCTTGGACAGGAGAATGCTTGAGAATTACCTATTGCATCCGCTCGCTATTTCGAAGGTATTGGCCGGGCTCGGTGTTGTCGTGGGCGAAATCGAAATTGCTAAGAAGATATCTGAATCGCTTGCGACGACCGGCGACAACGAAAAGACTGCAGATGGTGCTCAAATAATTTCAGACATCTTTTCTTCGGTCACCGAAGCTGCGCACGAATTTCGCAAGACCAGAGATGTGCCGAATATTGTTGCTTCAATTATAGGCTGCGATCCTCATTTCCTAATGCCAATGCGTGCGTTTTTGAGAAACCTATGTAAGTTGCCTTTGAATTAGTGCCCGGGCTTGCGCGGGGCTTGCGGTGGAATCCAAATTCAATCGGTCTGCGGTGCGAGTTGTGGGCGAGATAAGAATTCTAATCCGTCACCAAAACGATTAATTGGGCGCGGATCATGGGTGATCGTCTTCTGCGACCTTGTCGCCTTCCCGCTTTGTTCAGGCGCTCCGTCATGATCCGGCCCGACTGGCGCAATAACAGGGAAATTTATTTTATAGTCTGCGCCTGCTAAGCTGCAGTTGTTTAACGTAACAATTGCGCAAACGCCTGTTCACTGTGCGGGTTCCGCATGCCAATAGGTAGTTTTTCGATCGTTCGCCTGTAATGCCCCTGCAGTTCACCGAGTAGTTGCTGGAGTTCCTTGCGCAACCATGCCTTGGCTGCCGGGTGTTGTCGGAACTTTACCCTGACCTGTTCGAGCCGTTCCAATAAGTCAAAGGCCAGCATCTGGGTTTCGCCTGTCACATCGGGCAGATGGTGCCCCGCAATATTGCATTCCAGAATCCACAATCCTCGGTACATTTCTCCTATGTGGGTGGCGAGTCCATATATCAAGTCCTTGGACGAATACAGGCCCTTGCTGGCCCCGTTGGGCCAGCCTGCAAGGTTTTCCCTATATCCGTCCATCCAGCCCGTGCAGTCCTTCAACTTGTATAGCCACCAATGGTCGTTGGCGGGGCGGAATTCCCAATTCGATTCCGGTGCGTCGCGCCAAAATCGATCGTTGTAATGTACTACCTTCAGAAACTCGGAATGGACGGAGCGCGGGTTTCCAAAATATTCGTTGAGATTGCTGACGGTCGGATGTGGCATGGCCCTAGTCCTGTTCGCAATGAGTGCTGCCGCCGGTCGCAGGGAACACGACGCCGGTCGATCTGGTAAAGGAATTCCGCAGGTCGGGTAGCGGGGCGAATATGTAGACCCTGAGCCGGCGTCCGGTTCCCCGCTCGGTGCCGCGCTTCGTGCGCAGGTCGCCTGGGGTCGTGTACTGGCGTAGCTGCTTCATGACCTGGTCGAAGCTGCTCCCGTCTGCGCTGGCTGAGCTGAATGATTCGCGTAGCCTTGCGGCGAGTACCTCGATCGCGCGATCTTCTGAAAGACTTATCGGGAAAGGCCCTGCGATCTGTCCAGCGATAAGGGTTCGGTACCACATGAAACCGACCGAGTTACCGATAGCGGTTCTGATGTCGGCTTCCGTTTGGCTTGTTGCCCGTGCCCTGGCCGCGTCGACACGTTTATCCCGACATCGCAGCATCTCAGCCTCCAACCAATCGTCAGACACCATGATCTACTCCGGTCCAGGGTCGAAGGGCTCTCGCGGCGCAATCCAGGACGCGTTTGGTCTTGACGCGAAGGGTTGACCGGCTACCTGACTTGATGACGCTTCCAGTGTCCAGGGTGCCCACCTTGTCAAGGCCGGGTTGCATTCCGCGAATACCTGGTGCGGCTTCGGTGCTGCTGAGCGCTCGGTGCCCCGGCTTCTTCCAATTTCCAATAATTTAAAAGTATGTTGGACACCCTGGACAAGGTAGACGGACCTAGGAAAATCAAGGCTCGCAGCATGTCCACCGTCCCGGCCGGAACGGCGCCGATGCTGGACATCGCAAACAAGTCCGATCACGTCGCGGTCCCTTCCACCAAATGCCTGTCGAACGTGATCCCGGTCGATGCAGTGAACGCCGCCCGCAGCTCTTGCAGCGCCGGCAACTCGTAGCACCAGATCCGGCCCTTGTCGGTCGTCGGTCGAAGGTCCCGAATGTTGCCGCCGGACCATCGCCTTACGTCGCGCATTGTCGCGTCGAAGGTCGCGCGCCCTGGCATATTCCGTCGGTCGAAACTCTCTCGGACCGCCCGTCTGGGGACCTCGGTCGGAGCGTTCTCGTTCAGGGGGACATAACCATCGGCGCCGTTTGCTCGCGGGATGGCGCCGTCAACTAGGATTGCGTGCCACCAGGCCGTCCCTGGCTGGCGTAACAGGGTCAACTCAACTTGTTCTTGCAGGGCAGTGGTGCGGGGGATAGAGCGCGGGTCGAAGCCTGTCAAATCACGACGTTGTAACCACCACAATAGCGCCGCCGGACCTGTGCCTTCAAGCCAGCGGTAATACCGGGCCCAGAATTCGCGCTTACCCCGGAGCCTGTCGCCAAGAGTTACGACGATGGGGCGCCGCTCGTCTGTGGTGGCTTCGACGGCGTGCGCATGATTGGTCATGAGGATAAACGCGGCACGGTTGACGCCTGGTATTGGTGGCAAGCCTTTGCCCTCGTAGATGCAGTCCGTCGCCGTAACGGTGGACTTGATCCTGTCCACCTGCCGCGGATCGCCAACGAAAGTACCCTCGTCCATGACGATCAGTCGTTTGTCGGCAAGGTGCAGGGTGAAACGGCCGCAGACCAATTCCGGGTCCGAGTAGATTCCGGCGTGTGTGCCGTAAATCCGTTGCATTGGCGCGGTGAAACTGTTTTTTCCGCACCCCTTCGGCCCCTGCAGCGCAAGATAGGTGCCCGGCGGGTCGCCTTCATTCTGAACAAGGTTCGCCAGCCAGTTCAGGACGTGTTCTCGCTCGTCGTCTGCAGGAATCAGCCCAGTGGCAAGCTCAAGGAAGGGGTCGACTGATCCCTCAATGGGTTCCACGGCGTATCCGCTCCAGAGGTTGAGGATGTCTGCTGGCAGACGTGTCAGTAGTCGGCATAAATCGGCCACCCGGAGTCGGCATATTCAGGCCACTCGGACGGGCGCCGTGGGGCGTCTCGAAGCACCCTTTGGACAGACCTATTTTGCAGTGATTTCGGCGCCCTTCAGGGCCGCCTTTTC
>JAGWTU010000012.1 GCA_028868825.1 Burkholderiales bacterium | reverse complement strand
TCGCAAGGGGGCCGATGGCGGCGACGGCGAAGGCTGGGCCGTGCGGGTGGCGCCGATCGACGAATGGCTGGCGGTGTCGAGGCGGCAGGTGCAGGCGGTGCGGGCGGCGTTGCAGGCCGGCGGTTGAATGCGGCGCGGCCCAGGGCGCAACGAACCAGGATTCAATGCGTATTGACGTAAGGTCGCGGCACCGATGCTGTGACACGGGGAAGTCCGGTCGGCCGTCTCTCGACCACGAAGCTCGCGACCGCAGCGAGGCCTGGCTCTTCGACTTCGTAGAGCGTGATCAGGTAGTCGCCGATCTCGCGCCAGCCCACACCGCCGATGCCGACGCGGGCGATCAGGGTCCTGCCGTCGACGTCGATCACTTCCATCTGGGGACTACCACCGTAGATCGGATACGGGGTCATTGGAGGGCTGCCGAAGGTCGGCAGCATCGTGTAGGCCCGATGATCGCCGTTGATGTTCGCTTCGGCATCGAGGAGTTGCGCGGCGTATGCCCGCGCCCGCTCCGGCGACGGCGGTGCGACGTTCTCCATCTTCATTGCGCCAGCGGCTCGCGCGTAGGCCTCGGCCAATCTGGGTGCGAGTGGCTCGGCATCGCGGCAAATCGACGGGTCCTTGCAGAAACGCTCACTCACCTGAAAAGCGTCGTCGAAGCGTATGGAGACCCGACAAGTCGCCAGCGCGGCGTCGTTCGTCCAAGGCGCGATTTCGACGTCGAGTCCCAAGGCCGGGTGTTCGAGGAATTCGCGTTCGATCAAGGCCGGTCGCCCGCTGACCTCGCCGATATCGCGCATGCTGTTCCAGCAGAGATCGCCGTAGCTTGCGGGCGTGTCGACGGCCTCGAGCACACCGTCCGCTTGCACGCGAAAGAACCTGTCGTTCATGCAATTTGCGGTTCCTTGCACCTGAACTATTCGCCACACGGGGCCGTCCAGATGCTGCACCTCGACGACGCGGACGTGATCGCTGCCCAGCAGTTGCAGCGCGCGCGCTTGCAGATCGGGGTCCGCGAGACGCGGCCGCGGCAAGGTGATGACGGGCGCCAGCAGCGCGTCGTAGTCGACCGCCCGCCGTCCCTGCGCAGCCGTCGAAGCCACGGCAACGGCCCCGACATGTGCGGCCAGCGCTGTGCAGGGCGCGAGCGCATCCTGAACGTCAGCGCCTGATGCCGCCGATGCGGCGACCGTGAAGAGCAGGGGCGGGAGCCACGAGGGCATGGTCGTGCCAGTCTGCCACGCGCGCGATGAGTCCAGTCAGGGCGACCCTCCTGGTGATGCAGGCGGTTCGTATCGCATCGCAAGAACCTCTTGCGTATTCGAGGCCGTTGCCGATCGATCGCGTCTTGATCACCAGCCGGCGATCAACCCGGCCGCGTAGGATGCGGGGTATGAACGATTGCGGCCTGTCCGATCGATCGCCAGCGCGTGCGGTTCTCAGTTGACCACGACGAAGCGAGTCCGGTATTTCATCGTCGCCGCGTTGGTCGCTGCGGTGGTCGGGCTGCTGCTCTGGATCGTTGCAGGGATGGCGGTTCGGACTTCGTCGGTCGAATCAGGTCGGCTGACCGTTCCGACAGCGCCAACGGTTGCCGCCGAAACTGTGGTGGTCGATTCGAGTGCGCAGCCTCGGGCCTCGTTTCGGCAACGAGAGGCGCGCGTACTGGCCGCCGCTGCACCCGGTTCGGCTGCCACTGGCGCCGATGTCTGGGACTTGTGCGGCATCGGTCGCTTGCCCAAGCCCCCCGGCTCTGCCGCTTCGGGCGCCGGCGACTGGTTCGACGGCCTGCCTCCCCAACTTGGGTCCGACGCGGTGGCCACGGGGATGGAGAGACTGCTCGAGGTGCTGGCCGCGGGGGATGCGCGGTCGCGCGCGGCGGCCATCGTGCTCGGGCCCCCTGCCGATGAACGGGGCTCCTCCTCACAGCAATTGACCGATCTCGCGCTGTCTTCCCGCGACCCGGTGATCGCGCTTTGGGCACTGCAGCGATGCAGTCCAGGGCCCCAGGGCTGCCCGGCATCGACGGTGGATAGCCTGGTGCCGCTGGATCCGGACAACATCGCCTTCCAGCTTTGGCAGATTGCGGCCGAACCGCAGCGTAGTGAGCGCCTCTTCGCCAGCATGGCGCAGGCCAGCCGCTTCAAGATGCACGACGGTTCGCTGCTGGCGACCGTGCAGGAAGCGATGCCTGCCGACCTGCTGCCTTACGTGCAGCAAGAGATATGGGTGTATGTCCTTGGGATCGAGGCCGCGCAGTCCTATCCGGCCTTCCAGTCGTTGACGGCCTATTGCCGCCCGGGCGAGCATGCCAGGCCCGACCGCGCAGCGACCTGCCACGACATTGCCCAAACGCTGATCTCGACCAGCGATTCCCTGATCGGCGAGTTGATCGGACTGCGAATCGCCCTCTGGACCGGCATGCCGCAGGCCGAATTCGATGCGCGCCGCGCCGCACTCCATTTGATTCCACCTTCACCGTGGGAGCAGGGCCAGCCGAGGTCTTGCGCGTCGATCGAGCGCTTCAAGGCCCAGGTCGAACTGCGCGCGCGAGAAGGCGAGATGGGCGTGTGGCGAGCCGCGGCCGCGGCGGCTTCGCAGGCCCCGCGATGAAGATGCGGCCCTCGGAAGGACGGCCTGGCCATGCCTTGCGTCGCGTCCTTGTCATCGGACTTCTGCTTGCCGCCAGCGCCGTCGTGCACCGGGGCACCGCGTCTCGCCCCGACAAGGCCGTGCCGGATCCGGGGCGATTCGCGCACGCAGTTCCGCGACCGGCCCATGCGGAGCACGTTGAATCGCCAGCGGCGGCAAATGGGGCCATTGCGGCGCGCCCGGGAGTGGCACGCAGCGATGGCCTGGCCGATTCTTCCGTGCGTGAATCAGGCGAAGCGCCCGTATGGGACCTCTGCGGCGTCGGCAAGATGCCCGTGCCGCCCGACCTCGCGGCCAGTGCAAGCCCGATGGGCGTCGAATTGCCGCCCAATCTTGGCGAGCAAGCGCTGGCGGCTGCGCTTGAGCGTTTGCTGGCCGCGATGGATGTCGGCAGTCCGCGGTCGCGAGCGGCGGCGATGCTGATGCATCCAATGATCGTTCCCGCGCCGGCGGATGCGCCGTCGCCGCAAGCCGGTGCGCAGCAACTGGCAAGTCTCGCCGCGGGCAGCGGCGATCCGGTGCTGCTCGCCTGGGCCGCGCGGCATTGCGATGTCAACACGGCCTGTGCGACCGACCCCGCAATTGCTTGGTCACGGATCGAGCCCGACAACGCCGTGCCCTGGTTGTTGATCGCCGCGCATCAGCCGGGCATGCAAGCCGAGGCGCTCACGGCTCTGGCCCGTGCCACGCGCTACACCAGCCACTACGGCGCGATTTCGGCTGCGGCCCTGGACGCCATGCCTGCCGATATCCCGACCTACCTGCAACCCCAACTGCTGCTGCAAAGTTTCCTGGCCGATGGGGCCATTGGAGAAGCCGAAGCCACCCAGGCGATCAACCTCTGTCGGCCGGCGCCGGAAGCCGGCAGCCAACGGCAGGCGCTGTGCCGTTCGCTGGCCGCGTTGATGGTCGGGCAGGACGATACGGCGCTGGCCTATTTCATCGGGCTGCGCATTCAGGAGTTGGCGGGTGTGCCCGACGTCCACCACAACGAGCGCCGCGCCGCCATGCAGCGTCTGCTGGGGAACTTCGGCATGGCGGTGTTCGATTGGGAGCGTCCCTATGCCTGCACCACGGTCGAGCGCTGGCACCGCTGGACGCGGGACCGCGCGACGCTGGGCGAACTCGGTGCCGCGCGCGCCTGGGCCGCGGCGGCGGCCTCGGCGGCTTCGGCCGCCGTTCGCTGAGCCGAGATGCTCACCCCGTATTCCGCAACCCCGCCGCGATCCCGTTGATCGACAGATGAATCCCGCGCTGCACCCGATCCACCCCCGGCTGCCCTTCGCGGTGATTGCGGTAGCGCCGCATCAATTCCACCTGCAGGTGATTCAGCGGATCGAGATACGGGAAGCGATGCGCGATCGAGCGCGCCAGCGCCGGATTCGATTCCAGCGGCTCGGCCTGCCCGGTGATCAGCGCCACGGCGTCGGCCGAGCGTTGCCATTCGGCGCGCAGCAGGCCGAAGATGCGCTTGGCCACCGCCTTGTCCTCGACCAGCTCGACATAGCGCGCGGCGATGCGCAGGTCGCTCTTGGCCAGCACCATGTCGAGGTTGGACAGCAGCGTGCGGAAGAACGGCCATTGCCGGTGCATGCGCTGCAGCAGCTCCACCCGCTGCGCGCGGTCGCCGGCGGCCAGGAAGGCCTCGATCGCACTGCCGAATCCGGCCCATCCCGGCAGCGCCATCCGGCATTGACCCCAGGAGAAGGTCCACGGGATCGCGCGCAGGTCCTCGATCGCCCGCGTCGCCTTGCGTGACGCCGGGCGGCTGCCGATGTTGAGCTCGGCGATCTCGCGGATCGGTGTTGCCGAGAAGAAGTAGTCGGTGAATCCCGGCGTTTCGTAGACGAGCTTGCGATAGGCCTTGAAACTCGCCGCGCTGATCTCGTCGGCGGCGTCGTGGAAAGCCTTGGGCGCGCTGCGCGTCGGGTGCAGCAGCGTTGCCTCGAGCGTCGCGGCGACCAGCGTTTCGAGGTTGCGGCGGCCGATGTCGGGGTGGGCGTATTTCGACGCGATCACCTCGCCCTGTTCGGTGAGCCGGATCTGGCCGTTCACCGTGCCCGGCGGCTGCGCCAGGATGGCCTGGTAGCTCGGGCCGCCGCCGCGGCCGACGGTGCCGCCGCGGCCGTGGAACAGGCGCAGCGTGATGCCGTGGTCGGCGCGCAGGCGCGCGAACAGCGCCGCCAGCGCGATCTCGGCGCGGTACAGCTCCCAGTTGCTGGTGAACGATCCGCCGTCCTTGTTGCTGTCGCTGTAGCCGAGCATCACGTCCTGTTCGCCGCCGCCGGCGGCGACCATCGCGGCGATGCCGGGCAGGGCGTAGAGCTCGGCCATGATGGGCTCGCTGCGCCGCAGGTCGCCGATGGTCTCGAACAGCGGCACCGTGATCAGCCGCGCGCGCGCACCGGCGTCGAGCGTGCCGGTCAGCAGCCCGGTCTCCTTCTGCAGCAGCAGCACCTCGAGCAGGTCGCTGACCTCCTCGGTGTGCGAGATGATGTAGTGGCGGATCGCGCCGCGCCCGTAGGCGGCGAGCGAGACGCGCGCGGTGTCGAAGATCGCCAGCTCGTCGCGCGCGAGTTCGGAATACTCGGCGCCATGCACGCGCAGCGGCCGCGCGTCGTTCAGCAGCGCCAGCAGGCAGGCGCGGCGCGCGCCCTCGTCGAGCGCGCTGTAGTCGGCCTCGACGCGCGCCACCTTCAGCAATTCGGCGACGACGGCCTCGTGCTTGTCCGAGCTCTGGCGCAGGTCCAGCGTCGCGAGGTGGAAGCCGAAGACCTGCACGGCGCGCATCAGCGGCGTCAGCCGCGGCCCGACGAGCGCCTGCGCGTGGTGCGAGGCGAGCGAGCGCTCGATCACGCGCAGGTCGGCGAGGAAGGCCTCGGCATCGGCATAGGGATCCTGCGGCGCGACGGCGTGGCGCAGCGCCTCGGTGCCGGTGAGCTCGTGCAGCGTCGCCGCCAGCCGCGCATAGATGCCGATCAGCGCGCGCCGATACGGCTCGTCGAGGCGGTGCGGGTTGCGGTCGGGCGAGCGCTCGGCCAGCGCCGCCATCTCCGGCGTCACCGGCGCCAGGCGGCCGCTCATCGACAGCTCGGCGCCGAGCTCGTGCACCTCGGTGAGGTAGAAGCGCAGCGCGACCTCGCATTGGCGCGCCAGCGCGTCGCGCAGCGTGGCCGCGGTGACGTTGGGGTTGCCGTCGCGGTCGCCGCCGATCCAGTGGCCCATGCGCAGGAAGCTGGCGATCGGGTGCCCGGGCAGTGCGCGCTCGATGTCGCGGTACAGGCGCGGGATCTCGCGCAGGAAGGTGCTGTTGTAGTAGCTGAGCGCGTTCTCGACCTCGTCGGCGACGGTCAACTTGGCCGTGCGCAACATGCGCGTCTGCCACAGCTGGGTCACGCGGGCGCGCATCAGCGCCTCGTTGTCGGCCCGCCGATCGGCCGTCGGCAGGTCGTCGCGCTCGCCCAGCAGCGCGGCGATCTGACGCTCGGCGTCGAGGATGCTCTTGCGCTGAACCTCGGTCGGATGCGCCGTCAGCACCGGCGAGATGTAGGCCGTCTCCAGCGCCGCGGCGATGTCGGCGCCGCGCTGGTCGGCGCGGTGCAGGCGCTCGAAGGTCAGCGCCAGTGAGCCCTCCTGCAGATGACCCTCGCGCTCGTGCACGGCTCGGCGGCGCACATGGTGGCGGTCCTCGGCGATGTTGGCCAGGTGCGAGAAATAGCTGAAGGCGCGGATCACCGTCACCGTCTGGTCGGCCGAGAGGTTCTTCAGCAGCCGGTCGAGCACGCGTCCGGCGCTGGCATCGGCCTTCAGCCGGTAGGCGACCGAGAGCTGGCGCACGCGCTCTATGAGCTCGAAGGCCGCCGCGCCCTCCTGCTCGCGTATGACGTCGCCGAGGATGCGGCCGAGTAACCGGATATCCTCGACCAGCGGCTTGTTCTTCGCCGCTGCATCGTCCTGGGCCGCACTGCGACTCGATTTGGTGCGCGTTTTCGGATTGGAGGGTTCTGTCTTGGTGCGCGGCATCAGGGCTCCGAATGAGGTAACCAGGTTACCAATTGTCCACCGAACGGGAAGCCTGTGGCAACGCAAGCGGCATGCCCGGCGCGCCAGGCCCGGAGGGCGGCGGCTGGCTATCATCCGGGCATGAAATCCAAGGTCGTCATCGCCACCCGGGAAAGCCGGCTCGCCCTCTGGCAGGCGCACCATGTGCGCGACGCGCTCGGCGCGCGTTTCGGGCTGCAGGTCGAGCTGCTCGGCATGACGACGCGCGGCGACCAGATCCTCGACCGCGCGCTGTCCAAGGTCGGCGGCAAGGGGCTGTTCGTCAAGGAACTGGAGACGGCGCTCGAGGAAGGCCGCGCCGACCTCGCCGTGCATTCGCTCAAGGACGTGCCGATGGACCTGCCGGCCGGTTTCGCGCTGGCGGCGATCTGGGCGCGCGAGGATCCACGCGATGCCTTCGTCTCGAACCGCTATGCCGGTCTCGACGAACTGCCGCAGGGCGCGGTGGTCGGCACCTCGAGCCTGCGCCGCGTCGTGCAGCTGCTGGCGGCGCGGCCCGATCTGCGCATCGAGCCGCTGCGCGGCAACCTCGACACGCGGCTGCGCAAGCTCGACGAGGGCGGTTTCGACGCCATCGTGCTCGCCGCCGCGGGGCTCATGCGGCTGGGGCTCGAGGCGCGCATCCGCGGCCGCTTCGACGTCGTGCGCATGATCCCGGCCGCCGGCCAGGGCGCGCTCGGCATCGAGGTGCGCGAGGACGCGCAAGAGCTGCGCGCGCTGCTGGCGCAGACCATCGACAAGCCGACCTTCCTCGCCGCCCATGCCGAACGCGCCGTCTCGCGCGCGCTCGGCGGCAGTTGCAGCATGCCGCTGGCGGCGCATGCGGTGTTCGAAGGCGGGCGGCTGGCCATCGCCGCCGCGCTGGGCGACGGCGCCGACCCGCGCCGGCCGCTGCTGCGCGTGCGGCTGGACGCGGCGGTTGCCGACGAGGCCGCGGCACGCGCGCTCGGCGAGGCCGCTGCCGCGCGGCTGCGCGACGCCGGTGCTGCCGGCTACCTGCCTGCTGCCTGATCCGGGATCGGCGTTGCTCGTCATCGTCACCCGCCCGCGCGACCAGGCCGGCACCTGGCTCGACGAGCTGCAGGCGCTGGGCTGGCCGGCGCGCTCGCTGCCGCTGATCGAGATCGGCCCGCCGACCGACGTCGGGCCCCTGCGCCAGGCCTGGGCGCGGCTGGGCGACTACGCGCTCGTGATGTTCGTCAGCGCCAATGCCGTGCGCGGCTTGTTCGATGCGGCGGCCACTGCCTCGACCCCCGAGCCACCCGCTTGGCCGTCGACCGCGCGTGCCGCATCGACGGGCCCCGGCACGACGGCGGCCTTGCGCGCGGCCGGCGTGGCCGCGGGGCGAATAGTCGAACCGGCGGCCGACGCTGCGAGCTTCGACTCCGAGGCGCTGTGGCAGCGCCTCCAGGGCGAGGACTGGAGTGGCCGGCGCGTCCTCGTCGTGCGCGGCGACGGTGGCCGCGAATGGCTCGCCGAACGTCTGCGCGAGCGCGGCGCCACGGTCGATTTCGTCGCCGCCTACCGGCGCCTGGCGCCGCAGCCGGACGCCGCGGGGCGGGCGCTGCTGGCGCAGGCGCTGGCGCAGCCGCGCGATGCGGTCTGGCTGTTCAGCAGCAGCGAGGCGCTGGGCCATCTGCGCACGCTCGCGCCGCAGGCCGGCTGGTCGGGCGCGCGGGCCATCGCGACCCATCCGCGCATCGCCGAGGCGGCGCGGCAATTCGGCTTCGGCGTGGTCGAGAGCGCCGCGCCCGCGCCGAACGCGGTCGCTGCCGTCCTGGCTCGCATGGCCGCCGATACAATCGGCGCCCCTGTGACCGAGACGCCCCAGACCCCCTCCGCCGCGCCCGCCGAACCCCGGGTCGCGCCCGCGGCGACGGCAACGCCGTCGCGTTGGACCTTCGCGCTGGCGCTGCTGTTCACGCTGCTGCTGGCGGCGGCGCTGATGCTGGCCTGGAACACCCAGCAGCGCGTCAAGACGCTCGAAGCCGAACTGGTCAAGCGCCAGCAGGACAGCGGCGTGCAGGCCACCGAGGCGCGCACGCTGGCGCAGCAGGCCGAGACCGCGGCGCGCGAATCGGCGGCGAAGATGACGCTGCTCGAGGCGCGCGTCGACGAGACCTCGATCCAGCGCAGCCAGCTCGAGGACCTGATCCAGTCGCTGTCGCGGTCGCGCGACGAGAACGTGCTCGCCGACATCGACACCTCGGTGCGCGTGGCGATGCGCCAGGCGGCCATCACCGGCAGCGCCGAGCCGCTGCTGTCCACGCTCAAGCAGGCCGACGACCGGCTCGCGCGCTACAACCAGCCGCGGCTCGAGCGCGTGCGCCGCGCGGTCGTGCAGGACATGGACCGCGTGCGCGGCGCCGGCGTCACCGACATCAACGGGCTGACGATCAGGCTCGACGAGGTCATCCGCCAGATCGACGAGTTGCCGCTGCAGAGCAACCCCGAGCGCCGCGCGCGCCCGGCGGCCGCACCGGCGGCGGCGAAGGCGGCCTCGGCGCCGGGGTCGGCGGCGGCCGCGGGCTGGCGCGAATGGATCCAGCACGACTGGCAGGGCTTGCTCGACCGCGTCTGGCAGGAGGTGCGCGGACTCGTGCGCGTCACCCGCATCGACCACCCCGATGCGATGCTGATCGCGCCCGATCAGGTGTATTTCCTGCGCGAGAACCTCAAGCTGCGCCTGCTGAATGCCCGCCTCGCCCTGCTGTCGCGGCAGTTCGATACCGCGCAGTCGGACCTGCGCGCGGCGCAGGCGGCGCTCGAGCGCTATTTCGACCATGATTCGCGCCGCGTCACGGCCGCGATCGAGCTGCTGCGCCAGGCCCAGGCGCAGGCGCGCCAGGTCAACGTGCCGCAGCCCGACGCGACGCTGGCCGCGCTGGCCGCGGCGTCGGCCGGGCGCTAGGGCGCCCCGGGACCGCAGGCCATGCGCGGCGTCATCTGGCTCGTCCTGATCTTCGTCGTCGCCGTCGTCGCGGCGACGACGCTGGGCAGCAACGACGGCCTCGTCAGCATCTACTGGGGCAGCTGGCGCACCGACCTGTCGCTGAACCTGTTCGTCATCGCCCTTGTCGGCGCCTGCATGCTGCTGATGTCGGCCGTGCAGGCGATCAACGCGCTCGTCAGCCTGCCCCGGCGTGCCGGCGAGTGGCGCGCGCTGCGGCGCGAGCGCGCCGCCCAGGCCGCGCTGCGCGAGGCGCTGGGCGAGTACTTCGGCGCCCGCTACGGCCGCGCGCGCAAGGCCGCGCAGCGCGCGCTGCAGATTGCCGAAGGCGCCCCGGCGCTGGCCGGCGATGGCGAATTCAAGATGATGGCGCACCTGCTGGCCGCCGGCAGTCTGCACCGCCTGCAGGACCGCACGAATCGCGACGAGGCGCTGCAGCAGGCGCTGAAGGCGGCGCGCGGCGGCCCGGACGATGCGGCGCGGCTGCTCGCCGCCGAATGGGCGCTCGAGGACCGCGACGCGGCGCGCGCGCTGCGCTCGCTCGAGGCGCTGCCGCCGGGTGCCGGCCGCCGCACGCAGGCGCTGCGGCTGAAGCTGCTGGCGCTGCGCATGGACCGGCGGCCTCTCGAGGCGCTGCACACGGCACGGCTGCTCGCCAACCACCAGGCGTTCTCGCCCATCGTCGCGCAGAGCCTGCTGCGATCGCTGGTCGGCGAGACGCTCGAGGGCGCGCACGACGTCCAGCAACTGCGCCGCCTATGGAGCCAGTTCGACCAGGCCGACCGGCGCGACGCCCAGGTGGCGGCGCGGGCGGCCCACCGTGCGAGCCAGCTCGATGCGAACGACGACGCACGCAACTGGCTGCGGCCGTTCTGGGATCACCTCAGCGAGATCGGTCGCGAGGACCGCGAGGCCGTCGCGATGGCGCTGATCGACGCCCGCGCCGGCATCGGCGTCGACTGGCTGCCGCGGCTGGAGAGCGCGGTGCAGGCGTTCGGCCACGAGAACGCGATCGTTGCCGCGGTCGGCATGGCGTTTGCCGAGCGCCAGCTCTGGGGCAAGGCCAGACGACTGCTCGAGCAGGCCGCCGCGGCGCCGGGACTGCCTGCGCGTACGCGCCGCGCAGCCTGGCGCGAACTCGCCAAGCTCGCGCGGCAGGAGTCCGACGAGGCGCAGGCGCTGCGCTGCGAGCAGGCGGCCGCTGCGCTCGATTGAGCGACGGCCGTTGATTGAGGCCGTGCTACACTAGCGGGCTACGTGCGGCTGTAGCTCAGCTGGATAGAGTACTTGGCTACGAACCAAGGGGTCGTGGGTTCGATTCCTGCCAGCCGCACCAATAAAATCAACGGGTTAGCTCTCTCAAGGGGCTAGCCCGTTGGCCTTTCTGGGGCCCGGGGGTCCACCCAGGGGTCCACCGCCAGCGAGGTCGCGATGGATCGCTTGGGATCGTGCGGGACCGATTGATCGTGACGCGCGAAGGCCTGAACATGGGTGACTACGCGTCCGTTGCGGCCGGCCCGAAGGTCCCTCGAACCCGTGGCGCCTCGCCTTCTTCGCGGCCAAGTCGACCGACGATCGGCATCTTGGATTGCCCAGCGGGTGGCGTAAAACGGCCGAATTGGCGTAACGAGTGGCGCTTGAAGTTCATGGTGCTGACGCTCGTGCGACTAGCGGTTGCCAAGTCACCGACCGCTTGATGTGGCTCAGCAGCGTCAGCTCGCCTGGAAGCCGCCACCGGCCGCAATCGCTGCAGACCTGCCCTGCACGGTTTCCTGAGCACCTGTCAATCATGCCCCGGGGTCTCGGACGCTGCCGGAGGAGTCTGAGGCTGGCCGGCTACCTTTAGCCGGGCTGACTTGGCCCAAGAGGCCCCTGCCCCAAGCAACCGGATACTCCGCGACCCGGGGTGTGGGGATCCACCACCCGCGGCCAATAGGCGAGCGGGCGGACGCGGTAATCGATGGCGGCGAAATCCAGCGTCAACGCGCCGGGCGTCGAGACATAGAGGACCTCGGCGGCCAGAGGCGCGAACTGCGCGTGGAAATGCTGGGTCGACTTGACGACGATGGCATGCTTGTCGGTCAGCGTGATGCCGATGCCGGTGAAGGCATCGGTGCCGTAGACTTGGCAGCGCAGCGATGCCAGCAGCAGATGCACGCCATGGGCCGCCTCGACCCAGACGCAACGCCCGAGCGATTCGCGTCCGCCCATCGCGCTCTGGCCATGCTCGTCGAGCACCGCGCGCACCGTCACGCGCAGGTCCAGCGGGTCGCCCGAACTGGGATTGCATTTGCCGCCCACGCGCAGGTCGATGACGGCGCCGACACCGGCATCGCTGCAGATCTGGATGGCGCCGAGGTCCCAGAACGCGCCGATGGCGACGTCCTCGATGCCGCGCTCGACGATGCGGCGCAGGATGAAGGTGCTGTCGCCGGGCGCGCCCCCGCCCGGGTTGTCGGCGACATCGCCAATGACGACGGGGCGTCCGGTCGCAGCGTCGCGCACGCGGTCGAGCGCGGCGTCGACACCGCATTGCGGCGGCCGCGTCGCCTCGCGCAGGTCCCAGAACTCGCGTGCCAGCTGCGTCGCCAGCGCCTGCGCGCGCGGCTCGTCGCCGTCGGCGATCACCCACAGCCTGGCCCCGCTGTCGGCGACATCGCCCCAGGGGAAGCCGTGGCCTAGAGACACCGAGAGCACGCCGTCGCGACCCTCGAAAGATTGCATGCGCTTGACGAAGCCGCGCATCGGCTCGCGCGTCGTGTGCCACAGGCCCACCATGCGGCAATCGACGACGGCGGTGACCGGGCGGATGCGGCCGGCCGCGGTGTCCAGCAGCAGCCGATAGAGCTCGCGGGCGCGCGGCTCGGCGTCGATGTGCGGGTACTCCTTGAAGCAGATGATGAGGTCGGCCGAGCGGCGCATGCGCTCGGTGTAATGGCAATGCAGGTCGAGCTCGACGCCGATCGGCACCGCCGGCCCGACGACTTCGCGCAGCCCTGCGATGAGCTCGCCCTCGCAGTCGTCGCAGCCTTCGGCGACCATCGCGCCGTGCAGCATCAGCTGCACCGCGTCGACCGGTAGCGCGGCGCGCAGATCGGCGACGATCTCGTCGCGCATCGATTCCCAGACGGCACGCACCGTGCGGCCGGCGGGCTGCGCGAAGGCGCACAGGCTTTCGACGACGGCGTGGCCATCGGCCTCGATCATCTCGCGCATCATGCGCAACAGGGCGCCGGATTGCTCGGGGTCGCGCCGGCTCGCGTCGCCGTGGAAGATGCCGTATTGCTCGAAACCGCCGCGGCCGGTCGGGAAGGTGCAGAAGGTGTTGGTCTCGGTCGCGAGCTGGGCGATGAAGAACTTCATGAACGGACTCCGGGGCGGCGGTCGGGGCAGGCCGCTCAGCCGCGCCTGCGGGCGTCGCGCATCGCAGCCAGGAAGGCCAGCGTGCCTAGCACGCTGGTCGCGAGGCCGACGACCGTGAGCGACAGCGCGATGTTGGCGTGGCCGGCGACGGCCCGCGAGCCGAAGCTGACGAGCAGCGGCGCGATGCCGTAGGCCGTCAGCCCGATGGCCGCGACGAGCAGGCAGATGAAGGTGCCGCGCAGCTCGTTGGGCAGCACGACCATCACCGAGGCCGTCGCGGCGATGCTGACCCAGGCGCCGCAGGTCAGGAACAGGCCCATCGCCCAGGCGAACGTCGTCACGTCGGGCATCACCGGATAGAAGGCCGCCGGTATCGACAGCGCGGCGCCGGCGAGCGCACCGAGCAGCGCGCCCGAGCGCCCGCGGCGCCGCTGTCCCCAGTCGGCCGTCCAGCCGCCGAGCACGGCCCCGACGATGTTGGACACGAGATTGAGCAGGCCCAGCCAGGCGCCGAAATCCTCGGGCTTCTGGCCGTACTGGCGGGTCAGTACCGGCACGGCCCAGATCGATGCCGCGGCGTCGGCCATCCCCACCGTGACCATGCCGGCGACCAGCGGCAGCAGAAAGCCCCGATACGACGCGAGCTCGCGCAGCGCCGCGCGCAGATCGCCGGCCGGTGCGCTGCCCAGCTCGCTGCGCTCGGGCTCGCGCATGAAGGCCAGCGGCACGGTGGCGGCCAGCACCGCGCCGGCCGTGGCCAGCAGCACGAGGCGCCAGGGCGCCAGCGCCGCCAGCGCGCCCGCGCCGGCGAGGGCCGCCGGCAGCGCGTGCAGCAGCGGGCCGACGACGACATAGCCCAGGCTGCCGCCCAGCGCCTGGCCGAGCGAGATCAGCGTGATCATGCGGCCGCGTTCGGCCGGCTGCGTCAGATCGGCGACGAGCGACAGCGCCGTCGGCTGCGCCGCGACGACGGCAGCGCCGACGATCATGCGCGCGACGAAGGCCAGCGCGAATCCCGATGCCAGCGCCGTGAGCAGGCTGCCGGCGGCGCAGGCCAGCGCCAGCAGCACGAGCAGCCGCGCGCGGTTGGCGCGATCGACGATGCGCCCGAGCGGTATCGACAGCAGCGCCGTCGGCAGCGCGATCGACAGTCCCTGGAGCAGCGCGACATGGTTGTCGTCGATTCCGAGGTCGGCCTGGACCAGCTCCTGCATCGGCGAGAGCACGTAGCGTGCCGCCGTGCCCGAGAACACGGCCAGCGTGACGAGCGCGATCGAGGCCTGGCGCAGCGCCGCGCGCGGCGCGGCGCCGGCGGCCATGGCGGCTCGCACGCGGCGCCCGCTCAGAAGGCCAGGGTCAGCGTTGCGCCGAAGGTGCGCGGCTGCGCCACCGTGGCGTGCAGCGGACTGCCGAAGGCCACGAGCGCCGCGTCGGCGCCGAGGATGGCGCGCTGATCGAACACATTGCGCACGTACAGGCCGAGCTCGAGGTGGCCGAAACCGACCCCGCCCTGCACGTCGGTCAGCGTGTAGCTCGGCATCCTGAAATTGGGCTGCGACGACTGCGCGCTGTCGAAGCCGGCATTGCGCTCACCGACGTAGCGCAGGTTGACGCCGGCATGCGCCGGGTGTTGCGCCAGCGAGAAGTTGCCGGTGGCGCCCAGCGTCGCCGAAAAGCGCGCCGAATTCGGCAGCCGCGACCCCGACGGGCCGAGCGCCGGGGCATCCTGCGTCAGCTTGGCGTCGATCGCCGAGACGCTGGCGTCCAGCGTCCAGGCATCGCCCAGGCGATAGCGCGAGAACAGTTCGACGCCCTGCACGCGCGCCTTGCCGCCGTTGGCGAGGATCGTCCCCGAGCCGACGGCCACCGGCTGCTGGATGCCGTTCCACTCGATGTCGTAGACGGCCGATTCGATCGACAGCCGCTTGTCGAGCAGATCGGCCTTGTAGCCGAGTTCATAGCTCCACAGCGAGTCGGACTTGAAGGTCGTCGGCGTGCCCGCGATCGGCCTGCCGCCGCTGTCGAGCGCGGCCGCGTTCGGGCCGCCGGGCCGGTAGCCGCTGGCGGCACGGAAATAGACATTCGCCAGCGGGCTCAGCGCGTACCGCAGCGTCGCCAGATAGGTCGTCGACGACTCGGCCGAACCGGCCACCGGACCGGGCGAGCCGCTCGTGATCTCCTGGTAATGCTGGCGGTTGCGGGCCAGCCGCAATCCGGCCGTCACCGACCATTGCGCATTCACGGCGTAGGTCACGTCGCCATAGCCGGCCAGTTCGCGATAGGTCGAAGGTTGGCCGACGGTGATCGCGTCGAGCGACTGCTGGTTGGCGACGATCGTCGTCGCCAGCACCTGCGAATTGCCGCCCGTCTCGCTGGCGTAGTACAGCCCGCCCAGCCATTCGAGCGCGCCGGGCGCCGAGGTCAGACGGAACTCCTGCGTGCTCTTGCGCACGCCCGGCAGGCTGTCGAGCCGCGTGCCGACGACCGGCATGCCGATGCCCTGCGTCAGCGCGCCGTCGTAGAACGAGGCATCGAGGCGGTTGCGCGTCTTCTCCTTCTGCGACGAGGTGATCGAATTCAGCCGCGCCCAGCCCAGGTCGTATTCGATGTCGGCCGAGACCAGTCCGATCTCGACGCGATACGGTTCGCGGATGCTGAGCTGGCGCACGAGGTCGCCCTCGGTCGGACGGCCGCTGGCGATGTCGTAATCGACGATGTCGGTGCCTTTGTGGTCGATCGTCTGGTCGACCGCGGTCAGGCGCAGGTGCAGCCGGGCGGTCGGCTCGACGAGCAGCGAGAGACGGCTGCCCCTCGTGTCGCCGCTGTTGATGTTGCTGCCCGCGGCCGGTCCGACGGCCTTGACGTAGCCGCCCTGGTGGTCGTTGAACAGCGCCACGCGCAAGGCGGCCATGCCCTCCTTCAGCGGCACGTTGACGACGCCGCTTTCGACATGGCTGGTGCCGCCGTTGCGCGTGCTGCTGGCGCCCAGCGACAGCTTGCCCGACAGCGCATAGGTGTCGGGCGCGTTCGTCACGTACTTCAGCAGGCCGCCCATTGCGCCGGCGCCGTACAAGGTGCCCTGCGGCCCGCGCAGCACCTCTATGTGGTTGAGGTCGAGCAGCGCCATGTCCAGCGCCATCGTCGAGCCGGCGGCGAAAGCGCTGCTCGATCCGAAGGCGACCTCGTCGACGTAGACGCCGACGGTCGAGATCGTCTGGTCGCCGGTGGTGACGCCACGGATGCTGATCTGCCCGAGGCCGGGGCCGTTGGCCGTCTTGACATCGACCCCCGGCAGACCGCCGACGAAGTCGCTCAGCGAGACGGCGCCGGCGCGCTCGAGGCTCTCGGCCGAGACGGCGTTGACCTGCACCGGCACGTCGCGCACCGGTTCGCGCCGCCGCGTCGCGGTGACGGTGACGGTCTGCGTGTTCGCCGCCGCGCTGGCGGCGTCGGACGGCGCCGCCAGCGTCTGCGCCTGCGCGGCCGCGCTCAGCGAGGCGAGCAGCGCCGAGACGAGGGCCGCGGTGGCCGTGGGCCGGTAGGCGGGCAGCCGTCGGTTCGGCGAACGGGAGGTTTCGGATGGGGTCACGGGTCGGCTCCTGCAGTCTTATCTCAAGTAGAAACTAAAGAGATAAATACGACAAGCCTTCTCCTGTAGGTGGAAACGATGAAGCGGTATCGAAACAACAGACTGGTATGCCGCGGCGGCATCGAATGCCGGGATTTCTCGAGCGAGCCCGCGAGTTGGTGCCATCGAGCCGGGGCGCGACACACACCGCGACCGCGGTGGAAGGCGCGGTCCCACTCTTAACCGAGGACAGTTTTATCCCTATTGGAAAATTCTTCCATTTCATGGACACTGCATCGCAACTGCTCATCGATGGATCCGCGCATGCCCGATCGCCGCCACCCATTCCGCGCGCCGCCGCCCCCCAGCCGACGCGGGACACCGGCCATGATCGAAGCCACGCCGCTCGTCTGGGACAACCACGCCTGCCTGCCGCTGCGCCCGCATGACCTGTCGTTCCTGCCCGCGCTCGAGCGCCACCGCGCCGCCGGCACCCATGTCGTGATGATCAACGTCGGCTACGGCGACGACGGCATCGAGCAGCATGTGCGCATGCTCGCGACCTTCCGCGCCTGGATCACCGCGCATGGCGATCGCTACCGCCTCATCGAGTCGGTCGACGACATCGCACTCGCGCGCGCCGCCGGACAGCTGGCGATCGGCTTCGACATCGAGGGCGCCAACGCCGTCGCCGACCAGCTCAGCCTCGTCGGCGTCTACCGCGACCTCGGCGTGCGCTGGATGCTGCTGGCCTACAACCGCAACAACCGCGCCGGCGGCGGCTGCCAGGACGACGACGGCGGCCTCACGCCCTTCGGCCGCGCGCTGCTCGAGGAGCTGGCGGCGCGCGGCGTCGTCGCCTGCGCTTCGCACACCGGCTACCGCACGGCGCGCGAGGCGATCGATGCATCGCCGACGCCGCTCGTGTTCTCGCACTCGAACCCGCGCGCGCTCGCCGACCATCCGCGCAACATCCCCGACGACCTCATCGTCGCCTGCGCCGCGCGCGGCGGCGTCGTCGGCATCAACGGCATCGGCCTGTTCCTGGGCGACAACGACGCCTCGCCGGCGCGCATGGCGCGCGCCATGGCCTATGTCGCCGACCTCGTCGGCGCCGAGCATGTCGGCATCGGCCTCGATTTCCTGCACGACCGGCGCGAGCTCGACGAGACCATCGCCGCCCATCCCGAGCAGTTCCCGAGCGCGCTCGGCTACGGCGCCGGCATGGCCTTCATGGCGCCCGAGGATCTGCCCGAGGTCGCGCGCGAGCTCGCCGCGCTGGGCATGTCCGAGGCCGAGCTCGCGGGCGTGCTCGGCGGCAACTGGCTGCGCGTCGCGCGCCAGGTCTGGAAGCGCTGAACGCGCCACGCGCCGCATGGACGAACCGCGCTTCGATTTCATCGTCATCGGCGCCGGCATCGCCGGCGCTTCCGCCGCCGCGCATCTGGCGCAGCGCGGCCGCGTGCTGCTGCTCGAGGGCGAGGCGCAGCCCGGTTATCACACGACCGGCCGCTCGGCGGCGCTGTATTCGACGATCTACGGCAACGCCCCGGTGCGCGCGCTCACGCGCGCCAGCCGCGACTTCCTGTTCCAACCCTCGCCCGCCTTCTCCGACGTGCCGCTGGTGCGGCCGCGGCAGACGCTGTTCTTCGCCCGCAGCGATCAGCTCGAGCTGCTCGACGCGGCGCGCGCCGATGCCGATGTGCGCAGCGCAACCCGGCTGCTCGATGCCGAACGCACGCGCGAGCTGCTGCCCGCCTTCCGCCCCGGCTATGCCGCCGGCGGCATGGTCGAGGACGCCTCGGCCGACATCGACGTCCATGCGCTGCACCAGGGCTATCTGCGCGCGGCGCGCCGCCTCGGCGCCGAACTGCGCACGGCCGCCCCGGTGCTGGCCCTGGCGCGCGATGGCGACGGCTGGCGCGTGCAGGTGCCCGGCGCCGCCTACCGCGCCGCCGTCGTCGTCAACGCCGCGGGCGCCTGGGGCGACGCGGTTGCGCGCATGGCCGGCGTTGCGCCGATCGGGCTGCGCCCGCTGCGGCGCACGGCGATGGTGATCGACGCCCCCGCCGGCATGCACGCCGAGGGCTGGCCGGCGGCGATCGCCGCCGACGAGAGTTTCTATTTCCGCCCCGAGGGCGGCCGGCTGCTGCTGTCGCCTGCCGACGAGACGCCCAGCGAGCCCTGCGACGCGCAGCCCGAGGAATGGGACGTGGCGGTTGCGGTCGACCATTTCGAGCGTGCCGTCGGCCTGCCGGTGCCGCGCGTGCTGCGGCGCTGGGCCGGGCTGCGCGTGTTCACCGGCGACCGCACGCCGGTGGCCGGCTACGCGAGCGACGCGCCGGGCTTCTTCTGGTTCGTCGGCCAGGGCGGCTACGGCATCCAGATCGCCGAGGGTTTCGCCCACCTGGCTGCGGCGCTGGCCTGTGATGAGCCGGCGCCCGCAGAACTCGCGGCACAGGGCGTGCGCGCCGAAGACTTCTCCCCGGCGCGCGCATCGCTGCGCAGTGCGACCCAGCCATTCCCGACCCACCACGAGTGAGCCCCGCCATGACCTTCCTGCGCCACCTCGCCCTGTGCACCGCACTCGCCTCGGCAAGCCTGCTCGCCCATGCCGCCGACGCACTGCCCGCCGCGCTGCCGGCCGGCACCGTGACGACGGCGCATGCGCTGACGGCCGAGGACCTCGAGGCCTGGCTCGACGGCCTCATACCTGCCGCCCTCGTCACTGCGCGCACGCCCGGCGCCGTCGTCGCCATCGTCAAGGACGGCCAGGTCCTGCTCGAAAAGGGCTATGGCTGGGCCGATGCCGAGAAGCACGTGCCGGTCGACCCGAAGCGCACGATGTTCCGCCCCGGATCGACGTCCAAGCTGTTCACCTGGACGGCGGTGATGCAGCAGGTCGAACTCGGCAAGCTCGACCTCGACGTCGACGTCAACCGCTACCTCGATTTCAAGGTCCCGGTACGCAACGGCCATCCGCTGACGCTGCGCCACATCATGACGCAGACCAGCGGCTTCGAGGAGGTCATCAAGGACCTCGTCGCCTTCGACCAGCCGGTGCCACCGCTGCGCCAGGTACTCGTCGACGACATGCCGCCGCTGCGCGCCGATCCGGGGACGACGGCGGGCTATTCGAACTACGCCACCGCGCTCGCCGGCTACATCGTCCAGCGCGTCTCGGGCGAGCCCTTCGAGGACTATGTCGAACGCCATATCTTCAAGCCGCTGGGCATGGCGCATTCGACGTTCAGGCAGCCGCTGCCGACGGCGCTCGCGCCGCTGATGGCGCAGGGCTACATGGAGGTGCGGCAGCCGGGGCATGGCTTCGAGCTCGTCAGCATGCCGCCGGCCGGCAGCCTCAGCGCGACCGCCGACGACATGGCGCAGTTCATGATCGCGCACCTGCAGGATGGCCGCTACGGCGACCAGCGCATCCTGCAGCCGGCGACGGCGCAGCTGATGCACACGAAGGCGACGCGGCTGTTCCCCGACCTCAACGGCATCGCACTCGGCTTCTACCAGCAGGACATCAACGGTCACCGCGTCGTCGCCCATGGCGGCGACCTCAACTACTTCCACTCCGACCTCGCGCTGTTCATCGACGACCATGTCGGCGTCTTTCTCTCGGTCAACGCGCCGGGCAAGGAAGGCATGGGCGAGATGCTGCGCGTGCGGCTTTTCGACGCCTTCGCCGACCGCTACTTCCCGCGCCCCGGGATGCCGACGCCTATCGACGCCGCGACGGCGCGCGCCCATGCGGCGCTGATCGCCGGCCATTGGGTCAACACGCGGCGCGCCGATTCGACCTTCCTCAAGCTCGTCGACCTGCTCTCGCCGACCAAGGTGACGGCGAATGCCGACGGCACGATCACCGCGAAGGTGCTGCTCGACCCGCAGACCTTCGTCGAGACCGCACCGTTCCTGTGGCACGAGGTCGATGGCCACGACCAACTGCAGGCGCGGGTGCAGGACGGCAAGGTCGTCGCCTGGGCGACGAGTTCGCTGGCCTTCGCCTGGAGCTACCAGTCGCCGGGCGGTCTCGCCGCTGCCGGTCTGCAGCAGGCAGCCTGCGCCGCGGCGTTCGCGGTCGTCGCGCTGGCCGCGGCGATGTGGCCGATCGGCGCGTTCGTGCGCCGCCGCCTGCAGGTGCCACGCGTCGAAAGCGCGACGCTGCGCAGCGCGCGCCGCTTCGCCGATGCCGGTGCCGTCGTGCTCGTCGTGGCCATCGTTGCGTGGGTCGCGTTCTTCGCCGCCGTGATCTCCACCTCGTACACCGGCCTCGACCCGCTGCTGCATCTGGCGCAGAGCCTGGCCATCGTCGGTTTCGCCGGCGGCGCGCTGGCCAACGCCTGGCTGCTCGTCGTGCAATGGCGCGCGCGGCTGCGTCGCAGCACGCTGGCGTGGACGGCGATCCGCGTCCTGGCCTTCGCCTACCTGCTTGCCGTGGCCTACGGCTACAACCTGCTCAGCCTCAGCGGCCATTACTGAGCCCGGCAGCGCGCATGTCGACCCCGATCCAGGCGACCATGTCGGCGTCCGACGCGCTGCCCGCAACGCCACGCCGCGGTCATCCGCCCGGCCTGGCGGTGCTGTTCCTGACCGAGATGTGGGAGAAGTTCTCCTTCTTCGGCATGCGCGCGCTGCAGGTCTATTACATGACCAAGGAGCTGCATTACTCGCAGGCCTCGGCATCGCTGATCTACGGCGCCTATGCGGCCGGCGTCTACCTGACGCCGATCGCTGGCGGCATCGTCTCCGATCGCTGGCTGGGGCGGCACCGCGCCATCGTCATCGGCGCGCTGGTGATGGCGCTGGGGCATTTCATGATGACGAGCGAGGCGCTGTTCTTCCCCGCGATGATCGCCATTGCCATCGGCAACGGGCTGTTCCTGCCGAATCTTCCGAGCCAGGTTGCTGCGCTCTATGCCGAGAACGACCCGCGCCGCTCCAGCGCGTACAACGTCTATTACGTCGGCGTCAATCTCGGCGCCTTCATCGCGCCGCTGATCTGCGGCACGCTGGGCGAGGTCTACGGCTGGCACTGGGGCTTCGGCGCCGCGGGCCTGGGCATGTGCCTGGGGCTGGCGATCTACCTCGCCGGCGGACGCTGGCTGCCGCGCGACGCGCCGCGCACGGCCTTGCGCGAGACGCCGCAGCCAGCCGACGAAGGCGCCACCCGCGTCGGCCTGCTCGTGCTGATCGGGCTGGCCGTCGTCGTCTACCGCATGGCCTATGAGCAGACCGGCAACACGCTGGCGGTGTGGGTCGACGCGAGCGTCGACCGGCATCTCGGCGGCTGGCTCATGCCGGCGACGTGGGTGCAGTCGCTCAACCCGATGTTCGTGTTCGCGCTCACGCCGGCGTTGGTCGCCTGGTGGCAGCGGCGTGAGCCGCGCCCGGGCGCGGCACAGCCGCTGGGCCGCATGGCCATCGGCGCCTTCGTCTCGGCGCTGGCGTGGCTGGCGCTGGCCGGCGTGATCCATCTCGATCTCGCGCGCGGCGCGCCCACCGGTGTCGGCTGGGTCACCGCGTTCTTTGCCGTCTTCACGCTCGCTGAGCTCTACATCCTGCCGGTCGGGCTCGGGCTGTTCGCGAGCCTGGCGCCAGCGCGCTTTCGCGCCACGACGATTGCCGCCTGGTTCCTCGCGGCCTTCGCCGGCAACCTGCTGTCGGGCGTGCTCGGTATGGCCTGGGCCCATTTCTCACCCGATGCCTTCTTCGCCATCACGGCCGCCGCGGCAGCGCTCGCCGGCGCGCTGCTGTGGGCGCTGGGCCGCCACGTGGCGGCCGCTACGCAACAACAACGCTCCAGGAGTCACGCATGAGTGAGACCCCCAGCACCGAGGCTGCAACCGGCGTCGACGCGCTCGACGCGATCTTCGCCGCCGTCAACCGCAGCGACGCCCCCGGCCTCGTCGTCGGCGTCGCGCAGCACGGCCGGCCGGTCTACCGGCGCGGCTACGGCCTGGCCAGCGTCGAGCTCGGTGTGGCCAACACGGCCTGGACGCGCATGCGCATCGGCTCGACGAGCAAGCATTTCACCTGCCTGGCCGTGCTGCTGCTGGCCGAGGAGGGCAGGGTCGACGTCGATGCCGGCATCCGCCGCTATGTCCCCGAACTGCCGCTGCTGGCCGGCGAGCCGACGCTGCGCCAGCTGATGAACCACACGGGCGGCCAGCGCTGCTACCTCGACGTCGGCTTCCTCAGCGACGGCATGGCGATCAAGCCCAAGGGCGTGGCGCTGCAGACCATGGTGCGCCAGCGCGACGTGAACTTCGCGCCCGGCGAGAAGACGCTCTACAACAATGGCGGCTATCACCTGCTGTCGATCGTCGTCGAGCGCGCCAGCGGCCTGCCGTTCGAGCGCTTCCTCGTCGAGCGCATCTTCGAGCCGCTGGGCATGGTCGACACGCTGTCGGTGCCGAGCGATTTCGAGATCCACCGCAATATGGCGACGCTGCATGTCGCGCAGCCCGACGGCAGCTGGCGCCGCGGCATCTTTCCGACCGAGGAGGTGCGCGGCGAGGGCGCGATGATCTCGACCATCGATGACATGCTGCGCTGGCTCGCGCATCTGCGCGGCCCGCATACCGTGGGCACCGACGCGAGCTGGCGCCAGATGACGACCCCGGTGCGGCTGAACAACGGCAGCATCGTGCCCTACGCGCTGGGGCTGATGGTGCACGAGTACCGCGGCGTGCGCGTGATCCACCACGCCGGCGGCGTCATCGGCGGCAGCTGCCAGATGCTGACCGTGCCCGACCATGCGCTGGACATCATCATCATGACCAACGGCGCGGCCGTCAGCGCCGTCGAGATCGCCAACCAGATCGTCGACGCGATGCTCGGCGACGCGCTGACCCGGCCTCGTCCCGAGTGCGCCTCGACCGAACGCTTCAAGACAATGCTCGACCAGCGCTACTACGCGCCGGCCACCGGCCTGCTCGTCGGTTTCGGCGACGCGCAGGGCAAGCTGGGCCTGTGCCTGATGAACAACGCGCCGATCCCGCTGCGCGACGAGGGCGAGACGCTGCGGCTGGGTTTCGAGGACATCGCGATGGGCCCCTACACGCTGCGCACGGCCGACATCGCCGGGGGCGCCGAGGCGCCGGCGACGCTGGAGATCACCGAGTCGGGCCACCGCCTGCAGCTCGAGCGGCTGCCGCAGCCCGCGCCGGCCGATGCCGTGGCGCCGCTGGCGGGTCGCTACCGCGCCGCCGACCTCGACGCCGACGCCGTCGTCGTGCTCGAGGACGGCCTGTGGAAGCTGCGCATCTTCGGCCACCACGCGCCGCACGAGATGCTGCTGCAGGCGCTGTCGGCCGATGTCTGCGCGCTCGCCGATCCACTCCACCCGCAGCTGCGTGGCGCGCTCTCGGTCGAGCGCCGCGACGGCGCGGTCAGCGGCTTTCGCGTCGACTCCGGTCGCTCGCGGCGCGTCCGCTTCGAGCGCAACGTCAATTGACTGCCCAACGGCGGCCCCTGCGCGCGGCCAGCGAGCGGTTCTCCAAAACGGAGAACCGTTGCGGCATCTGCTAGAGTCACTCGGATGAAAGCCAATGGCCGGAACGTCGCCGGCGCAGCCCGATCGCCCGGGCAAACGATCCGGGCCTTGCGCCTGAGCCAGGGACTCACGCTCGCGCAGATGAAGGAGCGCACCGGGCTCGCGATTTCGACGCTGTCCAAGCTCGAGATCGGCACCGTCTCGCTTTCATACGACAAGCTGATGCTGATCAGCCGCGGCCTGGGCGTCGACATGGCCACCCTGGTCGACCCCAAGCCGAAGGCGGCGCCCAGTACCAGCCTGAACACCGGGCGCCGCGTCGTGCAGCGCGCCGGCGAGGGCCAGCTCGTGGAAACGCGCAGCTATCGGCAGATCTACCTCGCGACCGAGATCCTGAGCAAGAAGATGACGCCGATGTTCGTCGAAATCCGCGCGCGCACGCTCGAGGAATTCAACGAAGAATTCGGCGGCCTGATCCGCCATCCCGGCGAGGAATTCACCTTCGTCATCGAGGGCGAACTCGATTTCCACAGCGAGCTCTACGCGCCGATGCGCCTGCGCGCCGGCGATTCGATCTATTTCGACAGCGAGATGGGCCATGCCTACCTCAAGGTCTCCGACGGGCCATGCCGGCTCGTCTGCAGTTGTGCGTCGCGAGGCGAGGATGAGGAGCGCATCGCCGATCTGTTCGTCAAGGCTTCGAGCCGGCATGCGCCGGCGGCCGAGGCGGCTGCGCCGGCGCGCCCGCGCGCGAGCCGCAAGAGCTCGCGGCGCGCCGGCTGAGCGCGGCCATGGCCGGGCCCGTGCGCGCTTGTAACGGCCGCCCGCTCCAGGCTTGCGCCGAACCGGCTTTCGTTGCCAGCCGCGCAGCACAGGCGCCTGTACCGAGCCGGCCTCCTGCAGGGCTTGCAATACCTTCACCGGCCCGAATTTCACCTCGGCGGCCCCCGCGAGGACCGAGCAATGGGCGACCAACCGAGGCACATCATCAATTCGTTGTCGAGGGCGATCCGCTGGATCACGATTGCCAACTCGAGACTGCAAGCGGTCAGCCAAGGTGCGGCGGGCTGGACCCGCAATCGACCCATAGCCGCCGGCGGCCGGTTTTTCGACGAGCGACCGGTCTACTCAGGGGATTGACCTTCACTCACGTCGCCGAGGAATCCAGCGGCGGCGACGTCGGTCGCTCGCGGGCGTTGGCCTGCACTCGGGAACTTGTTCGAGTCGGCCCCTCAACGCAGCGTCTGGTCTCAGGTCGTTCGGCGTAAGGCTCCTAAGGAGCCGATCCCTTCCCAAACCCCGCGTCGGTCAAATCGGAGGCAGGCCGCGCCATCACACCTGCCGCAAGGATCACAGGCCCCTGGCACCCGAGGCCAGGAATCCGCCGTCGACCGGCATGGAGATGCCGGTCACGTAGCGTGCATCCTCCGACACCAAATAGACGACGGCCGAGGCGATTTCGCCGCAGGTGCCGTAGCGGTTCATCGGAATCGCTTTCGAGTATTCCGCGCGGAACTGGGCGGTGTGCAGCACCTGCGTCATCGGCGTGTCGACCGGCCCCGGCGCGACCGCGTTGGCGGTGATGCCGTGTTCGGCCAGTTCCACCGCCATCTGCCGGGTCAGGGCGATCACGGCGCCCTTGGACGTGCCGTAGGCGGTGCGGCCGCTGCCCACCGCGCGCATGCCGGCGACGGACGCGATGTTCACGATCCGACCCCAGCCGCGCTTGACCATCAAGCGCGCCGCGGCTTGAGCGCACAGCAGCGTGCCGGTGACGTTGACGTTCATCGTCGCCTGGAAGTTCTCCAGCGGGAAATCGATGAACGGGAAGACTTTGGCAATGCCGGCGGAATTCACGAGGATGTCGCAGCGACCCTGCTCGCGCTCGACTCGCCCGAACGCAGCGGCGACCGACGCGGCGTCGCCGACATTCAGCGCCAATGCGCTCGCCTGGCCGCCGGCTGCCCGCAGTTCATTCGCGGTCGCCGTGGCGGCGTCGAGGTCGAGGTCGGCCACGAGCACGTGGTGGCCGAGGCCCGCCAGGCGGGCGCAGACCTCGGCGCCGATGCCCTTGGCCCCGCCGGTGATCATGGCGACGCGTGATTCAGATGGGTGGTTCATTTCAGATGAAGTAGAGGATGGGGTTCAGAGAAAGCCGATCGAGATCCACGGCACGGCGGCGACGATCACCAGGCCGACGAACAAGGCCAGCATGTAGGCGCCGATCGGCCGGATGCCCTCGTCCGGATTGACGCGGCCGATCGCACAGGCGGCGTAGTAGCCCACGCCGAAGGGCGGCGCGAACAAGCCCAGGCCCATAGCGAGAATGACCACCATCGCGTAGTGCACCTCGTGGATGCCCACGGAGCGGGCGATGGGGAACAGCAGCGGGCCGAACAGCACGATCGCCGGGATGCCCTCGAGCACGCTGCCCAGCACGATGAACGCGAGAATCGACACGGCCATGAAGCCCGCCGCGCCACCCGGCAGCGCGCGCATCGCCTCGCTGAGCGTGTTGGAGAAGCCCGACTGCGTCAGGCCCCAGGCCATCGCCGTGGCCGCGCCGATGATCAGCAGGATCGAGCCCGACAGACTGGCGGTGTCGACCAGCATCGGATAGACCCGCTTCCAGTCGAACTGGCGATAGATCAGCAGGCCGGCGATCACGCCGTAGGCGATGCCGATGGTCGACACCTCGGTCGCGGTCGCAACGCCTTCGACCACCGCGGCGCGGATGATGAAAGGCAGCGCGATGGCCGGCACCGCCACGACGAAGGCACGACCGATCTCGCGCCAGTTGGCCCGCCGCACGCCGCTCAAGTCTTCGCGCCGATAGCGCGCCCACACGACGGCCACCAGGAATGCCGCGAGCACCACGCCCGGCAGCATGCCGCCGGTGAACAGCGCGGCGATCGACACCCCGGTGACGGACCCGATCGTGATCAGCACGATGGACGGCAGGATCGTCTCGGTCTGCGCACCGGCTGCGGACAGCAGCGCGATCATGTCGCCCTCTTTCGCGCCGCGCTTCTTCATCTCCGGGAACAGCACCGGCGCCACGGCTGCCATGTCGGCGGCCTTCGAGCCGGAGATGCCGGAGACCAGGTACATCGCGCCGACGAGCACGTAATGCAGGCCACCGCGGACATGGCCGAGCAGGCTGGCGAGGAAGGCGACCATCGCCTTGGCCATGCCCGTCATCTCGATCAACTGGCCGAGGAAGACGAACAACGGCACGGACAAGAGGATCAGGTGGCTGACGCCTTCGTCCATGCGGCCGACGATGACGATCGTCGGCGTCTGCGTGGTCAGCATCACGTAGCCCAGCGTGGCCAGGCCGAACGCGAACGCGATCGGCACGCCCGCGAACACCGCCCCGGCGACGACGATGACGAAGAAGACGATCAGATTGGCGTTGCCGAGCTGTTGCCACACCGGCCGCAGCAGCGCCATCACCACGATGATGCCGACGACCAGGCCGAGCGCCGCCGCCACCTGGCGCGGCCGGCCCACGGCGGCCAATCGCAGCAGCGCGAGCAGCGCCATCGCACCAAAGCCCACGGCCATACCCGCCGCACGCCATGAATCGGCGATGTCCATCGCCGGGGTTCGCATCATGGCCTGTTCCACGGCGTAGTCCCAGGCGTGCGGCAGGATGAGCACCAGGAATGCCAGCGCCGCCGCGGTGGCCAGCAGGTCGAAGAAGGCGCGCCGGGCCGGGTCGAGCTTGCCAACAATGGCCGTCATGCGCATGTGCTCGCCGCGCTGGAACGCGACCGCGGCGCCGAGCATCGCCAGCCACAGAAACAGGATCGACGCGACCTCGTCGGACCAGATCAGCGGGTGATGGAACACATAGCGCCCCACCACGCCGGCCAGCAACACGGCGATCTCGGCCGCCACCAGCAGCGCCACCGGTATGCCCAGCAGGCGTCCGAACTGCCGCTGCGCACCGGCCGCCCAGGCCGCGACGGCACCCTGCGGCGGGATGTCGTCGATTGTCGAAGCGGCGTGCATGTCAGCCCAGCTTTCCGGTGTGCTTCTCGAGCAGGGCCCAGGCCTCGTCGCCGTACTTCTGCTTCCACTCGGCGTAGAAGCCCGAGGCCACCAGCCGCTCGCGGAAGGGGCCCACCTTCGGATCGTTGAAGGTCAGCCCCTTGGCCGCCAGATCGGGGCGCAGCGAGGCGTTGAGCTTGATGCCGTCGGCGCGCATGTCGAGCGCGCTCTGGTTCAAGTGCTTGGCAATGACCGGCCGCAGGCTCTCGGGAATGCGGTCCCAGAGCTTCTGGTTCGTCATGCACCAGAAGCCGTCCCACATGTGGTTGGTCATCGAGCAGTACTTCTGCACCTCGTAGAGCTTGGCGATCGAAATGATCGTCAGCGGGTTCTCCTGCCCGTCGACCACCTTGGTCTGCAGCGACGAGTAGACCTCGGCGAAGTTGATCGATGCCGGCGCGGCTCCCAGATGCTTGAACAGCGAGGTCCACAGCGGGCTCACCGGCACGCGCATCTTCAGGCCCTTGAGATCGTCCGGCTGGTTGATCGGGCGCACGCTGTTCGTGATCTGGCGGAACCCCGAGCTCCACACCGTGTCCATCGCCATCAGGCCGACCTTGGGGAATTGCGCGCGCAGGAACCGACCCAGCTCGCCGTCCAGCGCCTTGTTCACCGCGTCGTCGTTCGGCCAGGCGAACCCGAGGCCCCACATGGACGCGACAGGCACGAGTTGCGAGAGCACGTTGACGCCCGAGACGGCGAAGAACTCCAGCCCGCCGGAGCGCAATTGCGACAGCATGTCGGCGTCGTTGCCGAGCTGGTTGTTCGGGAAGACGTTGATCTGCACCCGGCCGCCCGTCTCCTTCAGGATGCGCGCGCTGGCCTCCATCGCACGCACGTTGAGCGGATGCGTGGCCGGCACATTGGTGCCGAACTTGTAGGTGAATTCGGCGGCATGCGCGAAGCGCGGCAGCACCAGGGCCGGTGCGGTGATCAGGGCGGCGCCATTCACGAGCGCGCGGCGGCGGGTCATCGAAGTCATCTGCAAGTCTCCAGTCGGTTAGTGATGCGAGGGGCGTGCGTCGGCCGTGCCGCGCAGCGCCTTGATGAAATAGTCGGGCTGGCCCATCTGGCCGCCCTTGAGCGCCAGCTCGAGTTGCGCCAGATGGGGCTCGCGCGAAATGGCGCGGCACAGGGGTGCGCCCGGCGCCAGCCGCGCGACCACGCGCAGCGCCTGCGGCGCCAGCCGCTGCGTGACATGGCTCGAGGTGTCGCCCCCCGACAGCAGCAGCCGCGGAACGGGATGCGCGCGCAGCAAGGCGTCGACCAGGTCACCCAGGCGCTGTCCCAACAGGCGACCGCCTACGTGGCGGGCTTGCTCGCGGCCCATGCCCTGGCCGGCCAGCGCGCCGAGCATCGATTCGATCCGCGGGTCCTGCGGGCCGCGCGCGCTGTGCAGCAGCACGCTGCGACCGGTGCGCAACGCGCGCAGGGCCTGTTCGGCGAGCCGGTTGTGTTCCGCACCGGGGTCGGCCGTGGCGACCAGGGCGGCGGCATCGACCGGCACCTCGACGAAGCCGTCGGCCAGTGCCGCATCGATCTGCAGCGCGCTCAGCGGCGATGCGCTGCCGGAGACCGCGAGCACCTGGGACACGCCGTCGAAGCCAGCATGCGACGACGGTGCGGCCGGCAGTGCGCCGGTCTCGCGCCACCACTGCGTCAGGGCGTACTCGAGCCCGGACCCGCCGACGCAAAACAGCGGCGTGCGGCGGCCTTGTGTCAGCGCGTCGAGCATGTGGCCGGTCTCGGTGATCTGCTTGGCGCTCGTGCCGTCGATCAGCACGAGACCGCCGGGCGTCTCGTCGACCAGGCGAGTGAACGCCTCCGCCATCGCCGCGCGCTCCTGTGCGAACTGCGGCAAGCTGAAGCCGACGACCGGCATCGCCGTCTGCGCACCGATGTGGCGCGCCAGATCGGCCTCGTGCATCGGCGTCACCGGATGGACGCTCATGATCGGGTGGCGGTCGATGCGGTGCACGCGGCCGTCGGTGGCGGAGCGGGCAAACAGGTTGCCGAAGGCGCAGTACCGCCCGAGTGCCGGCGTCGCCGCGACGACCGGTATCGCCGTGTCGCCGAATGCCTCGCGCGACAGATCCATCACGCGACCGATGCTGCCGATGGCCGGCGAGCTGTCGAAGGTCGAGCAGACCTTGTAGTGCACCAGCGGCACCGGCAAACGGGCCATGGCCGACAGCACGGGCCGCAGCTGCACGTCCATCTCGGCGGGTGACATGGCGCGGCTGGCGCCGGCGATGCCGATCGCGTCGAACGGGCCGAGGTCGCGCAGCGTCTGCGCATCGGGTACGTCCAGGAACAGCGCGCAGTCCATGCCCGCCAGCGCCAGGACTTCCAATGCGTCGGTGGAGCCGGTGAAATCGTCACCGTAGAAGGCCAGCTTCAACATGCCCGCCTCTAGAGGTTGCCGAAATGCACCAGCGCACGGCGCAGCGCCGGGTGCGATTCGGCATAAGCGGCCAGTCCGATGCCGGCCACCGCCGCTTCCCAGCCTTCGCGCATGCTGGCCATGCCGGCTTCGACGCCGTCAGGGTGGCCGATGATTCCGCCGCCTGCCAGATGCATCAGGTCAACCCCGCCGAGCGCCGCATACAGGTCCGGGGCCACGCCCGCCCATTGACCGGAAGAGAACACCGGCATCAGCGGCTGCACCCCGGCCCAGGATGACAGGCAGGCACGGGCCGACTCGATCACCGAGGCATCGGGCTCCCAGAACTTGCTGCGGATGCCGTTGACATGCAGGTGATCCACGCCCGCCAGACGCCACAGCTTCTGGTAGGCCTGGAACGAGAAGCCGAGTTCGGGGTGGCGCGTGAACGCGCCCCAGCCGTTGCGGTGCCCATGGATGGGCAGCTGGGCATGGCGGCGCAGATGCTCGGCGGCCGCGAAACCGACCCAGTTGACGCTGACCATCACGCAGCTGCCGCCGGCGGCCAACACCGCATCGTGGCGCCGCAGCATCTCGTCGACCGAGCCCGAGATGTTGATCGCGTACATCGGCATGCGGCCGAGGCGGTCGGCATGGCGCTGCAGCACCGGCATGACGGCCCGCAGGCGCGCATCGAAAGGCGCGTAGGGCGGATCGGCGATCAACTCATCGTCCTTGATGAAATCGATGCCGGCCGCGCAGAGCTCGTCGACGAGGTCGGCCGTTTCTTCCGGCGTCAGGCCGATGCTGGGCTTGACGATGGTGCCGATCAGCGGCCGGCCATGGACGCCGGCCAGCCGCCGCGTGCCGGCGATGCCGAACGCAGGCCCGGCGAATCGGGCGGCGTAGTCCGCCGTCAGGTCCAGGTCCAGCAGGCGCAGACCGGTGACCTCACCGAGTTCGAACAGGTTGCCGGCCACCGTGGCGAGCAGACTGGACAGATTGGCGCCGACATTGGCCACCGGGAACGCGATCTCGATCTCGGCGCGGTGGAACACGCCGCCATGCGCGTGGCGCTGCACATACGCGCTGGGCAAGCTCGGCTGCAGCGCAGGCGCCAGCGGGTCGATGCGAACGACGCGAGCGCGCGAGCGTTCCTTCAAGCCTTCCGTCTCGCCGGGCAGCGACAGGAAGGTGCCGCTGGACTGCTCGCCGGCGATCACCTGGGCGATCTTTTCGGAGGCGACCGAGCTCTCGACGAAGTAGCGAGCCGTGAACTCGGGTCGGGGCGCTGGCTGGATCATTGGATGTGAGATTCCCTCTTGCGATGCCCAAAGATTAGTTGGATATCACAGCTGCGCCAAACGATATGATCTCGCCCGCCTGTCAGGAAAACTCACATCAGCACAGGGTTTACCCGGAATCCGAGGCGGCCCATGAACAGCGCCCATCGCCTTTCACTGAACGCCCTGCGCGCCTTTGAGGCCACCGCGCGACTGCGCAGCTTCAGCGCGGCGGCGGAAGAGTTGGCCGTCACCCACGGGGCCGTCAGCCGCCACATACGCATGCTCGAGGAGACGCTTGGTCTGCCGCTGCTGCAGCGCACGGCGCAGGGCGCCGTTCCGACAGCCGACGGCCATCGGCTCGCCGACGGACTCTCGACCGCATTCGCGCTCATCCAGTCGAGCGTCGATCAGCTCAAGCCGGGCCCGCTGACCTTGTCGTGCTCCCAGTCGATCATGATGTATTGGCTGATTCCGCGGCTGAATCGCTTCAAGCAGGCGAATCCCGAAGTCGAATTGCGCTTCAACATGAGCCATGGGTCGATCGACTTCGCGCGCGACAGCGTCAGCGTGGCGATCCGGCTGTCATCGATCGAGGTGCCCAAGGATGCGGTGTGCACCGATGTCGCGCACGAGTGGGTCGGACCGGTCTGCTCGCCGGAGTATTTGCGCAATGGGCGCATCGAGTCTGTCGACGATCTGCCGCGGGCCCGGCTGATGGTCTCGCGCACGCGGCCGACGGCCTGGGCCGACTGGGCGCGCTGTGCAGGGCTGACCGGTCTCTCGCCGCGCGTCGACGAGTCGTTCGAGCATTTCTACCTGCTGATCCAGGGCGCTCGCTGCGGCCTGGGCCTGGCCAACGTGCCGCGGATGCTGGTGCGGGACGACCTGACCAGCGGCACGCTGGTGGCCCCGCTGGGCTTCGTACGCGGCCCCAATCGCTTGACGATATGGACAGCGCCGCGCCTGAGCCGCAGGCCCGATGTGGTCAGGCTGGTGGATTGGCTGGAGGACGAACTGCGGGGAACCGAGCCGTAACTCCGCGCCGGCGCATCCGCGTCTAAGTTAAGTGGTCCATGTGAAATTGCGGCCTCTATGTCGACACCTGCAACTGCGTCGCAGCCGACGGCGGCGTGGGCACGGCGTTGAGCCGCCTGAGCACGTTGACCACATGCTCGACGCTGACCTTGCCCGGCGGTCCGGTCTCCAGCGCCAACTCCACCGCCACCAACACCGCGTCCAACCCGGCGCTGAGCACGATGGCCAGCACCTGCGGCATCACGCGGTCGCCTCCCGGGTTGCGCAGCAGCCCTGGTCGCAGCCGCTGCAGCGGCTCGGGCATGTCGGCGAACGGCGCGCCGTTGCGCAACGCACCGGGCTTCCTCTGCAGCAGCGGGATGTAATGCTGCCAGTCGTAGCGCGTCTCGCCCGAGTTGCTCAGCCGGTCGTGGCGCGCGACGATCGCATCGTCGGCCACCACCACGACGCTGGCCGGATACAGCCGCGTGCTGACCATCTGCCCGTACAACTCGCACGGCACCGGCTCGAGCATCTCGGCCACGCTGAACTGCCCGTGATCGGGGTGGCGGACCTCCTCCCACAAGGCGTGGCACCGATCGGCCAGCCAGGCATTGAGTTCGGTAAAGCTGCCGAACTTGACCTTGGCCGCGTCGATCCGGATGCGCCGGCGGCTGTCCTGCACGTTCTTCTCGACCACCCCCTTCTCCCAGCCGCTGGCGACGTTGCAGAAGTCAGGGTCGACCAGGTAATGCGCGCACATGGTGGCGAAGCGCTCGTTGACGATGCGGCCCTTGCCCTTCTTGACCTTGTCGACCGCGGTCTTCACGTTGTCGTTAATGCCGCGCCGGGCCACGCCGCCGAGTGCGGCGAACGAACGCGTGTGGGCGTCGAACAGCATCTCGTGGCCCTGGCTCGGGTAGGCCACGAGCCAGAATGCGCGACTGGCGCACAGCTTCATGTGCGCGACCTGCACACGGTAGTAGATGCCGCCCACCACGAGGCCTTCCTCGCTCCAGTCGAACTGGTAGGCCTCGCCGAGTTCGAAGGCCAGCGGATGAAGGCGCTGGCCGTCACCCCCTGGCCTTCACCCTGACGCCACGTCCGGATGAAGTCGGTCACGCGGCTATAGCCGCCGTCGTAACCCGCCGCCTTGATCTCGCCGTACAGCGCCTTGGCCGTGCGCCGCTCGTGCTTGGGTCGCCGGGCGTCGGCCTTCAACGCCTGCGTCAGTGTGTCGTGGAACGCCGTGAGCTTGTTCGGTTGCTCGCCGCGCCGGTACTTTGGTGGACCATCCACCTGCCCATGCAGCCACTTCGCAACCGTGTTGCGCGACAGCCCCGTGGTGCGCGCAATCTCGCGCTCCGACTTCTTGCCCCAGCTGTGTAAACGCCGGATCCTGCCAATCATGTCCATGGTGATCACTCCTCTTCCTCTGCTGCACAAAAATGCAGCAGGGTAGGTTGAACACCTGGCTCAGTTTTAGGTCGGCACAACCCTCATAAGTGGCTCAGTTTTCGGTCGGCGGCAACACCCACTTCATCCCGGCATCCAGCCGCCCCGCCATTCCCCGCAGCCCGGCCGTCGATCCACCCTCCCGACAAGAGTCGGATAGTGGATAAGCAAAACCTGATTTCACGGCTAATAAGTTCTGACTATCCCTGAATCGAATGGCGACCTACATTGGCCGCCATCCGCTGACCAACGCCTTGCGCACAGGAGACCGCCTTGAACCAACCCGTCGATCCCGGCCTGATCACCGACGCCAAGAAGCGCTACAGCGCCGGCGTCCTCAAGTACCGCCAGATGGGCTATTGGGACGCCGATTACGTGCCGCGCGACACCGACACGATCTGCCTGTTCCGCATCACGCCGCAGGAAGGCGTCGACCCGATCGAGGCCGCCGCGGCGGTGGCCGGCGAGTCGAGCACGGCGACCTGGACGGTCGTCTGGACCGACCGCCTGACGGCCTGCGACAGCTACCGCGCCAAGGCCTTCAAGGTCGAACCGGTGCCGGGCAATCCGGGGCAGTATTTCGCCTGGGTCGCCTACGACATCATCCTGTTCGAGGAAGGCTCGATCGCCAACATCACCGCCAGCCTGATCGGCAACGTCTTCAGCTTCAAGCCGCTGAAGGCGGCGCGGCTCGAGGACATGCGGCTGCCGGTGGCCCTCGTGAAGACCTTCAAGGGCCCGCCGACCGGGCTCGTCGTCGAGCGCGAGCGGCTCGACAAGTTCGGCCGCCCGCTGCTGGGCGCGACGACCAAGCCCAAGCTCGGGCTGTCGGGGCGCAATTACGGCCGCGTCATCTACGAGGGCCTGAAGGGCGGCCTGGACTTCATGAAGGACGACGAGAACATCAACTCGCAGCCCTTCATGCATTGGCGCGACCGCTTCCTCTACGTGATGGACGCCGTCAACAAGGCCAGCGCCGCCACCGGCGAGGTCAAGGGCAGCTACCTCAACGTCACCGGCGCGACGATGGAGGACATCTACGAGCGTGCCGAATTCGCCAAGGAACTCGGCTCGGTCGTCATCATGCTCGACCTCGTGATCGGCTGGAGCGCGATCCAGAGCATGGCCAACTGGGCGCGGCGCAACGACATGATCGTCCACATGCACCGCGCCGGCCACGGCACCTACACGCGGCAGAAGAACCATGGCGTGAGCTTCCGCGTCATCGCCAAATGGCTGCGGCTGGCCGGCGTCGACCACCTGCACACCGGCACCGCGGTCGGCAAGCTCGAGGGCGACCCGATGACCGTGCAGGGCTACTACAACGTCTGCCGCGACAGCTTTACCCGCCAGGACCTGCCGCGCGGGCTGTTCTTCGACCAGGACTGGTGCGACCTGCGCAAGGTCATGCCGGTGGCCAGCGGCGGCATCCACGCCGGCCAGATGCACCAGCTGCTCGACCTCTTCGGCGACGACGTGATCCTGCAGTTCGGTGGCGGCACGATCGGCCATCCGGCCGGCATCCAGGCCGGCGCGGTCGCCAACCGCGTGGCGCTCGAATGCATGGTCAAGGCGCGCAACGAGGGCCGCAACATCGCCCAGGAGGGGCCGCAGATCCTGCAGCAGGCGGCGCGCAGCTGCACGCCGCTGCAGCAGGCGCTCGACACCTGGGGCGAGATCAGCTTCAACTACGCCTCGACCGACACCAGCGACTACGCGACCACGCCCGCCGTGGCTTGATGAACCGGAGTGCCACACCATGATGACCAACCCCACCGGCCGCATCACCCAGGGCCAGTTCAGCTTCCTGCCCGACCTGACCGACGACGAGATCCGGATGCAGATCGACTACGGCCTGGCCAAGGGCTATGCCTGGAGCGTCGAGTACACCGACGACCCGCATCCGCGCAACACCTACTGGGAGATGTACGGCATGCCGATGTTCGACCTGCACGACGCCGCCGGCGTGATGCTCGAACTGCAGGCCTGCCGCCAGACCTTCCCGCAGCATTACATCCGGCTCATGGCCTTCGACTCGACGCGCGGCGTCGAGAGCATCGCGATGAGCTTCATCGTCAACCGCCCGGCACGCGAACCCGGATTCGGGCTGCGGCGCCAGGAAGGCGAGGGCCGCCGGCTGCACTACACCGTGCACGGCTACGGCGCCGACCGGCCCGAAGGCGAGCGCGCCTGAGCATCGTGGCGCAGCCGCTGTACACGATCCCCGGTGCGGCGTCGGCCGCGGCGCCCGCCGCGGCTGCGGCACCGGCCGCCGCGCCGGCGCGCACCGTCGCCGAGGTGCTGGCGCAGAGCCAGGTCGAGGACGTGCTCGACGAGCTCGACCGCGATCTCGTCGGCCTGGCGCCGGTGAAGGCGCGCATCCGCGACATCGCCGCGCTGCTGGTCGTCGACAAGCTGCGCGCCAACCTCGGCCTGGGCGCGGCGGCCGGGCCCAGCCTGCACATGAGCTTCACCGGCAACCCCGGCACCGGCAAGACGACGGTGGCGCTGCGCATGGCGCAGATCCTGCACCGGCTGGGCTATCTGCGCAAAGGCCATCTGGTCGCGGTGACGCGCGACGACCTCGTCGGCCAGTACATCGGCCACACGGCGCCGAAGACCAAGGAGGTGCTGAAGAAGGCGATGGGCGGCGTGCTGTTCATCGACGAGGCGTATTACCTCTACCGCCCCGAGAACGAGCGCGATTACGGCCAGGAGGCCATCGAGATCCTGCTGCAGGTGATGGAGAACCAGCGCGACGACCTCGTCGTGATCCTGGCCGGTTATCACGACCGCATGGAGACCTTCTTCCGCAGCAATCCGGGCTTGAGTTCGCGCATCGCGCACCACATCGATTTCCCGGATTACGCCGCCGACGAACTGCTGCAGATCGGACAGCGCATGCTCGATGCGATGAATTACCGCTTCGGCCCGGGCGCGCTCGAGGCCTTCGAGCAATACCTGCAAAGGCGCATCGCGCAGCCGCATTTCGCGAATGCCCGCAGCGTGCGCAACGCGCTCGACCGCGCGCGGCTGCGCCAGGCCAGCCGGCTGTTCGCCGACCGCGACCGCGTGCTCGACGCCGACGACCTCACGACGCTGGCGCCGGCCGACATCCTGGCCAGCCGCGTCTTCGCCGCGCCGGCAGCCGCCTGAAACGCGCCACCGAGCAGGTCGTCGAGCCGCCGCCGAATCCCGGCTGCCGGGAATGGTCGCTCAGGCGTCCGAGCCCGCGGCCGAACTGCCCGGAGGGGATACCCCTGCATCGCCGCCGAGCAGGTGTTGCGCGGGCTCTTCGTCGAGTCGCACCGGCGTCGCCTTCGCCAGCGCCATCCAGGCCGCGAAGGGCAGCTTGCAGGGCTGGTGCATCGCGGGGCGCTCGAGCACGAGCGCGCCGCTCTCGATCGGACCTTCCAGCACCAGCACGCCGAAGGTCTCGGGTATCTCCTGGGCCTGTGCCACGCCGGCCGGAAAGACGTAGTAGGTCTCGCAGGACAGCCATCGATACGACTCGCGCTTGGCCTCGTGGCGCAGGTCGGAGAGCAGGTCGGCCCGGCTGACCTTGATCTCGTGGACCATCGGCTGGAGGTAATCCTCGACCGTCGTGTTGCGGACCGAGAACAGGTCCGGTCGGGCCATGCGCCAGGCGCCGGGCGCGGCGGGTGCCGACGACGCAGCCGCCAGCGGCGGGTCGTCCTGCCAAAGCGCGTGGTCGGCCATCGCCGCCGCGGCGGCGCCCGCCTCGTCACCCGCGGCGACCCTGGCGCGCAGCGACAGTTCGCGCCAGACGATGCGGCCTGCGGCCGCCAGATGCGCGGCCACGCGCAGCGCCAGGCGGTCATGCGCGCTCAGGCTGCGCTGGTTGCGCTGCCGCGATTCGGCGAGCAGGCGGATGCCTGCGTCGGTCAGACGGATCGTCTCGTGTCCTTCGGGTGTCTGCGCCTGGGTCGCCCAGCCGGCCGCGAGCAGGTCGATCTCGATGGCGTCGCGGCAGGGCCAGCCCGCCGAGCGCCAGATCGCCATCAACCTCGTCAGGTGGGCGCGGCGGGCCTGGATCCTCGAGCCCTCGGAATCTGGTATTGCATACATGACTGGTTGAATATACAGTCATCTCCGCAGAGGAGACATTGCCATGTTCGCGACCGCCCGCCAGCATTACCGTCCCAAACCCGATCGCACACCGGCCTGGCTGCGGCGATTCTGGCTCTGGTTCTGATCATCGCTGGCTTGCCGGCGGGGCAGGCGGCGAGCCTGGCCGCCACGGCCGTCCCGCTTACGTCGGCTCGCCGTCCAGCGCAGCCCGCACCCGGTCGACCAGCTCGAGCAATTGCAGGTGCGCCGATCGCGCCGGCTCGAAGAGGTCGGCCGGCGCAGCGCCACCGATGAGGCGCGATTCGAGCGCCGACAAGCCGCTGTCCAGCGCCGTCGCGCCGACGACCGAGCAGGCGCCGCGCAGGGCATGGCAGATCTCGCGCCAATGCGCCGCGTCGGCCGCGTCGGCCCTCTCGGCCGCCCCTGCCGAGCCGTTCCATTCGGGCACGCCCCGCGCGTAGGTCTCGACGAAGCGCTGCAGCACGATGCGCAGCGTCGCTGCGTTGTCGCCGACGAAACGCATCGCCCTGGCCGCGTCCAGCCCTGGCACCCGGGCCAGGCGATCCGGCAGCGATCGCCCGGCCGGCGGCGCTGCGATGGCGTCGACGCCGGCCGCCCGCGCGGGCAGCGGCTCGCCCGCCGGCAGCCAGCGCAGCAGCTTGGCGTACAGCTGTGCCGGGTCGACGGGTTTGGCCAGGTGATCGTTCATGCCCGCGGCAAGGCAGGCCGCGCGGTCGTCGTCGTAGGCATTGGCCGTCATCGCGATGATCGGCATGCGGTGCCCCAGCCGGGTGCGGATCGCGCGCGTCGCGGCCAGACCATCCAGTTCGGGCATCTGCATGTCCATCAGCACGAGGTCGAACGGCCGCTGCGACGCGAGTTCGACCGCTTCGGCGCCGTTGCCGGCCATCACCACCTCGATGCCCGCCGATCGCAGCAGATCGCCGGCCACCTCGCGATTGACCGGGTTGTCCTCGGCCAGCAGCACCGGGCGGCCGCCGTGCAGGCGGCGCAATTCCCGTTCGGCCTCGCGCGGCGGCGTCGCGGCCTTCACTCGGGGCAACGCGCCGTCGCGGCGCAGCACCTGCACGAGCAGGTCGTGCAGCGCCGACGGCGTCGATGGCATCGTCAGCACCCCGTCGCAGCCGGCATCGCGCGCCAGGCGCGGCGCGTCGGGCTCGTCGTGGGCGGCGATCAGCAGGCTCGGCGGCAGGCGCCCGCCCAGCCGCTCGCGCAGCGCGCGCAGCATCGCCGGGCCGTCCATCGGCGTCATGCGCCAGTCGATCAGCAACACGTCGAAGGGCTCGCCCGCGGCCTCGCGGGCCTGCGCTAGCGCGAGCGCCGTCGCCGCGTCGCCGCAGGCATCGACGTGCAGCCCCAGGCGCTGCAGCTGCTCGCCGAGCACGTCGAGCGCCTCGGGCAGGTCATCGACGAGCAGCGCCCGCAGGCCCGGCAGCGAGACCGCATCGACGACCGGCGAGCGCTCGGCGGCGCGCTGCAGCCGGGCACTGAACCAGAAGCGGCTGCCCACGCCGGCCTCGCTTTCGATGCCGACCTCGCCGCCCATGAGTTCGGCCAGATGGCGCGTCAGCGCCAGCCCCAGGCCGGTGCCGCCGTAGCGGCGCGTCGTCGATGCGTCGGCCTGCTCGAAGGCATTGAACAGGTTGGACTGGCTCGCCGCTGCGATGCCGATGCCGGTGTCCTGCACCTCGAAGCGCACGAGCAGTTGCTCGCCCTCCTCGGCCAGCAATTCGCAGCGCAGGCGGATCCAGCCGCGGTCGGTGAACTTGACGGCATTCGACAGCAGGTTGATCAGCGCCTGCGCCAGGTGCTTGGGATCGCCGCGCATGCGCTCGGGCAGGTGGTCGGTGTCGAGGATGAGTTCCAGCCCCTTGCGCGCCGCGCTGTCGCCGATCATCCCGAAGCTGCGCGACAGCAGTTCGTCGCGCGAGAACTCGATGCTCTCCAGCGTCAGCTTGCCGGCGTCGATCTTGGAGATGTCGAGGATGTCGTTGATGACCTGCAGCAGGTGGCGCGCGGCGACGTCGATCTTGCCCAGGCGGTCGTGCTGCGACGCGTCGGCGGTGTCGCGCGAGATCAGGTGCGTCAGCCCGATGACCGCATTCAGCGGCGTGCGGATCTCGTGGCTCATATGGGCCAGGAAGGCGCTCTTGGCGCGGTTCGCGACCTCGGCCCGGAGCTTGGCCTGCTCCAGCTGCGCCGTGCGTTCGGCGACCATCGCTTCGAGCCGCGTGCGGTACTGCTGCAGTTCCTGCTCGCGCGCGCGGCGTTCGGAGATGTCGACGACGGTGGCCTCGACCTGGCGCCGGCCGTCCGAGACGAAGGGCGCCAGGCTGATCTCGATCGGGAACTGGCTGCCGTCCTTGCGCACGCCGACCAGATCCGGGTCGGCGACGGCCGACGCCGCCTCGGGCGCATCGGCGAGGTCCTGCAGCCGCATCCCGCCGGGCCCGCCGCCGCGGTCTTCGGGGATCAGCCTGGCGATCGATTGCCCGGTCAGCTCGCCCGTGGCATAACCGAACATCCGCAGCAGCGATGCGTTGGCCATCTGGATACGGCCGCCGTCGTCGATGGTCACGAGGCCGTTCGGGTTGGCGGCGAACAGCGTGGCGAGATGGTCCTTCTGGTGCTGCAGGATGCGCTCGGCCGCCTTGCGTGCCGTGATGTCCTGGAACGTGACCCCGCATTGCCTGGGCCCGGCCTGGTAGGCGCTGACCGAAAGGAACGCCCCCAGCAATTCCGAACCCTGCTCGAAGTTCCGGGGCTCGCCGCTCAGCGCCACCGCCGCGTAGACCCGGATCCAGCCCGCGGCGTCGTTCTCGATGCCGGGCAGCGCCTCCGTCAGTCGGCGGCCGATGACGTCTGCCGCCTTCAGCCCGGTGGTCGTTTCGAAGGCGCCGTTGGCCGCGAGTATCAGCAGGTCGACCGCCGCGCCCTCGTCGTCGGGCACGACTTCGAACAGCACGAAGCCGGTGTTCATGTTCTCGAACAGCGAGCGATAGCGCGCCTCGCTCTCGCGCAGGGCGACCTCGGTCCGCTTGCGCTCGGTGATGCGCTGCACCGTGCCGCTGAGGCCGGTGATGCGGCCCGTCGCGTCGCGCCGGGCGGTGCCGCGCACGGTGACCCAGGCCTGGCTGCCGTCCTCGCGCACGACTTCCGCGTCGCAGGCCCAGGGCGTGCCCGCCTCCAGGCAGCGCTTGATCGCGGCCCCCAGGGGACGCCAGCTCTCGGCCGTGTAGTAGCGCCGCACCTGCGGGTAGCCCAGCGGCGGCTGCGCCGGGTCGTGACCGTAGATGCGATGGATCTCGGGCGACCAGTGGTAGGTGTCGCTGTCCATGTCCCACGACCAGTCGCCGAGCCCGGCGAGCGCGTTCGCCTCGATCAGCCGGGCTTCCGAGGCCTGCAATTCCCGGCGCGCCTGCCGTTGTTGCGATTCCCGCAGCGTCAGGCGCCGGGCGCCCCAGAACAGGAAGGCGGCCGTGGCCAGAGACAGCGCTGCCAGCAGCGCCGCGGTCTCGTGCCAGGCGGTGGCGAAATCGGCACTCGCGCGGCCGACCGTCATCCAGAAGGGCGCGTGGTCGAATTTCCGGTAGGCGTAGACGCGCTCTTTGCCGTCGATGGGCGCCACGGTGCTATAGACATAGCCTTCCGCGCCCGGGCGCGTGCGCATCAGCGCCGTGATCGTGCTGGAGACGTTGCGATTGCCGATCTCGCCATCGGCGCCGGATGCGGCGGGTCGGCGTATCACCTCGGCCAGGTCGGCGGTGCGCAGGTTGACGATGCCGGAGGCGCCCAGACCGAGATGGCCGAAGGTGCTGCCGATGGCCTCGACCGGGATCACGGCGAAGGCCACGCCGATGAACTCGCCGCGCGCCGACTCGACACGCCGGGCCAGCACCAGCGTCCATTCCCCGGTGAGCTTGGAGCGCAGCGGGCCGGCGTAGATCAGGCCCTTGGCGCCCGCGCGGGCGCGCTGGAAGTAGTCGCGGTCGGCGAGGTTGAGGTTGCGGGTGGACGGCGTGGGCAGCGCCGTCGTGAGGAAATGGCTGCCGCGCTCGTCGATGATGTCGACGCGGTTCACCAGCGGGTAGTTCGGCAACTCGCGCCTGAGCTGCTCGGCCAGGCGGTCGACCTCCGCCGGACCCCGCTGTACCGCGTCGGCGTAGCGTTGGCCGAGGCTGATCAGCAGCGCACCGGCCTGATCGAACGAATACTCGACCTGCGAGGCCAGCACGCTGGCCGTGCTGGCAACCGAGACTTCGGCCAGCGCATAGCCCTCCTGCCGCTGCTTCCAGGCGAGGAAGCCCGACAGTCCCGCGATCGCGGCGGAGGCGACGCCGGCGACGAGGTAGGTGGTGGACCAGCGCTTGGACGGCATGGCGTTCGACAGGCAGAGCGTGCGGCGCCCTGAACGTATGCCCGGACCCGATCGCAGGGCAAGGACTTCGCGACCGGGCGAGGGAGATGGGGGAGGCGCCGCTAGTGTAGGGCGACGCCCGCCGCGCCGCGTGCGGCGAACGCGCGCTCAAGTCGGCGCGCGGCGCGGCCGAAAACGTCTGGATCGGGGTCCGGAGTCGCGGCGCCGCCCCGGTTTGATGGATCCCCCGGGATCGTGCCGCGCGTACAACAGATCAGCCATGGACATGCAAACCACCGGCCTGGGCGAGGCCATCGCCCAATCCGAATCCGAACGCCTGGCCGCGCTCGCACGCTACCGCATCCTCGACACGCCGCCCGACGGCGCCTTCGACCGCGTCACCCAGTTGCTGGCGCGGCTGCTCGACGTGCCGATCGCGATCGTCAGCCTGGTCGACAGCGACCGCATCTGGTTCAAGTCGCATCATGGCCTGGAGCTGCAGCAGATCGATCGCGAGCCGGGGCTGTGCGCATCGGCCGCGATGGGCCGCGACCTCTACGTCGTGCGCGATGCCCGCATCGACCCGCGCACGCTGGCCAATCCGCTCGTCGCCGGCAGTTTCGGACTGCGTTTCTACGCCGCCGCGCCGCTGCGCACCCGCGACGGCCACGGCCTGGGCACGCTGTGCTGCCTGGATTTCGCACCGCGCGAACTCAGCGAAGGCCAGCGCCAGATCCTGCAGACCCTGGCCGGCGTCGTCATCGACGAGATGGAGCTGCGCCTGGCGGCGCGCCAGGTCGACGAGCTGCACCAGGAACTGCTCGAGCTCAACGAGGAGCTGCGGCGCCAGGCCTCGCATGATTCGCTCACCGGCCTGTGGAACCGGCACGCGATCATGGAGCTCCTCGGGCAGGCCCGGGCGCGTGCGCCGCGAGCGCCGCGCGAAGCGAGCGCGTTGTGCCTGATTCAGCTCGACATCGACCACTTCAAGCAGGTCAACGACGTCCACGGCCATGCCGCCGGCGACGCGGTGCTGCGGACGGTGGCCAAGCGGCTGCAGCAGGCGCTGCGTGTCAACGACACGGTCGGTCGCGTCGGCGGCGAGGAATTCCTCTGCGTGCTCGATGCCTGCGGCGCGAGCGCCGCGCGCATGGTCGCCGAGCGCTGTCGCGAGGCGGTCTGCGGCACGCCGATCGCGGTGCCCTCGGACCATGCGCAGGAGATCACGGTCTCGATCAGCGTCGGCCTGGCGATCATCGAGCAGGCGCAGGCTATTTCAGCCGAGGAGGCCGTGCGCCTGGCCGACCGCGCGCTCTACGAGGCCAAGCGGGGCGGACGCAACCGGGTCGTGCAGGTCGGCGACCGGGCGCCGGCGGCACCGGAGTCCGGCCTGCACTGATAACTCAGGGCGCGATCGTCGCCGCGTCCAGCGCGGCGGCGCCGCGCAGCCGCAGGTCGACCGACGACGCGCCGACCGCCACCTCGACGCGGCACGCCGGGTGCCGCCAGCGATGCTGCAGGGTATCGAAGGCGGCCAGCAGCCGCGGCTCGGCGACGACGGTGACATGCCGCGTCTCGCCCGCCGCGAGCTCGACGCGCGACCAGCCCAGCAGCCGCAGCGGCTCGCCCGCGCAGCCGCGCGTCAGGTAGAGCTGGGGCACGTCGACGCCGGCACGCGCGCCGGTGTTGCGCACGTCGAAGCTCACGCTGAGCCCGCCGCCGCCCTCGACCCGCAGGCCGCCGTACTCGAAGCGCGTGTACGACAGGCCGTGGCCGAAGGCGAAGCGCGGCGCCGCGCCGCGCGCGGCCAGGCCGCGGTAGCCGACCTCGGCGCCCTCGCCGAGGTCGAGGTCGAAAGGCGCGTCGCCGGCCAGCCCGCTGCCGGCGATCACCGGTCGCGGCAGCTGCGCTTCGTCGACCGGGAAGGTCACCGGCAGGCGGCCGCCGGGGTCGACCTCGCCGAACAGCACATCGGCGATCGCCTCGCCGCCCTGCTGGCCCGGGTACCAGGCCTCGAGCACCGCGCCGGCGCGCGCCAGCCAGGGCATGCGCACGGCGCCGCCGGTCTGCAGCACGACGATGGTGTGCGGGTTCGCCGCGGCGACGGCGGCGATGAGTTCGTCCTGGCCTTCGGGCAGGCTCATGTCGGGCGCGTCGCCTTCCTCGCCCAGCCACTGGTTGGCGAAGACGATGGCGACATCGGCGCGGCGCGCCGCATCGGCGGCGGACTTCGGGTAGCGGCCGTTGATGTAATGTACGCTGGCCTGCGGCACGCGCGACTTGATCGCCGCGTAGGGCGCGGCGCCGCCGAAGATCATGCTCATGTAGGGCCCGAAGGGCGGCTCGCCGCCGACCGGCACGAGCCGCTTCACGCCGCCGACCGGGATCACCTGGGATGAGCCGCCGCCCGAGAGCACGCCGGCATCGGCATGGCCGCCGATGACAGCGACCCGGCGCACGGTCTTCGGCAGCGGCAGCAGGCCGTCGCGGTTGGCCAGCAGCACGATGCCCTGCTGCGCCGCGCGCCGGGCGACGGTGCCATCGGCCGCGTAATCGATCGCCGCGGGCACCGGCGGGTGGTCGAACAGGCCGACGGCGAACATCGAGCGCAGGATGCGATGCACCATCTCCGACAACCGCTGCCGCGGCACCTCGCCGGCGCGCACGGCCGCGGCCAGCGGGTCGCCGAACCAGATCTTCGGGTCGCGCTGCGCGCCCGATTCCTGGTCGAGCCCGGCCTTCGCCGCGGCCACCGCATGCACGGCGCCCCAGTCCGACATCACCCACCCCGGGTAGCCCCAGTCGCCCTTGAGCACGCGCTGGAGGAGGAACTCGTTCTCGCAGGCGTGGACGCCGGCGTAGCGGTTGTAGGCGCACATCACCGCGCCGGGCCGGCCGCGCTCGATCGCGATCTCGAATGCCAGCAGGTCGCTCGCGCGTGCCGCCGCCTCGCCGATGCGGGCGCTGAACTGCATGCGCCCGGTCTCCTGGTCGCCGAAGGCGTAATGCTTGACGGTCGAGACCACATGCTGGTCCTGCGTGCCGCGGATCGCCTCGCCGGCCATCACGCCGGAGAGCAGCGGGTCCTCGCTGTAGTACTCGAAATTGCGGCCGCTGCGCGGATCGCGGATCAGGTTGTTGCCGCCGCCGAGCAGCACGTTGAAGCCCTTGAGCCAGGCCTCGCGGCCGATCATGGCGCCCGCCGCATAAGACAGCGCGGGATCGAACGAGGCCGCGATCGCCAGCGTCGACGGCAGCGCCGTCGCGACGTCGCCGCGCCGCATCTCGAGCAGGTTCGATACGCCCAGGCTGGCGTCGGTCTCCTGCAGCGCCGGGATGCCCAGGCGCGGGATGCCGGGCACGTAACCGGCCGAGCCGATCGCGCCGGCGGGGATCTTCGCGCCGAGGATCGGCATCGCCATGTCGCCGTGGACGAGGGCGATGCGCTCGTCGTCGGTCAGCTCGTGTTCGAGCAGCGTCGCGCGCCGGTCGGGATCCAGCGCCGGGTCCATCCAGGGCCGCTGGGCGGCTGCCGGGGCGGCGGCGGCCAGGCCCGGCGCCGCAAGAGCGGCCGCGAGTGCCGCCGCGCCGAGCAGGGCCGCCAGCAGGCGGTTGATCGCGAACGCCATCGTGGTTCAGTAGCTGAATTTCGCGAACAGGCCCAGCGTGCGGTAGGCGTTGGGCGAGGTGTAGTGCAGCAGCCCGAGCGCGCCGTAGTTCTGCCAGCCGGTCGAGAAATAGCGGTTGAACAGGTTGCGCGCGTAGATCCCGTATTCCATGTTGCCGTCGGTCGGCGACAGCGTCAGGCGGCCGTTGACGAGGCCGTAGCCGCCGACCGCGGAATACGCCGGCTGGCCGACCACCGTCCACAGCTTGCTGCGGAAGGCGTATTGCAGCGAGGCCCTCAGCGCCAGCTTGTCGGTCAGCGCCATGCTGTAGTCGCCGCCGATGAAGCCCGACCAGCGCGGCGCGTTCGTCAGCCGCGTGTTCGTGTAGTTCGTCGTCGTGTTGTAGATGTAGTTGGTGAAATGGGCGTCGGTGTAGGTGAGGTTGGCGTTGACCGTCAGCGCCTCGCTGGCGCGCCAGGCGGCCGTGCCCTCGGCGCCGCGGCTGACGAGCCCGCCGGCGTTGCCGATGACGAGCTGCTGCGTGATCGCGCCCGGGATCGTCGTCAGCGTCATGGCCTGGAAATCGGTGAACTGCGACGAATAGACGTCGAAGTTCAGGCGCAGCCGGTGGTCGAGCAGCTCGGACTTGGCGCCGATCTCCCAGGCCTTCACCGTCTCGGCCAGATAGGGGTCGTACTTGTTGCTGACGAAGGCGATGCCGCCGGGCTTGTAGCCGGTCGAGTAGCTCGCGTAGACCATCGCGTCGGGGCCCAGCTTGTATTGCGGCGAGACGCGGTACGAGAAGTTCGAGCCGTTGGCCGTGCCGCTGGGATACAGCGGCGCCGCGCTCGTCGCCGTGAAGGTGTCGTTGGCGTTGCCCGTGTAGCCCTGCGAGGGGATCGTGATGTAGCCCAGCGACTGGAAGTTGCTGTCGCGCGTCTCGCGCATGCCCAGCGCCAGGCTGGCGTCCTTCGTGAAGTTGAACTTCAGCTGACCGTAGGCGGCGCTCGTCGTGTTCCGGGCATCGAACAGCGCGGCGTTGCCGCTCTGGCCGATGGCGCCGGTGAGGGCGTAGAACTTCGTGAACGGCACGCCGGTCGACGAGACCAGCGGTGCACCCAGCGTCGCCCATTGCAGCTGGCTCTGGCTGGCGTCGAGCTTGTTGTAGAACAGCCCCGCGACATATTCGAGGAACTGGCCGGTCGGCGAGGCCCAGCGCAGTTCCTGGCTGTACTTGCTCGTGCGCAGCACACCGATGTTGAACGGGACGTAGGCGTAGACGTTGCCGGGCACGAGGTCGGCCGGCGTCGAGTTGACATAGCTCGAGCCGCGGTAGGCGGTGATCGAGGTCAGGGTGTCGGCGCCGATCTGCGCCCGCACGTGCAGCGAGGTGCCCCATTCCTCGGTCCTGATGTAGCCGAACGAGGTGTCGGCGGTGTCGGCGTTGCGCGGACCCGGCGTGACGCCGTTGGCCAATTCGGCCGCCGTCACGGCGGCGGGCGCACCCGAGACGGCGGTGCGGATGCTGCTGTCCCAATGGTGCTCGAAGTCGTTGGCGAGCACGAGTTCGACGGCGCTCGAGGGCTTGAACAGCAGCTTGGCGCGGTAGCCGTATTCGGCGATCGTGCCGAGCTTGCGGTCGAGCACCGTGTAGCGGCCCTTGCCGTCCTGGCCCTGCGTGAAGGCCGAGACGCGCACCGCGAACTGCTGCCCCAGCGGCACGTTGGCGGTGGCGTTGACGAGGTGGTCGTTGCGCTCGCCCCAGCTGGCGCCGGCGTTGGCGGAAAACTGCTTGAGCTGCGGGCTGGCCGTCGTCACCGAGATCACGCCCGACGTCGAGTTCTTGCCGAACAGCGTGCCCTGCGGCCCCATCAGCACGTCGACGCGGTCGACATCGGCCAGGCCGATGAGGCCGTTCGCGCGCTGCGCGTCCATCACGACGTCGTCGACGACGACGCTGACCGACTTCTCGTTGGAGAAGTCGAACGAGGTGCTGCCGACGCCGCGGATCTGGAAGGCGGCGCCGTTGGTCGGGTCGTACTGGACGCCGGGGACGACGTACTGCAGGTCGGTCGCCGACTGGTAGCCGCTGTCCTCGATCGTCTTGCCGCTGACCGAGGTGATCGCGATCGGCACGACCTGCACGCTCTCGGCGCGGTGCTGGGCGGTGACGATGATCGGTTCGAGCGCGGTCGACGCCGCGGCTTCTTCGGCCTGCGCGGCCAGCGGCCAGGCCATTTCGATGGCGGCGGCGACGAGGGCCAGGGCCCAGGTCTGGCGGGATTTCGAGTTCGTCATGGGCTTCCTCCGAAGGGTCTATGCGGACTCAGTCTAGATTCGGGTCGTGACACAAGAATGACGAATGTATGAATGCATCTGCGATATCATAAATGCTATTAAGTCACAATTGTACGAATCGCCTCGAAGTCGATTTCGAGGCTGAGCGGCGGCTCGGGCGCCAGTCGCTGTGCATGCCGCGGCGCCGCCCGCAGTGGCGGTTGCGCGGCGTTCCGGGGCTCAGCGGGGCGGCGTCGCGGCCGGTCGTTCGGCGGCGCGCTGGCGCGCCCAGTCGACGGCGGCGCCGAGGCTGCGTTCGACGCCGCCGCCCGCGTGCAGCGCCGCCGCATTGGTCGCGCCGATGGCGCCGATCGCGATCACCTGGGCGGCGAGCGCGTCGATGCCGAATGCCGTCTGGCCGCGCTGCTCGAGGATGCGGTGCAGGTTGATGCCGCGGCGCCGCCGCATGTCGGCCGCGCAGGGCACCAGTGCCGGCATCCGCGCCGCCGCGATGGCGACCGCGAAGGTCGCCGGGCCGACGCCGTAGCCGCGCTCGTCGTCGGTCGGCTCCATCGTGCCGAGCGGCTTGTAGTCGCCGCGGGCGACCGACTGCAGCGTGTTCGAGATGATGTGCTCGAGCCCGGCGATCACGAGGTCCTGCTGCATCGGGAAGCGGTAGGCCAGCGTCGTGTGCGGCACGCCCGCCGCCGCCGCGATGGCGCGGTGCGTCACGGCGCCGACGCCGCGCGTGGCGATCAGCACCGCGCTGGCGCGCGCCGCCTCGCCGCGCCAGTCGGGGGCGAGCGCGGCGCCGTGCATCACCGCCAGCGCGTCGCTCGGGTACTCGAGGTCGTCGACGAGCAGCGCGAACAGCGCCGCGTCGTCGCTAGGGCCGACGTCGGCGCGCAGCCCCGCGAACAGGCGACGCAGCCCGATGCGCCGCAGCAGCCGGTAGGCCGGCCCCTCGCCGAGCGCGATCGCGAAGGCCAGCTCGTCGACGAAATAGCCGTTCAGCAGGCCGCTGGCGAGCAGTTCGCGCGGCATGCCGCAGCGCGCGCCGAAGGCGTCCCAGAACGCGCCGCGGGCGTCGAACCAGGGCCGGAACAGCGGTCGCAGCGACTCGTCCCAGGCGCAGGCCTGGACCATCTCGACGAAGAGCAGCGAGAACGCGCGCTCGCGGCCGGCGAGCTGGTCGAGCAGGGCCTCGGCGAGGTCGGCGGCGGTCTGCGGCGTCAGCGTGCCCAGGGCGGCGATGCGGCGCCGCCAGGGTGCGAACAGGCGCTGCTCCTCGGCACAGGCGGCACGGCCGATCGCGGCGATGACGTCGAGGCGGGCGCCGTAGCGGTTGGTGAGCACGGTGACCGAGACGTCGAGCGCCTGGGCCAGCGGCCGCAGCGCCAGGCCGGCGAGCCCGTCGCGCTCGACGATGGCGCAGGCGGCGGCGAGGAATTCGGCTTCGACGAGCGGCTTGCGGATCTTGCGCGGGGTGACGCCGGCGGCGCCGGTGGCGGTGGGCTGGTCCAAGCGGGTCTCGTCGGCGTTCATCGAGCGGCGGTCGTCATCCGGGTGGCACGGGCGGGGGCCAGAATGCGCAGCGCCGCCATGATCGCCACGGTGCCGCCTCCCCCCGCTCCAGCCCGCGCGCGTGCACCGTTCGTGCTCGCGTTCGCGCTCGCCCATTTTGGCATCTACGCGGCGCTGATGATGCCGCCGCTGATCGGGTTGGCGCTGCGCGTGGCGCAGATCGATGCGGCGCGCAAGTCGTCGCGGCTGGCGCTCGTGCTGAGCCTGGGCGCCGCGGTCGCGATGGCGACGCGACCGATCGCCGGCGCGCTGAGCGACCGCGCGGGCCGGCGCAAGCCCTGGCTCGTCGGCGGCCTGCTCGCCGGCTGCGCCGGGCTCGCGCTGGTCGCCGACGGCGGCTACGAACGGCTCGTCGGTGGCTGGTGCCTGGCGCAGTTCGGGTTCAACGTCAGTCTGGCCGCGCTCGCGGCGCTGCTGCACGACTGCGTGCCCGACGCGCAGCGCGGCCGCGTGATGGGCGCGGCGGGGCTGTGCATGGCGCTGGGCACGCTCGCCGGCGCGGCGCTGGCGCGCGGCGCCGGCAGCGCCGCGGCGTTCGGCTGCGGCGCCGCGCTGGCCACCGTCACGACGTTCGCGCTGCTGCTCAGCTTTGCCGAACGCGGCACCGCCGCGGCGCCTCGGCGGCCGCCCGACCCGGCCTCGGCGGTGCGCCGCTTCCTCATCGACCCGCGCGGCGCCCCCGGTTTCGCCTGGGTGTTCCTGAGCCGCTTCCTCGCCACCACCGGCCATGCGCTGATGCTGAGCTATCAGGTCTATTACCTGGCCGACGGCCTGCGCGTGGCGCCGGCCGGGGTCCCCGAGGCCGTCTTCGGCGCGACGCTGGTGAGCGTGGGCAGCAGCGCCTGCGCCAGCGTCGCCGGCGGCTGGCTCTCGGACCGCTGGCGGCGGCGCAAGGCGTTCCTGTTCGCGGCGGCGCTGATCGACGCCTGCGGCCTGTTCTGGATCGGCCGCGCGACGGACTACGCCGGCTTCCTCGCCGGCGTCGCGCTCATCGGCCTGGGCGGCGGCCTGTACCTCGCCGTCGGCCTCGCGCTGGTGACGGCGCTGCTGCCGCGCGGCGGCGCCGACGCGGCCAAGGACCTCGGCCTGTTCAATCTCTCGTCGACGCTGCCGCAAGCGGTGGCGCCGGCGCTGGCGCCGCTGCTGCTCGGCCTGGGCGGCGGCGCGGCAAACTTTGCCGCGCTGATGACGGGCGCCGCCGCGCTGGCCGCGCTGGGCGCCGTGGCGGTGTTGCCGCTGCGCCGCGTGCGATGACGCGGCGAGCCTGCGCTAGTCGTGCCGCGCCGCTGCGGCGCCCGCCGGCAGCCACTTCATCAGCACCGCGAACAGCACCTCGGAGACCACCGGCTTGGTGACGAAGTCGCACATGCCGGCGTCGAGGCAGCGCGCCTTGTCCTCGGCGAAGGCGTTGGCGGTGAGCGCGACGATCGGCGGTGCCGCGCGGCCCTGCTCGGCGCGGATGCGCCGCGTTGCCGCCAGCCCGTCCAGGCGCGGCATCTGCATGTCCATCAGGATCAGGTCGTAGGCGTGGTCGCGCGCCAGTGCCACCGCCTGCTCGCCGTCCTCGGCGACGTCGAGCCGCAGGCCGGCGTGGACGAGGATGTCGCTCATGATCGCGCGGTTGATCGGCTCGTCCTCGACGAGCAGGACGCGGCGGCCCCGCGCCGCCTCGTTCAGCAGGGCCTCGGCGCTGGGCGCGGGCGCGGCCGTGCCGCCCGGCTTCGCGACGCCCTTGCGCAGGCGGGCCGTGAACCAGAAGCGGCTGCCCACGCCCAGGATGCTGCTGCAGCCGGCGTCGCCGCCCATCAGCCGCGCCAGCCGCAGGTTGATCGCCAGTCCCAGGCCGGTGCCGCCGTAGCGGCGGGTCGTCGAGTCGTCGGCCTGCTCGAACGAGGCGAACAGCCGCGGCACCTTGTCCACGGGAATGCCGATGCCGGTGTCCTCGACCTCGAAGCGCAGCAGCACGTCGCGCGCCGTCTCCTCGACCAGCCGCACGCGCTGCAACACCGATCCGCGCTCGGTGAACTTGATCGCGTTGCCGGCGTAGTTCAGCAACGCCTGCTGCAGCCGGGTGGAATCGCCGAGCAGGGCTTGCGGCAGCACGTCGACCTCGCTGCGCAGCGCCAGGCCCTTGGCTCGCGCGCGCTCGCCCAGCATCGACTCGACGTTGGCGACGATGGCGCCGATGCCGACCTCGCTCTCCTCGAGCTCGAGCTTGTCGGCCTCGATCTTGGAGAGGTCGAGGATCGAGCCGATGGTCTCGAGCAGGTGCGCCCCGGCCTGGTCGATGCGGCCCAGCCGCTCGAGCTGGCGCGGCGGCAGGCCGTCGCGCCGCATCAGGTGCGACATGCCCGAGATCGCGTTCAGCGGCGTGCGGATCTCGTGGCTCATGTTGGCGAGGAAGCGGCTCTTCGTCTGCGACAGGCGTTCGGCCTCGTCGCGCGCCGCGACCAGCTCGACCGTGCGCTGGCGCACGAGTTCCTCGAGGTGCTGGCGATGGTCCTCGCGCTCGAGCTCGAAGGCGCGGCGGGCGCTGACGTCGACGACGGTGGCGACGACCTGCAGCGCCTCGCCGTAGCGGATCGGCGCCAGGCTGATCTCGACCGGGATCGCCGTGCCGTCCCTGCGCCGGGCGCTGAGGTCGCGGCCCTTGCCCATCGACCGCGGCCGGGCGTCGGCGAGATAGGCCTGGCGGACCTCGCCGTGCTCGCGCCGCAGGGCCTCGGGCACGAGCATCTCGACCGACTGGCCCACGAGCTCGGCGCGGCGGTAGCCGAACATCTGCTCGGCGCGCTCGTTGACGCGCGTCAGCAGGCCGCGGCCATCGACGAGGATCATCGCGTCGGGCGCATTCTCGATGATCTGGTTGGCGCGCGACTCGCTCTCGGCGAGCGAGGCGTTGAGCTCGCGGTTGTGCCGCAGTTCGGCCTCGTGGCGGCGCTGCAGCCGCACCATCGACCACAGGCCGGCGCAGAAGATGGCGATGAAGCCCGCGCACAGCGCCGACATCGCGGCCACCGTGCGGTGCCACGAGGCCAGGAAGAGGTCGCCGGTGGCGGTGGCGCTGACGATGAGCGGGAAATGATCGACGCGGCGCGCGGCGACGATGCGCTCGACATCCGCGCCTTCCGAGAAGCGGTAGCTGCGCGTGTACTCGACGCCATGGTCGAGGTGCTTGACCGCGAGTTCGTGGTAGCTGACGCCGGTGCGGTTGGCCTGGCCCAGCAGTTGGTCGGCCCTGGGCCAGCGCGTGAGGAGCCGGAAGTCGTCGCGCATCAGCGTGATCGCGGCGCCCTGGCCGAGTTGCTCGCCGATCGGGCGGTAGAAGTCGGAGAAGGCGTCGATGGAGACGCCGAGCAGGACCATGCCGAGCATGCGCCCCTGGGCATCGTCGACGCGCTGGCTGAGGTAGAAGGTCCAGCGCCCGTTGCCCTTGTTGCGCACCGGCACGCTGATGTAGGGCGCCGCCCCGGCGCGCTGGTTCTTCAGGTTCTGGAAGTAATCGCGGTCGGCGAGGTTGATCGGCGGCGCCGGATGGCTGCGGCTGAAATTGATCACCTGGCCGTCGGCGGCGACGATGGTCGCGACGTCGAACTCGGGCGTCACCGCGATGCGATCCCGGAGCATGCGGTAGGTCTCGGGGCCGGCCATGCGCTCGCGCAGATCGGCTTCACTGTGCACGCCTGCGGCGCGGATCTCGCTGGCCACGGCGTCGAGCGTGCGCGTGCCCAGCGCCATCGTCTGCTCCGCATGTTCGGTGAGGACCAGCGAGAGGGTGTCGAGCTGGCGCTTCCAGACATCGATCTCGCGCTTGCGCAGCACGAGCGCCGAGGCCAGCAGCGCGGCGAGGATGACCGCCACCAGCAGGGTGCCGACGATGATCGTCACGACGCTCGGCCGCATCCCGCTGCGGGGTTCGCGGCGGTCGACCGGTTCGGCGGCAGGCATCATCGAGGTTAGGCGGGCGCGGCGCCGGATCCGATATCCGGCGAGACCATCGTACAGGGATTGACCCCGATCAGCTCAATGCGCCCCGCCTGCGGCGCCGGCGTTTCCGTGCACGGGTTTACAGAACCAGACCAGCACGAGCAGAACCAGGAAGAGCAGCGACGAGAGGTAGAAGATGTCGGTCACCGCCATCGTGTAGGCCTGCTGGTCGATGATGCGGTTGACACTGGCCAGCGCCTGCTCGCTGCCCATGCCGGCGGCGCCGAGCTGGTTCAGCGTCTGCACGGCGATGTCGCGGCCGGAGGTTATGGCCTCGGCCAGCTGGGCATGGTGCAGCGCGGCACGGTTCTCCCACAGCGTCGTGAAGACCGAGGTGCAGATGGCGCCCATCGTGATGCGCGAGAAGTTGGCCAGCCCGGCCGCCGCGGGCATGCGCTCGGGCGGCAGGCCCGAATAGATGATGGCCTGCAGCGGAATGAAGAAGAAGGCCATCGCCACGCCCTGCAGCACGACCGGGATCAGGATGGTGACGAAATCGACCTGGACGTTGAAGCGCGAGCGCATCCACAGCACGAGCGCGAAGACGATGAAGGCGACGCTGGTCAGCGCGCGCAGGTCGTAGCGGTTCGAGTTCTTGCCCACCCAGGGCGAGAGCAGCAGCGCGAGGAAGCCCACCGGCGCCGTCGCCAGCCCGGCCCAGGTTGCCGTGTAGCCCATGTACTGCTGCAGCCACAGCGGCAGCAGCACGACGTTGCCGAAGAACAGGCCGTAGGCCAGCGACAGCGACAGCGTGCCGAGCGCGAAATTGCGGCGCTGGAACAGGTGCAGGTCGACGATCGGATGCGCGTCGGTCAACTCCCAGGCGAGGAAGAACAGGAAGGCGACACCCGAGACGATGGCCAGCGTGATGATCTGCGGGCTCGCGAACCAGTCGAGCTCCTTGCCCTTGTCGACCATGATCTGCAGTGCGCCGACGAACAGCACCAGCAGCACGAGGCCGAGCCGGTCCAGCGGCACGCGGCGCGGCCCGGGGTCGCGGCGGCGGAAGATCGACCAGGTCAGTCCGGCGGCGAAGAGGCCGACCGGGATGTTGATGTAGAAGATCCAGGGCCAGCTCATGTTGTCGGTGATCCAGCCGCCGAGCAGCGGGCCGGCCACCGGCGCCACCAGCACCGTCATCGACCAGGCCGCCATCGCCAGCCCCGACTTGGCCGGCGGGTAGCTCGCCAGCAGCAGCGTCTGCGACAGCGGGATCATCGGCCCGGCGACGAAGCCCTGCATGACGCGGAAGGCGATCAGCATCCCGATGCTCGGCGCCAGACCGCACAGCCACGAGGCGATCACGAACAGCAGCACGCTGGTGACGAACAGCCGCACCGGGCCGAAGCGCCGCGTCAGCCAGCCGGTCAGCGGCACCGAGATCGCGTTGGCGACGGCGAACGAGGTGATGACCCAGGTGCCCTGGCTCGGGCTCACGCCCATGTCGCCGGCGATCGCCGGGATCGAGACGTTGGCGATCGAGGTGTCGAGCACGTTCATGAACGTCGCCAGCGACAGCGCCAGCGTGCCCAGCACGAGCTGGGTGCCGTGCAGCGGTGCCGTCGCTGCGGCCGGCGGTGGCGGCGGCGCCTGCGCCGCGCCCTTTGCCGCGCCGTTTTCCGCGCCGTCCGCAGCGCCGTCCAGGGCGACCGACGCGCCGCTCACTTGCCGGCGCCGCCGTTGACGCGGACGATGCGGCGCACCTCGGCGTCGGCCGCGGCGTTCGTCTCGTCGAAGACATGGGTCTGCGCCGCGTCGGCCGGGTTCGCCGCCGCCGGCAGCATCGCGCCGCCCTGGTCGTGCACGTCGACGCGCGCGTCCATCGACAGGCCGACGCGCAGCGGGTGCGCGGCGAGTTCCTTGGCGTCGAGCTCGATGCGCACCGGCACGCGCTGCACGACCTTGATCCAGTTGCCGGTGGCGTTCTGCGCCGGCAGCAGCGCGAAGGCGGCGCCGGTGCCCACGCCCAGGCCGGTGATGCGGCCGTGGAAGACGACCTGCGTGCCGTAGACATCGGCGGTGAGCTCGGCCGGCTGGCCGATGCGCAGGTTGCGCAGCTGGTTTTCCTTGAAGTTGGCCTCGACCCAGACGCGGTCCAGAGCGATCACCGACATCAGCGGCGTGCCGGCCTGGATGCGCTGGCCGAGCTGGACGCTGCGCTTGGCGACATAGCCGTCGACCGGTGCGACGAGTTCGCAGCGGCGCAGCGCCAGATAGGCCTCGCGCACGCGCGCCGCGGCGCGCTGCACGTTGGGGTGGTCGGCGACGCTGGTGCCGGCGGTCAGCGATTCATTCGACGCGAGCTGCTCGCGCGCGGCGGCGATCGCCGACTGCGCCGCGGCGACGACGCTGCGCGCGCTCGCGAGCTGGGCGTTCGCATGCTCGAACTCCTCCTTGCCGACGGCGCCGCTGGCCAGCAGCGGGCGGCGGCGCGCGACATCGTCCTCGGCGCGCGCGACATCGGTCTGCGCGCGCTTGAGGTCGGCGTCGCGCAGCGCGATCTGCGATTGCAGCGTCGCGTTGTTCGCGTACAGCGTGCGCACTTCGCGCACCGTCTGCGCGAGCTGGGCCTCGGCCTGCTCGAGCGCCACGCGCGCGTCGGCGGGATCGAGCTTGACGAGGCTCTGGCCGGCCTTCACATGGTCGGTGTCGTCGGCGGCGATGGCGACCACGGTGCCGCCGACCTGGGGCGTGATCTGCACGACATGCCCCTGCACGTAGGCGTTGTCGGTCGACTCGTAGTGGTTCAGCACCAGCGCCCAGTACAGGCCGTAGCCGATCGCGGCGACGGCGACGAGCGCGGTCACGGCCAGCAGGGCCTTGCGGCGCGCGGGGTTGCCGTTCGTGGCAGGGGTGGGGGCGTTCATCGGGCGGGATCTCCGTGTTCTTCGTGGTTCTCAGTGCGCGGCGGCGCTGGCGATCTCGGCGCCGGCCGGCTTGCCGCCCGCGGCGACGTAGCCGCCGCCGAGCGAGCGCATCAGCGCGATCTGCGATTCGATCGCGCGCGCCCGCAGGTCGACGTCGAGGCGGCGCTGCGCCAGCACCGACGATTCGGCGCCGAGCACCGTGAGGTAGTTCGACAGGCCGGCGCGGTAGCGCTGCTGCGCGAGGTCGTAGGTCGACGCGACGGCCTGCTGCGCGCGCGCTTGCTCGGCGCGCTGGCTCTCGATGGAGCGCAGGCTGCCGATGGCGTCGGCGACCTCGTGCACGGCGTCGATGACGCTGCCGTTGTAGCTCTCGACGGCGGCGTCGTAGTCGGCGCTGCGGCCGCGCAGGTTGGCGCGCAGGCGGCCGCCGTCGAAGATCGGCAGGCTGATGGCCGGGCCGAAGGCGAATTCGCGGCTGTTGGCCCGCAGCAGGCGGTCCAGGCCGACGCTCGTCAGGCCGAGGAAGCCGCCGAGGTCGATGTTCGGATAGAACTGCGCCTTGGCCGCATCGACCTCGCCCGCGGCGGCCGCGACGCGCTCGCGCGCGGCGGCGATGTCGGCGCGGCGGCCGAGCAGGTCGGCCGGTATCGCCGCCGGCAGCGCCACCGGGTGCAGCGCGGCCAGGCGCGGCGCCAGCGCATCGAGCGCTGCCGGCGGCTGCGCCGTCAGCGCCGCCAGCGCGTGGCGCTGCAGCATGATCTGCTCGCCCAGGGCCTCGATCTGCTGCCGGTTCTCGGGCAGCGCACCCTCGCCCTGGCGCAGTTCGATGTGGGTGTCCAGGCCGGCGCCGACGCGCTCGCGGATCAGCGCCAGCACCTGCTGTCGCTGCCGCTGCGTGGCCGACGCGACCTCGCGCTGGTCGACGAGGCGCGCCAGCTGCAGATAGCCGCGGGCCACGCCCGCGGCGAGCAGGTTGCGCGCGGCCGCGCGGTCGGCCTCGGCGGCGCGCACCTGGCCCACGGCGGCGGCGATGGCGGCGCGGTTGCGGCCGAAGAAATCGAATTCCCAGTTGCCGCTGAGCTTGACCTCGGGCAGCGTCATCAGCGTGCCGCCCAGCGGCGGCGGATAGATCGCGGTGCCCGACAGGCGCTCGCGATCGATGCTGGCGCTGCCGTTCAGATGCGGGCCGTCGGCCGATTGCGCGACGGCGACTGCCGCGCGCGCGCGCTCGACCCGCGCCGCCGCGACCTTCAGGCTGGGCTGGTCGGCGAGCGCGCGCTCGACGAGCGCGTCGAGCGCCGGATCGCCGAACCCGCGCCACCAGTCCGCTGCCAGTGCCGGTGCCGCCGGCGCCGACGCGGCGATGCCGGCGGCCGCCGGCGTGATCGCGCTGGCGCGGGTCTCGATGCCGGCATGGCTGGCGCAGCCGCCCAGCGTCAGCAGCGCCGCGCTCGCCAGGCTGAGCGTCAGCGTGGCCAGCATCGGCAGCGCGGCGCGGGCGCGGCGGCAGCGTGACCGCGCGCGTTCAGCCGCAGATGATTGCAATGGCTTCATTTGCATAGTCAATGGATGGTCGAATCGGAAGCGAGGTCGCGGGGCCGGCTATTCGGCTTCACGCATCGCTTCGGCGTTGTCCTGCATGCGCCGCAGGTACAGCGTCAGCGCGTCCCATTCGGTCTTCGAGAAGCCGGCCAGATGGGCGTTCAGCACTTCGCAGAGCACGGCCGGCACCTCGCGGATCGCGGCCTCGCCCTCGGGTGTGATCTCGACCTGGACGACGCGCCGGTCATCGGTCGAGCGCACGCGCTTGCAGAGCTGCTTCTTCTCCAGCCTGTCCAGCAACCGTGTCATCGCGCCGGCGTCGACCTCGAGCTTGCGCGCGAGCTCGGCGACGGTGCAGCGGCCCACGCGGTGCAGGTGCAGCAGCGGGCCCCATTGCGCGTTGGTGAGGCCATGGATGTCGAGCCGGTGGTCGACCTGGTGGATGATCGATCCGAGGATGCGCTTCATCAGGTAGCCGACGCTCGCATGGGGCGCGTAGTTGGCTTCCGAATAGAAGTGGGCGGGGGCGGGGCGGCTCAAGGCGGTTCCGGGATTTCGGGAAAACCCGCATGATACATGACTAGGCAATAAATGTCTAGGATCAAGTATCTGGCGATTCAAGGTGCCAGCCCGTAGCGCCGCAGCCGCTGCGCGATCGCCGAATGCGAGCAGCCCAGGCGCTGCGCGAGCTTGCGCGTCGACGGGTATTGCGGCAGCAGCCGTTGCAGCAGTTCGCGCTCGAAGGCGGCGACGGCCTCGGCGAGGCTGGCGCCGCCCTCGGCGCCGCGCGCCGACGGCGCCGCGATCTCGAGGTCGGCGGCGGCGATCAGCGGTCCCTCGCCGAGCGTGACGGCGCGGAAGATCACGTTCTGCAGCTGGCGCACGTTGCCGACCCAGGGGTCGGCGCGCAGCGCGGCGCAGGCGTCGGGCGTGAGCCGCGCGTGCGGCCGCCCGGTCTGCGCGCAGGCGCGTTCGACGAAGGCGCGGGCCAGCGCGACGATGTCGTCGCCGCGCTCGCGCAGCGGCGGCACCTGCAGTTGCAGCACGTCGAGCCTGAACAGCAGGTCCTGGCGGAAGCTGCCGGCGGCGACCATCTCGTCGAGCGCGCGGTGGGTGGCGCTGACGATGCGCACGTCGGCATGCAGCTCGCGGTCGCCGCCGACCCGGCGGAAGCTGCCGTCGCCGAGGAAGCGCAGCAGCTTGGCCTGCAGATACGGCGACATCTCGCCGACCTCGTCGAGGAACAGCGTGCCGCCGTCGGCGAGTTCGAGCAGCCCCGGCCGGCCGCCGCGCAGCGCGCCGGTGAAGGCGCCGGCGGCGTAGCCGAAGAGTTCGCTTTCGGCCAGGCTTTCGGGCAGCGCGGCGCAGTTCAGCGCGAAGAAGGGCTGGTCGCGGCGCCGGCTGCCGGCATGGCAGGCATGGGCGACGAGTTCCTTGCCGGTGCCGGTCTCGCCGCGGATCAGCAGCGGCGCGTCGACGGCGGCCATGCGCGCGGCGCGCGCCTTGAGCTGGCGGATCGGCGGCGAATCGCCGAGGATGGCCTCGAAGCCGCCGGCGCCCAGGTTCTGCAGCGCGCTCAGCCGCTCGCCCAGGCGCTGCGGCGCCTGCAGCGTCAGCATCGCGCCGGCGATCTCGCCCGCCGCCTCGTGCAGCGCCGCGGCTTCGAGCAGATAAGGCCGGCCGCCGATCTCGACCTCGGTCGGCGGCAGGCGGTAGCGCTGCGCGATGAGGGCGTCGACGAGCGCCGAAGGCACGCCGAGATCGCGCAGCGACATGCCGGCGAGTTCGGACTCGGCGCGCCCGCAGGCCGTCACCGCGGCGGCGTTGGCGACGACGACGGCGCCCTGCGCGTCGACGGCCAGCACCGGGTCGGCCTGCGCCGCGAGCAGGGCGTCGAGATAGAGCCGGCGCCGCGCCCCGGGCAGCATCGCCAGGCCCTCGACGCGGCGCACGCCGGCCACCTGCAGCAGGTCGCTGCGCAGAGCCTCCCAGCCTGCCGCGTCGATGCCCGGCGCCTCGAGATAGACATGCGGCGGCTCGACCTCGACGGCGCTGACATCGAGCGCGCGCCGCGCCAGCTGGGCCAGGATCTCCTGCGCGATGCCGACGCGGTCGTCGAACAGCACCGCGATGCGGGTCGGAATCGTATTCATATCGAGACGACGTATCGATTTCGAAACAGCGTTTATAACGCCTTGTCGTGATTGAAGAAATGGAATATTTCCGGATCCTTTCGAGGTGCTTGTAGCGAAATCGATACGACCTGCTGTCGCAAGTCCTTGATGCAGCGACGCCGAGCACCGGGCACGCGACTTGCGCTGGATGCGCAACACCAGGAGAACCGGAATGCGCGTGCTCGTCCTCGGCAGCGGGGTCATCGGAACCTCGATCGCCTATTACCTGGCCCGCGACGGCCACGAAGTCGAGGTCGTCGACCGCCAGCCCGGCCCGGCGCTCGAAACCAGTTTTGCCAACGCCGGCGAGGTCTCACCCGGGTATTCGGCGCCCTGGGCCGGTCCCGGCGTGCCGCTGAAGGCGGTGAAGTGGCTGCTGATGCATCACAGCCCGCTCGTCATCAAGCCGATGCTCGACCCCGCGATGTGGCGCTGGGGCCTGGCGATGCTGCGCAACTGCACCGAGGCGCGCTACCGCGTCAACAAGGGCCGCATGGTGCGGCTGGCCGAATACAGCCGCGATTGCCTGAAGGAACTGCGCGCCGACATCGGCATCCGCTACGACGAGCGCGCGCAGGGCACGCTGCAGCTGTTCCGCACGCAGAAACAGCTCGACGGCACGGCCAAGGACATCGAGATCCTGCAGCAGTACGGCGTGCCGTACCAGTTGCTCGACCGCCGCGGCTACCTCGAATACGAGCCGGCACTGGCCGGCGTGCAGGAGAAGTTCGTCGGCGCGCTGCGCCTGCCCGGCGACGAGACCGGCGACTGCTACCGGTTCACCTGCGCGCTGGCCGAGCAGGCCCGCGCTTTAGGCGTGAAGTTCCGCTTCGGCGTCGACATCCAGGGCCTCGAGCGCAGCGGCGACCGCATCACCGGCGTGCGCACCGCCGGCGGCCTGCTCACCGCCGACCGCCATGTGCTGGCGCTGGGCAGCTACTCGACGGCGATGCTGGCGCCGCTGGGCCTGCGCATCCCCGTCTATCCGGTCAAGGGCTTCTCGATCACGGTGCCGATCAGCGATGCGAGCCAGGCGCCCGAGTCGACGATCATGGACGAGACCTACAAGGTCGCGGTGACGCGGCTGGGCGAGCGCATCCGCGTCGGCGGCACGGCGCAGCTCTCGGGCTTCGATCTCGAATTGACGTCGAGCCGCCGGCGTACGCTGGAATTCGTCGTCGGCGACCTGTTCCCCAAGGGCGGCGATGTCGCCAAGGCCGAGTTCTGGACCGGCCTGCGGCCGATGACGCCCGACGGCACGCCCATCGTCGGACCGACGCCCATCGCCAACCTCGATCTCGCCACCGGCCACGGCACGCTGGGCTGGACGATGGCCGCCGGCACCGGGCGGCTGATGGCCGACCTCATAGCCGGCCGCCGGCCGGCGATCGACACCGAGGGCTTGTCGATCGCGCGCTACGCCTGAGGGCCGGGCGATCCCGGCACCCGCGCCGGCCGCGTGCGGTAGAACGTCACCGGCTCGGCCGCGAGCTGGCGCAGCACGTTCTTGCGCATCGCGCCGACGACATGCATCTCGCAGGGCTTGCAGTCGAAGCGCAGCGTCAGACGGTCGTCGCCATGGTGCAGCGTCAGCGGCTCGGCGCGCACCTGGCCCTGCACGCCGATCACGCCTTTCGCCTGCTTCGGGCACAGCGACAAGCTCCAGCGCACGCAATGCTTGGTGATCATCAGGCTGACCTCGCCGAGCGCCTCGTGGCTTTCGTAGGCGGCCTCGACCAGGCGCACGCCATGGCGCGCGTAGAACGCCGCCGCGCGGCCGTTGTGGACGTTGGCGAGGTAGCTCAACGTCTCGTCGGGGTAGGGCGCCGGCGGCTCGACGGGTGCGGCGCGCGGCAGCCGCTCGAAGGCGGCGGCGCGCGCGGCCTCGAGCGCGGCGACGGCCTCGCGGCGCAGCGCGGCAAGCACCGACGGCGGCACGAACCAGGGCTGGCGCAGCGCCAGCCGGATGCGGCGCGGCTCGAAGAGCGTCGCCCCGAGCTTGCCCAGGTGTTCCTTCAGCGCCGCTTCGGCGCGCGCGGCGTCGCGCGCCGGCTCGAGCCCCTGCGCGACACGGGCGACGCCGCGGTGGCCGGCCTCGTCCTTGAGCGTCAGCTCGAGCGCGTCGGCGCCGTCGATGCGCGTCTGCGCCAGCGTCAGGTCGACGGCGATGCGGCGTTCGGCCGAGGGTCGCGCGAGCAGCTGCTCCCAGGCCATGTCGCGGTTGCGACTGATCTCCAGGTCGCGCCTCAGGTCCTTCAGATCGGCCACCGTCTGCGCGGCGCGCAGGTTCGGCGCGATGCGCCAGCGCCCGTCGGCCCCCTTCGTCGCGGTATTCACCGGGATGCCCTGGAGCTCGCCCTGGCGGTCCCACCAGGTCAATGCGTCGCCGTTGTGGACGGCGGCGCCGGCGCTGTCGATGTCGAAGTCGTCGGCACCGACGCGCGTCACCCGGCCCAGCGGCATCCCCGCATGCTTGGGGCTGTCGAAGGCGCCGATGTCGTCGCGGCGGCCGTGGACGAAGTAGTCGGTGCCGCCGCGGTTGTAGGCGCGTTCGGGGTCGGGCTCGAAGGTATAGCGGCAGCGGCCGTCGCTGGCATGCTGCAGGTCGCTGCGGCGCTCGATCAGCGCGTCGAGCAGCCGCCGGTAATGCGCGGTGACGTTCTTCACCGTCGCCATGTCCTTGTAGCGGCCCTCGATCTTGAAGCTGCGGATGCCGGCGTCGACGAGCGCCTCGAGATTCGCGCTCTGGTCGTTGTCCTTCAGGCTCAGCACATGCTTGTCGTGGGCGACGATGCGGCCCCGGCCGTCGGTGACGGTGTAAGGCAGCCGGCATTCCTGTGAGCAGTTGCCGCGGTTCGCGCTGCGACCGGTGTGGGCGTGGCTGATGAAGCATTGCCCGCTGTAGGCCACGCACAGCGCGCCGTGGACGAAGAACTCGAGCGTCGCCTGCCGCACCTCGGCGGCGATGGCGCGGATCTGCGCCAGGTCGAGTTCGCGCGCCAGCACCATCTGCGAGAAGCCCACGTCCTGCAGGAAGCGCGCCTTGGCGGCGCCGCGGATATCGGTCTGCGTGCTCGCGTGCAGCTGGATCGGCGGCAGCTCGAGTTCGAGCAGCCCCATGTCCTGGACGATCAGCGCGTCGGCGCCGGCTTCGAAGAGCTGCCAGGCCAGCCGCCGCGCACCTTCGAGCTCGTCGTCGCGCAGGATCGTGTTGAGCGTGACGAAGATGCGCGCCTGGTAGCGATGGGCATGGCGCGCCAGCCGCTCGATGTCGGCGACCTCGTTGGCGGCCTTGTCGCGCGCGCCGAAACCCGGCCCGCCGATGTAGACGGCATCGGCGCCATGGTTGACCGCCTCGATGCCGATCGCGGCGTCGCGCGCGGGGGCCAGCAGTTCGAGGGCGGCGCGGGGCATGGCGCGAATCTTAACGGCGGGCGCCGTGGCGGCGTCGGGCGTCAAATGCGACCGGCTTCGTCCCGGCCAGTGGCATGACAATCGGCGACCCACGTCTTTGGATGAGCCATGGCGCAGACCCGCCGGTTCCAGCGATGAACGCCAAGCCCGCGCCCACCGGCCATGGCGCCGAACGCCGGCGCGAGCCGCGCCGCATCTTCCACGGCAAGGTGATGCTGCGCCTGGGCGACGGCCAGACGGTGGAGACGCGCGGCATCGACATCAGCGCCAGCGGCATCGGCGTCGAATGCCCCGTCAACCTGGCGCCGTCCGCGAGTTGCGAACTGCGCCTGTCTCTCATGCTCAAGGATGGCAGCATCCACCCGGTGACGCTGCGCGGCAGCGTCGCCTACGCGATGCTCAGCGGCAAGTACGCCGCCTTCCAGGTCGGCGTGCAATTCGCCGGATCGGCGCGCGAGGCCACCGATCTCCTCGCGCGCTACCTCGCCGCCTGAAGCTGACCTCGTTTACGGCTGGTACTTCCAGGCCCCGTTGACGACCTTGACCATCACGCGCGCGCGCTGGTCGAGGCCCAGATGGTCCTGCGGCGACATGTTGAAGATGCCGTGCGCGCCGGCCAGGTCGTGGACCTGCTCGAGCGCGTCGCGCAGCGCGGCGCGGAAGGCGGCGGTGCCGGGCTGCGCCTTCTTGAGGGCCGCGGGCACGGCAGCCGCCAGCAGGTGGCCCGCGTCCCAGGCATGGCCGCCGAAGGTCGAGTAGCTGCCCTTGCCGTAGGCGCCGTCGTAGGCGGCGATATAGGCCAGTGCCGACTTGCGCACCGGGTTCGATACCGGCAGCTGCGCCGCCACGAGCACCGGCCCTGCGGGCAGCAGCGTGCCTTCGACATCCTTGCCGCCGACGCGCAGGAAATCGTTGTTCGCCACGCCATGGGTCTGGTAGATCGGGCCGGTGTAGCCGCGCTCCTTGAGCGTCTTCTGCGGCAGCACGGCCGGCGTGCCGGAGCCGGCGATGAGCACGGCGTCGGGCTTGGCGGCCATCACCTTGAGCACCTGGGCGATCACCGAGGTGTCGCTGCGCGCATAGCGTTCGGTGGCAACGATCTGCAGCTTCTTCAGCGCCGCCGCCTTGCCGAACTCGTTCAGCCAGCCTTCGCCGTAGGCGTCGGAGAAGCCGATGAAGCCCACCGTCTTGATGCCGGCGTTGGCCATGTGCTCGGCGATGGCCAGCGACATCATGATGTCGTTCTGCGGCACCTTGAAGGTCCAGCGGCGCTGCGCGTCCATCGGCTCGACGATGCGCGACGAGGCGGCCAGCGAGATCGTCGGCGTCTGGCCCTCGGCCGAGACGCCGATCATCGCCAGCGCGTTCGGCGTCACGGTCGAGCCGATGATCGCGTCGACCTTGTAGTCGGTGATGAACTTGCGCGTGTTGCTGACGGCCGAGTTCGTGTCGGAGCCGTCGTCGAGGATGATGTAGTTGACCTTCTGTCCGCCCATGGTCTTGGGCAGCAGCGCGATCGTGTTCTTCTCGGGTATGCCCAGCGATGCGGCAGGGCCGGTGGCCGAGACCGTGACGCCGATGTTGATGTCGGCGCGGGCCGGGGCAAGGGCCGCCAGCAGGGTTGCGGCGGCGAGGATTTTCAGCAGTTTCAAGTTCGGTCTCCGATGGGTGGGGGCGGCGGCTAGCCGCAACCGGTCAGTATTGAGGGGCCAGGAACCCTGTCAACCGGGGTATCCCGGCTGCACGCGGGCATTGGGTCTATTTCAGCTCGTCGAAATCGCCCTCGCGGAAGTCGAGCGGGCCGCGCTCGGCGGGGTCGCCCAGGCGCCGCAGCTCGACGCGCCGGATCTTGCCCGACAGCGTCTTGGGCAGTTCGCGGATCTCGAGCGCGCGGATGCGCTTGTACGGCGCCAGCCGCTCGCGCGTGAAGCGCAGGATCGAGAGCGCCGTCTCGCGCCCCGGCTCGAAGCCGGCGCGCAGCGTCACGAAGGCCTTCGGGATCGACAGCCGCAGCGGGTCGGGCAGCGGCACGACGGCCGCCTCGGCCACCGCCGGGTGTTCGATGAGCACGCTCTCGAGCTCGAACGGGCTGATGCGGTAGTCCGAGGACTTGAAGACGTCGTCGGCGCGGCCGACGTAGGTGATGTAGCCCTCGGCGTCGCGCGATGCGACATCGCCCGTGTGGTACCAGCCGCCGCGCATCGCCTCGCCCATCTTCGCGTTGTCGCCCTGGTAGCCGAGCATGAGGCCCAGCGGATGGGGGTCGAGCGCGAGCACGACCTCGCCCTCGCTGGCCGGCGCACCGTCGGCGTCGAGCAGCTCGATGCGGTAGCCCGGCAGCGGTCGGCCCATCGATCCCGGCTTGAGCTTCTGGCCCGGCGGGTTGCCGATCACGGCGGTGGTTTCGGACTGGCCGAAGCCGTCGCGTATCGTGATGCCCCAGGCGCGCTGCACCTGCTCGATGACCTCGGGGTTGAGCGGCTCGCCGGCGCCGACGAGCTCGCGCAGCGCCACCTGGTACGACGCCAGATCCTGCTGGATCAGCATGCGCCAGACCGTCGGCGGCGCGCACAGCGAGGTGATGCGGTAGCGGCACAGCGTGTCGAGCACGCGCGGCGCGTCGAAGCGGGCGTAGTTGTAGATGAACACCGTGGCGCCGGCGTTCCAGGGCGCGAAGACGCAGCTCCAGGCATGCTTGGCCCAACCCGGCGAGCTGATGTTCCAGTGCAGGTCGCCGGGCAGCAGCCCGATCCAGTACATCGTCGAGAGATGGCCCACCGGGTAGCTCTGGTGGCTGTGCAGCACGAGCTTGGGCCGCGATGTCGTGCCCGAGGTGAAGTACAGCAGCAGCGGGTCGGTGGCCAGCGTGCGGCCCTCGGCCATGAAATGTTCGTCGGCCCGGCGCGATTCGGCGTAGTCGCGCCAGCCCGGCGCCGCGGCGCCGACGCAGATGCGCGTGTAGGCCTGGCCGAAGGCGGCGAACTTGTCGACGACGGCATGGCTGGCGACGACATGGCGGATGCCGCCGCGCTCGAAACGGTCGGCGAGGTCGTCGCTGCTGACGAGCATCGTCGTCGGCACGATGACGGCGCCGAGCTTGATGCAGGCGAGCATCGTCTCCCACAGCGCGACCTCGTTGGGCAGCAGCAGCAGCACCGGGTCGCCGCGGCGCACGCCCAGGCCGCGCAGCCAGTTGGCGACCTGGTTCGAGCGCCGTGACATCGCGGCATAGCTGATCTTGTCCTCGCGCCCGTCCTCGTCGACGATCCACAGCGCCGGCGTCTCGTTGCCCTGCGCCTGGCGGTCGAAATGGTCGAGCGCCCAATTGAATTCCTGCAACTTCGGCCAGGCGAACCCGCGGTAGGCGCGATCCCAGTCGAGCCGGTCGCGCTGGAGTTGGTCGCGCAGATTCGTGAACGATTCCTGTTCCGTCATGGGACGCTCCTTCGATGGGTCGCCGGAATTATTGCCCCACAATCGCTCCTGAAATCTGGAGTCGACGATGCCGATCTACGAATATGCCTGCCGCGATTGCGGGCGCGAATTCGAACAGCTGGTGCGTTCGGACACCGTCGCGCAATGCCCGCAGTGCCACTCTAGGGCGCTCGACAAGCAGCTCTCGGTGTTCGCGACCTCGGCCGCCGCGCCGGCGCCCGCGCCGCTGCCGGGGCCCTGCGGATCCTGCGGCCATCCGGGCGGGCCGGGCGCCTGCGGCATGGCGCCGCACTAGCCAGCCAACCTGCGCCTCAACGGCTCAGCGGTTCCTCGTCGGCGGCCGCGCGCGCCGCGCCGCGCGCGCGCCGGCCGATCGTCACCGGGTGCGGCTCGGGTGTGCTCTCGTGCAGGCGGTCGCGGCCACTGGCCTTGGCGATGTAGAGCGCATCGTCGGCCGCGGCCATCGCGGCGCTCGGCAGCTGGCCGGGCTGAAGCACGCAGGTGCCCATCGAGAAGCTGATCGGCTCGTCCTCGCCCAGGCCCTCGATGGGCCAGGCGCGCACGCGTTCGCGCAGCCGCGCGAAGATCTGCGCCGCGGTGCCGGCATCGAAGGTCTCGGCGACGAACAGCCATTCCTCGCCGCCGAGTCGCCCGAGATGCTCGCCCGGTCGCAGCGCCATGCGCGCGGCCTGGTAGAACGACTGCAGCACGCGGTCGCCGGTCTCGTGGCCGTGGCGGTCGTTGATGGCCTTGAAGAGGTCGAGGTCGACGATGCCCAGCAGCAGCGGCGCGCCGCGCTCGTGCAGCGTCTGCACGAGTTCGAGCATCGCGCGGCGGTTCGGCGCCCCGGTCAGCGTGTCGACGAGCGCGAGATGGGCGAAATGGCGCCGGCGCCGGATCTGGTGGCGCAGGAAATAGGCGAGCGAGGCCAGTGTCACCACGGCCAGCGCGAGCAGCGCGCCCATCAGGCGCTGGCTCGCCGTTCGCTCGTTGATGAGTGCCCGGTCGCGTTCGTTGATCAGCTTGAGCTTGGCGTTCTCGTCGTCCTTGCGCTGTACGCCGTAGCGCACCGTCAGCTCGGCCAGATGAGCGGCGGTGGATCGCGAGTCGAGCTCGTTCTGCAGCTCGATCGCGCGCTCGAACAGCGGCGCCGCTTCGGCGCCGCGGCCGACGGCGCGCAGCGCCTGCCCCTCGTAGACGATGAACATCAGGTAGCGCATGTCGTGGCGCGGCGCGCGCATCTGGGCGCGCGCCGGTGCCAGCAGCGCGTCGATGTCGGTGCGCCCCAGCGCGGCGCGCACGCGCGCCCAGCCGGCCTGGCCGACGGCCCACATGTCGAGCAGCCCATGGTCGTGCAGCACGGGCTGGCCGAGCGCGAAATAGCGCTCGGCGCGGGCCCATTCACCGGCCTTCATCGCCGTCAGCGCCAGGCCCTGGTAGGCGACGGCGACATCGACGTCGGCGCCGGCGGTCTGCGCCGAGGCCAGCGCGCGGGCGAAGAGCTTGGCCGCCATCGGAAAGTCGCGCCCCTCCAGGTAGTCCTGCCCCAGCATCAGCTCGAGCGACATCTTCACGAACGGCGCGTCCTCGTGGTCGAGCATCGCGTAGGCCCGCTCGGCCTCGCGCCGCGCGCCCTCGTCGTCGCCCATGCCCATGTGGATGGTGGCCATCCCGGCCATGCAGGCGGCGACGCGTATCGGCGCGCCGTGACGCTGGTAGACGCCCATCGCGTAGCGGAAATGCGGTTCGGCGTCGCCGTAGCGGCCGACGCCGGCGGCCAAGGCCCAGGCCGCGTATTCGCGCACCAGGGCCTGCTGCATCTCGTCGGGCAGGCCCACCGCCAGGCTGAGCGCCTGCCGGGCGGCCGGCTCGGTCGCCGCCGGCCCGCGCGTGTCGGCGTAGACCTGGGCGCGCACGGCCTCGCTCATCGCCAGGCCGAAGGTGTCGCCGAGATCGGTCGAGGTGGCCTGCGCCGTGTCGAGGAGTTTGTTCGCCTCGTCGAGCCGGCCGAGCGAGCGGGCGGCCATCGCCGCGACCAGCGTCGTCGCGAGTCGGCCCATGCGCGCGGCGCGGCCCGCGGGTGCTGCGCTGGCGAGTTCCTCGCTGGCGTCGGCCCACACCCGCGCCGGGTTGCGGTCGAGCTCGACCATCGCCGGCGGGACCTCGAACGCCCAAGCCGACGCCAGCAGCATGCAGCCGCCGACGACGCCAACGATCCCCCGTCCGACCCTGTCCAGCTGCCGCACCGTCACCACCCAAGCTCGGTTCCGGCCGCGCTGCGGCCGCTGCAGTCCGATTTCTACAGGCGAAGAATGTAGCCGAGGTCGACTCAGGCCAGCGGCGCCGGCTGCGTCTCGGCGATGACATGCGGCGGCAGCTCGATGTGGAAGGCCGCGCCGTGCGGCTGCCGGTTCGACGCCCGGATCGTGCCGCCATGGGCTTCGACGATCTTGCGGCAGATCGCCAGCCCGAGCCCGGTGCCGCCCGAGCCGTCCTTGGTCAAACTGCTCTGCACGAAGGCCTCGAACACGCTCTCGAGTTCGGCCTCGGGGATGCCCGGTCCCTCGTCGGCGACGACGATCTGCAGCCGCCCCTCGGCGTCGACGGCGCCCGAGATCGTGATGACGCCGCCCTCGGGCGAGAACTTGATCGCGTTGGCGATCACGTTGCGCACGACCTGCTGCATGCGCAGCGGGTCGACCTTGGCGCGCAGCGGCCGCTCGGGCATCTCCAGGCGCAGCTGCAGCCGCCGCGGTCGCAGCAGCGGATCGATCTCGCGCGCGACGGCGCGCACGAGCCCGCGCAGGTCGCTGCGTTCGATGTTCATGGTCCCGACCTGGCTCTCGATCTTCGCCACGTCGAGCAGCGCGTTGACGAGTTCGAGCATGCGCTGGCCGGCGTCGTGGATGTCGGTGAACATCGCCGCGAGCTTCTCGTGCTCGCGCCCGCGCACGAGCCCGAGCTCGGAGAAGCCGATGATCGACTGCAGCGGCGTGCGCAGCTCGTGGCTGATGTTGGCGACGAACTCGGACTTCGCGCGCGAGGCCTCCTCGGCCTGGTCGCGGGCCTCGATCGTCGCGCGCTCGGCACTGCGGAACTCGGTCACGTCGATGACCGACGAGAGGATGAACGCGGGCCGGCCGTCGGTGCCGGGCAGCGGCAGCTTGACGACGACGACGTCGCGCACCGTGCCGTCGGCGTGGAGGTAGCGGTCCTCGTAGCGCTCGCTGCTGCCGCTGAGCAGCAGCCAGCGGTCGATCTCCTCGCTGCGCTCGCGCTGCTCGCCCGAGAGATGGGCACCGGCGATCTGGCCCAGCGCCTCGTCGCGGCGGCGCCCGGTGAACTCCTCCCAGGCCTTGTTGACGAGGGTGTAGCGGCGCCCGGTGTCGGTGACCGAGCTCGGCAGCGGGCTGACCTCGATGAGCTGCTGCGTCAGCGCGAGCTGGCCGCGCAGCTGGCGCTGCGCGGCGACGAGCTCGGTGACATCGGTGGCGCTGCCGGCGTAACCGGCGTCGGCGCCGCGGCCGGGCAGCGCCATCACCGCGATGTCGAAGCTGCGCAGCGCGCCGGCGGCGTCGATCAGCGTGGCCTGCAGGTGGCGCGTGCCGCTGCCGCGCGCGGTCGCGAAGAGCGCGCGCACGGCGTCGCGCTGCTCGGGCCGCACGAGCTCCCACAGGCGGCGCCCGATGCCGCTGCGCGTGCCCGTGATCGTCGACCAGCGCTCGTTGGCATAGGTGATGACGCCGTCCGAGTCGGTGCGGAAGATGAGTTCCTGCAGGCTCTGGATCGTGACGCTGAGTTCGTGTTCGCGGCGCGCCGTCTCGCGCTGCGCCCGCTCGAGCTGCGCACGCGCGGCCAGCCGCGCCCGCGCGCCGCGGGCGGCGAATGCCGTCAACGCGCCGATCACCAGCAGCGACGCGACCATGATGGCGGCCAGGCGGCGCGAACGGCGCAGCCATTCGGCGTTCGCGCTCTCCGCGCCGAACTCGACGACGGCCAGCAGCGGGTGCGACTTCGCGGCGTGGACGGCGGCGAGCTGGCGCCCGGGCCGCAGCCCGGCGCCGACCCAGCTCGCGCCGTCGCGCCCCGCCAGGTCCAGCGCCGGCGCCGGCAACGTCGCCGCGAAGTCGCCGCCGCCGCCGGGCTCGCCGGTGGCGGCGGCGATGAGACGCCCGCCCGGGCCGAACAGCGCCGAGGCGACACGGTCGTCGCCCACCGCCGCCTGCTGGAAGCTCGCCAGCGCGTCGACGTCGAGCAGCGCGACGAGGCAGGCTGGAGCGGGGCGGGCCGGCGTCGCCCGCAGGCAGCGCAGCAGCGGCAACAGGCCGGCGTGCGGCGGCCGCGTCGCGCCGCCCGCGCCGCCCGCCAGCTCGGCGAGGCTGCGCGCCGCGAGCAGGGTCCCGAGCCGGTCGCTGCCGGGGGCGGGCCAGGGGCCGAGCGCCGCGGGCTCGATGCGCAGGCCGGTCTCGACGGCATCGCTGCTCATCAGCACGCGGCCCTGGGCGTCGACGACGGCGATGCCGCGCAGGTCGGGCAGGCTGACCCGCGTCTGCGCCAGCGCGGTGCGGACTTCGACGCCGTCGATGCGCTCGCCGGCCTCGATCCTCGCGGCCACGCCCGCGGCGGCGCGGGCGGCGGCGTCCACATGCGCATCGGCGCGCTCCGCGAACAGGCGCGCCATCAGCACGTTGCGTTCCTGCAGATGGTCGAAGAGTTCGCTGCGGTCGTACAGCGCCAGCGACGCGAGTGCCGTCAGCACCGCCGCCATCAGCGCGATGCCGGCGACCAGCGTGATGCGGGGGCCCGGTGCGTGCATCGGCGGCTACCCTGGCGACGCGGCCGGCGCGCGCGGCTCCATGGCCGCGCCCTCAGGCGCTTCCGACCGCGCTGACGTCGGCCAGACCCGAAAGCTCGGCGAGCCCCAGTCGGTCGCGGCTGACGCGGTCGCGCAGCGCGACGAGCTCGTCGACATGGGCGAGGTAGGTGTCGACGATGGTCGGGTCGAAGGCGCCGCCGCGCTCGGCGCGCAACATCTCCACGGCCTGCCCGTCGCTGAACGCCGGGCGGTAGCAGCGGTCCATCGTGAGCGCGTCGAAGAAGTCGGTGACGGCGACGACGCGACCCGACAGCGGGATCGCCTCGCCCGCCAGACCGCCCGGGTAGCCGCGGCCGTCCCAGCGCTCGTGGTGCGACAGCGCGACCTCGGCCGCGAGCTGGAACAGCGGGATGCGCGAGCGGCCGAGGATCTCGGCGCCGATGCGCGGGTGTTCGTTCATCACCGCCCGCTCGTCGGGCGTGAAGCCGCCGGGCTTCTTGAGCACGCCGTCGGGAACGCCGATCTTCCCGATGTCGTGCATCGGCGCCGCCTTGCGCAGCATGGCCGCGTGGTCCGGGTCGCCGCCCAGCAGCTCGGCCAGCCGGCCCGCGACGTAGCCGATGCGCACGATATGGATGCCGGTGTCGTCGTCGCGGTACTCGGCCGCGCGCGCCAGCCGCAGCAGCGCGTCGTGGTGGGCGCGCGCGACCTCCTGCAGCGCGTCGTTGCGCTCGCGGTACATGCGGCCGAAATCGGCCACCATGCGCTCCATCTGCGCCGTGGCTTCGTCGGGGTAGCAGTTGCTCGCGCCGGCAGCGGGCGGCGCCGGCGGATCCGTCGTCACGGCCTGGCCTTTCCGCCTTCCGCCGAGAAGCTGCCCAGCATCTCGAGGAGCTGCATCGGGCTGAAGGGCTTGACGAGATAGGCGTCGGCACCGGCGAGCAGGCCGTCCTCGCGGTCGTTGCTGCCGCCGCGCGCCGAGAGCACGATCACCGGCACATGGCGCAGCGTCGCGTCGGCCTTGATCATCCGGCACAGGTCGAGACCGTTGAGCGGCCCCGGCATCATCACGTCGAGCATCACCATGTCGGGGCGCAGGGCCTGCACCTGCTCCCAGCCCGCGCTGGCGTCGGGCGCCTCGTGGATCTCGCAATCCTCGAATTCGAGGGTCATCCGGATGAGGCGCCGGATGTCGGCGTGGTCTTCGACGATGAGTATCTTCTTCATACGCTGGGTGGGCGAGATGAGCCCAAGATCCATTCTGTACGAATTACCACTCACTCAGCGTGGCAGCGCGGCGGTGCCGCCGCGCGAAGCGCGCCGGATTCCACGCCGCGCGGCCCCGGGGCGCGATTCAGCGCGACGCGGGAACGACCGTCACCGGCGACTTCGTGACGCGGACGCGGTTGCCGGTGACGACGATGATGACCGGGTCGCCGATGGCGAAGTTCTCGTTGTCGCGCGCCTGGACCACGGCGCGGCGGTCGCCGTTGCGCAGCTGCAGCGTCAGTTCGATGCCGTCCTGGTGCGTCGCAGCGCGCTCGGTCGCGTTGCCGATGACGCCGCCGATGACGGCGCCGACGATGCCGCCGACGAAGGAGTCGCGGTAACCGCCGACGCTCGACCCGGCGACGCTGCCGACGAAGGTGCCGGCCGCGGCGCCGACGCCCGACTGCTGGCCGTCGATGACGACCGGCCGCACGCCGATCACCGTGGCGTCGATGACGGTGGACATGCGCTGCGCGTCGTAGCTGCTGTAGACGTTCGGATCGGCGGTCGTGCAAGCGCCCAGCGCGACGAGGCTGGCTGCGACGGCGGCGGCGATGAGGTTGGTCTTCTTCATGACGGCTCCTGCTGGGGGCTTTGAAGTTGGGGGCGCCGGTGCGGCGCTGCAAGAGCAACGATCTTGATCGATCGCAGCGGTCTGCCGGGTGGCGCGCCCGCCGCGATCGGTAAAGTAGTCTTGCCCGGCGTTGCCGCCGAGGTCTCAGCCGGGCGTCGACCGTGCCTTACCCGTGCAGGCGCGAGTTGCGCGGCACCGAGGCGAGCAGGAAATCCATCTGGTCGCTGACGATGCGCCGGCCGCGCAGGATCATGTCCTCGTGCAGGCTCGGCACGTAGGGCAGGTAGAGCAGCGACAGGTTCATCTCCTCGGGCAGGCGGTTGCCCTTCATGCCGTTGCACGTGCGACAGGCCGTGATGCAGTTCATCCAGCTGTCGACACCGCCGCGCGAGACGGGGACGATGTGCTCGCGCGTCAGCTCGTCGGCGTGGAAATGGCCGCCGCAGTAGGCGCAGATGTTGCGGTCGCGCGCGAACAGCTTCGGGTTCGACAGCGCCGGCGCCTGGCGCCAGGCGCGACTGGGCACGGTGCCGCGCACGGCGATGATGGGGTGCACGTCGATGCGCGACTGCAGGCCCGTCGTGCGCTGATAGCCGCCGCGCATGACATGGAAGGTCACACCCAGCGTCCATGCCACCGCATCGCTGGCGTACAGCACGGCGGCCTCGCGCGGCGAAATCCACGCCTGCGGTCGCCCGGAGATGTCGAGCTGGAGCACGTCCATGCCTCTAGCGTAAACCATTGAGCATGACAGTTGCAGGGCGATAGCGATGTCGCGTGCGGCCAACGCCGCGCCGGCTAGGTTCGGCAACCTAGAAAAAGTCCGCCTATGGGCTTCATCTTCCGTCCGGATGCCGGCAGAATAGAACGGTCGTTCGATTTTTCTGAACCAAGCCTTGTCCTCGACGCCTGAATCCCTGTCCTCCGCGAGGCATCCGGTCAAATCGCTCCACAAGGGGCAGGCCACGCGCGCGGCGATCCTCGACGCTGCCGTCGGCCTGGCTTCGCACATGGGGCTCGAAGGGCTCTCGATCGGCGCCCTGGCCGAGCTGATGCAGATGAGCAAATCGGGCGTCTTCGCCCACTTCGGCTCGCGCGAGGAATTGCAGATCTCGGTCATCCGCGAGTACCACAGCCGCTTCGAGGACGAAGTGTTCTTCCCCGCCATCCTCGAGCCGCGCGGCCTGCCGCGGCTGCGCGCGCTGTTCGAGCGCTGGGTGCGGCGCGTCTCGGTCGAGCTCGACTCGGGCTGCATCTACATCAGCGGCGCCGTCGAGTTCGACGACCGGCCGGGCCCCGTGCGCGACGCGCTGGCGGCGATGGTGCAGGCCTGGCACGCGGCGCTCGAGCGCGCGATCCGCGGCGCCATCGAGCAGGGCCATTTGCGCGCCGGCGCCGACCCGACGCAGATCCTGTTCGAGATGCACGGCCTCATCCTCGCGCTGCACCACGACGCGCGCTTCCTGCGCATACCCGGCGTGCTCGACCGCGCACGCACCGGCTTCGAGCGCATCGTCAGCCAATACGGCGCCGAGGCGCCGCGGCCGGCGCCGCGCCGGCGCCGCTGAAATCCCGACTCACCGACCCGCCTGGAGACATCCGATGCCGACCTACACCCCGCCGCTGCGCGACATGCATTTCGTGCTCCACGAACTGCTGGGCGTCGCCGACGAACTGGCGCGCCTGCCGCGCCATGCCGAAGTCGACGCCGACACCATCAACGCCGTGCTCGAGGAGGCGGGCAAGTTCGCCGCCGAGGTCGTCTTTCCGCTCAACCAGGGCGGCGACCTGCAGGGCTGCACGCTCGATGCGGCGACGCATGCAGTGCGCACGCCCGAGGGTTTCAAGGCCGCCTACGACCAGTACGTGGCCGGCGGCTGGCCGGCGCTGAGCTGCGATGCGGCCTACGGCGGGCAGGGCCTGCCGCTGGTGCTCAACCAATGCCTGTACGAGATGCTCAACTCGGCGAACCAGGCCTGGACGATGTACCCGGGGCTGTCGCACGGCGCCTACGAATGCCTGAAGGCGCATGGCACGCCCGCGCAGCAGTCGACCTATCTGCCCAAGCTCGTCAGCGGCGAGTGGACCGGCACGATGTGCCTGACCGAGCCGCATTGCGGCACCGACCTCGGCCTGCTGCGCAGCAAGGCGACGCCGCTGGCCGACGGCAGCTACGCCATCAGCGGCCAGAAGATCTTCATCAGCGCCGGCGAGCACGACATGGCGCCCAACATCGTCCACCTCGTGCTCGCGCGCTTGCCCGACGCGCCGACGGGCAGCAAGGGGATCTCGCTGTTCGTCGTGCCCAAGTACAAGGTCGCCGCCGACGGCTCGCCCGGCGAGCGCAATGCCGTCACCTGCACCGCCATCGAACACAAGATGGGCATCCACGGCAATTCGACCTGCCAGATCGATCTCGACGGCGCCGTCGGCACCCTCGTCGGCGAGCCCCACAAGGGCCTGGCGGCGATGTTCGTGATGATGAACGCGGCGCGCCTGGGCGTCGGCAACCAGGGCCTGGGGCTGACCGAGGTCGCCTACCAAAACGCCGTCGCCTACGCCAAGGACCGCATCCAGATGCGCAGCTTGAGCGGCCCCAAGCATCCCGACCAGCCGGCCGACAACATCATCGTCCACCCCGACGTGCGTCGCATGCTGCTGACGGCGCGCGCCTGGGCCGAGGGGGCGCGCGCGCTGGCCTGCTACACGGCGCTGCAGTTCGACAAGGAGATGGCCAGCGACGACGCGGCCGTGCGCCGCGACTGCGCCGACCAGGTCGCGCTGCTGACGCCGGTCATCAAGGCCTTCCTCACCGACAACGCCTGGCAGGCGACGTCGAACTGCATGCAGGTCTACGGCGGCCATGGCTACATCCGCGACAACGGCATGGAGCAGTACGTGCGCGACGCCCGCATCAACATGATCTACGAGGGCACGAACACGATCCAGAGCCTGGACCTGCTGGGTCGCAAGGTGCTGGGCGACAGCGGCGCGAAGCTGAAGAAGTTCGGCCGCCTGATCGCCGCCTTCGTCGAGGACGAGGGCACCGACGAGGCGATGCAGGAATTCGTCAACCCGCTGGCCGACCTCGGCGACAAGGTGACGAAGCTGACGACCGAACTCGGCATGAAGGCGATGGGCAACGCCGACGAGGTCGGCGGCGCGGCGGTCGACTACCTGCGCGTCGTCGGCCATCTCGTGTTCGCGTATTTCTTCGCCCGCATGGCCAAGGTCGCGCTGGCCAAGCAGGGCAGCGGCGACCCCTTCTACACTGCCAAGCTGCACACCGCGCGCTTCTACTTCGCCAAGCTGCTGCCCGAGACGGCGGCGCTGATCCGCAGCGCGCGCGCCGGCGTCGCGCCGCTGCTGGCGATGGACGAATCGATGTTCTGAACAGTCTGAACGGGAGACAGCGATGAAATCACTGATCGCAGCCGCTGCGCTGGCGCTCGCCGCCGGCGCCGCCTGGTGCCAGTCCACGCCCGCCGGGCTGTGGAAGACGATCGACGACGAGACCGGCCAGGCCAAGTCCTATGTGCGCATCACCGACGCCGCCGGCGTCTACGGCGGGCGCATCGACAAGCTGCTCGACCCCGACAAGCAGGATGCGGTCTGCGACAAATGCAGCGATGCGCGCAAGGGCCAGAAGGTGCTCGGCATGACGATCATCGAAGGCGTGAAGAAGAACCCCGACGAGCCCTACTACGACGGCGGGACGATCCTCGATCCGAACAACGGCAAGACCTACCGGGTCCGGCTGACCCCCAAGGACGGCGGCAAGACGCTCGAAGTGCGCGGCTTCATCGGACCGTTCTATCGCAACCAGACCTGGCAACGGGTCGAATGAGCCCCACAGGAGTCCCCATGAGTCGATTTCAAGTCCGCAAGGTCGCCGTCCTCGGCGCCGGCGTGATGGGGGCGCAGATCGCCGCCCATCTGGTCAACGTCAAGGTCCCCGTCGTGCTGTTCGACCTCGCGGCCAAGGACGGGCCGAAGAACGGCATCGTCGCCAAGGCCGTCGAGGGGCTGAAGAAGCTCAAGCCGGCGCCGCTGGGCGTGCCCGAGGACGCGGCGCTGATCCGCCAGGCGAATTACGACGACGACCTCGCGCTGCTGGCCGAATGCGACCTCGTCATCGAGGCCATCGCCGAGCGCATGGACTGGAAGCTCGACCTCTACCGCAAGATCGCGCCGGCGCTGTCTCCCGGCGCCATCGTCGCCAGCAACACCTCGGGGCTGTCGATCACCAAGCTCAGCGAGGTGCTGCCCGAGAGCATCAAGCCGCGCTTCTGCGGCATCCATTTCTTCAACCCGCCGCGCTACATGGCGCTGGTCGAGCTGATCAACACGCCGACGACCGATGCCGGCGTGCTCGACCAGCTCGAGGGCTTCGTGACGACGTCGCTGGGCAAGGGCGTCGTGCGCGCGCACGACACGCCGAACTTCGTCGCCAACCGCGTCGGCGTCGCCGGCATGCTGGCGACGATCAAGGAGGCCGAGAACTACGGCCTCAGCTACGACGTCGTCGACGACCTGACGGGCAAGAAGTTCGGCCGCGCCAGCAGCGGCACGTTCCGCACGGCCGACGTCGTCGGTCTCGACACGATGGCGCATGTCATCAAGACGCTGCAGGACAACCTCGCCGACGATCCGTTCTACCCGAGCTACGCGACGCCGCCGGTGCTGGCCAAGCTGATCGAGCAGGGCGCGCTGGGCCAGAAGAGCGGCGCCGGCTATTACAAGCGGGTCGGCAAGGACATCCTGCGCCTCGACCCGGCCAAGGGTGATTACGTCGCCGCCGGCGCCAAGGCCGATCCCATCGTCGACCGCATCCTCAAGAAGCCGGCCGCCGAGCGGCTGAAGCTGCTGCGTGAAAGCACGAACCCGCAGGCGCAGTTCCTGTGGGCGATCCTGCGCGACGGTTTCCATTACGTCGCCGTGCACCTGAAGGATGTCGCCGATTGCGCGCGCGACATCGACTTCGCGATGCGCTGGGGCTTCGGCATGAAGCAGGGCCCGTTCGAGCTCTGGCAGGAAGCCGGCTGGCAGCAGGTCGCGCAATGGGTCAAGGACGACATCGACGCCGGCAAGGCGCTCGCCAAGGCGCCGCTGCCCGACTGGGTCTTCGACGGCCGCACCGGCGTCCACACGCCCGAGGGCTCGTGGAGCGCGTCGCGCAGCACGTATGTGCCGCGCAGCGCGCTGCCGGTCTACCAGCGCCAGTATTTCCCGGAGACCGTGCTCGGCGCCGGCGCCGTCGAGCCGCTGAAGAGCGGCACCGAGGTCTACCGCAACGACGACATCCGCGTCTGGGCGCTCGACGCCGACGTGCTCGTCGCCAGCATCACCTGCAAGCTGCACCTGATCAGCCCGGCCGTCACCGAAGGGCTGCTGAAGGCCGTCGAGATCGCCGAGCAGTCGTACAAGGGCCTCGTGATCTGGTCGCCCGACGACGTGTTCTCGGCCGGCGCCAATCTCGAGGCGCTGATGCCGGTGTTCATGCAGAAGGGCAGCAAGGGCATCGCGCCGATCGAGCAGGAACTGCAGCAGGCGATGCTGCGCCTGCGCTACGCCCAGGTGCCGGTCGTCGCGGCGATGCGCGGTCTCGCGCTGGGTGGCGGTTGCGAGATCGCCGTGCATTGCGCGCGCCGCGTCGCCGCGATGGAGACCTATGTCGGCCTCGTCGAGGTCGGCGTCGGGCTGATTCCCGGCGGCGGCGGCCTGACCTATGTCGCGCGCCGCGCCGCCGAGATGGCCAGCGCCGTGCCGGTGGCGAACTGGGCGACCGCCGACATCCTGAAGTTCCTCGCCGAGGGCTACACGAACGCGGCGATGGCCAAGGTCGGCACGAGCGCGCTCGAATCGCGCAAGTTCGGCTACCTGCTGGGGTCGGACATCGTCGTGCCGAACAAGGACGAACTGCTGTTCGTCGCCGCGACGCAGGTGCGCGCGCTGGCCGACAGCGGCTACCGGCCGCCGGTCAAATCGCTGTTCCCGGTCGCCGGTCGCAGCGCCATCGCGACGCTGAAGACGACGCTGGCGAACATGCGCGACGGCGGCTTCATCAGCGCCCACGACTTCCACCTCGGCACGCTGATCGCCGAGGTCGTCTGCGGCGGCGATGTCGATGCCGGGTCGATGGTCAGCGAGGAATACCTGATGGCGATGGAACGCGAGCGCTTCTGCGCCCTGCTCGACCATCCGAAGACTCAGGAACGGATCATGGGCATGCTGCAGACCGGCAAGCCGGTGCGCAACTGAAGCGAAGGACGACGAGATCATGAGCAGCAAGCAAGTGCAGGACGCCTACATCGTCGCCGCCACGCGCACGCCGATCGGCCGCAGCGGCCGCGGCTATTTCCGCAACACGCGCCCGGACGACCTGCTGATCGCCGCGGTGAAGAACGCGCTGGCCCAGGTGCCGTCGCTGGACCCGAAGGCGATCGAGGACGCGATCATCGGCTGCAGCTTCCCCGAGGCCGAGCAGGGCATGAACATGGCGCGCGCCGCGATGGTGCTGGCCGGGCTGCCGAACACGGTCGGCGGGGTGACGATCAACCGCTTCTGCGCCAGCGGCCTGACGGCGCTGCAGATGGCGGCCGACCGCATCCGCGTCGGCGAGGCCGACGTGATGATCGCCGGCGGCGCCGAGAGCATGAGCATGGTGCCGATGGGCGGCAACAAGCCGAGCTTCAACCCCGAGATCTTCGCCCGCGACGAGAACGTCGGCATCGCCTACGGCATGGGGCTGACGGCCGAGAAGGTCGCCGCGCAATGGAAGGTCAGCCGCGAGGCACAGGACGCCTTCGCGCTGCAATCGCACCAGCGCGCGCTGGCGGCGATCGCCGCCGGTGCCTTCGCCGACGAGATGACGCCGGTGCAGGTCGTCGAGCGCAGCCCCGATCTCGCCGGCGGCGGCGTCAACGTGAAGGCGCGCACGGTTGCCATCGACGAGGGCCCGCGCGCCGACACGACGCTCGAGGCGCTGGGCAAGCTCAAGCCGGTGTTCGCCGCCAAGGGCAGCGTCACGGCCGGCAACAGCAGCCAGACGAGCGATGGCGCCGGCGCGCTGATCCTGGCCAGCGAGAAGGCCGTCAAGCAGTTCGGCTTGAAGCCGCTGGCGCGCTTCGTGAGCTTCGCCGCGCGCGGCGTGCCGCCCGAGATCATGGGCATCGGCCCGGTCGAGGCCATTCCCGCGGCGCTGCGCTACGCCGGCATCGCGCAGGACGATCTCGGCTGGATCGAGCTCAACGAGGCCTTCGCGGCGCAATCGCTGGCGGTGATCAACCAACTCGGCCTCGACCCGGCGAAGGTCAATCCGATGGGCGGCGCCATTGCGCTGGGCCACCCGCTGGGTGCCACCGGCGCGATCCGCGCCGCCACCGTCGTCCATGCGCTGCACCGGCACCAGCTGAAATACGGCATGGTGACGATGTGCGTCGGCATGGGGCAGGGTGCCGCCGGCATCCTCGAAAGAGTCTGAACAGGAGCCCGGCATGAGCATCCGCACCGGCGTGGTCGACGGCGTCGCGACGATCGAGATCGCGCGGCCCGAGAAGAAGAACGCGCTCACCGTCGCGATGTACGAGGCGATGGAGCAGGCGCTGATCGCGGCGCGCGAGGACGCGGCCGTGCGCGCCGTGCTGATCACCGGCCAGCCGGGGGTCTTCACCTCGGGCAACGACATCGAGGATTTCATGCAGCGCGCGCCCGGCCAGGGCAGCGATGCGATGGACTCGCCGGTGTTCCGCTTCATGCGCGCGCTCATCGCCTGCGACAAGCCCGTCGTCGCGGCCGTCACCGGCGCGGCGATCGGCATCGGCACGACGCTGCTGCTGCATTGCGACTTCGTCTACGTCAGCGACGAGGCGCGGCTGGCGATGCCCTTCGTGGCACTCGGCCTCGTGCCCGAATTCGGCTCCAGCCTGCTCGTGCCGCAATTGATGGGCGGGCGTCGCGCGGCCGAGAAGCTGCTGCTGGGCGATCCGTTCACGCCCGAGCAGGCGGTGGAATGCGGCATCGCGAATGCGGTGCTGCCCGCGGGCGAGGTCGTGGCGCATGCGCGTCGCATCGCCGAGCGCTTCAACCAGCTGCCGCCGGGCGCCGTGCGCGAGGCCAAGCAGCTGCTGCGCGCGCCGCAGCAGCAAGCGCTGCTGGCGCAGATCGCCGCCGAGGGCGCGATCTTCGCGCGCCGGCTGCGCAGCCCCGAGGCGACCGAAGCCTTCCAGGCCTTCTTCCAGAAGCGCAAGCCCGATTTTTCGAAGTTCTGAAGCCCCTGATTCCGAAGGAGACGGTGATGAGCGAACGCAGCCTGAAGGGCAAGACCTTGTTCATCACCGGCGCCAGCCGCGGCATCGGGCTGGCGATCGCGCAGCGCGCGGCGGCCGACGGCGCCAACATCGTCCTCGTCGCCAAGACCGTCGAGGCCAATCCCAAGCTGCCGGGGACCCTGGCCGAGGCGGCGGCCGCGGTCGAGGCCGCGGGCGGGCAGGCGCTCGTCGCACCGACCGACATCCGCGACGAAGGCGCCGTCGCCGCGGCGGTGGCGGCGGCCGTCCGGCGCTTCGGCGGCATCGACATCCTCGTCAACAACGCCAGCGCGATCAGCCTGACGCCGACGGCGGCAACGCCGATGAAGCGCTTCGACCTGATGTTCGGCGTCAATGTGCGCGGCACCTACTGCTGCACACAGGCCTGCCTGGCCGAACTGATCAAGAGCGCGCAGGCCGCTCGCAATCCGCATGTGCTCAACATGAGCCCGCCGCTGTCGATGCGCGAGCATTGGTTCAAGAATCATGTCGCCTACACGATGGCCAAGTACGGCATGAGCGAATGCACGCTCGGCCATGCCGGTGAATTCAGGCCTTACGGCATAGCCGTCAACAGCCTGTGGCCGCGCACCGCGATCGCGACCGCGGCGATGCAGATGATCCCCGGCGTCGACCTCAAGCTCTGCCGCAAGCCCGAGATCCTCGCCGACGCGGCATGGTTCATCCTGACGAGCGACGCGCGCGCGACGACCGGGCAATTCTTCATCGACGACGAACTCCTGGCCAGCCACGGCGTGAGCGAATTCGACCGCTATGCGGTGACGCCGGGCAACCGGAATTTCGTTCCCGACTTCTTCGTCGATTGAGCGAATCGCGCGGTGCCGCTCGGCGGGCCGCAGGGCACTAACGAATCCTCGGGTGCAGCCTTCGATCGAGGCTGCGCTATTGCCGCGGCATCGCCGTCGGAAGGCAATGGTGCACGAGAATCGGACCTTGCACGGTTCCGACCTGCACCTGATGCGCGGACATCTGACGGCGCGTGGTCACGCATGCTCCATTCGCACCTGAGGGCGCGGGTGTCGAATGCTTGCGTCGACCAGGGTCGCGAATGACCTCTAATTCCATCATTCTCATATTGATCATTCTGCAAATGGTTATAGGGTGTTGTTTGAATTCAACTAGAAGCAATTGATGGATAAGGGGGATTTGTTTGAGGTGTTCGTAAGTTGTTGATTTGAATGAAGGACATCATTGGCTTGTGGGCGTTTTTTGGGCTTGTGGGTTTACCCGAGTCATGGCGGCAGCCTGGGTGGTTGAAACTATTTTCACAGTTCCTCTTGAAGCGGCAACCGAGCGGCCATTGCAGTCGACGGATGCGCGCCGCAACAAAGAGCCCACCCAACCTGAGCCATTGGAGCGTTGAACATGTACAAACCCACCCAGGTCCGCAGAGCCGTGATGGCCGCCATGAGCGGCGGATGGCTGATCGGATCCTGCACGGCCTACGCGCAGCAGGCGCCGGCGGCGCAAGCCAATGCGGAAATGATCGTCGTTACCGGTTCTCGCATCCGCACCATCGACAAGGAGACGGCGCAGCCGGTGCTGACGGTGACGCAGGAGGAGATTCAGAAGAGCGGCCTGGTCACCGTAGGCGACATCGTGAATGCATTGACCGAGTCGGGCACGCCGGCCTTCAGCAAGGGCTCCACGCTGACGTCCAATCGGGAGCAGGGCGGTCAATATGTCGACATGCGCAATCTCGGCGCCGAGCGGGTGCTGGTGCTGGTCGACGGCAAGCGCTGGTCGACTTCGATCAACGGCTACACCGACGTCTCGAACCTGCCGTCCGCACTGATCGAGCGGGTCGAGGTGCTGAAGGACGGTGCGTCGTCGATCTACGGCTCGGATGCCATCGCCGGGGTCGTGAACTTCATCCTCAAGCGGCACTTCGAGGGCGGCGAGGCGACGCTCTACTACGGCGCGAACGAGAAGGGCGACGGCATCAACAAGCAGTTCGACTTCACCTTCGGTGCGCGCAGCGACAAGGCCTCGCTGATCGCCAGCGCAACCGTGGCAACGCAAGGCACGGTCTGGGCCAACAAGCGCGATATCTCCGCGTACAGCTATGGTCCCGATTATTTCGATGCCGGCTTCGGCACGGGTCCCTGGGGCCGGATCCGGCAGGTCAATCCCGCCAACGGCCAGGCCAAGGGCTTCAATCTGTACCTCGACCACACCGGCAGCTACTACGGCGACGGTGTCGGCCAGGCTTCGAACAACCCGGCCAACTATCACCCGTACGCCGGGGACGACGCCGACACGTTCAATGCGACATCGCAGATGATGTTCACGTCGCCGACGAATCTGAAATCGCTGTTCGTCAAGGGTTCCTATGACTTGTCGAGCAATGTCCGACTCAAACTGACAGGGCAGTATGCGGAACGGGATTCCTCGCGCCAGATCGCCGGCTATCCGCTGAACAGCCGATCGCAGCCTCTCTATCCGGTCTTCGTCGACGCGAACAGCTACTACAACCCCTATGGCAATGCCGCCGCCGGTGCCGGCAATGGTCAGAACCTGTTCTTCTATCGGCGCACGATCGAAGTGCCGCGTGTGACCGACAACAACTTCAAGTCCCTGCACCTGGACGGCGGTGTCGACGGGGAATTCGGTGTCGGCGGCAGCGTGTGGAACTGGGATGTCGGCTTCAACTACAACAAGGGCGACGGCGTCGTCACCGGAACCGGCAACCTGAATCTCGTCAACCTGAAACAGGCCTTGGGGCCCTCATTCATGAACACCCAGGGCAAAGTGCAATGCGGTACGGCAGTGGCACCGATTCCGCTCAGTCAATGCGTCCCGTTCGACCTGCTCGGGGGACCCAGCGCCTCGACGCCCGAAGCACTGAATTACGTCATGGCGACGACGCATGGCATCTACAACACGACGATGACGTCCTACACGGCCAACTTGACGGGTCGCATTGCCAAACTGCCGGCGGGCGACCTGGGCCTGGCCGTGGGTGCCGAGTACCGCAAGGTTTCCGGGTACGACATTCCCGATCAATTGGCTGGCCAGGGATTGACCACCGATCTCGCGGGACATGCGACCAGCGCGGGCACGGATTCGAAAGAGGTCTACGCGGAATTGAACATTCCGGTGCTCAAGGGCGTGCCGGGCGCGGAGGCCCTGTATTTCAATCTGTCGACGCGGCGATCGCAATACGAGACCTTCGGCAATACGACGAACAGCAAGTTCAGCTTCGTCTGGAAGCCGATCAAGGACCTGATGACGCGCGGGACCTGGGCCCAGGGCTTCAGGGCGCCGGCGCTGGGCGACCTGTTCGGCGGCGGCCAGCAGTCGTTCGACAGTTACCTCGATCCTTGCGACAGCCGCTACGGCCAGGCGGCCACCGATCCGAATGTCGCGGCCCGCTGTGCGGCTGCCGGTGTTCCGGCCGGCTTCGTTCAGGTCAACCAGGCCGGCTCGCCCGTTTCGCAAGGTGGCGCTCAGGGCATCTCCCCCTTCAATGCCGGGGCCGGCAATGCGCAACTCAGACCCGAGACCGCGGTCACCAAGACCCTGGGCATGGTGTTCAACCCGTCGGCCGTTCCCGGTCTGTCCGGATCGATCGACTGGTACAACATCGAGGTCAAGCAGGCCGTCACGGGTGTCAGTGCCGTCTACGTGCTGAATCAATGCTATGTGCAGAACGACCCCAACTTCTGCACCAGCATCGTTCGCGATCCCGTGACGGGCATGGTCACCGCGCTTTCGCGCGGCAACATGAACCTGGCGTCCATCCTGACGGAAGGTTACGACCTGAGTCTGAGGTACAGCTTCCCCAAGGCGAGCTGGGGTAAATTGGCATTGAATCTCGATACGACCTACCTGAGCAAATTCCGCAATAAAAGCAGCGAAACCGCGGATTGGACGGACTACGCCGGCGAGTGGCCGTACTACCGCGTCAAGGCGAATCTGGCTCTCGATTGGGAACTCGGCAACTGGTCCGCAAGATTCATGACCCGGTATTTCAGCGGCACCAAGGATCAGTGCTGGGACGCGCAGGCGGGCCTCAGCTGCAATGCACCCAACGAGGAGGCTTCCTGGGGATCCGGCGTGAATCACCTCGCCGCCTTGACCTACAACGACCTGAATGTGGGCTGGAAGACGCCTTGGAAGGGCAAGATCTCGGTCGGCGCGAACAACATCTTCAACGTCAAGCCGCGCATCAATTTCCAGACCAATTACGCCATTGGCGAGAATGGCACCTCGTCGTCTTCGTCGGTCGATCCGGCGATGCCCATCGACCGATTCATGTACGTGCGGTACTCGCAGGCGTTCTGATCGCAACGGCAGCGACCACGCCGTCGTAGGAGGTCGAGGGGCGGTTGTGCCGATCTCGCGGATCGGGCGCCACGTGACCGGCCCCGCTCGCCGTCGATTCATGGCCCTTCGCCCGTCTCGACTCGAGGCCTAGGCTGGGCTATCGTCGTCGCCTCTCCGAAAGGACGGGGTGACCCGATGAAACCCAACCTGTTCGACTACGACGCTCCCGACCGGGCTCCCGGCGCCGGCGATGGCGGCGACGTCATCCTGCGCGGCCTGACCCCGGCCGAATGGGAGGCCTTCGTCGGCTTCGCCGAGCCGCTGCGCTACGCCGCAGGTGAGCCCATCCTGCGTGCCGGCGAGACCGGTCGCGCGATCTACATCGTCAAGTCGGGCCATGTGCGCGGCGCACTGGCGCGGGGCCGCAAGGCGACGGCCGAACTCGGGCCGGGGTCGGTGTTCGGCGAGATCGCGTTCTTCGACGGTGCGCCTCGCTCGGCCTCGCTGTGGGCGGTCGACGCGGTCGAGCTGCTGGTGCTGCCGATGAGCGCCTTCGACAAGCTCGCGGCCTGGCACCCGCGCATCGCGCGCGAACTGCTGCTGGACCTCGGACGCGTGCTCGCGACCCGCTTGCGGCAAGCCGAGGCGCGCAACTGATGGCCGCCGTCCTGAGCGCCCGCGCACCCGGCCTGCTCGACAACTACACCCAGCGTCCGCGGCTCGTCCCGGCCGCGGTCTGGACGCTGCTGCGGCTGGCGACGCTGGCGCTGGCCTTGTTCGAATGCGCCTTGCTGTTCGAGCGGCCGCGGCTCGGGCTGGCGCTGTTCTGGACCGTCGCCGTGCCGCTGCTGCCGGGTCTGTTCGCCGTCGCACCCGGGCTGTGGCGCCAGGTCTGTCCGATGGCCTTCATGAACCAGCTGCCGCGCCTGCTCGGCCGCGGCACGACGCGCGCGCTGCCCTCGGCACTGCGCTACTGGTCGTACCTGATCGGCGTCGCGCTGCTCGTCGTCTTCGTGGCGCTGCGCCAGCCGCTGTTCAACCGCGACGCCACGGCCACCGGCGCGCTGTGCGTCGCCAGCCTCGCGCTGGCGCTGGCGGGCGGTCTGCTGTTCAAGGGCCGCAGCGGCTGGTGCGGCACCTTCTGCCCGCTGGCGCCGGTGCAGCGCGCGCATGGCCAGGCGCCCTGGTTCGTCGTGCGCAACGGCTATTGCCCGACCTGCGTCGGCTGCCAGAAGAACTGCTACGACTTCAACCCGCGCGCCGCCGTCTTCGGCGACCTCGACGACGCCGACCCGCGTCATGCGGCGCAGCGGCGCCTGTTCATGGCGATGCTGCCGGGGCTGATCGTCGGCTACTACCTCACGCCGCCGCCGGCCGGCAGCGGCGGCGCGGCCCTCGGCGGCTACGCGCTCGCGCTCGGCGGCTGCATGGCCGTCAGCGGCGGCGTCTACCTCGCCGCGACGGCGCTGTTCAAGGCCTCGGCCTACCGCGTCGTCTCGGCGTTCTCGGCGGCCGCACTGCTGCTGTACTACGTCTGGGCCGGGCCGGTGCTGGTACGCGGGCTGCCGGCGCTGGTCGGCCTGCTGCCGGAACCGGGGCTGGTGCTGGCCTCGCGTTTCATCGGCGTGCCCATTGTCATCGGCCTGTGGCGCGCGTCGCTGGCGGGCGAGCGGGCCTACCGCGCGCTGAGCGTGGACGGCGGCGGCGTGCGCATCGACGACAGCCGGCTGCGCCCGGCGCCGCAGGCGGCCGCCGGCGCCGTCGCGGCACCGGCCGCGACGTCCATACAGATCGTCGAGCGCCAATCGGGCAAATGCTTCGCGGCCCGCGCCGAGCAGACCCTGCTCGAAGCGATGGAGGCGGCCGGCATCGACATCGAGTTCGGCTGCCGCAGCGGCCTGTGCGGCGCCGACCCGGTGGCGGTGCTCGAGGGCGAGCGCCACCTCGATGCGCCGGGCGCCGACGAGCTGGCGACGCTGCGCCGGCTCGGCCTCGAGGGCCGCGCGCGCATGGCCTGCTGCGCCCATGCCTGCGGCCCGGTGACGATCAGCCGCGAGCCGGTCGCGTCGATCACGCCGGCGCCGCCGTCGTCGCCCACGGCGATCGCCGCCGTCGATGTCGCCGCCGCGGCCGGCATCGCGCGTGTCGTCGTCGTCGGCAACGGCGTCGCCGGCATCACCGTCGCCGAGACCTTGCGGCGCGAAAGCGCCTCCCTGCAGATCACCCTCGTCGCCGAGGAGCCGCTGCACTTCTACAACCGCATGGCGCTGCCGCGCGCCGTCAACGGTCGCGGCTCGTTCGACAGCCTGGCGCTGCTGCCCGAGTCCTGGTATGGCGATCGCCGCATCGATGTCCGGCTCGCGACCCGCGCCACCGCGATCGACCGCGCCGGCGCGCTGCTGCACCTGGACAGCGGCGCGATCCTGCCCTACGACCGCCTGGTGCTGGCCACCGGTGCCGCCGCGCTGCCGCCGCTGGCGGACTATGCCGACTACGCCAACGCGCATGTGCTGCGCGACATCGCCGACGCGCATGCCATCCGCGCCGCGGCGCAGCGCGCCAGCCGGGCGCTGGTGGTGGGCGGCGGCGTGCTCGGCATCGAGGCGGCCGAGGCGCTCGCGCGGCAGGGCTTGCGCGTGACGCTGCTGCACCGCGGCGACAGGCTGCTCGAGCGGCAGCTCGATCGCGAGGGCTCGCAACGCCTTGCCGGCTACCTCGAGAACAGCGGCATCGCCGTCGTCACCGGCGCGCGCGTCGCCGCCATCGAAGGCGCGCAGCGTCACCTGAGCGCACTGTGCCTCGACGACGGGCGGCGTTTCGAGGCCGACCTCTGCGTCGCCTGCGTCGGCGTCGCGCCCAACGTCGAGCTGGCGCGCGGCGCCGCGCTTGCGGTCGGCCGCGGCATCGTGGTCGACGCGGCGATGCGCACCGCCGACGCACGCATCTGGGCCGTCGGCGACGCGGCCGAGCCGCTGCGCGGCGCCGCGCCAGGGCTGTGGACGACCGCCGTCGAGCAGGCCCGCATCGCCGCCGCGGCGATCCTTGGCCAGGGCCTGCCGGCATCCGGCGCGCGCAACGTGCTCAGGCTCAAGTCCGACGGCATCGACCTGCTGAGCTGGGGCGATGTCGAGACCGTGCCCACGGGCGCCGTCAGGCTCACCGCCGGCGCGGCAGCGACCGCATGGTGGTCCATCGTCGCCGCCGGCGGCGAGCTGCTCGGCGCCGTCCATGTCGGTCCGCCGGGCAGCGGCTCGGCCTGCGCGCAGTTGCTCAAGGTCGAGGGCGACGTGACGGCCGCGCTCGCCACGTGGCGCGCTCGCGCCGCGGCCTGAATCCAGCGTCGCGTGGGCGAATCAATCGTTCAAGCGGACGCCGCGGAACCGGCATTGCCGGGGCGCTGGCGTCGCCCCTGGGGGGAAGCGCCGAAGGCGCTTCGGGGGGTACTTCAGTCCCTTGCGCCGATGCCGCATTTCGGGCAGTAGCGGAAGAACATGTTCTTGCGCATCTGGCAGCCGCCGCAGTGCTCGTACAGGCGCAGCCCGCAATGCACGCAGTAGTCGGCCGCGACATCGCCGGTGGTCATGATCGGCCGCTCGCACCCCGGGCAGACGCCGGCGGCCAGACGCTTGAGCGCGGCCTCGTGCGTGAGCGCCTGCCGCCGCTCGGGTTCGGTCTGCGCCTCGACGGCCTGGCGCCGCGCGAGGTAGCGCCGCATCGCCTTGATGACGTAATGCCCGGCCACCGCGGTGAGCAGCACGCCGACGCCATAGCGCACATAACCGCCGTAGCTCGGCAGGTAAGGGACGAGCTCGAAGAAGAAGGTGAAGACCGAGAACAGCACGAAGCCGCGCATCAGCGGCCAGTAGTCGCTGGCGCGCTGCTTCGCGATCAGCCAGCCCGACACCGCCAGCAGCGGCAGCGTCAGCGCCAGCCGCAGCCCGAAGACGCGCAGTTCCTGGACGAAGCGCGCACGCTCGTAGCTCGTCTGCGCGTCGGCGAGCAGGCGCGCCTGCGCGCGCTGCTGCTCGCCCAGGCTCTGCCTCGCCTGCAGCGATTCGCGCTCGAGCGCGTCGACCGCGGCGCGCGCCGTGCGCACGCGCGCCTGCAACTCGTCGAGGCCGCGCGTGCGCTGCACGACCTCGGCATCCTGCGCCGCATCGACGGTGGCGCGGCGTGTCGCGAGCCAGTTGCCGTAGCTGGCGTAGGCCGACTGGTAGCCTTTCTCGGCCGCCTGCACGTCGAGCCGCGAGCGCGCGAGCCGGTCGTTCAGGTCGGGCTGCGCTTGTTCGAGGCGGCGGATCGCCTCGCGCGAGCGCGCCAGCGCGGCGCGGTCGGCGTACTGGTCGACCGAGATGCCCGGCTCGATGCGCGGCAGGTCGGCGACGATCTTGCCGCCGAGCCCGATCAGGAACGAGGCGAAGACGAGCGAGACGAGCCACATCACGACGGCGTAGAGCCGCTCGGGCACGCGCAGGAACTTGAACATCGTCAGGGCCCTCCCGCCCGCGTGGCCGTCACTTCGGGACCTGGCGCGGCTTGCCTTCGGCATCGATCGCGACATAGGTCAGTTCGGCCTCGGTGACCTTGACGACCTGCGGCGCGGCCGGGTTGCGTTCGGCATAGACCTCGACATGCACGCTGATCGAGGTGTTGCCGATGTGGGTGACGCGGGCGTAGAAGCTCAGCAGGTCGCCGGTGCTGACCGGCTGCTTGAAGACGAACTGGTTCACCGCCACCGTGGCGATGCGCCCGCGCGCGACGCGTGCCGGCAGCACGGCGCCGGCCATGTCGACCTGGGCCATGATCCAGCCGCCGAAGATGTCGCCGTTGGCGTTGACGTCGCCGGGCAGCGGCATCACGCGCAGCACGAGTTCGAGGTCGCCGCCGAGCTGCAGCGGGGCAAGGACGCTTTGCGCGTGCGGGGCGGGCAGGGGGTCGGACATCGGCGGATCCTGGCGGCGGCGCTGACGGCGACAATCGCCGCATGGCTGTTCCCCCCACTGTAGCCGGCCCGGAGAGCGATCGCGAGCGCGCGGCGCTCGTGCGCCGGCTGCGCAAGCTCGAGCGCGTCTTCGCCATCGAGCAGATCCGGCGCGAGCCGCTGGCCGGCGCCGAGGTCGTCGAGTACTACGAGAACTGCCACGACGCCTATCGCAAATACCATTCGGCCGCGGGTGCCGTGCACATGGCGCTCAACGACGGCGACCGTTTCGACCCCGACGGCTTCTACGGCCAGCTGCGCCGCATCGAGCAGGGCTGGGGCGAGCGACCGCGCGACGTCCTCGAACTCGCCTACGGCCAGGGTTTCAACCTCGCCTACCTCGCGCAGCGCCACCCGGCGCGGCGCTTCGCCGGCATCGACCTGACGCCGGCGCATCGCGAGATCGCCGGCGCGCGGTTGCGCGCCGCGGCGCTGACCAACGTCGAACTCGCGCTCGGCGACTTCCACCACCTGCCCTACGCCGATGCGAGCTTCGACGCGGTGTTCTGCATCGAGGCCTTCTGCTACGCCCGCGACATGCCGCGCGCGCTCGCCGAGGTCGCGCGCGTGCTGCGCCCGGGCGGCCGCTGCACGCTGTTCGACGGCTACCTGCCGCGGCCGCCGGCCGCGCTCGACGCCGATGCCGCGCTCGCCGTCGAGCTCGTCGCCAAGGGCATGGCCATCGAGGGCCTGCAGGTCGAGGACGAATTCCTCGCCGCGGCTCGAGTCGCGGGCTTGCAATGCGTCGCCAAGGCCGCACTTGACGCCGAGGTGATGCCCAGCCTGCGCAAGCTCGAACGCATCACCGGCGCGGTGATCCGTTTCCCCTGGCTCGGCCGCCGCGCGCTGGCCCGCCGCAACCGCATGCGCGGTCGCAACGTCCTCGCCGGTTACCTGATGCGCGGCAGCGTCGCGCTCGGGCTCATCGGCTATCGCCAATTCGATTTGCGCAAGGAGTCCTGAATCCCATGCATGGTCACGCCGCCGGATTGACGCGCCTGCCTCCGGCCGCCGCGACCGCCGCCGCCCCGCGCTCCGACTGGGGCACGCTGTCGCGGCTGCTGCCCTACCTCTGGCGCTACCGCTGGCGCGTCGGCGCGGCGCTGGTGTTCCTCATCGGCGCCAAGCTCGCCAACGTCGGCGTGCCGCTGCTGCTCAAGCGCCTCGTTGACTCGCTCGCGGTCAAGCCGGGCGATGCGGCGGCGCTGCTCGTCGTGCCGGTCGGGCTCGTCGTCGCCTACGGCGCGTTGCGGCTGTCGACCTCGCTGTTCACCGAGCTGCGCGAGCTGATCTTCGCCAAGGCCACCGAGGGCACGGCGCGCAGCATCAGCCTGCAGGTCTTCCGCCATCTGCACGCGCTGAGCCTGCGTTTCCACCTCGAGCGCCAGACCGGCGGCATGAGCCGCGACATCGAGCGCGGCACGCGCGCCGTGCAGTCGCTGATCTCGTACACCGTCTACAACGTGCTGCCGACGCTGATCGAGGTCACGCTCGTGCTGACGCTGCTGGCGATCAAGTTCGACGCCTGGTTCGCCTGGATCACGCTCGGCGCGCTGGTGCTCTACATCGCCTTCACGATCACCTTCACCGAGTGGCGCACGAAGTTCCGGCGCCAGGTCAACGAGCTCGATTCGGCCGCGCACAGCCGTGCCATCGACGCGCTGCTGAACTACGAGACCGTCAAGTACTTCAACAACGAGGAGTTCGAGGCCCGGCGCTACGACGAGAACCTGCAGAAACTGCGCCGCGCCGCGCTGAAGAGCCAGAGCACGCTGAGCCTGCTCAACACCGGCCAGCAACTGATCATCGCCACCGCGCTGGTGGCGATGTTGTGGCGCGCGACGCTGGGCGTGGCGCAGGGGCGGCTGACGCTGGGCGACCTCGTGATGATCAACGCCTTCATGATCCAGCTCTACATCCCGCTCAACTTCCTGGGCGTGATCTACCGCGAGATCAAGCAGGGGCTGACCGACCTCGACAAGATGTTCACGCTGCTCGACCGCAACCGCGAGGTCGACGACGCGCCCGGCGCGCAGCCGCTGCAGGTCCGCTTCGGCGCCGTGCGCTTCGAGCATGTGAGCTTCGCCTACGACGCCGACCGCCCGATCCTGCACGACGTGAGCTTCGAGATCCCGCCGGGCAAGACGGTCGCTGTCGTCGGCCCCTCGGGCGCCGGCAAGAGCACGCTGGCGCGGCTGCTCTACCGCTTCTACGACATCCAGCAGGGTGCGATCACGATCGACGGCCAGGAGATCCGCGCCGTCACCCAGGCCAGCCTGCGCGCGGCGATCGGCATCGTGCCGCAGGACACCGTGCTGTTCAACGACACGATCGAATACAACATCGCCTACGGCCGGCCGGGCGCGAGCCACGACGAGGTCGTCGCGGCGGCGAGCGCGGCGCATATCCACGCCTTCATCGCCGCCACGCCCAAGGGCTACGAGACGATGGTCGGCGAGCGCGGCTTGAAACTCTCGGGCGGCGAGAAGCAGCGCGTGGCCATCGCGCGCACGCTGCTGAAGAACCCGCCGCTGCTGATCTTCGACGAGGCGACCTCGGCGCTGGACTCGGCCAACGAGCGCGCGATCCAGGCCGAGCTCAAGCGGCTGTCGCAGGGCAAGACGGCGCTCGTCATCGCGCACCGGCTCTCGACGGTGGTCGACGCGCACGAGATCGTCGTCCTCGAGGCCGGCCGCGTCGTCGAGCGCGGGCCGCACGCCGAGCTGCTCGCGCGCGACGGCCGCTACGCGCAGATGTGGCGGCTGCAGGCGCGGCACGAGCCGGAGTGACGCCGCCGCCGGCGGCGGCGTTTGACCTGGATCAACGATCCTCGCCCACAGCCTCGCGCGCGGGCGGTGCGGCCTGTCTACAGTGGAAACTGAGCGGGTTTGTCGCCGCAGCACGTGCGGCGGCGGACCGCGCCACCTGCGCAAGGAGACACGATGAGTAGCAAGCCCCAAACCGCCCAGGTCACGAAGGCCTTCGCCCAAGGCAGCTTGGTGACGATCGTCGGCGTGGTTTCGCTGATCACCGTCGCGACGCTGGTCTTCGTCTGGTTCTTCACCTGACCGGCAGGCGCGGCGATCAGGCCGCGAGCGGCGCGTCGACCTTCCAGGGCGGTGACCCTTCGGCCTGAGTGGCGGAAGCGCTCGGTGTGACCGGTGCGTTCGTCGGCGGCGCAGCCGCATCGATCTCGGCCTGCAAGCCGCCGAGCGCCGCGACGAGGTCGGGGATCAGCAGCTGCATCTCGCCGGTGGCGATCGCGACATCGGCGTCGAAGCCGCCGTGGTCGGACCCGGCGTTCTCCATCACGACGTCGAGCAGCTTGATCTTCTTCAGCGCCAGTCCCTCGGTGAGGACGAAGGAGACGCGCGACGACCAGGTCAGCGCGAGCTGCGTCGGCAGCTTGCCCTGGCGGATATGTTCGCCGACCTCGGCGATCTCGAGCGTGTGGCGGGCGTAGCGCACGGCCGCCTTCTCGCTGTCGGGCTGCTTGAGCTCGCATTCGCGGTCGATCGTGAAATGCGCCGGCGCGTCCTGGTCGGTGAGCCATTGCGCCATCGCCGTCGCCGGCGCCACCTGCGTCTGCAGGGCGCTGAAGCGCGCGTCGCCGCCGAGCAGTTCGACGAGCCGGGTGACGACGCCGTCGGCCTTCTTCGCGCTGGCCGCGGCGACGACGAGCAGGCGCGCCTGGGGCGCGATCCAGACCCAGGTCGACGCGCGCTTGGGGAAGGCGCGCGGCAGCAGCTCGTGGACGATCTCGTCCTTGAGTTCGCGCACGCGCTTGCCCTTGGGCCGGTGGCCGGTGTCGTGCTCGACCTGGTCGAGCCGGCGTTCGACCTCCTCCTTGACGACGGCGCTCGGCACCGCCTTGGTCTCGGCGCAGAGCTTGAGGATGATCTGGCCGGCGACGGCCTCGACGAGCGCCGCGTGCTCGTCGCCGCGCGGCTCGACCCAGCCCACCGATTCGGGCTGCGAGGCGCCGCAGGCGACGAAGCGCTGCGAGGCCAGACGCTCCTCCAGACGCTTGGGCGTCTCGGGGTCCCAATGGTCGATCCGGTACAGCAGCGCGTTCTTGAACATGGCAGGGCAGGGGCGAGGGGAGGCGGATTCTAGGACGCGCCGGCTCTGCGCCGGCGCTGCGCCGATCAGGCGCCCGTCATTCGAAAGGCACGACGCGATCGTCGGGCCCGGGCCGGCAACCGGGCGCGATGGCGTTCCAGCCGCGGTGGATCACGACCCGCGTCCCGTCGTGGCAGAACTCGATGCGCCGCGCCGCCGGCCATTGCGCGTGGACGAAGGCCTCGATCGATGCCGGCATGCTGACGCGGTAGCGCAGCGCATCCTTGTCCGCCTCGGGATGGTCGTCGTCGTGCAGCCAGGGGATGGCCGATGCGACCCACATCAGCGGCCGCCAGCCGACTTCGAAGGTCGTCGGTTCGTAATGCTGGGCGCCGAGCCAGCCCTGGGCCTGGCTGCGCGCGTCGCCGTCGAGTTCGATCGCGCCCCAGGCGCCGGCGAGCAGCTCGGCCAGCCATTGATTGCAGTTCTGGTATTCGACGCTCCAGGCATGGGCGTTGGCGCTGTAGCGCGTGCCCAGCAGCGCCAGCACGAGCGGGCGGTCGAGCGCGGCACGTGCGAGCCTGGCGGCCGCCTCGGGGGGCGGCAGCACGACCGAGACATAGCCCAGCCGCGGATCGTCGGTGCCGAAGACGAAGGCCGACAGACCCTGGTCGTAGATGCGCGGCCGGCCCTCGCCGCAGTCGTAATAGAGCTGGCGCACGGCCCAGCGCGTGTCGCCGCCGGCGCCCAGCGCGACGCCGCCGTGCGAGTAGCGCTGGCCCCAGCGCTCGAGGTCGATGCCGGTGCGCGCGATCAGCGCGGCCGGGGCGTCGGTGGCGTCGAGCTCGGATTTGATCGCGACGACGAACTGCAGCAGCCGTTCGCGCTGCGCCAGCGTCAGCTCGCGCGGCGGCGCGCACTCGCGCAGCAGGCCGGCATGGGCGTCGCCGCAGCCCAAGCTCAGGGCGAGGGCCAGGGCGAGCGCCGCGGCATCGCCGCGCAGCGCGGGGTCGGGACGGATCGGCTTGCGGCTCAGATCGCGACGGCGCGGGTCTGCAGCTCGCGGTACCAATCGTCGTGCAGCACGAGGAAGAAGGGTTCGCGCCGGGCGCCCTGCGCGAATTCGACGCCGTAGGGTCGCAGCCTGACGTCGACGAGTCCGCCGGCGGCCAGCCGCGTCTGCTCGACCGTGGCGCGCGGCAGATGGAGCGTGAGACCGCCGGCCGCGCCGGGCTCGGCCAGCGCCTGCAACTGCAGCGCGACCATGCCCGGATGGTCGTCTGCACCGCCTTCGGCGCCGATCGCGACGATGCGGTACGCGCCCGCGGCGAACTTGCGATCGCCCGGCGACGAGGCATTGCTCGAGCCGGTGATCGAATTCGAGAGGCTGCCGACCGAGGTCGAGACGCTGTCCGAGACCTCGGACGACGCCGAGCTGGCGGCGCGCGCGGCGGTCAGCGCGAGGGCGGTGCACGCGGCCAGCGTGGTCGCGGCGATGCGGATCGGCTTCATCTCGACTCCAGGGTGGACCGGGTGCGCAGGATAGCAGCGCGCGATGCCGGCATCGCGGCCGCGCGGCCCGTGGCCCGGCGCGCCGATACACTGCCGGCGTGGACACCAAGTGGCTCGAAGACTTCGTGAGCCTGGCCGAGACGCGCAGCTTCTCGCGCTCGGCGCAGTTGCGGCATGTGACGCAGCCGGCCTTCTCACGCCGCATCCAGGCGCTCGAGGCCTGGGCCGGCACCGACCTCGTCGACCGCTCGTCGTTCCCGACCCGGCTGACGACCGCCGGCGAGACCTTCCTGGCCCAGGCGCACGAGGTCATCGACGCGCTGCACGCCACGCGCAACCTGACGCGCAGCCACCAGGCGGCGGGGCAGGACATGATCGAGTTCGCCGTCCCGCACACGCTGGCGTTCACGTTCTTCCCGCATTGGCTGATGGACCTGCGCCCGGGCTTCGGCGCCGTGAAGACGCGGCTGACGGCGCTCAACGTCCACGACGCCGTGCTGCGGCTGACCGAGGGCGGCTGCGACCTGCTGATCGCCTACCACCACCCGTCGCAGCCGTTGCAGCTCAACCCCGACCGCTACGAGATGCTGAGTCTGGGCAGCGAGACGCTGGCGCCCTACGCGAAGGGCGGCGCCGACGGCCAGCCGCTGTTCCGCCTGCCCGGTGCCGGCGCCGTGCCCTTCCTCAGCTATGCCGCCGGCGCCTACATGGCGCAGCTGGTCGAGGTCATCTTGCGCCAGGTCGGATCGCCGCTGCGGCTGGATCCGATCTACGAGACCGACATGGCCGAGGGGCTCAAGGCGATGGCGCTCGAGGGCCATGGCCTCGCGTTCCTGCCCTACAGCTCGGTGCGCAAGGAGCTCAAGTCGCGCCGCCTCGTCGCCGCCGCCGCGCCGGGCGAGTTGCAGCTGACCATGGAGGTGCGCATCTACCGCGAGCGCCCCGAAATCGCGCGCCATGGCAAGCCCGCGGTGCAGTCGCTGTGGGAGTTCCTCGGGCGCGCCGATGCAACCCCCCGTCGCACGGGACTTGCTTGAGGGCTTACGCGTGTAGGCGGAATCCCCCGAGCTTCCTAGAATGACCTTCCGGAAACGAAAACTCACCGAGGTACCGATGAAATCCATGCTCCCCCTGTGCGCCCTCGCGTCGCTGCTCGCCTTCGGCCCCGCCCATGCCGCCGACACCCTGACCAAGATCAAGGACAGCGGCAGCGTGACGATGGGCGTGCGCGAATCGTCGGGCGCGCTGTCCTACACGCTGGGCGACGGCAAGTACGTCGGCTACCACGTCGAGGTCTGCCAGCACGTGCTCGCCGACATCCAGAAGAAGCTCGGCCTGGCCAAGCTCGACATCAAGTACCAGCCCGTGACCTCGCAGAACCGCATCCCGCTGGTGCAGAACGGCACCGTCGACATCGAGTGCGGCAGCACCACCAACAGCGCCGCGCGGGCGCGCGACGTCGCCTTCGCCGACACCACCTACGTCGAGGAGGTGCGGATCGCCGTCAAGGCGAACTCGGGTATCACCTCGATCGCCCAGCTCGCCGGCAAGACCGTCGCGACGACCACCGGCACGACCAGCGTGCAGCTGCTGCGCAAGCATGAGCGCGCCAGCGGCATCGAATTCAAGGAGCTCTTCGGCAAGGACCATGCCGACAGCTTCCTGCTGCTCGAATCGGGCCGCGCCGACGCCTTCGTGATGGATGGCCAGATCCTCGCCGGCAACATCTCCAAGTCGAAGAACCCGGCCGACTACAAGATCGTCGGCGAGGTGCTCTCGGTCGAGCCGATCGCCATCATGATCCGCAAGGACGACCCGACGTTCAAGAAGGCCGTCGACGACAGCCTCGTCGCGATGATGAAGTCGGGCGAGATCGCCAAGCTCTACGACAAGTGGTTCATGCAGCCGATCCCGCCGCTGAACCGCGCCGTCGGCCTGCCGGCGAGCGAGGCCACCAAGTACGCCTGGGCGCACCCGAACGACAAGCCGGTCGAGGACTACCTGAAGAAGTAAGCGCCTTCCGCGGCCGCACGAGGAACGACCTTGACCTTCGATTGGCAAGTCTTCTGCAAGGAAACGACGAGCGGCGACATCATCGCCAACTGCGTCGGCCAGGGGCGCGACGTCACCTACCTGGACTGGCTGTTCAGGGCCTGGGGCTGGACGCTTTCGGTCTCGGCGCTGGCGCTGCTCGTCGCGCTGGCGTTCGGTCTGCTCGTCGGCATCCTGCGCACGACGCCGAACAAGTGGTTCGTGCGCTTCGGCAACGCCTGGACCGAGCTGTTCCGCAACATCCCGCTGCTGGTCCAGATCTTCCTCTGGTACCACGTGCTGCCGGCGATCTTCCTCTCGCTGCGCGCGCTGCCGAGCTTCGTGCTCGTCGTCTTCGCGCTCGGCTTCTTCACCTCGGCGCGCATCTCCGAGCAGATCAAGGCCGGCATCCAGGCGCTGCCCAAGGGCCAGCGCTACGCCGGGCTGGCGATGGGGCTGACGCTGCCGCAGACCTACCGCTACGTGCTGCTGCCGATGGCCTTGCGCATCGTCATCCCGCCGCTGACGAGCGAGAGCATGAACATCATCAAGAACTCGTCGGTGGCCTTCGCGGTCAGCATCGCCGAGATGACGATGTTCGCGATGCAGGCGGGCGAGGAGACGGCGCGCACCGTCGAGATGTACTTCGCGGTGACGGTGCTGTATTTCGTTTCGGCGTTCGCGGTCAACCGCGTCGCCCATCTGATCGAGAACCGCATCCGCGTTCCCGGCATGATCGGCGGCAAGTGAGCGGGCGATGCTGAACCTCGACTTCTCCTTCCTGACGCCCGACGTCGTCTCCAGCTTCATCCTCAAGGGCCTGTGGTTCTCGGTCTCGCTGACCTTCGTCGCGATGGTCGGCGGCATCGTCATCGGCACCCTGCTGGCGCTGATGCGCCTGTCGAACCGGCCGGCGCTGGTGTGGCCGGCGGCCGGCTACGTGAACCTGATGCGCAGCGTGCCGCTGGTGATGGTGATCCTGTGGTTCTTCCTGCTCATCCCGCTGGCGATCGGGCGTCCGCTGGGCGCCGAATGGTCGGCGGTGATCACCTTCACGTTGTTCGAGGCTGCCTACTACTCGGAGATCATGCGCGCCGGCATCCAGAGCGTGCCGCGCGGCCAGGTCCACGCCGGCTATGCGGTGGGCATGAGCTATGCGCAGACGATGCAGCTCATCGTGCTGCCGCAGGCCTTTCGCAACATGCTGCCGGTGCTGCTGACGCAGACCATCATCCTGTTCCAGGACACCTCGCTGGTCTATGCGATCGGCGCCTACGACCTGCTCAAGGGCTTCGAGATCGCGGGCAAGAACTTCAACCGGCCGGTCGAGACCTACCTCGTCGCCGCGGTCGTCTACTTCGCGATCTGCTTCGGCCTGTCGATGGCGGTCAAGCGCCTGCAGGCCCGCATCGCGATCATCCGCTGAGGACATCCACGTGATCCAGATCCAGAACGTCAGCAAGTGGTACGGCAACTTCCAGGTCCTCACCGACTGCACGACCGCGATCAAGAAGGGCGACGTCGTCGTCGTCTGCGGCCCCTCGGGTTCGGGCAAGAGCACGCTGATCAAGACCGTCAACGCGCTCGAGCCGGTGCAGCAGGGCACGATCACCGTCGACGGCATCAGCGTCACCGACCCGAAGACCGACCTGCCCAAGCTGCGCGCCCGCGTCGGCATGGTGTTCCAGCATTTCGAGCTGTTCCCGCATCTGAGCGTGACCGAGAACCTGACGCTGGCGCAGATCAAGGTGCTCGGCCGCGGCAAGGACGAGGCGATGCAGCGCGGGCTGAAGATGCTCGACCGCGTCGGCCTGATGGTGCACAAGGACAAGTTCCCGGGCCAGCTCTCGGGCGGCCAGCAGCAGCGCGTGGCGATCGCCCGCGCGCTGAGCATGGACCCGATCGTGATGCTGTTCGACGAGCCGACCTCGGCGCTCGACCCCGAGATGGTCGGCGAGGTGCTCGACGTCATGGTCCAGCTCGCCCAGGAAGGCATGACGATGATGTGCGTCACGCACGAGATGGGCTTCGCCAAGAAGGTCAGCCACCGCGTGATCTTCATGGACGCCGGGCGCATCGTCGAGGACTGCCGCAAGGAGGAGTTCTTCGGCAACCCCGATGCGCGCTCGCCGCGGGCCAAGGATTTCCTCTCGAAGATACTCCAGCATTGACGCCGCATCCCGCGCGGCGGGGCTGACAACGACATGACCGAAACCTCCGAACTGCCGCCCGTGCTGCGGCCCCATGTCCCGCTGACGGCGTATTACGAGGACGAGGCCGGGCGCCAGCGTTTCGTGCGCCGCATCTTCGACGAGACGGCGGCCGATTACGACCGCGTCGAGAACGTGCTCGCCTTCGGCAGCGGCCGCTGGTACCGCGGCCAGGCGCTGCAGCGCGCCGGGCTGCAGCCGGGCGCGCGGATGCTCGATGTCGGCATCGGCACCGGCCTCGTCGCGCGCGAGGCGCTCAAGCTCATCGGCCCCGCGGGCCGGCTCACCGGCGTCGACCCGAGCCCGGGGATGATGGGCGAGGTCGGACTGCCCGGCGTCGAGCTGCTCGCCGGCCGCGCCGAAGCGCTGCCCTGCGAAGACGCCGGCCGCGACTTCGTCAGCATGGGCTACGCGCTGCGCCATCTCTCGGACCTCTCGGCGGCCTTCGCCGAGTTCCACCGCGTGCTCAAGCCCGGCGGGCGGCTGCTCGTGCTCGAGATCACGCGGCCGCAGGGGCGCGCCGCGACGCTGCTGCTGAAGACCTATATGCGTGCCGTCGTGCCGACGATCGCGCGGCTCGTCGCGCGGCGCAGCCAGACCTCGCATCTGTGGCGCTATTACTGGGACACGATCGAGGCCTGCATCCCGCCCGAGCGCGTGCTCGCGGCGCTGGCCGCGGCCGGCTTCGCGCAGGTCGAGCGCCATGTCGAACTCGGCATCTTCTCCGAATACCACGCCGTCAAGCCCGCCGGCTGACCGGTGAGCGACGAGCTGCGCGCCTGGGCCGCGTTCGACGAGGGCGTGCGGCTGCAGGCCGCGGGCGAGGTCGAGCCGGCGATCGCCGCCTTCGAGCGCACGCTGCAGCTGCGGCCCGACAACGCCGCGAGCTGGGCCAATCTGGCGCTGCTGCACGAGCAGCGCGGCGACATCGCGGCCGCACTCGCGGCGCATGAGCGCGCGCTGGAACTCGATCCCGACGCCTTCGAGGCGCGGCTCAACCACGGCGCGCTGCTCGGCCAGCTGCGCCGTTACGACGAGGCCGAGCGCGCCTACCGTCACGCGATCGGGTTGCGGCCGCAGGCGCCGCAGCCCTGGTCCAACCTGGGCGCGATGCTGGCCCTCGTCGACCGCGACGAAGACGCGCTGGCCTGCTGCCTGCGCGCGCTCGAGCTCGAGCCGGCGAACGCCAAGGCGCGGCTGAACCTCAGCTACCTGCTGCTGCGCCAGGGCCGGCTTGCCGAGGGTTTTCTCTGCCTCGAGGCGCGCGCCGGCATCGACGAGATGCAGGTCAAGCTCGACGCGCCGCGCTGGGACGGCGCCGACCTGGCCGGGCGCCGCCTGCTCGTCGTCAGCGACGCCGGCCATGGCGACCTGCTGATGATGGCGCGCTACCTGCCGCTGCTGCGCCGACGCCACCCGGGCGCGGTGCTGCTTTACGGCCAGCCGGCGCTCGGCACGTTGCTGGCGCGCGCCGACGGTGTCGACGCCTGGATCGACTACGGCGCGCCGCTGCCGCGCGCCGCCTTCGATTGCTGGACGCCGGCGATGAGCCTGCCGCACTTGCACGGCACGACGCTCGATGACATCCCGGCGACGCTGCCCTATCTCGCGCCCGAGCCGGCGCGGCAGGCGCATTGGCGCGCCGAACTCGAGCGTGGCCGCGGTAGCGGCGACGCGGCGCTGCGCGTCGGCCTGTGCTGGCGCGGCAATCCGGCGCACGAGAACAACGCCGAGCGTTCGCTGCCCGGCCTGGCCGTCATCGCGCCGCTGGCCGACGTCGCCGGTGTGCGCTGGTTCAATCTGCAAAGCGGCGCCGGCGCCGACGAGGCGCCGCCCGCCGGCTTCGAATTCACGCCACTCTCGGGCCCGCTGGGCGACTTCGCCGAGACCGCGGCGATCATCGCCAACCTCGACCTCGTGATCACCGTCGACACCGCGATCGGCCATCTCGCCGGCGCCATCGGCCGCCCGGTCTGGGTGCTGGTGCCGGCGCATCTGCCCGACTGGCGCTGGTTCAAGGGCCGCAGCGATTCGCCCTGGTATCCGGGCGTGCTGCGCTTGTTCCGCCAGCGGGCGGCCGGTAACTGGGGGCCGATGATGGACGAGGTCGCCCAGGCCCTGGCCGACCGGGTGCGAGAATCGATCGCATGACCGACATGGTTCCCGCGCCCGACACCCTGACCCTGCGCCGCCCCGACGACTGGCATCTGCACCTGCGCGACGGCGACGCGCTCGCCGCCGTGCTGCCGGCCACCGCGCGCCAGTTCGCGCGCGCGATCGCGATGCCGAATCTGCGCCCGCCGGTGACGACCGCCGAAGCCGCGCTCGCGTATCGCGACCGCATCCTCGTTGCGCGCCCGGCGGGATCGGATTTCCAACCGCTGATGACCTTGTACCTCACCGACCGCACGAGCGCTGACGAGATCCGCCGCGCCAGGGACGCCGGCGTCGTCGCCGTCAAGCTCTACCCGGCCGGCGCGACGACGCACAGCGATGCCGGCGTCACCGACATCCGCCACACGCATGGCGCGCTCGAGGCGATGCAGGCCGCCGGCATGCCGCTGCTCGTGCACGGCGAGGTCACCGATCCCGAGGTCGACATCTTCGACCGCGAAGCCGTCTTCATCGACCGCGTGCTGCTGCCGCTGCGGCGCGATTTCCCGGCGCTGAAGATCGTCTTCGAGCACATCACGACGGCCGAGGCCGCCGACTGCGTGCTTGCCGCCGATGCGCGCCTGGCGGCGACGATCACCGCGCACCACCTGCTCTACAACCGCAATGCGCTGTTCCTCGGCGGCTTGCGGCCGCATTACTACTGCCTGCCGGTGCTCAAGGCCGAGCAGCATCGGCGTGCGCTGGTGCGCGCAGCGACCTCGGGCAGCGCGAAATTCTTCCTCGGCACCGACAGCGCGCCGCATGCGGCGGCGCTGAAGGAGCAGGCGGTCTGCGGCGCCGGCTGCTACACGGCGCCGGCCGCGCTCGAGCTCTACGCCGAGGCCTTCGAGGCCGCCGGCGCGCTCGAGCGGCTCGAGGGCTTCGCGAGCGAGCATGGCGCCGATTTCTACGGCCTGCCGCGCAACACCGGGACCGTGACGCTGCGCCGCGAGGCCTGGACGGTGCCGGCTGAACAAGCGCTGGGCGCAGCGACGATCAAGCCGCTGCGTGGCGGCGAAACCCTGAACTGGAAACTCGCATGAGCAACAACGATCGCGTGATGCTGCTGATCGACGCCGACAACGTCTCGGTCGACGTGATGGAGCAGGCGGTTGCGCATCTGCTCGACGCCCATGGCGCGCTGCATGTGCGGCGCGCCTATGGCACCGCCGAGAGCGCGGTCAAGCACCAGGCGGTGTTCAAGCGCCTGTCGATCAAGCCGATGGTCAACTTGTCGGCGGGCAAGAATTCGACCGACATCGCGCTCGCCGTCGACGCGCTCGATCTCGTCCTCGCCGAGCGCCCCGACGTCGTCGCGATCGCGTCTTCCGATTCCGATTTCGCGCCGCTCGTCGCGCGGTTGCGCGAGAAAGGCTGCCGCGTCGTCGGTTACGGCCAGCAGGGCAAGACCGGCGACGAGACGCTGACGGTCTACGACGACTACACGGTGCTCGAGCATCGGCCGGCGCGCAAGGCGGCTTCCCGGTCGGCAAGCGCCGCGGCGTCCGCGGCCGAACCGGCGCGAGAGCCGGCACGCAAGACCGCGCGCAAGACGGCGCGTCCATCGACCGCTGCCGGCGCCGGCGAGCCCGCTGCCGCGGCCAAGTCGGCGAAGAAGACGACGCGGCGCAAGGCCGCGGCACCGGCCGCAGCCGCCGCGCCGGCGGCAATGCCAGCACCGCCTGTCGCGCCGCCGCTGCCCGAGCGCGTGCAGCAGATCCTCGCCCGCCTGCCCGAACTGGTGCGCGGCGAGACGGTCGAGTTGCGCGTCGCCTCGGTGCGGCTGCGCGAGGCCGGGCTGCTCAGCCGCAGCGGCTCGTCGACGAAGCTGTTCGGCCAGTACCCCGACCGCTTCGAGCTGCTGCCCGCGGGCCAGCCGAACCACGTCAAGCTGCGCTGAGACCGGACCGAGCGAGTCCCTGCGGACTCGCGAGTGCTGGACGAAGGACCGGACCCTCTGCGGTCCGGGCTGAACCCTGGCGCGGCCCTGGGGCATTGAACGGCGCAGGCCGATCCCCATATCCTCGGGGTCCGTCCCAGGCCGCGTGCCTTGTCGCACGCCTGCATGTCATCATGAAGCGAGTCCTGCTGTTCATCGTCACCAACCTGGCCGTGATGCTCGTGCTGGGCGTCGTCGCCAGCCTGCTCGGCGTCGACCGCTACCTCGGCGCCAGCGGCCTCAACCTCACGTCGCTGCTCGCGTTCTCGGCCGTGATCGGCTTCGGCGGCGCGTTCATCTCGCTGCTGATGAGCAAGCCGATGGCGAAGTGGAGCACCGGCGCGCGCGTCATCAACGACTCCACCGACCCGACGCACCGCTGGCTCGTCGGCACCGTCGAGCGCTTCGCGCTGCAGTCCGGCGTCCGGATGCCCGAGGTCGCGGTCTACGACGGCGAGCCCAATGCCTTCGCCACCGGCGCGTCGAAGAACTCATCGCTGGTGGCGATCTCGACCGGACTGCTGCACAGCATGAGCCGCGACCAGGTCGAGGCCGTGATCGGCCACGAGATGACCCACGTTTCGAACGGCGACATGGTGACGATGACGCTGATCCAGGGCGTCGTGAACACCTTCGTCGTCTTCCTCTCGCGCGCCATCGGCTATTTCATCGACAAGGTCGTGCTGCGCAGCGACAACCGCGACGGCCCGGGCATCGGCTATTACGTCAGCAGCTTCGTGCTGCAGATCGTGCTCGGCATCGCCGCGTCGATGGTCGTCGCCTGGTTTTCGCGCCAGCGCGAGTTCCGCGCCGATGCCGGCTCGGCGCGGCTGATGGGCCGGCCGCAATCGATGATCGGCGCGCTGCAGCGCCTGGGCGGGCTCGAGCCCGGCCCGCTGCCGCAGAGCCTGGCGGCGATGGGCATCAGCGACCGCTCGCATGGCGTGATGGCGCTGTTCGCGAGCCATCCGCCGATCGAGGAGCGGATCCGGGCGCTGGAGGCGGGGTCGGGGTCGCGCGCGATTTGAGATTTGATCGAACTATCGGCCCGGCGTGCCCGCGCGGTCCGCGGGTGCCGCTGGTTCGAGCGCAGGCCTGTTGCCCGCGCCGGGCCCGCGCCGAGTGCGATCCTGCACACCGGGGCGGCGATGCGGCCGCGCCCGCGCTTGCCGGGCGGGGACAATCGGGCAGGCCACTGACGGCAGAACGGTGATGTCGATTCCGCCCCCCGGGGACCTCGCTGCCCCCGCTCTACACGGGGCGGTCGTCGTTTCTGCGCACCAATCGATTCCTCGCCGCGTCGATGCTGCAGGCGGCGGGGCGCTGCGAAATCCATTCCTCCGAGGACATCTACGACGCCAACGGCGTCATGCTCTGGGCGCGCCAGCGTCCGGTCCTGCCGGCCTTGATGGCCCGGCTCGCCGATCGCGAACTGCTCAAGCCGATCGAGCTGTGCGTGACCGCGCTCGACCCGGTCTCGACGCTGGCGATGGCGGCCACCCTGGACGCCTTTTGCGAGCGCTCGCCGGACTTCGGCCTGCTGCTGTCCCCGCATCGCGACGCCTTGCTGGCGATGCTGGGCGAGCTGGCCTTCGACCCCCAGGAACTGCTGCTGCTGTCCGTGCTGCGCTACGGCGAGCGCGACCGCCTGAGCCATGCGCTGGCCGTCGCCGCGGTGGCCGCGGTGGCGGGACACTGGCTCGGCCTGGCGCCCCCCGAGCAACGCCAGTTGCTGCGCGCCGGGCTGCTGCACGATGTGGGCCGGCTCTATCTCGGCGGCGACGCCGCGGGCAGCGCGGCCGAGGTCGCGCGCCGGCGCCATCCGGCACTCGGCGCGCTGTGCATCCGATAGCTGACGGGCTGCGAGCCGCGCATCGCCGCGCTCGTCGCCGGCTCGCACGAGCGGCTGAACGGCCGCGGCTACCCGCAGGGCCTGTGCGGGCCGGCGCTCGACGCGGCGAAGCAGGCGCTCGGCTTTGCCGAGGCCGTCGCGGACCACATCGGCCGCATCGGCCTGGGCGCGCAGCGCGCCGCCATCTGCAGCCGGCTCGTGCCGGGCGAGTTCGCGCCCGCGCTCGTCAACGGCATCAGCGCGCTCGCGCGCAACGACGCCATCGGCGCGCAATGCCAGGTGCCGCTGCGCCGCGGCGCCGAGGTCGGGCGCGCGCTGCGTCAACTGCACGCCCTGTTGTCGCGCGTGCTGGTGCTGCTGTCGATGCCCTTCGGCGAGAACGAGACCGTGCGCGAGGCCGCGGTGCTCTGGCTCGGCGAGGTCGATCCGCTGCTGCGCGCGCTGCGCTGCGCCGGGGTCGAGGACGCGCTGGCGCAGGGCCAGGAGATCCTGCCGGCGGACCCGCTCGAGCATGGCGAATTGGCCGCCCTCGCCGAGGAAATCGAATACCGCGTGCAACGCCTGCGCGCCGCGATCGGCTCGCGCCGCGAGCGCGACCCGCAGACGGCGCCGAGCGGGCTCGTGAACGGCACGCTGCGCCTGCTCGAAGCGGCCGCTTCCCCGACCGTCGCGGTGGCGAACCACTGAACCCGGAGTCCACCCATCATGCCCATCATGCCCTGGTCCGACATGCTCTCAGTCGGCGTCGCTTCCATCGACCAGCAGCACCGGATCCTGGTCGGCATCCTCAACGAGCTCGGCGACTCGATGGAGGCCGGCATCGGCACCTGGGACGAGTCCGTCGCGATGACGCGGCTGGTCGACTACACCGAGAGCCATTTCGCGTTCGAGGAGGCCTTGATGCGCCGCGTCGGCTACGCCGACCTCGACGCGCACGAGCAGGAGCATCGGCTGCTGTTCCAGCAGGTGGCCGACCTGATGGCCCGCAGCACGTCCGGGGAAAGGCTCGGGACGCAGGCGCTGCTGGTCTTCCTGCGCGACTGGTTGACCTCGCACATCATGGGCACCGATCGCGCGCTGGGGCTCAGCCTGAACCGCGTCGGCATGCGCTGAGCAGGCCCGGCCCCGGGGTCGGCGGGAGCTACCGCCACGGCCCGCGGCCGGCCGCGCCGCGCCGGTCCGCGCGAATCATGTCGAACGCCTTCTCGGCCATCATCACGGCGGGCGCATGGGTGTTGCCCGAGACCAGCGTCGGCATCGCCGAACAGTCGACGACTCTCAGACCGGCCCAGCCGCGCACGCGCAATCGCGGGTCGAGCACCGCGAGCGCATCGCTGCCCATGCGGCAGGTGCCGCTGGGGTGGAAGATCGTCGCGCCCTGCGCGCGGCAGAACTCCAGCAGTCCGGCCTCATCGGCGGCCTCGGGGCCGGGCTTGACCTCGCGCTTCACGTAAGGGCGCAGCGCCGGGCTGGCGGCGATGGCGCGCGCGGCGCGGACGGCGGCGACCGCCAGGCGACGGTCGAGCCCGGTGGAGAGGTAGTTGGGCTGGATCTCGGGTGCGTCGAAAGGATCGCGCGATCGGATCCGTATATGGCCACGCGACTCGGGCCGCAGCTGGCACACCGACATCGTGAAACCCGAATAGGGGTGGATGCGGCCACCGGCCATGTCGGCCGACAGCGTCGAGACATGGAACTGGGTGTCGGGGCGTCGCTCGCCGTTCGCCAGCGCATTGATGAAGCATCCGCCCTGGTTGATGCCGACGGCCAGCGGCCCGCTGCGCAGCAGCAGCCATTGCAGGCCGATCTTCGCCCGGCCGAACCCCGAGTTCAGCTGGTCGTTCGTCGTGATGGGCCGGGTGCACTCGTAGACGAGGCGAAACTGCAGATGGTCCTGCAGGTTCTCGCCGACGCCCGGCACGTCGTGCACGACCTCGACGCCACGCCCTTCGAGCAGCGCACGCGGCCCGATGCCCGAGAGCTGCAGCAGAACCGGCGACTGGATCGCGCCGGCCGCCAGCAGCAGCTCCGCGTCGCAGCGCGCCTGCCGGGTCACGCCGCCCTGGAAATAGCGCACGCCGACGGCGCGTCGACCCTCGAGCAGCAGGCGCGTGGCCATCGCGTTCGTCTCGATGCGCAGGTTGGGGCGCCTGCGCACCGCTCGCGGCAGGTAGGCGGTCGCGGCGCTGCATCGCCAACCCTGGTGCGTCGTCAACTGGTAGTAGCCGGCACCGTCCTGGCGCTCGCCGTTGAAATCCTCGTTGCGTCCTACCGCGCACGCGCCGCATTGCCCGGCCGCGGCGATGAAGGCCTCGATCAACTCGTGGCGGGCGCCGATGTCCGATACCCGGAGCGGACCCTGGCCGCCATGGAACCCGCTCGCGCCGCGCTGGTTGGCTTCGGATCGGATGAAATAGGGCAGGACCTCGTCATAGCTCCAGCCCGGATTGCCCAGCGCGGCCCAATGGTCGTAATCCTCGCGCTGGCCCCGGATGTAGATCAGTCCGTTGATGGCGCTCGATCCGCCCAGCGTCTTGCCGCGCGGCCAGTAGATGCGTCGGCCGTTCATGTTCGGTTCGGGGTCCGTCTCGAAGCGCCAGTTGTAGCGCTCGCTCCACATCGTCTTGCCATAGCCGATGGGCAGATGGATCCACGGCGAGCGGTCGGGCGGTCCGGCTTCGAGCAGCAGCACGCGCGTGCCCGGGTCCTCGCTGAGCCGCGACGCCAGCACGCAGCCGGCCGACCCCGCGCCGACCACGATGTAGTCGAAATGCGGGTCGCTGTCTGCGTTGCTCGGGGCGTTGGACATGCGGGTGCTCTCGCGCTGGGCCGTCCGGCGCGACCCGCCGGGCGTCGCGTCGGGGCGCTGCTAGGACACGACCTGGTAGTAGAGATTCTGCGGGTGACGCGCCTGGGCAAAGAAGAACCAGCGCTCGCCGAACAGGCCGGGCCATTGGCACAGCAGCGCGGCCGTCCAGGCCGCCCTGCCGCCACCCGCGAGCGCCAGCGCGATCATCGGCAGCGGCAGCGCGAACGCCAGGACGGGAAAGCCCGAGCGGACGCCGGCGAACACGCGCGCGCTGCGACCGTGGAAGAACTCGCGCGTGTTGAACGCGCCGCCGCTCATGCCCATCGACTGCTGGCGCAAGGGGGTGGCACGGATGCCGGTGGCCGACTGCAGGGTCGAGGCCGGACGCAGCCGCGCGTTGCGCCCCAGCGAGAGCAGGCGGACGCCGCCGGCCACCAGCGTCAGCGCGAGCGCCCACGGGCCCGCGGCGCGCGACAGCGCGGCCGCGCCCATCCAGGCCGCGATCGCGCCGGCGAGGATCGCCCCGGAGGACAGGCCGATGAGCACGAAGTTGGCCACGGTCAGCGGCGTCGCCCATTCCTGCACGAAGCGCAGGCAGGCGTAGATCATCGCCGTGCACAGCCACAGCAGCAGGGCCAGCGCGAGTGCGATGGCGGGCATCACGCCGGGCCGCAGCGACAGGGCGCCGCCGTCGCGCAGCGTCAGCCACCAGAGCGCGACCGCGGCCATGAACAGCGGCAGCGCGATGACCTCGCGCGAGAGCCAGGAGGTGCGCCACATCGCGACGGCGCGCCAGGCGCGCTCGGGCCGGCCCAGGTGCGCGAAGGACGCGGCCAGGCCGGCGGCGAGCATCGCCTCGGCCAGCAGCAGTGCGCTGCGGGCGCAGTCCGGCGCGATCGGCAGTCCGGCCAGGAAGCCCAGCGCCAGCAGCGTGACCAGCCCCTGGGCGGCGCCGGTGAGGGTGGTGAGCAGGATGACCGAGGAGGCCGGATTCAAGTCGCGTCCTCCGAATCGGCCGTGGGCCGGCGCGGCAGATACTGATTCGCGGGCCGGGTCTCCCACTCGGGCATCAGGGCGTAGCCGCCGCGCTCGCGGATCGCGCGCGAGACCTCGGACGCCGGGTCCTTGACGTCGCCGAACAGGCGCGCGCCGGTCGGGCAGGCCTTGACGCAGGCCGGCTTGCGATCCTCCTGGGGCAGCTGCTCGTCGTAGATGCGGTCGACGCACAGCGTGCACTTGGTCATCACCTGCCGGTCCTCGTCGATCTCGCGCGCGCCGTAGGGGCAGGCCCAGGCGCAGTACTTGCACCCGATGCACTTGTCGTAGTCGACGAGCACGATGCCGTCCTCCCGGCGCTTGTAGCTCGCGCCGGTCGGGCAGACCGGCACGCAGGGCGGATCCTCGCAATGCAGGCAGCTCTTCGGGAAATGGATCGTCTCGGTGGCCGGGAACTGCCCCGCCTCGTAGGTCTGGACGCGGTTGAAGAAGGTGCCGCTGGGCTCGGCGCCGTAGGGCAGCTGGTCCGACAGCGTGCCGGCGCTGCCCGAGGTGTTCCATTGCTTGCACGAGGTCACGCAGGCATGGCAGCCGACGCAGACATTGAGGTCGATCACGAGCGCGAGCTGGCGCGCCAGCGTCTCGCCCGGCAGCGCGCGCACGCGGTCGGCGGCGGCGGCCGGCGCGGGCGGCGTCGATGCCGCGGCCGCGGCGCCCGGTGCCGCCGCCGGCGCCAGCCACTCCTGGAGCCAGCGCATCATGGCTTGCGCTTCCCGGCGAAGTAGCGCAGCACGCCGGTCGCGCCGCCGCGCACGCCCGGCGGTGCCGGCACGGCGGTGACCTGCGGCGAGCTGTGTTCGGGCTCGTCCGGTGCGGCCGGGCGTATGCGCACCCGCACGTCGTACCAGCCGGCCTGGCCGGTGATCGGGTCCGAGTTGCTGATCGTGCCCGCGCCGTGCGGCAGTTCCTCCGAGATCAGGTGGTTGAGCAGGAATCCCTTGCGCGCCTCGTCGGCGCCCGGCGCGAGCTGCCAGGCGCTGTCGGCCTTGCCGATCGCGTTCCAGGTCCACACCGTGCCGGGCTCGACCGCCTCGCTGTAGCGCAGCATGCAGCGCACCCGGCCCCAGGCGCTCTCGACCCAGGTCCAGCCGCCGTCCGCGATGCCGGCGGCCCGCGCGGTGATCGGGTTGACGTGCAGGTAGTTGTGGCTGTGGATCTGGCGCAGCCAGGCGTTCTGCGAATCCCAGGAGTGGTACATCGCCATCGGCCGCTGCGTCACCGCGTTGAGCGGGAAGGCCTGCAGATCGGTGGCCGCCTCCTCGAGCGGCGGGTACCAGAACGGCAGCGGGTCGAAATAGGTGGCGATGCGCTCGCGCAGGGCGTCGGGGGGCTGGCGGCCGCCGCTCTTGCCCTGGGCCGCCAGGCGGAAGCTCTGCAGCGTGTCGGAATAGATGGCGAGCTGGATCGGGTCGTTCTTCTGGCGCCAGCCCTTGTCCTGGGCGAAGTCGAGGTAGTCCCGGTTCCAGTTGCGCATGTAGTGCATGCCCTCGGGCATCTTGTACTGGAACACGCAGTTGTTCGCGGCGTACATCTCCCACTGCCTGGGATTGGGCGCGCCGCGCAGCGCCTGGCTGCCGTCGGCGCCGCGCCAGCCCATCAGGAAGCCGATGCCGGGCTGGGGCTGGAAATTGACGATGAAGTCGGTGTAGCCGCTGAACTTGCGCCCGCCCTCGGCCGTCGTGAAGGCCGGGAACTTCAGGCGCGACGCGAGTTCGACCAGCACCTCCTGGAAGGGCTTGCACTCGCCGGTGGGCGGCAGCACCGGGATGCGCACCGAGTCCACCGGGCCGTCGAATTCCGAGATCGGGCGGTCGAGCATGCTCATCACGTCGTGTCGCTCGAGGTAGGTGGTGTCGGGCAGCACGAGGTCGGCGAACGCGACCATCTCGCTCTGGAACGCGTCGCACACGACCAGGAACGGGATCATGTGCTCGCCCTGCGCGTCCTTGCGGTTGAGCATCTCCCGCACCGCCATCGTGTTCATGCTCGAGTTCCAGGCCATGTTGGCCATGAAGATCAGCAGCGTGTCGATGCGATAGGGGTCGCCGCGCACCGCATTCGTGATGACGTTGTGCATCAGGCCGTGGGCCGACAGCGGGTGCTCCCAGGAGAACGCGTGGTCGATGCGGATCGGCGAGCCGTCCGGGTTGATCGCCAGCTCCTCGGGGCTGGCCGGAAAGCCCAGCGGCGCGGCATTCAGCGGCGTGTTCGGCTGGATCATCCCCGGGTCGTTGAAGGCGCGGTAGTTCGGCACGATGTGGCGCGGGTAGGGCGCCTTGTGGCGGAAGCCGCCGGGGGCGTCGATGGTGCCGAGCACGCTCATCAGCACGGCCAGCGCGCGCACCGTCTGGAAGCCGTTGGAATGCGCCGCGAGGCCGCGCATGGCGTGGAAGGCCACCGGCCGCGCCGGCGTGCTCGGGTGGCGCCGGCCCCAGGCATCGGTCCAGGGGATCGGCAGCTCGAAGGCCTGCTGCAGCGCCGTGCGGCCCATCTCGCGCGCGAGCTGGCGTATGCGGTCGGCGCCGATGCCGGTGATCGCGGCCGCCCATTCCGGGCTGCAGCCGGCGACGCGCTCGCGCAGCAGCTGGAAGGCCGGGGCGACGCGGCTGCCGTCGGCGAGCGTGTAGTGGCCCTCGAGTGCCGGATCGCAGCCCTCGGCGATGCCCTGCGGGTAGGCCTGCATCGCGCTGCCGCTGCACCGGTCCCAGACCAGCTTGTTGTGCGGATGGCGGCCGTCGCCCGGGGGGCCCTGCGCCGGGTCGGGGTCGAACGCGAACAGCCCCTCGCGCGCGCCCTCGTCGAGCACGACCAGCTGCGGCGCGTTCGTGTAGCGCTTCAGGAACGCATGGTCGACGAGGTCGGACGCGATCAGCTCGTGCAGCAGGGCCATGAACAGGGCGCCGTCGGTGCCGGGCTTGATCGGGATCCATTCGTCGGCGATGGCCGAGTAGCCGGTGCGGATCGGGTTGATCGAGATGAAGCGCCCGCCGCCGCGCTTGAACTTCGAGATCGCGATCTTGAGCGGGTTGCTGTGGTGGTCCTCGGCCGTGCCGATCATCACGAACAGCTTGGCGTGGTCGAGGTCGGGGCCGCCGAATTCCCAGAACGATCCGCCGATCGTGTAGATCATCCCGGCGGCCATGTTGACCGAGCAGAAGCCGCCGTGCGCCGCGTAGTTGGGCGTGCCGAACTGGCGCGCGAACAGCCCGGTCAGCGCCTGCATCTGGTCGCGGCCGGTGAAGAGGGCGAAGCGCTTCGGGTCGGTGGCGCGGATGCGGCCCAGGCGCTCGGTCAGGATCTCGAACGCGCGCTCCCAGGAGATGGGCTCGAATTCGCCCGCCCCGCGCTCGCTGCCGGGCTTGCGCAGCAGCGGCCGCGTCAGGCGCGCCGGCGAGTACTGCTTCATGATGCCGGCCGAACCCTTGGCGCAGATCACGCCGTGATTGAGCGGGTGCGCGGGGTTGCCGTCGATGTAGCTGATCTGCGGCCCCTGCTCGCCCTCGCGCAGATGGACGCGGATGCCGCAGCGACAGGCGCACATGTAGCAGGTCGTCGTCTTGACCGTCGTCGTGGCGTCGAGCGCCGGCGCGGCCAGCGGGTCGTGCAGCGGCTCATCGGAAAACAGCTTGAACATGGATCAATGTCCGGTGGCGGGCGCGGCCAGCACCGCCAGCGCGATGGACGCCATGCGCGCGGCCAGCGTGTCGGCGCGCGAGGTCAGCACGATCGGGTGCGTGGCGCCGAGCACCAGGCCGGCGCATTCGCCGCCGCCGATGTAGTTGAAGTTCTTGTACAGGATGTTCGCGCTGTTGAGGTCGGGCAGCAGCAGCAGGTCGGCGTCGCCCGGCACCGTCGAGACGATGCCCTTGATGCGCGCCGCTTCGGCCGAGATCGCGTTGTCGAAGCCGAACGGGCCCTCGACGACGGCGCCCGGCCAGGCGCCCTGGCGCGCCATCTCGACCAGGGCCGCGGCGTCCTCGGTCGCCGGTATCGCCGGGTTGACGGTCTCGACGGCGGCGACGATCGCGACCTTGGGTCGCGCGATGCCCAGCGTGTGCAGCAGGCCGATCGCGTTGCTCAGGATGTCGCGCTTGGCCGGTACCAGGGGATGGATATTGACGACGCAATCGGCCAGCGAGAGCAGCTTGGGATAGCGCGGCAGGTCGAACACGAACGCGTGGCTGATGCGGGTCGCGCCGCGCAGGCCGCCGGCGCGGTCGACGATCGCCGCCATCAGGATGTCGGTGTGCAGCGAGCCCTTCATCAGCGCCTGCAGGGCGCCCGCGCGCACCAGTTCGACGGCGCGGCGGGCGGCGAGGTCGGGGGCGTCCGGCGTGTCGACGATGTCGAAGTCGCGCGTCGCGACGCCGCAGCCGGCGGCGACGCGCTCGATCACCGCGCGCGCGCCGATCAGCACCGGCTGCGCCAGGCCGAGTTCGACCATGCGGCGCGCGGCGTCCAGCGCCAGCGCGTCGCAGGGGTAGACGAGTCCGACCCGCGGCAGCCCCCGCGCGGCGGCCTTCAACCGGGCGCGCTCGACGAGGGCGGCCAGCCTTGGGTGGCCGGCGAACGGCGCGGCGCTGCTCATCGCGGCGCTCAGACGTAGTCTTTGTATTTCGCGAGGAAGCGCACCGGCTTGGACAGCGCGTCGCGGCGGAACGGGTCGCCGAGTTCGCGCGTGCACATGATCTCGATCACCGTCGTCTTGCCCTCCTGCATCTGGGCGTCGACGGCGCGGCGCAGTGCCGGCCCGACGTCCTCGAGCCGGTCGACGACGATGCCCTCGGCGCCCATGGCCTTGGCGATGCCGGCGAAGCTCTCGCTCTCGAGCTCGCCGGCGACGAAGCGCCGGTTGTAGAAGTCGACCTGGTTCTTCTTCTCGGCGCCCCATTGCCGGTTGTGGAACACGACCGCGGTGACCGGGATGTCGTGGCGCACGCAGGTCATGATCTCGACCATGCTCATGCCCCAGGCCCCGTCGCCCGCATAGGCGATGGCCGGGCGGTCCGGCGCCGCGCACTTGGCGCCGATGATCGTCGGCAGCGCGTAGCCGCAGTTGCCGAAGCTCATCGGGGCGAAGAACGAGCGCGGCTCGTCGAAGCGCAGGTAGCTGTTGGCGACCGAATTGATGTTGCCGATGTCGGTCGAGACCATGGCGCGCGGCTGCATCGCCTTCTCCAGCTCGCGCAGCACCTGGCGCGGGTGCAGCCAGCGGCCGCCTTCCTTCTTCTGCTCCTCGATCATGTCGAGGCTGTAGGCATCGCGCTCGTGGGTCCAGCCGTCGAGTTCCTGCTCCCAGGCCGCCTTCTCGGCGGCGATGATGCGGGCGCGCTCGGGCTGGTTCGCGTCGCAGTCCAGCGCGCGGCCCTGCAGCCGGCCCAGCAGCGCCTTGGCCGCCGCCTTCGCGTCGGCGTGGATGCCGACGCTGATCTTCTTCACCAGGCCGAGATTCGTGTGGTCGGCCTCGACCTGGATGATCTTCGCGTCCTTGGGCCAGTAGTCCATGCCATGCTGCGGCAGCGTGCCGAACGGGCCCATGCGCGAACCCAGCGCCAGCACCACGTCGGCCTGGGCGATCAGCTTCATCGCCGCCTTCGAGCCCTGGTACCCGAGCGGGCCGGCCCACAGCGCATGCTTGGCGGGGAAGGCGTCGTTGCGCAGGTAGCCGGTGACGACCGGCGCACCCAGCCGCTCGGCCAGCGCCCGGCATTCCTCGACCGCGTCGCCCATCACGACGCCGCCACCGGCCAGGATGACCGGGAACTTCGCACTCGCCAGCAGCTCGGCCGCGGCGTTCAGGCTGTTCTCGCCGCCGGCGCCGCGCTCGACGCGCATCGGCTGCGGGATCTCGCACTGGATCTCGCCGTAGAAGTAGTCGCGCGGGATGTTGAGCTGGGTCGGGCCCATCTCGGAGATCGCGCGGTCGAAGCAGCGCGCGGTGTACTCGGCCATGCGCTTGGGATTGTTCACATGGCCCTGGTAGCGCGTGAACTCCTGGAACATCGGCAGCTGGTTGGCTTCCTGGAAGCCGCCCAGGCCCATGCCCATGGTGCCGGTCTCGGGCGTGATGATGACGACCGGGCTGTGCGCCCAGTACGCCGCCGCGATGGCCGTCACGCAGTTGCTGATGCCGGGGCCGTTCTGGCCGATGACGACGCCGTGGCGGCCGCTCACGCGGGCATAGCCGTCGGCCATGTGGGCGGCGCCCTGTTCATGCACGACCGGGATGAGCCGGATGCCGGCCGGGGCGAAGATATCCATCGCGTCCATGAACGCGGAACCCATGATGCCGAATATGTCGGTGACGCGGTTCGCCACCAGGGTTTCGACGAAGGCCTCGGACGGGGTCATCTTCTGCACGCCGCTGACGGCGGGTGAGGTGTGGACAGGTGCTTTTGCGGACACGGCGGGCTCCGGTTGAGATGCAAGTTTTCGGAACATTGCGTTCCGAATATGAAAACGGAGCGCGACTATAGGATCGCCGGCAACGCCTGGTCAACATTTATTGGAATTTCTTGTGTAGATTTTTGGAACGGAACTATGATGCAAGCTGTCATGAACGCCCCGTCCACCCCTCTCGCGGCCGCCGAAGTCGATGGCGCCGATACCCCGACCCTGCGGCTGTTCGCGCTGCTCGAACTGATCGCCGCCAAGGATCAGCGCCTGAGCCTGCGCGATCTCGTCGACGCCACCGGCTGGCCCAAGCCGACGCTGCACCGCATGCTTCATCAGCTCGAGATGGCCGGCCTGCTCCAGCGCGAGGACGGCGGACGCCAGTACGGCACCGGCACGCGCCTGCGCCGGCTGGCCGAGAACCTGCTGCTCAACGACAGCCTGCATGGCGCGCGTCATGCCGTGTTGCGGCATCTCGTCGAGGAGATCGGCGAGAGCTGCAACCTGACGGCGCTGTCGGGCGACGAGGTCGTCTATCTCGACCGCGTCGAGACGGCCGCGCCGCTGCGCTTCTATCTGCACCCGGGCTCGCGCGTGCCGGTGCATTGCTCGGCCAGCGGCAAGGTGTTCCTGGCGCAGATGAGCCCGGCGCAGCGCCGGCGGCTGTTGAACGCGGCGCCGCTGGCCCGCTACACGCCCAAGACGCTGACCGACTTCGACGCCCTCGAGGCCGAGATCCGGCAGGTGGCCGAGGCCGGCTACGCGCTGGACGACGAGGAGTTCCTGCCCGGCCTGCTGTGCATCGCCGTGCGCGTGCAGTCCGGGTCCGGCGCGCCGTCCAACCTCTGCGTGGCAGTGCAGGCGCCGGTGATGCGCATGGACGCGGACAAGGCCCGCCTCTGGCTGCCCGCGCTGCAGCGCGCGGCGACGGCGCTGAGCGGGCTCGATGTCGCGCCGCCGGCCTCCGCGCGCCGGCGCGCCGCCGGCTGAGGCGCCGCCCCATGGCCGAGGCCCCGCTGCGACCCGACCGCCGCGCCAGCGTGCGCGAACTCTTCGGCATCGCCAGCGACCTGATGGTGCCGGCCTTCGCCGAGCGCGACGAGCATGTGCCCGAGATCGATGCCGCCTACCGCTTCAATCCCGAGGTCACGCTGGCGATCCTGGCCGGCTTCGCGCGCAACCGCCGCGTGCTCGTTCAGGGCCTGCACGGCACCGGCAAGTCGACCCATGTCGAGCAGGTCGCGGCGCGCCTGAACTGGCCTTGCGTGCGGCTCAACCTGGACGGGCAGATCAGCCGGCTCGACCTCGTCGGTCGCGACGCCGTCGTCGTGCGCGACGGCCGCCAGGTCACCGAATTCCAGGAAGGCATCGTGCCCTGGGCGCTGCAGCGCCCGGTGGCGCTGGTGTTCGACGAATACGACGCCGGCCGGCCGGACGTGATGTTCGTGATCCAGCGCGTGCTCGAGCGCGACGGCGGCTTCACGCTGCTGGACCAGAACCGCGTGCTGCAGCCGCATCCCTACTTCCGCCTCTTCGCGACCGCCAACACGGTGGGCCTGGGCAACCTCAACGGCCTCTACCACGGCGCGCAGCGCCTGAATCACGGGCAGATCGACCGCTGGAACATCGTCGCCGCGCTGAACTACCTGCCGGCCGAGGAAGAGGCGCTGATCGTGCAGGCGCGCGTGCCCGGTTTCGCGGACGAGGCGGGGCAGGATGTGCTGCGCCGCATGGTCGCGCTCGCCGATCTCACGCGCAAGGGCTTCGCCTGCGGCGACCTGACGACGCTGATGTCGCCCCGCACCGTCATCAGCTGGGCCGAGAACGTCGAGATCTTCGGCGACCTCGCGCTCGCCTTCCGCCTGTCCTTCGCGAACAAGTGCGACGACGCCGAGCGGCCGCTTGTCGCCGAATATTTCCAGCGCTGCTTCGGTCGCGAACTCGACGCCGCGGCGGCCAGCGTGCCGGCATGAACGGCGCGCCGGCCGCGATGCGGCCGCGCCCCGATGCGCTGCACGGCGCGGCCCTGCGCGCCGTCAGCGGCGTGCCGACGCTGGACTGGCGCGGCCGCCAGCTGCTGGTCGGGCGCCGGCCCTGGCCGCTGGGCGCACCGCATCTGCGGCCTTTTCCGGGACCCGCGGACCTGCGCACCCTGCGCGGCGCCACCGATGCCGTCGCCCTGCGCCACCGCCACAGCGACGCGACGAGCCACCGCCGGCGCTGCCCGGCCGACGCGCTGGCGCACATGGTGTTCGAGCTGCTCGAGCAGCTGCGCTGCGAATCGCTCGTGCCCGCGGGCCTGCCGGGCGTGCGCCGGAACATGCGCCGGCGCTTCGAAGCCTGGTCGCAGGCCTATGTCGACGCCGGCCTGGCCGACAGCGCGAGCGGCCTGCTCCTGTTCACCGCGGCCCAGGTCTGCCGCGCCCACCTCAGCGGCGACCCGGTGCCCGAGGCGATCGCGGATCGGCTCGAGGCCACGCGCGCGGGCCTGGCGCCGCTGCTCGGCGTCGCGCTCGCCGGCATGCAGCGCGAACGCGCGCATCAGGCGGCCTTTGCCGTCCATGCGCGGGCCTACGCCGACGCCATCGCCGGCCTGCTGCGGCAGGCCGGCATGCCGGAGGCACCGCTGACGCACGACGACGCGGCCGACGGTGCCGTCGAGGCCGCCGTCGCCGACTTCCGCTTCGTCGACCCGCCCCCCGACGGCCGGGACGCGGCCGCCGCGCGCGACCTGGCCGGCGCCGACGCCCCCGACTACCGCGTCTACACCCGCGCCTACGACCGCGAGGACGCGGTCGAGACCCTGGTGCGGGCGCAGACGCTGCGCGAGCTGCGCCTCGACCTCGACCGGCGCGTGGGCCGCGCCGCGCCGAACGTCGCGCGGCTGGCGCGCGAGCTCCAGGCCCTGTATGCCCGGCCGCAGCATGAGGGCCACGACGGCGCCCACGAGGAGGGGCGCATCGACGGCCGCCGCGTCGCGCTGCTGATCACCTCGCCGTCGGAGCGCGCGCTCTTCATGCGCGACCGCGTGGTGACGCGCGCCGACGCCTGCGTGACCGTCCTGCTCGACTGCTCGGGATCGATGAAGGCGCACATGGAGCGGCTGGCGGTGCGCCTCGACGTGCTGTTGCGGGCGCTCGACCTCGCCGGCATCGAAAGCGAACTGCTCGGCTACACGACCGCGGCCTGGAACGGCGGGCGCTGCCGGCGCGACTGGTCGCGCGGCGGCCGGCCGCGCCAGCCGGGGCGGCTCAACGAGCGCCAGCACCTGGTGTTCAAGAGCGCCGCGCGTTCCTGGCGGCGGTCGCGCGCCGCCATCGCCGCGCTGCTGCGCCCGGAACTGTTCCGCGAGGGCCTCGACGGCGAAGCCATCGCCTGGGCCTGCGCGCGGCTGCGCGCGCGCGACGCGGCGCGCCGCGTGCTGCTGCTGGTCGGCGACGGCGCGGCGCACGACGCCGCGACCGTGCTCGCCAACGATCCGTGGCTGCTCGAGCAGCACCGCCTCGACACCCTCGCCCGCGAGGAACGCCGCGGCGACGTCGAGCTCATCTCGCTGGGCCTGGGGGCCGAGCCCGTGGCGGGCTGTGCGCGCGTCCATTCCTGGGCCGACCCCGAGCCATCGTGCGACGCCGATCTGCGCGGCCTGCTGGCCGCGCTGGCGCTGCCGCCGCGCGGCGCGAGCGCGCGCTGAACGATCGCGGGGTGCGCATCGGCGGGCGCCGCGGCGAGGGTCTCATGGTCCAATCCGGGATGCCGCGTCGCCTCTGACCGCCTCCCGACGATCCATGGATTCCACCCTTGCCAAAGGCCTCGCCGTCATCGAATGGCTGGCGCGCCAGCAGCGTTCCTGCCGTCTCGTCGAGGTCGCGCAGGCCTTCGACCTGCAGCGCAGCAACGCGCACCGCACGCTGCAGACCCTGGTGGCCTGCGGCTGGGCGGTCCAGGACACCGCGGGGCTGGGCTACCGGGCCAGCCTGCGCCTGTTCGAACTGGGCTCGCTGGTCGACGATGCCACCGACCTCAAGTCGACGTTGCGTCCGCACCTGGCCGTCCTGGCGCAGGAAACGGGCGAGACCATCCATCTCGCGGCGCTCGAAGGCGCCGAGATCATCTACCTGGACAAGATCGACAGCCCCTTGCCCGTCGCGGCGTACTCGCGCGTCGGCGGGCGGGCGCCGGCCTACTGCGTCGCCTCGGGCAAGGCGCTGCTGGCGGCGCTGCGCCTCGACGCGGCCGCGCTCGCGGCCCGCCTGGGTCCGCTGACGGCCCACACGCCCCACACGCTGACGGACCTGTCGGCGCTGGTCGCCGACCTCGACCAGGTGCGGGCGCGCGGGTACTCGGAAAACCGGCAGGAATGGCGCCTGGGCGTCTGCGGGCTCGGGGCGCCCGTCTTCAATGCACGCAGCGAGCCGGTGCTGGCGGTCGGCATCACCCTGCCGGCGATCCGCTACACGCGAGCGCAGGCGCGCCGGCTGTCGACGTTGCTGCTCGAATGCGCGGGTCGCTGCAGCCAGGCGCTGGGCTGGCCGCAGGCCTGAAGTGAAACCCCGACGCTCACTTCGTTCGCTGCCCCCCGAGGGGGCGCTCAGAGCCTTCGGAGCGGCCGCGCGGTACTGAGACGCCCGCACGGGACGGCGGCCGCGCTGGCGCCGCGCGTCCTCACGCGCCGCGCCGCGCGGCCTCGTCTGCGCATCGAACGGCCAGGGATCGACACCGATTCACCCGGATTGACCGAGGCTGCCTTCTCGGCTATTGTTCTATCTATTCAAACCGCGTTCTACATATTAGAACAAAGACGGTCTCGGGGAACAGCCATGCCAGGAGACACGATGAACCGGACCTTCAAAACACGCCATGTGATCCTCGCGGTCATGTGCCTGATGTACTTCATTGCCTATATCGATCGCGTCAACATCGGCGTCGCCGGTCCGCTGATCAAGAAGGAATTCGGCATCAGCTCGACCCAGCTGGGCGTCGTGTTCTCGGCCTTCGCCTACCCCTACGCGGCGATGCAGATCATCGGCGGCTGGTGCGCCGACCGGTTCGGCCCGCGACGGGTGCTGACGGTGCTCAGCGTGATCTGGGCTGGCGCCACGATCGCCTGCGGGCTGGCCGGCGGCATCGGGGTGCTGATGCTGTCGCGCTTCGTGCTCGGCTTCGGCGAGGGCGGCGCGTTTCCGACGGCGACGCGGGCGTTCTCGTTCTGGCTGCCGTCGCGGGAGCGCGGCTTCGCGCAGGGCATCACCCACAGCTTCGCGCGGCTCGGCGGCGCCGTCACGCCACCCGTCGTCATCGGCATCGCGGTGGCCTACGGCTGGCGCGAGTCCTTCATCGTGCTGGGCGTCATCAGCCTGGTCTGGACGGTGCTCTACGTCTGGATCTTCCGCGACCATCCGGCCGAGCATCCCTGGGTGCAGCCCGCCGAACTGGCCGAGATCGGCGTCACCGCCAGCCGCCCGAAGGCCGCGCGCCGCGCCACGCCCTGGGCCGAGATGGTGCGCAAGATGTGGCTCGTCACCTTCGTCGACTTCTGCTACGGCTGGTCGCTGTGGGTTTTCCTGACCTGGCTGCCTTCGTATCTGAAGGACGCGCGCGGCTTCGATCTGAAGCATCTGGCGCTCTTCACGTCGCTGCCGCTGCTGGCCGGGGTCGTCGGCGACACGCTCGGCGGCGTCGTCTCCGACGCCGTCTTCCGGCGCACGGGCAACCTGCGGACGGCGCGGCGCACGATGCTGGTCCTGGGCCTCGGCGGGGCCCTCGTCTTCATCCTGCCGGTCGTCACGGTCCACGATCCGATCACGGCGGTGGCGCTGCTGGCGGCCTCGTTCTTCTTCCTCGAGCTGACGAACGCCGTGCTCTGGAGCCTGCCGCTGGACATCGCCGGCGCCTATGCGGGCACGGCCGGCGGCATGATGAATACCGGCTTCGGCGTCGCCGGCATGATCTCGCCGGTCGTCTTCGGCTACCTCATACAGACCACCGGCAGCTATGAACTGCCGTTCGGGGTCTCGGCGGGCCTGCTGGCCATCGGCATCGTGGCCGCGCTGTTCATCGACCCCAACAACAAGATCGCCGACACCGAGCCGGCGCCCGCCGCGGGCCTCGCGCCGCAGGTGCGCGCCGCCGGCGCCGCCAGCGCGGCCGGCAGCTGAGCGGCCGGCACGAACCCCGCACTCCCCCACTCCGCGACCCCATGGACAAGCCGACCATCGACACCCTCACCACAGGCGGCGCCGTCGCCGCCCTCGTGGCGCGCGCGCGCGCCGCGCAAGCCGTCGCCAACGAGTGGACGCAGGCCCAGGCCGATCTGGCCGTCGCCGCCGCCGGCTGGGCGATCGTCGAGCCTGCACGCAACCGTGAACTGGCCGAGCGGGCGGTGGCCGACAGCGGCATCGGCAACGTCGCCGACAAGCTGCGCAAGAACGAGCGCAAGACGCTGGGCCTGCTGCGCGACCTGCATGGCGCGCGCAGCGTGGGCGTGATCGACGAGGACCCCGATCGCGGCCTGATCCGCATCGCCCGGCCGGTCGGCGTGGTCTGCGCGATCACGCCGTCGACGAACCCCGCGGCGACGCCGGCGAACAAGATCATCAACGCACTGAAATGCCGCAACGCCGTGATCGTCGCGCCGTCGCCCAAGGGCTGGTCCACCGCCCAGCGGCTGATCGAGTTCATCCACGCCGAGTTCGACCGCATCGGCGTGCCGCGCGACCTGGTCCAGCTGCTGCCCGCCCCGGCGAGCAAGGCGGCGACGGCGGAGCTGATGGCGCGCTGCGATCTCGTCGTCGCCACCGGCTCGCAGGCGAATGTGCGCGCGGCCCAGGCGAGCGGCACGCCGGCCTTCGGCGTCGGCGCCGGCAACGTCGCGGTGATCGTCGACGAGACCGCCGACATCGCGCTGGCCGCCGAGCGCATCGTGCGCTCCAAGACCTTCGACAACGCCACCAGCTGCTCGTCGGAGAACAGCCTGATCGTCGTCGAATCGCGGCGCGCGCAACTGCTGGAGGCGCTCGCGGCCCGCGGCGCCGTGCTGCTCGATGCCGCGCACAAGGACCGGCTCGCGGCCCTGATGTGGCCCGACGGCCGGCTCTCGCCCGCGGTGATCGGACAGTCGGCGGCGACCATCGCCGAGCGCGCCGGCTGGCCCGAGATCGCCGCGCGGGCGCCGAGCGTGCTGCTGGTCGACGAGGACGGCATCGGCCCGGCGCACCCCTACTCGGGCGAGAAGCTCTGCCCGGTGCTGGCGCTGTACCGGGCGAGCGATTTCGACGCCGCCGCCGCGCTGGTCGCAAGGCTCTATGCGCATCAGGGCGCCGGCCATTCGGTCGGCCTGCAAAGCGAGCTGCCGCAGCGGGCGCTCGAACTCGGCCTGAAGCTGCCGGTCGCGCGGGTGATCCTCAACCAGGCCCATTGCATCGCCACCGGCGGCAGTTTCGACAACGGCCTGCCGTTCTCGCTCTCGATGGGTTGCGGCACCTGGGGCCGCAACCATTTCTCCGACAACATGAACTATCGGCACTACATGAACATCACGAGGATCTCGCGTCCCATCGCGCCGCGCGAGGCCGATCCGACGGCGCTCTTCGCCGAGTTCTTCAAGGCCTGCGATCGCTCATGAGTGCCGCGCCGCGCAGCATCCTGGCGCTGGTCGAGCGGGCCGCAGCGGCGGCACCCGACGCGCCCTACGCCGTCGACGTCGACAGCGGGCGCGTCCTCGGCTACGCCGAGCTGTCGCACTCCTGCCGGCGCGTCGCGTCGTGGCTGCACGAAGGCGGCCTGGCGCCGGGGGCCACGGTGTCGCTGGTGCTGCCCAACGGTCTGCAGACCCTGCGCCTGCTGCTCGGCGCGATGGCGGCGGGCTGCACGGTCAACCCGATCAACCTCCTCGCGCAGCCCGAACAGATGCGTTACGTGCTCGAGCATTCGGACGCCGAGCTGGTCTGCGTGGCGCCGGAGTGGGAAGCCCGCATGCGCCAGCTGCTGCCGTCGATCGCGCGCCCGATCCGCCTGCAGGTCGTCGACCCCGCCGGCGCGTCCCTGCCCGGCGAACCCGGGTCGGGCCCGGAACTGCCGCCGCTGGCCGACGACACGCCGGCGTTGCTGATGTACACCTCGGGCACCACCGGACGGCCCAAGGGCGTGATGCTGAGTCACGCCGCGCTCGCGGCCAACGCCCTGGCCATCGGCATCGAGCATGGGCTGGGCCCGGACGACCGCGTCCTGGGCGTGCTGCCGCTCTACCACATCAATGCCTTCGTCGTGACCATGCTCGCCCCGCTCGCGCACCGCGGCAGCGTGGCGCTGACGTCGCGGTTCTCCAGCCACCGCTTCTGGGAACAGGCGCAACGCAGTGCCTGCACCTGGCTCAACCTGGTGCCGACGATGATCGCCTACCTGCTCGAGGGCGAGGCCGCGGCGGCCCCGCAGGGCCTGCGCTTCTGCCGCAGCGCCTCGGCACCGCTGGCGCCCGAGCAGCATCGCGCCTTCGAGGCGCGATTCGGCATCGCGATCATCGAAACGATGGGCCTGACGGAGAGCGCCGCCCCGGTGTTCTCCAACGGGCTTGCGGCCGACGCGCGCCGCATCGGGTCGGTCGGGCGGGCCTCCGGCTGCGAGGCTCGCGTGCTAGACCGGGACCTGCAGCCGCTGCCGCACGGGCAGACCGGCGAGATCGCCGTTCGCGGTCCGCAATTGATGATGGGCTACTACAAGGACGAGGCGGCGACGCGAGCGGCCTTCACCGCCGACGGCTGGCTGCGCACGGGCGACCTGGGCCATTGCGACGGCGACGGCTACTACTACATCTCCGGCCGCATCAAGGAGCTGATCATCAAGGGCGGCGAGAACATCGCGCCGCGCGAGATCGACGAGATCCTGTTGCGTCACCCCGCCGTCCTCGACGCCGCTGCGGTGGGCATCCCGGACAAGCATTACGGCCAGGAGATCGCCGCCTGCATCGTCCTGCGCGAAGGTGCCGTCTGCGAGCTCGAGGACCTGCGCGTCTTCTGCGTCGAGCATCTCGGACGCTACAAGACGCCCAAGCTGATGCGCTTCGTCGACGACCTGCCGCGCGGGCCCTCGGGCAAGGTGCAGCGCCTCAAGATGCAGTCGATCTTCGCCGCGACGTAGCGGGCGGTGCCGGTGCGCGGCGGGCGCCGCAGGCATCGGCCGTGGCCTGCATTACGATCGCAAAGTCGGTTGACACCGGGAGAGCGCGATGGGGCCGACTTTCACCAGCGGGGCCATCTCATGGCGGCAGGGGGCCGCGCGACCGCGGCGCGGCCGGCGGTGCGGGCGTTCGTGGCTCGCCGCGGCGCTGGCGCTGGCGCTGTCGCAAGGGGCGGCCGACGCGGCGCCGAACCCGACGCTGCGCCTGGGCATCCACAACGGGCTGCTGAGCGCGCCGGCCATCGAGGTCGACGCGATGGCGCAGGCCGTTGCCAACCAATTTGGCCGCATCAGCGGCCGACGCGTCTCCTACGAGGTGAACTACGGCGGCACCGCGATTGCCCGCAGCCTGCTCGAGCCGGGTCATTTCGATCTGGCGCTGACGCGGCCTGGCAACCTGACGGCGGCGCTGCTGGCCAAGGGCTGGCAACTGCTGGCCAACGGCAGGGATCCCACACAGGGCGTCAACTTCATCGCCCGTGCGTGCCCCGGCAGGCCCGGCCAGGTGCAGTTGGGCGGTCCCTCGCTGCAGATGCTCGGTGTGCACAACCCGCCACCCGAAACCTGCGTGGCGCTGGCCGATGTCTGGAAGTCGCCTGCCGTGCGTTTCCTGACCGCGGCCAAGGGCAGCCTCGTCGATCTGGTCACGCGCAGGGTCGTCGCCGATCACGGCGGCGAGGCGGCCCATGTCCTGAACACCGACACCCAGACCACGGTGCCGGACTTCATGTCGACGATGCATGTCGCGATCATTGGCGCCGTGTCGCCCCATGTCGCCGGGCAATGGACGCAGCAGGGTGGCGTAGTCGTTTTCCACCAGCCCATGCCACCGCTGGCCATGCTAGCGGCACCGGGCCTGGCCGCGGAGACGGTGGCGACGCTGCGCGCCGGACTGGCCGAGCCGGGCACCGCCGCCGCCCTGGGGCGCACCCTCGGCATCGCCGGCATCGACCCGCCCGATGCCAAGCCCTTCCGGGAATTCATGCGCTGGCTGC
>JAGWTU010000101.1 GCA_028868825.1 Burkholderiales bacterium | reverse complement strand
CCGCCGCTCTTGCCGCCCATGCCGTCGGCGACGACGGCGAGCAGGCAGCCGCCGACCTGGGGGTGGGCGATGATCTCGACCTGATCCTGTTGATAGGCACGGTCGCCGCGGTGCAAACCCGTGGCGGCGCTGAATCGGAAACCTGGAGCGATGGCGGACATCGCGGGGAATATAAACTGCATGACCATTCGTCGGTCGTGGAGCAATGGACGAGAACCTGCATTCCCTACAGCGCCGCCTGATCGAGCTGCGCATGGCCCATGCGGATCTCGACGATCGCATCGACAGCGAGCCCGCCGACGCCGGCAACGACGAGCTCGAACTGCGGCGGCTGAAGAAGCGCCGGCTGCTGTTGCGCGACGAGATCGCGCGCCTGGAGATCGAACTCGAACCGCCCGAGCCCGCGTGAGCGAGGGCCTGGTCGAGGCGGTCGCCCGCGCCTTCGCCGCCGATGGGCCGATCGCCGCCGGCGACGCCGGCTTCAGCCCGCGCCCGCAGCAGGACTCGATGGCCGAGCGCATCGCCCGCGCCGTCGATGCCCGGGAGGCGCTGGTCGCCGAGGCCGGCACCGGCGTCGGCAAGACCTACGCCTACCTCGTGCCGCTGCTGCTCTCGGGCCGCCGCGCGCTCGTCAGCACGGCGACCAAGAGCCTGCAGGACCAGCTCTTCCTGCGCGACCTGCCGCGGCTGGCGAAGATGTTGAACGTGCCGGTGCGCATGGCGCTGCTCAAGGGCCGTGCGAGCTACCTCTGCCGCTACCGGCTGATCCAGGCGCAGGCCGAGGCGCAGCTGCCCGACCGGTTCGCGGCGCGCGCGCTGCAGCGCGTCGCCGTCTGGGCCCAGGGCACGGCCAGCGGCGACCTCGCCGAGATCGAGGGCCTCGACGACCGCTCGCCGGTGATCCCGCTCGTGACCTCGACGCGCGACAACTGCCTGGGCACCGAATGCCCCGAGTACCGCGCCTGCCATGTGATGAACGCGCGGCGTGAGGCCATGGCCGCCGACCTCGTCGTCGTCAACCACCACCTGTTCTTCGCCGACCTGGCGCTGCGCGACAGCGGTGTCGCCGAGCTGCTGCCGACCGTCGACGTCGCCGTCTTCGACGAGGCGCACCAGCTCGTCGAGGCCGGCGTGCAGTTCCTCGGCACGCTGCTGTCGACCGGGCAGGCCATCGACCTCGGCCGCGACCTGCTGGCCTGCGGGTTGCGCGACGCGCGTGGCCTGGCACCCTGGTCCGATCTGCAGGCCGGCATCGAGCATGCGGCGCGCGAACTGCGCCTGGCCGCAGCGGGTTCGGTGCGCGAGGTGCGGGCGATGCTCAAGCTGCGCTGGGACGAGCGGGCATCCGGGCTGGTCGCGCCGCTCGCCGCGCTGTCCGCCGCGGCCACTGCGGCCGCCGAGGCGGCCGCGCATGTCGAGGCCGCGGCGCCCGATTTCCCCAAGCTCGAACAGCGCTGCCGCGACTTCGCCGCGCTCGCCGAGCGCTTCCGCGCCGAGGCCGCGCCGGGGCTGGTGCGCTGGATCGACCTCACGCCGCAGCAGGCGCGGCTGGTCGAATCGCCGCTCGACATCCGCGACATGCTGACCCAGCAGCGCGCGTTGGCACCCAAGACCTGGGTCTTCACCTCGGCGACTCTGGGCGACGACGAGGCCATGAGCTGGTTCACCTCGACCACCGGGCTCGAGGACGCGAGCCGCTTGCGCGTCGGCAGCCCCTTCGACTACGCGGCCCACGCCCGCGTCTGGGTGCCGCCGCGCATGCCGCTGCCCAACGCGGCCGGGCATCCGGCGGCGGTCGGTGCGCTGGCGGCACGCCTGGCGTCGGCGCTCGGCGGCCGCACCTTCGTGCTGACGACGACGCTGCGCGTGCTGCCGCAGATCGCGCAGGCGATCCACGACCAGGCCGCGGCGCTCGGCCGCACGCTGACGGTGCTGGTGCAGGGCAGCGAGCCGCGGCGCGCGCTGCTGCAGCGCTATGGCGACGGGCGCGGCTGCGTGCTCGTCGGCTCGCAAAGCTTCTGGGAGGGCATCGACATGCCCGGCGACGCGTTGCAATGCGTGCTCATCGACAAGCTGCCGTTCCCGCCGCCGGGCGATCCGCTCGTCGAGGCGCGCGTGCGCCAGCTGCGCGAGCAGGGTCGCAACCCGTTCGAGGACTATTTCGTCGCCGAGGCCGCCGTGTCGCTGAAGCAGGGCGCCGGTCGGCTGATCCGCACCGAGACCGACCGTGGCCTGCTCGTGCTGTGCGACCCGCGGGTGCGCCAGATGGGCTACGGGCGCCGGCTCATCGCGGCGCTGCCGCCGATGGGGCGCATCGGCGAGGAAACGGAAGCGCTGGAATGGCTGGCCGAACTCGCGCTGGGACATTGAGCCCCAGGGGCGCTCAGCTCACCAGAACTTCCACCAGGGCTTGTCGCCCGTGGGTTCGGGCGCCGGCGCCGTGTCGTCGGCCGACGACCAGAGCTTCCACCAGGGCTTCTGGTTCGGGCCGGCCAGGCCGTAAGCCAGGTAGCGGCTCTTGGGGAAGTTCTGGCGCAGCACGCGCAGGGCGTCGTCGCGCAACTGCGGCAGATCGAGCTTGCCGTAGCTCTCGGCCATGATGAACAGGCCCTGCTCGATCGCCGGCGAGCGCTGGAACTCGGTCACCGCGCGCTGCGCCCGCGCCGCCGCCGCGACATAGGCGCCGCGGTTGTAGTAGTAGCGGGCGACATGGACCTCGTAGCTGGCCAGCGAGTTGACGATGAAGTTCATGCGCAGCCGCGCGTCGGGGGCGTAGCGTGAATCGGGGAACTGCTCGGTGAGCTGCTTGAACGCCTGGTACGAGTCGCGCGCGGCGCGCTGGTCGCGTTCGGACAGGTCCTGGCCGAAGAGGTCGCCAAGGAAGCCGAGGTCACCGTTGAAATTGATCAGGCCCTTGAGGTAGAGCGCATAGTCCAGCGCCGGGCTCGAGGGGTTGAGCTTGATGTAGCGGTCGATCTGCGTCAGCGCGGTCGTCTTCTCGCCCGTGCGCCAGTTCATGTAGGCGCCGTCGAGCAGCGCCTGCTGCGCCAGCAGCGACCCGGCAGCCAGGCCCTCGACGCGCTCCATGGCCTTGATGGCGCGTTCGTACGAGCCCGAGTCCATGTCGTCGCGCGCCTCTTTGTACAATCGATCGGGATTGTTGGCGTTGACCTCGTCCTTCTTGGACGCACAACCGACCAGCGCCACTGAAATCAAGGTCCACAGCGCCAGGCGCCTCAACAGGGAAACGGTCATCTCGGATGGTGCCGGTCGGTCGGGAAGGGGCGGATTATAGGGAGCGGCCCGCGCTCGATCCGGCCGAGCCGGACGAGATCGATGACGCCGATGCAGCGCCCGAGACCCGCAGTGCCGCCGTCGCCTCAGCGCTGCACGGCGAGCGGCTCGACAAGCTGCTCGTCACGCTCGCGAGCGAGTTCTCGCGCAGCCATCTCCAGCATCTGATCGCCGCCGGCCATGTGCGCGTCGACGGCGCCGCGGCGACGACCGCCTCGCGCCGCGTCAAGGCCGGCCAGCGCGTCGAGGTCGACCTCGTCCCCACGGCCGAAAGCCAGGCCTACCGCGCGCAGCCGCTGGCCATCGAGGTGCTGTACGAGGACGACGATCTGCTCGTGCTGGCCAAGCCCGCCGGGCTCGTCGTCCATCCCGCCCCCGGCAACTGGTCGGGGACGCTGCTCAACGGCCTGCTCGCCCACCACGCCGGGGCCGCGGCGCTGCCGCGCGCCGGCATCGTGCATCGGCTGGACAAGGACACCTCGGGCGTGATGATGGTCGGCAAGACGCTGGCCGCGGTGACGGCGCTGGTGCGCGACATCGCGGCGCGGCAGGTCCATCGGCGCTACCTCGCGCTGGCGCATGGCGTCGTCGCCGAGCAGCGCTTCAGCGTCGAGGCGCCGATCGGCCGCGACCCGGCGATGCGGCTGCGCATGGCCGTCGTCGCCGGCGGCAAGGCGGCGCGCACCGATGTCGAGCGGCTGGCCTTCAGCGGCAGCGGCAAGGCCGGCATCAGTGCGCTGTCGTGCACGCTGCACAGCGGCCGCACGCACCAGATCCGCGTCCACCTCGCGTCGCGCGGCCACCCGCTGCTGGCCGATGCGACCTACGGCGGCAGGCCGGCACTGGGGCTGGAGCGCCAGGCGCTGCACGCGACCGAGCTGCGGCTCGAGCATCCGATCAGCCGCCGTCGCCTCGCCTTCGACTGCCCGCCGCCGGCCGACTTCGCCGCCGCCTGGGCTGCCATCGGCGCGCCGTAGTTCGCATCGACCGGGTCGGCTGATCGACAAACATCCTCCGCCTTCGTGATCCGGCGCTACAATCGCCGCCGTTCACAGTGCTGCAGGTAGCCGACTACCGCGCCTGATCGACCCCAGCCCGTCCCGGCATCCCCGGACCGTGCGTATCCCCCGCGCCTTTGGCCGACCCGCCGCGCGGCAATCTATCGAATGATCAACAAGACCACTGCCGACCGCGGTGGCCGCACCCCAAGCGCAGGGCATGAATACTTCGGAGGCCAAACGGGTACTCGAGACCGCGCTCATCTGCGCACAGGCACCGATGCCTTTGCCGGAGCTGAAAGTGCTGTTCGACGGCGAGCTCGGCAACGACACGCTGCGCCACCTGCTCGACGAGCTCAGCCGTGACTGGGCCGATCGCGGCGTCGAACTCGTCGCGCTCGCCAGCGGCTGGCGTTTCCAGAGCCGGCCCGAGATGCGCGGTTACCTCGACCGGCTGCATCCCGAGAAGCCGCCCAAGTACTCGCGCGCGGCGATGGAGACGCTGGCCATCGTCGCCTACCGGCAGCCGGTGACGCGCGGCGACATCGAGGACATCCGCGGCGTCACGGTGAGCAGCCAGATCATCAAGCAGCTCGAGGACCGCGGCTGGATCGACGCCATCGGCTACCGCGAAGCGCCCGGCCGGCCGGCGCTGTACGCGACGACGCGGCAGTTCCTCGACGACCTCGGCCTGGCCAGCCTGGACCAGTTGCCGCCGATCGAGGCCGGCACCGGCGTCGATGCCGGCGCGCTCGAAGCCTTCGAGGCCATGCCGCTGCTCGGCGACGGGCAGGCCGACCTGCCGCTCGAAGCCGAAGCCGAGGCCGGCGTCGAACCCGTCGCTGAACCGGCCGACGTCGCCGCCCCGGTTTGCGTAGCGGCAACTGCATCCGAACCCGAACCCGAACCATCCGCCGCGCCGCCAGCCGACGCGGCGCCCGAACTTCCTCCCACCGAACCCACTGCATGAACGCCTCTGACGCCGATCCCCAGTTACCCGAGGCCGCGGCAGCCGACGCGGACATCGCAGCCCCGAAGCGCAAGCGCGCACCGCGCAAGAAGACTGCCGAGACCGGCGATGTCGCCGTCGCGACGCTGGCTGCCGATGCGCCGCCGGCCTTGGCCGAGGCCGTGCCGAGCCCGGTCGCCGAATTCGTGGCGCCGCCGGCAGCCGCGCCGGGCGACGCCCCGCCTGCAGGCGAGGGCGCCGAGGATGGCGCCGGGGCCGACGGTGGCGCAGGCGCCGACGGTGGAGACGACGGCCCCCGTTCAGCGCGCCGCGGCCGCAACCGCCGCCGCGGCCGCCGTGGCGGCGAGCGGATGCGCGACGACGGGACCGCGGTCGAAGTCGCCGCGCCCGTCGACGCCGACCCTGTGGCACCCCGGCCTTTGCGGTTGCCGCAACCCGCCGTGGGCGAGGTCTTCGCCCAGGTGATCTCGGGCGAGTTCGACGCCGAACCGGCCGAAGCGCCGCCGGCCGAGGGCAGCGCCCCGACGGCGGTCGAATCCGAAGCCCTCACCGACGCCGGCGCCTCGACCGTGCAGGAGGCCGCGCCACGAGCCGCCGATCCGGCGAACCCGGACGAAGCGGCGGCGGAAGCCTCGCCGGAAGCCGCGGAAGGGGGGCCCGCACAGGCGCCGCGCCGCGTCCTCGCCCCGGACGCCGATGCGCCCAAGCTGCACAAGGTGCTGGCGCAATCCGGCATCGGTTCGCGGCGCGACCTCGAACAGATGGTCATCGACGGTCGCGTCACCGTCAACGGCGAACCGGCGCACACGGGACAGCGGATCTCCTTCGGCGACCGCATCAACGTCGACGGCAAGCCGGTGCGCTACCGCATCGCGCCGCCGCCGCCGCGCGTGCTGGCGTATCACAAGCCCGCGGGCGAAGTCGTCACCCACGACGACCCGCAACAGCGTCCGACGGTGTTCCGCCGCCTGCCGCGGCTGGCGCAGGGCAAATGGCAGTCGGTCGGCCGACTCGACCTCAATACAGAGGGCCTGCTGCTGTTCACGAATTCGGGCGAGCTCGCCAACCAGCTCATGCATCCGCGCTTCGGCGTCGAGCGCGAGTACGCCGTGCGCTCGCTCGGCACGCTGAATGAGGAAGCCAAACAGCGGCTGCTCGCCGGCGTCGAGATCGAAGGCCAGACGGCGGCTTTCAAGAGCATCGAGGACGGCGGCGGCGAGGGCGTCAACCATTGGTACCGCGTCGTCATCTCCGAGGGCCGCAACCGCGAGGTGCGACGGCTGTTCGAAGCCGTCGGCCACGCCGTCAGCCGGCTGATCCGCATCCGCTACGGCTCGGTCGTGCTGCCGCGCGGCCTCAAGCGCGGCGTCTGGGTCGACCTCGGCGACGAGGATCTGCGCAACCTGCGCCGCCTGGCTGGCGGCCCGCGCGCCGAGCCGCGCGACGACGAAGGCCCGCGCAAGCGCAATCGCCGCGGCGGCAAGCGCCGCGACGGCGAGCGGGGGCCGCGCCCGGACCGCGTCGACGCCGGTCCGCGTCCGTCGCACCCGCAGGCCCGCGAGGTCCGCGAGCCGCGTGAACCGCGCGAGCCGCGTCCGCCGCGGCCGCCGCGCGGCGAACCGGGCGAGGGTGGGGCGATCCCGAACCCGCTGCAGCAGACCTTCGACAAGCGCGCGATCCAGCAGGAACGCCGCCTGGCGCGCGAGATTCCCGAGGACGGCCCGATCCCGAATCCGCTGCAGCAGACCTACGACAAGCGTGCGCTGCAGCGCGACCGCGTCGTGCAGCGTGACATCCCGGAGGACGGCCCGATCCCGAACCCGCTGCAGCAGACCTACGACAAGCGCTTCGCCCAGGGCCAACCGGGTGCGCGCGGCAACAACGCTGGTCGCCAGGGGCGCAACAACAAGAAGGGTGGCGGTCAGCGCGCCGACCCGAACCGCGTGCCGGACCCGATGCAGACCGCCGTGGGTTACATCGGCGCCAATGCCTTCCTCGGCAAGGGCGGCGGCGGCCGCGGTGGTCAGCGCCGCGGCGGCGGCGGCGGCGGCGGAGGCGGCGGCGGGGGGCGTGGCGGCCCGCGCAGTGGCGGCGGCGGCGGTGGCCGCGGACCGGGCCGCTGACGCGCCGCACGTTACAATCGATGGCTTTGCCAAGCCCAGAATTCCAGGAGTAAACATGGCCCTCGAACGCACCCTTTCGATCATCAAGCCCGACGCCGTGGCCAAGAACGTGATCGGCCAGATCTACGCCCGCTTCGAAGGCGCCGGACTGAAGGTCATCGCCGCGCGCATGGCGCAGCTCTCGCGCGCCGAGGCCGAGGCCTTCTACGCCGTGCACAAGGCGCGTCCGTTCTTCAACGACCTCGTCACCTTCATGATCTCGGGTCCGGTGATGATCCAGGTCCTCGAGGGCGAGGGCGCGATCGCCAAGAACCGCGAGCTGATGGGCGCCACCGACCCGAAGAAGGCCGACAAGGGCACGATCCGCGCCGATTTCGCCGACAGCATCGACGCCAACGCCGTGCACGGCTCGGACGCGCCCGAGACCGCCGCGGTGGAGATCGGGTTCTTCTTCGCCGGCATGAACGTCCACAGCCGCTGAGCCGGGCGTGACCGCCAATCTTCTCGACTTCGATCTCGAGGGGCTGGCGGCCTGGTGCGGCGCCCTGGGCGAGAAGCGCTTCCGCGCCGTCCAGTTGTTCCGCTGGATCCACCAGAAGGGCGCGAGCGACTTCGACCGCATGTCGGACCTCGCGAAATCGCTCCGCGCCCGACTCGCCGCCGGCGCCGAACTGCGTGCGCTGCCGGTGGCCGCCGAACAACGTTCGGCCGACGGCACCGTCAAATGGCTGTTCGACGTCGGCGCCGGCAATGCGGTCGAATCGGTCTACATCCCCGAGGGCGACCGCGGCACGCTGTGCGTCTCGTCGCAGGCCGGCTGCGCCGTCGGCTGCCGCTTCTGCTCGACCGGCCACCAGGGCTTCAGCCGCAACCTGACGACGGGCGAGATCATCGCCCAGCTCTGGCATGCCGAGCACCGCTTGCGTGAGGCGCTGGCGCTGCCCGAGGGTGTGCGTGCCGTCGACAACGTCGTGATGATGGGCATGGGCGAGCCGCTGCAGAACTACGCCGCGCTGGTGCCGGCGCTGCGCACGATGCTCGACGACCACGGCTATGGCCTGTCGCGGCGCCGCGTGACGGTCTCGACCTCGGGCGTGGTGCCGATGATCGACCGCCTGCGCGTCGACTGCCCGGTGGCGCTGGCGGTCTCGCTGCATGCACCCGACGATGCGCTGCGCGACACCCTCGTGCCGCTGAACCGCAAATATCCCATCGCTGAACTGCTCGAGGCCTGCGTGCGCTACCTCGACGCCGCGCCGCGCGACTTCATCACGATCGAATACTGCATGCTCGACGGCGTGAACGACAGCCTCGAGCAGGCGGGCGCGCTCGTGCGGCTGCTCAAGCCGCGGCTGGCCTGCAAGCTCAACCTCATCCCGTTCAACCCCTTCCCAGCCTCCGGGTTGAAGCGCTCGCCGGCCGAACGGGTGCAGGATTTCGCCCATGTGCTGCAGGACGCGGGGATCGTGACGACGGTGCGCAAGACGCGCGGCGACGACATCGCGGCCGCCTGCGGCCAGTTGGCCGGCGAGGTGCAGGACCGCACCGGCGCCGATGTCCGGATGGCGCGGCGCCGCGTCGAGATTCCCATCGCCGTGGAAGGCCGGGCATGACGCGCGGACCGAAGCGGGGCTGGATCCTCATGCTCGCGCTGGCGCTCGCGGCCTGCGTCAGTTCGCCGCCGGTCACGGTCAAGGGCGACCCGTCGGCGGCGATCCCCGAGAAGCCCGACCCCGAACGTCAGGCGCGCGTGCGGCTCGAACTCGCGAGCCTCTATTTCAGCCGCGGCCAGGCGGAGACGGCGCTGAGCGAAGTCAAGGGCGCGCTGGCGGCGAATCCGAATCTCGCCGAGGGCTACAACCTGCGCGGCCTGATCTACGCCAACCTGGGCGAGATCCAGCCGGCCGAGCAGAGCTTCCGCCGTGCGCTCGAACTCGCGCCCACCGACGGCGCTGTGAACCACAACTACGGCTGGTTCCTGTGCCAGCAGCGCCGCTACGCCGAGGCCGAATCGCAGTTCGCGGCGGCACTCGCGCAGCCGCGCTACGGCGACGTCGTCCGCACCCAGCTCACGCAAGGCATCTGCGAGGCGCGCAACGGTCGCTGGGCCGAGGCCGAGCGCACGCTGTCGCGCGCCTACGAGCTCGACCCGCGCAATCCGGTCACCGCCTACAACCTCGCCGACGTGCTGCTGCACGAGCGCGAATTCGCGCGCGCCCGCTTCTATGTCGGTCGCATCAATGCGGTCGAATCGCAGACCACGGCGCAGAGCCTGTGGCTGGCGGCGCGCATCGAACATGGCGCCGGCAACACCCAGGGTACGCAGGACTTCGGACGCATGCTCACCGACCGCTACCCGCAATCGACCGAGGCGCTCAATTTCGCGCGAGGGAAGTTCGATGAGTGACGAGGGGGGGATGGGCGCCACCGCGGGTGCCTTGCTGCGCGCCGCGCGCGAACGCCAGGGCCTGCACATCGCCGCTCTGGCGGCGGCGATCAAGGTCTCGCCGCGCAAGCTCGACGCGCTCGAGAATGACCGCTGGGACGAACTGCCCGATGCGACCTTCGCCCGCGCGCTGGCGCAGACGGTCTGCCGCACGCTGAAGATCGATGCGAAGCCGGTGCTGGACCTCCTGCCGCCGGCCGCGCCCGCGGTGCTCGAGGCGAAGAGCGGCGGCCTCAACACGCCTTTCCGCGATCGGCCGGGGCGCGACGACGCCGGCCTCGCGGTATCGGCGATCAAGCCCATGGTCTGGGCTGCGACGCTGCTGATGGTCGCTGCCGTGATCGTATATCTGCTCCCCGAAGGATTGCTCAAGCCGGCACCGGCGCGCGTCGTCGCCGCTTCGGCGCCGGCTCCTGCACCCGCTTCGGCGCCGGCCCTGGCCGCGGCCGCCTCGGCGCCCGCCGACGCGGCTTCGGCGCCTGCCGATGCGGCCTCCGCGGCCCTGG
>JAGWTU010000046.1 GCA_028868825.1 Burkholderiales bacterium | reverse complement strand
GGGCGCCGCTGGCCGACAAGGCCATCGACGTCTATCTCGCCACGCTGCCCGACTCGCCGGGCGCCGCCGCCAACGCCAAGGCCGCCGTGCGCGCCCACCGCGCGGCGATGGGTCTGCCCGCGGGCCTCTAGCCCCGCAGCCACCCCGTCGTCGTTCATCGGCCCAAGCGCGCCGCCCGCCGGCGCGCCGGTCGCGCTCACGCCTACGAGTCCCCCGCCATGGGTCATAGCATCCAGATCGCCGGCACCGACCTCCGCTTCGAAGCCGAGGCCGGCGACACGTTGCTGCGCGCCGCGCTGCGCGCCGGCATCGGCTTTCCCTACGAATGCAATTCGGGCGGCTGCGGCAGCTGCAAGTTCGACGTGGTCGACGGGCGCATCGACGTGCTCTGGCCCGACGCGCCGGGGCTGGGTGAACGCGACCGCCGCAAGGGCCGGCAGCTGGCCTGCCAATGCCGCGTCGCGTCGGACCTCGCGATCAAGGTCCGGACCGGTGCCGAATACGCGCCGGCGATCCGGCCGCGGCGGCTGGCGGCGCGGCTGGTCGGCACGACCGACATCACGCACGACATCCGCGAATTCCGTTTCGAGACCGCGGCGCCCGCCGAATTCATCCCCGGCCAATACGCCAGCCTGCACCTTCCCGGCCTCGCGGAACCGCGCTGCTATTCGTTCTCGAATCTGCCGAATGCCGACGGACGCTGGGAATTCCAGATCCGCCGCGTCGCCGGTGGCCGCGCGACGGCGCTGCTGTTCGACGCCATGGGCCCCGGCGCCGAGATCGAGATCGACGCCCCCTACGGACTCGCCGGACTGCGCGCCGACAGTGGACGCGACATCGTCTGCGTCGCCGGCGGCTCGGGCCTGGCGCCGATGATCGCCATCGCCCGCGGCGCCGCGGCGGCCGGGATGCTCGCCAACCGCCGGCTGCATTTCTTCTACGGCGCGCGAACGGCGCGCGATGTCTGCGGCGAGGCCCTGCTGCGCGAACTCGCGGCCCCGCCCGGCGCGCTGAACTTGAACTACCACGCCGTCGTCTCCGACCCGGCCGCCGGCGGCGACTGGGCCGGCGCGACCGGCTTCGTCCACGAGGCGCTCGAGGGCGAGCTCGGCGAGCGCCTGGCCGAGCACGAGATCTATTTCGCCGGACCACCGCCGATGACGCAGGCGATCCAGGAAATGCTGATGACCCGCCATCGCGTGCCCTACACGCAGATCCATTTCGACCGTTTCTTCTAAAGCGGCCGCACGGCCCATCCATCGTCCACCGGAGACCCCCCATGAAGACCTCGATCCGCCTCACCGCCGCGTTCTGCGGCGTCGCCTTCATCGGCTGCGCCGCCGCGCAGCAGAACTCGCCCTGGACCGTGCGCCTGGGTGCCGCCAACGTCAGTTTCAGCACGAAGGCCGATGTCCAGGTCAACGGCGCCACCGTGCCGGGCGCCAACGCCAAGGCCAGCAGCAACACGACGCTGGGGCTCGAGATCGCCTACGACATCAGCCGCGACTGGACCGGCCGCTTCCTCATCGGCGTGCCGCCGACGACGACGCTGACCGGCACCGGCGCGCTCGCCGGCACCGGCACGCTGGGCAAGGCCAAGTACGGACCCGCCGTGCTCTCGGCCACGTGGAACATGGTCGACGCGGGTCCCGTCCGTCCCTATATCGGCGCCGGCCTCAATTACACGATCGTCTTCAGCAGCCAAGACGGCTTCATCTCGAACCTCGACGTGAAGAGCGCCTTCGGCGCCGTCGCCGAGATCGGCGCGACGGTGCCGCTGGACGGCGGCTGGTCGATCACGCTCGACGCGCGCAAGATCTTCCTCAAGACCAAGGCCAATGGCACGCTGCCGGCGATGGGCGGCGCCGCCGCGCATGCCGATCTGCGGCTCGATCCGCTCGTCGTCTTCGCCTCGGTCGGCAAGGCGTTCTAATTGATCAGGCGCGGCTGAATTCGTCGAGTTCGCGGGCGCGCAGGCTCAGCAGCTCGAAGGTCAGCCGCACATGGTCCTCGAGGGCGAGCGCGGCGCGCGCCTCGCGCCGCGCGATCGCGGCTTCGTAGATCTCGGTGTGCTCGCGGTGCACGTCGCGCGGGTTGTCCTGCAGCGCACCGAGGCGCAGCGCGACATGGCGGTAGCGCTCGGCATGGCGGTAGAGGATGCCCAGCAGCAGCCGGTTCCAGCTCGAATCGCAGCCGCCGATCAGGCGGTCGTGGAATGCCTTGTTCGCGGCCTCCCAATCGGCCTCCCAGCGCGGGTCGCCGGGACGGCGCGCATCGGGGCCGCCCTCGATCGCGGTCAGGCGCACGAAGGCGGCGCCGAGCTCGCGCTCCCAGGCCGCGTCGCCATGGCGGATCGACTGGCGCAGCGCCTCGGTCTCGATCAGCACGCGCTTGGCCGTCAGGTCCTCGAGGTCGGCGAGCGAGATCGCGGTGACGCGGAATCCGCGCTGGCCCTCGGCGACGACGAGCGCGTCCGACACCAGCAGCGCCAGCGCCTCGCGCAGCGTGCCGGCGCCGACGCGGTAGCGGTCCTTCAGATGCTCGACGCGCAGGCGGTCGCCGGCGCGGTGGTGGCCGTCGACGATGTCGCGCCGCAATTCGAGATACGCGCGCTCGACCAGCGTGCGCGGCGCGCCGGCCGCCGGCTGCGACAGCGCGTCCATCAGCCGACCTCCCGCGCCGCCGCATCGGGGTCGGTCTGGCGCTTGATGCGGTAGGCCAGTTGCGGCCGCGTCAGCCCGAGCGAGCGCGCCGCGCCCGAGAGATTGCCCTTGGCGCTGGCCACGGCCATCTCGAGCAGGCGGCTCTCGAGCCGCTCCAGCGTCATGCCCGAGGCCATCACCTGCTCGCACAGCGCGACCTCGGCGCTGACATCGGCGGCCTCGATCAGCCCGGATTCGGTGAGGCTCGCATGCGGCGCCTCGGCGGCGTTGGGGAACAGGTCCTCGGCCTCGATGCGGCCGCCCTGCGCGGCCAGGATGACGCCGCGCTCGATGAGGTTCTCCAGCTCGCGCACATTGCCCGGCCAGCCGTGGCGCGCCAGCGCCTGCAGCGCGCGCTCGCCGATGCCCTCGATGCGCTTGCAGTGGAGCGCCGAGAAGCGCTGCAGCATCGCGCGCGCCAGCGGCTCGATGTCGGTCGGGCGTTCGCGCAGCGCCGGGATGCGGATCGGGTAGACGTTGAGCCGGTACAGCAGGTCGCGCCTGAAGCGGCCGGCGGCCACGGCCTCCTCGAGGTCGACATTGGTCGCCGCGACGATGCGCACATTCACCTTGCGGCCCGCCTCGGCGCCCAGCCGCTCGATCTCGCCCTCCTGCAGCACGCGCAACAGCTTGGCCTGCGCGGCCAGCGGCAGTTCGCCGACCTCGTCGAGGAACAGCGTGCCGCCGTCGGCGCGCTCGAAGCGACCGGCGCGCGCCGCATGGGCGCCGGTGTAGGCGCCCTTCTCGACGCCGAACAGCTCGGCCTCGATCAGCTCGCCCGGCAGCGCCGCGCAATTGACGGCGACGAAAGGTGCCGCGCGGCGTTCGCTGAGCTCGTGCAGCGTGCGCGCGAAGCGCTCCTTGCCCACGCCGGTCTCGCCGGTGAGCAGCACGCTGACCTGGGTCGGCGCGGCCTTGCGCAACAAGTCCAGCGCGCGGCGGAACGCCGGTGCCGAGCCGATCAGGTTGCCGAGGGCGGCCGGCTCGAGCGACGAGCGCAGCGCCTCGACCTGCTGGCTCAGCGACTCGATCTTGCCGAGCAGCGAATCGGCCTCGAAATAGCCGCGGATCGGATCGTCCTCGGGCCATTCATCGGCGGGGCGGCCGACCATGCGGCAATAGCCCTCGCCGCAGCCCTTGCAGACGACCTCCTTGCACAGGATCGTGCGGCCCATGAATCCCGAGCTGTAGCCCGAGGCATAGCCGGTCAACGTCCAGCAGGAGGCCTCGGCGGCAGCGCCGAACTCCTCGCGGTGCGCATGCGCCTCCCACGAATCGTCCCAGCGGAACTCGCAATGGAAGGTGCCCGCGGCGACATCGAATTCCATCACCTCGGGCGTGACGCGGGCCGCGCCCTCGAGCATGTGCAATTGCGGGCCGACGAGAAACGCCTCGTCGATGGCACGGTCGCCGCGCGTCTTCTTCGCGAATTCGGCGTCGCGCAGCCCGCTGGCGAAACCCATGCGCGTGAAGACGCGGCGCGCCTGGTCCAGGCCGATGCTGTCGACGAGCTCGCGCCGCAATTCGCCGAGCGAAGCGGTGTGCAGCAGCACCATGCGCCGGTCGCCGAGCCAAATCGATCCCTCGTCGGGCGAAAAGCGCAGCAGGCGGCGCAGATCGGCGTCCGGTGGGTAAGTGAGGTTCATCCTGGATTCTCGAGATTTTATCGGGACACCTGCTTCGTGATCGACTGCGCGGCAGTTGATCATTTCGGCATCGCCTCTCGGCCCGCTTGATCAAATGATCGATTTGGCGGCGAGTTTGGCCGAAGGTCGGGCGAAGAAAACTAGGGTTTGCACCGAGCAAGCGGCACCGACGCCGACCCTCGGCAGCCTCGGATCTCAGTGCAAACCCTAGAAATATCGAGATTTCAGGTCATTCCAGCGACGCGGGCCCGGCCCTTGCAAACACAGCGGGCATGACCGCCGCCGCGCCATTCGACCCCGAACGCCGCTATGTCCGCATCGTCGACGAGCGCGCGGACGGCTATGTCGAATTCGAATTCGCCGTCGGCGAGCCCGAATTGTTTGTCGAAATGCTGTTGCCGCGCGCGGCCTTCGACGACTTCTGCGGCCAACAGCGCGTGACACCGACGCGCACGCCGCAGCCGCAGTCGCCGGCCGGCGAGTCCGCCCACGAATGGGACTGGACGCTGCACCAGGCGCGCCAACAGCTCTACCGCCACGAACCCGATAGCCCGGATTGAACGAGGAGACGACCGAGATGACGACCATGGACCTGCGCACCGTCAGCATCAAGCCGCTGCGCCACACTTTCGACCATGTCGCCAAGCGCATCGGCGGCGACAAGCCGGCGACGCGCTACCAGGAGGGCACCTTCGACCTCCAGGCCACGCACAACTTCCATTACCGCCCGACCTGGGATCCCGACCACGAGATCTTCGACCCGCGGCGCACGGCGATCGTCATGGCCGACTGGTACGCCTTCAAGGACCCACGCCAGTTCTATTACGGCACCTACACCCAGGCCCGCGCGCGCCAGCAGGAAAGCACCGAGGCCAATTTCGAATTCGTCGAACAGCGCGGCCTCGCCGCCGCGCTGCCCGATGCCGTGCGCCGCATGGCCATCGAGCTGCTGCTGCCGCTGCGCCACCTGGCCTGGGGCGGCAACATGAATTGCGCCTACATCTGCGCCTACGGCTACGGCACGGGAATCTCGCAGCCGCATATCTACCAGGCGATGGACCAGCTCGGCATCGCCCAGTTCCTGACCCGCATCGGCCTGCTGCTCGACGAGCCCGAGGCGCTGGACCGCGCCAAGCTGCAATGGCTGCAGGACCCGAAATGGCAGGGCCTGCGCCGCTATGTCGAGGACGTGTTCGTCGTCAAGGACTGGTTCGAGGTGTTCGTGGCGCAGAACCTCGTGCTCGACGGCCTCATCTACCCGCTGGTCTACGAACATGTCGTCGACGACGTGCTGACGATGAAGGGCGGCACCGCGGTGGCGATGCTGACCAAGTTCATGACCGAATGGCATGCCGAGACGGCGAAATGGGTCGACGCCCAGATCAAGACCGCGGCGGCCGAATCGCCGGCGAACCAGGCGCAGGTCGCGAGCTGGATCCGGCATTGGCTGGCGCGCGGCCTCGAGGCCTGCGCGCCGCTGGCCGAATTCGCGCTCGACGAGGACGGCCCGGGCACGCTGGCCACCGTCGCCGCGCAATTGCAGGCCCGCATCGCCAAGTCCGGCGTCACGCTGTAGAGGAGGGTCCAGAGATGTCCAAGGTCTTTCTGGCGCTGCAGCTCAGCGACGACAGCCGCTCGATCGTCGACGCGCTGCTGGCCGACAACCCCAACGCCGTGCTCGAGGAGCAGCCGGCGATGGTCAAGATCAACGGCGAGGGCCGGCTGACGCTCAAGCGCGCATCGGTCGAGGAACGCATGGGCCGCGCCTTCGACCTGCAGGAACTGCACCTGAGCCTGATCACGCTGTCGGGAAACATCGACGAAACCGACGACGAATTCACCCTGAGCTGGGGCCGCTGAGAGCGCGCCGCAAGGAGAACCACGATGGACATGAAAGTCGCGAAGAAGAAGCTGGGCCTGAAGGAGCGCTATGCGCTGATGACCCGGGGCCTGGACTGGGAGACCACCTACCAGCCGATGGACAAGGTGTTCCCCTATGCCGAGTACGAGGGCATCAAGATCCACGACTGGGACAAGTGGGAGGACCCGTTCCGCCTGACGATGGACGCCTACTGGAAATACCAGGCCGAGAAGGAGAAGAAGCTCTACGCGATCATCGACGCATTCGCGCAGAACAACGGCCACCTCGGCGTCACCGATGCGCGCTACATCAATACGCTGAAGCTGTTCCTCAACGGCATCAGCCCGCTCGAATACATGGCGCACCGCGGCTTCGCCCATGTCGGCCGCCAGTTCCCCGGCGTGGGCACGCGCGTGGCCTGCCTGATGCAGTCGCTCGACGAGATCCGGCATGCGCAGACGCAGATCCACTCGATGTCGAACTACAACAAGTACTACAACGGGCTGCACGCGTTCCCGCAGATGATCCAGCGCGTCTGGTACATGTCGGTGCCGCGTTCGTTCTTCGACGACGCCATGAGCGCAGGGCCGTTCGAGTTCATGGTCGCCGTCGGCTTCAGCTTCGAATACGTGCTGACCAACCTGCTGTTCGTGCCCTTCGTCTCGGGCGCGGCCTACAACGGCGACATGGGCGCGATGACCTTCGGCTTCTCGGCGCAGAGCGACGAGGCCCGCCACATGACGCTGGGCCTGGAGTGCATCAAGTTCATCCTCGAGCAGGACCCGGCCAACCTGCCCATCGTGCAGCGCTGGATCGACAAGTGGACCTGGCGCGGCTACCGCGTGCTGACGCTGGTCGGGATGATGATGGACTACATGCTGCCCAAGCGCGTGATGAGCTGGAAGGAAGCCTGGGAGATCTATTTCGAGCAGAACGGCGGCGCGCTGTTCAAGGACCTGGAGCGCTATGGCATCCGGCCGCCGAAATGGCTCGACCAGATCGAATTCGACAAGGACCATATCTCGCACCAGGCCTGGTCGACGCTGTACCAGTACAGCGGCGTCTCGAACTTCCACACCTGGATGCCCAGCGACGAGGAACTCGACTGGCTGTCGGCGAAATACCCGAACAGCTTCGACAAGTACTACCGGCCGCGCTTCGAGTTCTGGCGCGACGAGCAGAAGAAAGGCAACCGCTTCTACAACATGTCGCTGCCGATGCTGTGCCAGGTCTGCCAGATCCCGATGGTCTTCACCGAGCCCGGCGACCCGACGCAGACCTGCTACCGCGAAAGCAGCTACCACGGCATGAAGTTCCACTTCTGCTCCGACGGCTGCAAGGAGATCTTCGACAACGAGCCCGAGAAGTACCAGCAGGCCTGGCTGCCGGCGCACCAGATCTACATGGGCAACTGCTTCAACCCCGGCGTCGACCCGACGGTCGAGGGCTTCCAGCCCCTGCCCGCGGTGCTCGACTACTACGGCATCAACGCCGGCCGCGACAACTTCGACTTCGAGGGCTCGGAGGACCAGAAGAACTTCGCCGCCTGGCGCGGCGCAGCCACGTCCAACACCTGAACCCGCATCCACAGGAGCAAGCCATGGCCGCCGTCGCCGCCGTCAAACCCTATGCCTTCCCGCCCGCGGACAGTCTCGACAAGTTCCACGGCAACCAGCTCGTCTACATCGGCTGGGACCAGCACCTGATGTTCTGCGCCCCGTTCTGCTTCCCGCTGCCGCCGGGCATGCCTTTCGGCGCCTTCGTCGAGCAGGTGCTGCCGACCTGCTTCGGCTACCACCCGGAATTCAAGCAGATCGACTGGAGCCGGGCGCAATGGCTGAAGTCGGGGCAGCCCTTCGTCCCCGATTTCACGAAATCGCTGGCCGACAACGGCATCGGGCACAAGGACGCCCTGCGCCTGCGCACGCCGGGCCTGAACGGCATCAAGGGATCCGCGACCTGATTCCGCGATGAGCCATCAGCTGACGATCGAGCCCCTGGGCCAGACGCTGGACGTCGAGGAGGGCCAGACCATCCTCGACGCGGCGCTGCGCGCCGGCATCTTCCTGCCCCATGCCTGCTGCCATGGCCTGTGCGCGACCTGCAAGATCGTCGTCACCGACGGCGAGGTCGATCATGGCGAGGCGAGCAATTTCGCGCTGATGGACTACGAGCGCGAGGAGGGCCAGGCGCTGGCCTGCTGCGCGACGCTGCAGAGCGACGTCGTCATCGAGGCCGACATCGAGGTCGACCCCGACTCGCTCGGCCTGCCGGTGCGCGATTACGCCGGCCGCGTCAGCCGCATCGAGGACCTGACACCGACGATCAAGGGCGTCTGGATCGAGATCGACGGCGACGAGGGCCTGCGTTTCCAGGCCGGCCAGTACATCAACCTGCGCCTGCCCGACGGCCAGGGTTCGCGCGCCTTCTCGCTGGCGAATGCGCCGCAGCAGCGCGGCGAGGTCGAGCTCAATATCCGCCTCGTGCCCGGCGGCGCGGCGACGACCTGGATCCACCAGGCACTGCGCGTCGGCGACCGCGTCCAGCTCAGCGGGCCCTACGGCCGCTTCTACGTGCGCAAGAGCGCGCGGCTGCCTGCGCTGTTCCTGGCCGGCGGCTCGGGGCTTTCGAGCCCGAAATCGATGATCCTCGACCTGCTGGCCGAGGACAGCAAGCTGCCGATGACGCTGGTCTACGGCGCGCGCAACCGCGCCGAGCTCTACGACCACGCGCTGTTCGCCGAACTGGCGCGCGAATACTCACATTTCGACTATGTCCCGGCGCTGTCGAACGAAGAGCCGGGTTCGGGCTGGCCGGGATTCCGCGGCCATGTCCACGAGGCGGCGAAAGCGCATTTCGACAATGACTTCCGCGGCCGCAAGGCCTACCTCTGCGGCCCGCCGGTGATGATCGACGCCTGCATCACGACGCTGATGCAGGGCCGCTTGTTCGAGCGCGACATCTACACCGAGAAGTTCATTTCCGCCGCGGATGCCGCACAGCAGATGCGCAGCCCGCTGTTCAAGCGGATCTGAGGCCCTCCGACCGATCGCGGGCGTAGTCATGCACCACCTCGAGAAAAGCGCGCAGCACCGGCGAGTCGTCGTCGCGGCGGTACAGGCAGCTCAATTCGACATCGTGCAGCTGCGTGCTTTCGAGCGGCCTGAAGACGACGCCCGGCAGCCGCAGATTGGTCGCCGAATGGGTCGTGATCGCGACGCCGAAGCCGCCCGCTACCAGCGCGATCGCGGTGACGACATCCTCGACATCCTGCTCGACGCGCAGGCGCAGCTGGTCGCGCCTGAAGGCATCGGTGACGACCTGGGCCAGGCCGCGCATCGGGATGTTCGGATAGACGATCAGCGGCAGGTCCTCGAGATCGGCCAGCCTCACCGTCGTCTGCCGCGCCAGCGCATGCGACTCGGGCATCGCGACGACCATCGTCTCGCGCAGCACGGTCTCGACGACGATGTCGTCTTCCGGCGGCACGAGGCGGTTGAAGCCGACGGCGATGCGGCGCTCGCGCAACGCCTGCAATTGCGCGTCCTTGGTCAAGTTGTGCAGGCGGATGCGCACTTCCGGCCGCGCGGCGTGGAAGCGCGCCAGCATGCGCGGGATCACGTCGAGCACGCCGGAGCCGAAGAGGCCCACGTCAAGCTGGCCTATGAGCCCGCGTCCGGCGCGCAGCGTGCGCTCCTTGGCGCGCTGCGCCAGCGCCAGCAGGTTCGGCACCTCGGCCAGCAGCGCCGCGCCGGCGGCCGTCAGCTCGACACCCTTGGTCGTGCGATCGAACAGCGCCGTGCCCAGCCGGTCCTCCAGCGCCTTGATCTGGCGCGACAGCGGCGGCTGGGCGATGTGCAAGCGCTCCGCGGCGCGACTGAAATTGCGCTCCTCGGCCACGGCGAGGAAATAGCGCATTTCACGAAGCTCCAAGGCGAATCTCCGAATCTTCTAATTGATACCCAAATGGTATCACCCGGAAGAAATTCCGTATTGGACATCGCGGTTCCGGCTGGCCATCATGGCCCCATTCCATCGTCGAAGCCAGACGCCTGAGGAGACCGAATTGCATCGCTTCGACGTGCTGATCGAGGACACCGGCGAGCATTACAGCTGCGCCGAGACGCGCTCGCTGCTCGAGGGCATGGAGGTCCTCGGCCGCAAGGGCATCCCGGTGGGATGCCGCAACGGCGGCTGCGGCGTCTGCAAGGTCGAGATCAGCGAAGGCCGTTACAGCGCCCGCGTGATGAGCCGCGAACATGTGAGCGAGGAAGACGAGCGCTGCGGCCGCGTATTGGCGTGCCGGGTGAAACCGGCCAGCGATATCCGGCTGGCAGTGATCGGCAAGATGAAGAAGAGCGTATGCGGGCCCGCCGCGACGACGGGCAATCCCTCAACCTGAAACAGCAAGGAGACGATGATGGCAATGACAGGCGTATTGCGGCCGGGACATGCGGTGGTGCGTGTGCTCGATCTCGACGAATCGGTGAAGTTCTACACCGACGTGATGGGTCTGAAGGAGACCGGTCGCGACAAGGGCGGACGGGTCTATTTCAAGACCCACGATGAACGCGACCACAACAGCTTCATCATCCGCAAGTCCGACCGCGCCGGCCTCGATCATTTCGGCTTCAAGGTGCGCAACAAGGCCACGCTGGCCACGCTCGAGGGCCGGCTCAAGGAATTCGGCGTCGCCACCGAGCGCGTGCCCGCCGGCGAGATGCTCGAGACCGGCGAGCGCGTGCGCTTCCAGATCCCGACCGGCCACATGATCGAGCTCTATGCCGAGAAGACCGACATCGGCAACGGCCTGGGCTACACGAACCCCGAGGCCTTCGTGCTCGACACCAAGGGCATCAACCCGGTGCGCATGGACCATTGCCTGATCTACGGCGGCGACATCGACGGCAACCGCAAGCTGTTCGAAGAGGTGCTGGACTTCACGCTCGTCGAGCGCATCAAGCTCGAGGATGGCCAGACCGACCTCGCGACCTGGCTGACCTGCTCGGCCAAGGCGCACGACATCGCGATGGTGCGCCATGCCGAGGACGGCAAGCTGCACCATGTCTCGTTCCTGCTCGACACCTGGGAGCAGGTGCTGCGCGCGGCCGACATCATGTCGATGCACCGCGTCTCGATCGACATGGGCCCGACGCGGCATGGCGTGACGCGCGGCACGACGATCTACTTCTTCGACCCCTCGGGCAACCGCATGGAGACCTTCTGCGGCGGCTACGACTTTTATCCCGACATGCAGCCGACGACCTGGACCTGGGACGAAGTCGGCGCCGCGGTCTTCTACCACGACCGCAAGCTCAATCCGGCCTTCCTGACGGTGGTGACCTGAGCGTGGACGCGGCCGAGGCGTCGGTGCTGCAGCGCGCGATCAGCGCCGAGGCCGCGGGCACCGCCTGCCGCGCGGCGCTGGCCCGCGCGCAGGCGCTGGGGCTGCGCATCAACGTCGCCGTCACCGACGCCGCGGGCACGCTGACGGCCTTCCTGCGCATGCCCGGCGCCTTTCTGCATTCGGTCGAGATCGCGATCGACAAGGCCTACACGGCGGCCAGCTTCGGCTTCCCGACGGCGCGCTGGGCCGAGCTCGTCGCCGGCGACGAGCTGCTGCGCATCGGCCTGAATCAAAGACCGCGGCTCGTGATGTTCGGCGGCGGCCTGCCCATCGTCGACGCCAACGGCGCGCGCATCGGCGCCATCGGCGTCTCCGGCGGATCGGCCGAACAGGACGAGGCCTGCGCGCGCGCCGGCATCGAAGCGCTGGGCCTGCATTGAATCGCCACCTGCCCTACTTGTGCTGCACATGAAACAGTTCCTGAACTTCATCAACGGCGAATTCGTCGCCACCGGCAAGACCTTCGAGAACCGGGCCCCGATCAACAACCAGGTCATCGGCCAGGTACACGAGGCCGGTGCCGCCGAGGTCGACGCGGCGGTGGCGGCGGCGCGCGCCGCGCTGGGCGGCGAATGGGGGCGCATGAGCGTCGTCAAGCGCACCGAGCTGCTGCACGCGGTGGCCGACGAGATCAACCGCCGCTTCGACGATTTCCTCGCCGCCGAACTGGCCGACACCGGCAAGCCGCGCTCGCTGGCCTCGCATATCGACATCCCGCGCGGCGCGGCGAATTTCAAGATCTTCGCCGACATCGTCAAGAACGTGCCGACCGAGAGCTTCCAGATGACGACGCCCGACGGCGGCACCGCCATCAGCTACGCGATGCGCACGCCGCTGGGCGTGATCGCCGTCGTCTGCCCGTGGAACCTGCCGCTGCTGCTGATGACCTGGAAGGTCGGCCCGGCGCTGGCCTGCGGCAACACCGTCATCGTCAAGCCCTCGGAGGAGACACCGGCGACGGCGACGCTGCTGGGCGAGGTGATGAATTCGGTCGGCATCCCCAAGGGCGTGTACCAAGTGCTGCACGGCTTCGGCCCGGGTTCGGCCGGCGAATTCCTGACCCGCCACCCCGGCGTCGACGGCATCACCTTCACCGGCGAGACGCGCACCGGCGAGGCCATCATGGCCGCCGCCGCGAAGGGCGTGCGGCCAGTCTCGTTCGAGCTCGGCGGCAAGAACGCCGGCATCGTCTTCGCCGATGCCGATTTCGACGCCGCGGTGGCCGGCATCACGCGCAGCGCCTTCGAGAATTGCGGCCAGGTCTGCCTGGGCACCGAACGGGTCTACGTGCAGCGGCCGATCTTCGAGCGTTTCGTCGCCGCGCTCAAGGCGCGTGCCGAGGCGTTGAAGATCGGTCCCTCGGACGAGCCCGGCGTCGGCCTCGGCCCGCTGATCTCGGCCGAGCACAAGGCCAAGGTGCTGTCGTATTACGCCAAGGCGCGCGCCGAGGGTGCGACCGTCGTCACCGGCGGCGGCGAGCCGCCGATGCACGGCGCCTATGCCCAGGGTCATTTCGTCCAGCCGACGATCTGGACCGGGCTGCCCGAGACCTCGAGCGTCGTGCGCGAGGAGGTCTTCGGCCCCTGCTGCCATATCGCGCCCTTCGACACCGAGGAAGAGGCCGTGCGGCTGGCCAACGCCACCGATTACGGGCTGGCGACGACGGTCTGGACGCGCGACCTCGGCACCGCGCACCGCATGGCCGCGGCCATCGAGGTCGGCCTGTGCTGGATCAACAGCTGGTTCCTGCGCGACCTGCGCACCGCATTTGGCGGCGCCGGCGCCTCGGGCATCGGGCGCGAGGGCGGCGTCCATTCGCTCGAGTTCTATACCGAGCTGCGCAACGTGATGATCAAGATCTGAATTCCGGCCCGGCGGCGGTGCACCGGCGAGCACTGCCCTCGCCGGTCATCGCCTCTGCCTCTCCATCCACCTTCGGGGATCCCATGAACCGCCTGCGCATCCAACAGCTCGGCGACGAGCTCTACCAATCGCTGCTCAGCCGCGAGCCGGTGGCGCCGCTGACCGAGCGCGAGCCCGAGATCACGATCGCCGACGCCTACCAGATCCAGCTGCGCATGATCCAGCGCCGCATCGACGCGGGCGAGATCGTCGTCGGCAAGAAGATCGGCGTCACCAGCCAGGTCGTGATGGACATGCTCGGCGTCAACCAACCCGACTTCGGCCATCTGCTCTCGGGCATGGTGTTCAACGAGGGCGAGCCGGTGGACACGGCGAAGATGATCGCGCCCAAGGCCGAGGCCGAGGTGGCGTTCATCCTGGCGCGCGACCTCGTCGGCCCCGGCGTCACGGCGGCCGACGTGCTGCGCGCCACCGATTGCGTGATGCCCTGCTTCGAGATCGTCGATTCGCGCATCAAGGACTGGAAGATCAAGATCCAGGACACGGTGGCCGACAACGCCAGCTGCGGCGTGCTGACGCTGGGCGGCACGCGCCGCAGCCCGCGCGACATCGACCTCGCGCTGGCCGGCATGGTGCTGGAGAAGAACGGCGAGATCGTCAGCACCTCCTGCGGCGCCTCGGTGCAGGGTTCGCCGGTGAATGCCGTGGCCTGGCTGGCGAACACGCTGGGGGCGCTGGGCATCACGCTGAAGGCGGGCGACATCATCCTTTCGGGATCGCAATCGCCGCTCGTGCCGGTGCGCGCCGGCGACAGCCTGCACGCCAGCGTCGGCGGGCTGGGCAGCACCTCGGTGCGCTTCATCTGACACCGCCGCCGAGGACGACACCATGGCAATGAACCGCAAGGACATCGAGGCGCTGGCCGCCCATCTCGAGGCCGCCGAACTGGAGGCCCGCGACGTCACCAAGATCACCGACGACCATCCGCAGATGGACTGGGCCGACGCCTACGACATCCAGGACGAGATCCGCCGCCGCAAGGAATCCCGCGGCCACCGCACCGTCGGCCTGAAGGCCGGACTGACCTCGTTCGCGAAGATGAAGCAGATGGGCGTGGACACGCCATGCTTCGGCTTCGTCAGCGACTACATGGCGCGTGCCGAGGGCGCGGACATCCGCATGGACGAGCTGATCCACCCGAAGGCCGAGGCCGAGATCTGCATCGTCACCAAGGCGCCGCTGCGCGGCCCCGGCTGCCATGTCGGCGCGGTGATGGCGGCGATCGATTTCGTGCTGCCGGCGGTGGAGATCATCGACAGCCGCTACCGCGACTTCAAGTTCGACCTCAAGAGCGTGATCGCCGACAACACCTCGGCGTCGCGCTTCGTCGTCGGCGGCCGCGCCCGCGATGTCGAATCGCTGGACCTGCGCACGCTGGGCGTGGTGATGGAGAAGAACGGCCGCATCGTCGCGATGGCCGCCGGCGCCGCCGTGCTCGGGCATCCGGCCGCCGCCGTCGCGATGATGGCCAACCACCTCGGCCGGCGCGGCCAGGAGATTCCTGCGGGCAGCTTCATCATGACCGGCGGCGTCACCGAGGCCATCGCCGTTGCCGCCGGCGACCATATCAACGTGCGCTTCCAGGACCTCGGCAGCGTGGGGATGCGCTTCGTCTGAGCGCCTGCGACTCTTGAACGCCACCGCCAACCCCGAAATCGCCCGCAGCCTGCGCACGGGCGGCTTCCAGACGAATTGCCACGACCTCGGCGCCCCGCACCCGGGACAGCCGGGGCAGCCGCCGGTGCTGCTGATCCATGGCTCGGGGCCCGGCGTCAGCGCCTGGGCCAATTGGCGGCTGGTGATGCCCGAGCTCGCGCGCACGCGCCGCGTGCTCGCACCCGACATGGTGGGCTTCGGCTATACCGACCGGCCCGCCGGCATCGACTACACGATGGACACCTGGGTGCGCCAGGCCATCGACCTGCTCGACGCGCTCAAGCAGCCCCAGGTCGACCTGATCGGCAATTCGTTCGGCGGCGCGCTGGCGCTGGCGCTGGCGATCCGCGCGCCGGCTCGCGTGCGCCGCCTCGTGCTGATGGGCAGCGTCGGCGTACCTTTCGCGATCACGCCCGGGCTCGATGCCGTGTGGGGCTACGAGCCTTCGCTGCAGGCGATGAAGGGGCTGATCGACCTCTTCGCCCACGACCGCGCACTCGTCACCGACGAACTCGCCGAATTGCGCTACCGCGCCAGCATCCGGCCCGGATTCCAGGAATCATTCGCCGCCATGTTCCCGGCGCCGCGCCAGCGCTGGGTCGATGCGATGGCCAGCCGCGAGGCCGACATCCGCGCGCTGCCGCACGAGACCCTGGTCATCCACGGCCGCGAGGACCGGATCATCCCCTTGCAGAACTCGCTGACGCTGGCCGACTGGATCGCCAACAGCCAGCTGCATGTGTTCGGCCATTGCGGCCATTGGACGCAGATCGAACATGCGTCGCGCTTCGCGCGGCTGGTGGGTGATTTCCTGGCCGAGGGCGATGGTCCGTGAACGGCGCCTGCGCTACCTGTTTCAAACTTCCGTGGAGCAACCCGCGATGACCCAGAAGAAGATCAAATGCGCCCTCATCGGGCCCGGCAATATCGGCACCGACCTGCTGGCCAAGCTGCAGCGCAGCCCCTGGCTGGAGCCGGTGTGGATGGTCGGCATCGACCCCGAATCCGACGGCCTCAAGCGGGCCCGCGAGATGGGCATCAAGACCACCGCCGAGGGTGTCGACGGCCTCGTGCCGCATATGCGAGCCGACGGCGTGCAGATCGTCTTCGACGCCACCAGCGCCTATGTCCATGCCGAGAATTCGCGCAAGGTCAATGCCGAGGGCGCGATGATGATCGACCTCACGCCGGCCGCCATCGGCCCCTATTGCGTGCCGCCGGTCAATCTCAAGCAGCATATCGGCCGGCGCGAGATGAACGTCAATATGGTGACCTGCGGCGGCCAGGCGACGATCCCCATGGTCGCCGCCGTCAGCCGCGTGCAGACGGTGGCCTACGGCGAGATCGTCGCCACCGTCAGCAGCCGCTCGGTCGGGCCGGGCACGCGCAAGAACATCGACGAATTCACGCGCACGACGGCCGGCGCCGTCGAGCGCGTCGGCGGCGCCCGCAAGGGCAAGGCCATCATCGTGATCAACCCGGCCGAGCCGCCGCTGATCATGCGCGACACCGTGCATTGCCTGACCGAGACCGATCCGGACCAGGCGGCGATCACCCAATCGATCCACGAGATGATCGCCGAGGTGCAGAAATACGTCCCCGGCTACAAGCTCGTCAACGGGCCGGTGTTCGACGGCCGCCGCGTCAGCGTCTTTCTCGAGGTCGAGGGTCTGGGCGACTATCTGCCCAAATACGCCGGCAACCTCGACATCATGACCGCCGCCGCCGCGCGCACGGCCGAGATGTTCGCGCAGGAGATCCTCGCCGGCACGCTGACGCTCGAACCCGCGGCCACCGTCTGAATCCAGGAGCAAGCTCATGAATCTGCAAGGCAGGAAGATCACCGTACACGACATGACGCTGCGCGACGGCATGCACCCCAAGCGCCATCTGATGACGCTGGAGCAGATGCGTTCGATCGCCTGCGGCCTCGACGCCGCCGGCGTGCCGCTGATCGAGGTCACCCATGGCGACGGCCTCGGCGGCAGTTCGGTCAACTACGGTTTCCCCGCGCATACCGACGAGGAATATCTCGGCGCCGTGATCCCGCTGATGAAGCAGGCGAAGGTCAGCGCGCTGCTGCTGCCGGGCATCGGCACCGTCGACCATTTGAAGATGGCGCGCGAACTCGGCGTGCACACGATACGCGTGGCCACCCATTGCACCGAGGCCGACGTCAGCGAACAGCATATCCAGTACGCCCGCAAGCTCGAGATGGACACCGTGGGCTTCCTGATGATGGCGCATATGAACACGCCGCAGGGCCTGGTGAAGCAGGCGCTGCTGATGGAGAGCTACGGCGCGAACTGCATCTACATCACCGATTCGGCCGGCTACATGCTGCCCGACGATGTCAAGGCGCGGCTGACGGCCGTGCGCGACGCGCTGAAGCCGGAAACCGAACTCGGCTTCCACGGCCATCACAACCTGGCGATGGGCATCGCCAATTCGATCGCCGCGATCGAATGCGGCGCCAACCGCATCGACGCCGCGTCGGCCGGCCTGGGCGCCGGCGCCGGCAACACGCCGATGGAAGTCCTCGTGGCCGTCTGCGACCGCATGGGCATCGCCACCGGCGTCGATGTCTGGAAGATCCAGGACGTCGCAGAGGACCTCGTCGTGCCGATCATGGATTTCCCGATCCGCATCGACCGCGATGCGCTGACGCTGGGCTATGCCGGCGTCTACGGCAGCTTCCTGCTGTTCGCCAAGCGCGCCGGCGCGAAATACGGCATTCCGGCGCGCGAGCTGCTCGTCGAACTCGGCCGGCGCGGCATGGTCGGCGGCCAGGAAGACATGATCGAGGACACGGCGCTGACGATGTCGCGCCAGCGCCGCGAACGTGCTGCTGCCGGCGCCGCTGCGGTCGACTGAATCGGCGCGCGGCGCGACCCTGATCCAGCCTCGGCGCAGGCCCTCGTCCGCAGGGCCTCGTCGAGCCGTTCCAAGCTCGTCGCAAGGAGAGTAGGTATGCATCCGCTCCGTCGTATTGCCGCTGCGCTGCTGAGCGCAGCCTGCGTCCTGGCTGCGCCGGCCTCGCAGGCCGCCGAAACCGCGCGTCGACCCAACATCCTGGTCATCGTCGCCGATGACCTGGGCTACTCGGACCTGGGTGCCTTCGGCGGCGAGATCAGCACGCCCCATCTCGACAAGCTCGCCAAGGCCGGCGTTCGGATGACCGGCTTTCACGCCTCGCCCTTCTGCTCGCCGACGCGCGCAATGCTGATGTCGGGCGTGGACAACCACATCGGCGGCTTTGGCGCCATGGGTGAGCTGGTGCAGCCGATTCAGAAAGACGCGCCCGGATACGAGGGATTCCTCAACAACCGGGTCGTCGCCTTTCCTGAATTGCTGCAGGATGCCGGCTACCACACCTATATGGCCGGGAAGTGGCATCTGGGCACCAGCGAGGAGACCAGCCCTGCGCATCGAGGCTTCGAACAATCCTACGCGATGGTGATGGGCGGAGCCTCCCACTTCGACCAGACCGGGATCATCACCTTCGACGCCAACAAGAAGCCGGTCGTGATCTACCGCGACAACGGCAAGCCCGTCAATCTGCCTAAGGACTTCTACTCCAGCGAGGCCTACGCGAGCAAGATCATCCAGTACATCGATCAGAACAAGGGCGACGGCAAACCTTTCTTCGCCTATCTCGCATTCACCGCGCCGCATTGGCCCTTGCAGGCGCCCGAGAGCTACATCAAGAAGTACGAGGGCCAGTACGACGTCGGCTACGAAGTGATACGCGAGCGCCGCCTCGCCCGCATGAAGGAACTCGGCATCATCCCCAAGGACTCGGGCGTGTACCGAGGCAATCCGCTGTGGCCGAAATGGAATCAGCTGACCGCGCAGCAGAAGCGGCAGGAGTCCAAGCGCATGGCCGTCTACGCGGCCATGGTCGATGCGATGGACTTCCACCTGGGCCGCCTGATCGACCATCTCAAGGCCATCGGCGAATACGACAACACCTTCATCTTCTTCATGTCCGACAACGGCGCCGACGGCAATTCGGTCCTCGACGAAGGCCAGGACCGCCCCTGGAACCGTATGCACCGGAACAACAAGGTCGAGAACATCGGGAAGGCCGATTCCTTCGCCGAATACGGGCCGGGCTGGGCCCAGGTCGGCATGGCGCCGTACAAGATGTACAAGGCATTCGAGTTCGAGGGCGGCATCTCCGTTCCCGCCATTGCGGTCCACCCGGGGATCGCGGCCAAGGGCGGGATCGTGCCGCAGTTCGGGCATGTCACCGACATCGCCCCGACCTTGCTGGAATTGGCCGGCGCCCAGTCTCCCGGCAGCCATTACAAGGGACGCGAAGTCGCCCCGATGCAGGGCCAGTCGATGCTGCCGTTCCTGACCGGCCGATCCGCGGCGATACACGGAGCCGATCACGTCACCGGCTGGGAGCTCGGTGGCCGCAAGGCTTTGCGCAAGGGTGACTGGAAGCTGGTCTACGCCAGCTGGCCCTGGGGTTCGGGACAGTGGGAACTCTACAACCTGGCCCAGGACCGGACGGAACAGCATGATCTGGCCGACGAGCATCCGGAAAAAATGAAGGAATTGCTCGCCGAGTACCAGAACTACGTCAAGAAGAATGGCGTGGTCGATGCGCCTGGGCTGTCGAATCGGCCGGGCTACAGCAATGCCGTCAACTACTACGACGACCTCACTGCAGAGGAGTCGAAGTATCCGCTGACCTATTACGACCCGCCCGCGAGCCAGACGGCCGCCGCGCCGAAATAGCGTTCGACAGGTAGCGGAGGCGGCCGGTGTCGTGGACATCGGCCGCCTCCGATTTCATTGCGCCGGCCGCACCCTGTGTGCCAGGCGTTGAGCAGGCATGCCCGACGAGGACCGACATACCGCCCGGGTATGGGACTGGCAATAAAAGGTATTGGACCGTATCGACACGCGTCCTTATCGTCATTGCATAACGACACAACAGCTCATTCGTTCGCATGCGATCTCGAATCGCCGGCGACTGACGAATGAACGAGGAGACGAGTCTTGAACCGCAAACCGATAGCCTGGCTGGCGTGCGCGATTCTGGCCGCCGCCCTGGCCGGATGCCAGCGCAAGCCCGACCTCACGGCGGTCGATGTCGAGCGTGCGCGCGCTGTTCACCGCTACGACATGTTCCAGTCGGCCGCCAGCAACGGCCACGTGATGGTCGCCGCGACCAGCGGCGGCGCGCTCGTCGTCTCGGCCGACCAGGGCGCGACCTGGCAGCGCCGCGCGCTGCCGGTCGCGAATTCGATCGTCGCGCTGACGCATTGCGCCGACGGCTCTTTCGTCGGCCTCGACTACTACCGCCGCATCTGGCTCGGCGACGCCGAGGGACGGACCTGGCAATCGCGGCCGATCACCGGCGCCGACAACCCGATGGCGACGACCTGCGATGCGGCAGGCCGCATCTGGGTCGTCGGTGGTCGCACGCGCATCCTCTCGAGCAGCGACCGCGGTGCCCATTGGACATCGCGGCAGGCCGGCGAGGACGCGATCCTGACGACGGTGCAATTTCTGGACGCCCAGCATGGCCATGTGACCGGCGAGTTCGGCCTGCATCTGGCCACCGACGACGGCGGCGCGACCTGGAAGAAGCAGCCCAAGCTGGCCGCCGACTTCTATCCCTACGCGACCGTCTTCGCGAGCGACCGCGAAGGCTGGTCCGCCGGTGTCGCCGGCGTGCTGCTGCACACGGCCGACGGCGGCGCCAGCTGGCAGGTGCAGCCCAACCGCAGCGACGCGCCGATCTACGCGCTGGCCGCCATCGACGGCACCGTCTACGGCGCCGGTTTCGGCGGCCAGATGGTCGTGCTGCGCGGCGGCGAATGGCTGCCCTACGACCATGGCAAGGCCATCCCCGGCTACCTCGCGGCGATCGCGGCGCATGGCGCGCCATCGCTGCTCGTCGCCGGCGCGGCCGGCGCGCTGCATCTGATCACCCCGGCATTGCCCGGGGCGGTCGCCGCCAAACAGTGATTTCTCCTGGAACGCCATGACCCTGCGCAAGCGCATCACCCACCGCCTCGTGCTCGGCGAGGAATGGATCTTCGCGAATCCGAAGATCGTCCTCGGCCTGATCCTGGCCGTGACCCTGGTCTTCGCGACGCGGCTGCCTGCGCTGCGCATCTACACCGATTTCGCCGACCTGCTGCCGCAGAAGCATCCCTATATCCAGACCTACAACGAGATCAAGGAAAGCTTCGGCGGCGCCAACATGATCGTGATGGCGGTCGAGGTCGACCAGGGCACGGTGTTCAACGACCGCACGCTCGACCTCGTCGCCCAGGCCACCCAGGGCATCGACAACCTGCCCGGCGTCAACCACAACCTGGTGGCCAGCCTGACGCACCGCACGGCGCGCCGCGTGTACGTCACGGCCGACGGCAATTTCGCGTCGGAGTCGTATTACGACCCGCGCAAGAGCCACCGCACGACCGACGAGCTGGCGCGGCTGCAGAAGCAGGTGCAGGCCGACCCGCGTGTCTTCGGCCTGCTGGTGTCGCCCGACATGAAGGCGGCGCTGATCCGCGCCCAGCTCAACGAGGGCGAGATCGATTACGCCGCCACCTTCGCGGCGCTGCAGAAGGTGCGCGCCGCCGTCAGCCAACCCGGCTACCACGTCTATGTCACCGGCAACCCGGTGCTCACCGGCTGGGTCTACACCTATCTCGGCCAGATCATCTCGATCCTGATCTGGACGCTGGCGCTGCTGACGCTGCTGCTGACGCTGTATTTCAGGCGCCTGTACGGCATCGTGCTGCCGCTGCTGGGCATCGCGCTGTCGTCGATCTGGGGCCTGGGGTTCATGGCCTGGGTCGGCTTCAACCTAGAGCCGCTGTCGATGCCGATCCCGTTCCTGATCGCGGCCCGCGCGACCTCGCACGGCGTGCAGCTGGTGGCGCGCTATTACGAGGAACTGCAGGTCACGCACAACGGCCGCAAGGCGGCGCGCAACGCGCTCGATGCGCTGTTCAGGCCCGGATCGCTGGCCATCATCGTCGACGCCGTCGGCATCGCGGTGATGGTGCTGGGCGCCGCGCCGTTCAACCTCAAGCTCGGCATCTCGGCCGGATTCTGGGCCTTCTCGGTGATCTTCACGGTGCACTTCATGGTGCCGCTGGCGCTGACCGTGCTGCCGCAGCCGAAGACGACGGTCAACAAGAACGCCGGCGTGCGCAACTTCCTGGCCACCGCGATGCGCCACAGCGGCGGCACGAACAGCGGCGCGACGACGATCCTCCTGCTCTCGGCGCTGGCGATGGTGGCCGGCGCGATCTCGGCGTCGAAGCTGCAGATCGGCGAATCCGAGCCCGGCTCGCCGATCCTGCACGCCAACCACGACTACAACGTCTCGACGCGGGCGATCAACCAGCTCTTCCCCGGCTCGGAGGAACTGCATGTCGTCGCCCGCACGGCCGAGAAGGGCCGCATCAAGCAGCCCGAGGTGATGCACGCGATCGAGGCCTTCCAGGCGCGCATGCTCGACGATCCGGCGCTCGGCGGCAGCAAGGCCATTCCCGCCGTCGTCCGCGTCGTCAACCGCCTCACGCACAACGACGACCCGCGCTGGATGCAGCTGCCCGAGACCGGCGCCGAGATCGGCGGCCTGATGTTCGCCTACCTCGCCTCGAGCCCGATCCCCGGCGCGCTCAAGGAATTCGTCAATGCCGACGAGAACGAGGCCGACATGGTGTTCTTCTACAAGGACCACCAGGCCGACACCATCGTGCGCGCCGTCGCGATGGCCGAGGACGCCGGCCGGCAGATCGCGGCCACCGTGCCGGGGCTGTCGATCCGCGTCGGCGGCGGCATCGTCGGCGTCACCGCCGCCGCCAACGAGGCGCTGCACGCCGACCACCTGCTGCTGGTGCCGATGGTGATGCTGCTGGCCTTCCTGCTCGTCACGGTCTATTACCAGTCGCTGCATGCCGGCTGGCTGATGGTGTTGCCGATGCTGTTCGCCACCGTGATGTCCTATGCGTACATGGCCTGGAAGGGCATCGGCATCAGCGTCAACACGGTGCCGGTGATCATGATCGGCGTCGGCGTCGGCATCGATTACGCGGTCTATTTCATGGACCGCATCCGCGAGGAGATGGCCGGCCTGCACGACATCCGCAAGGCCGCGGTGGCCGCGGTCGCGACGACCGGCTACGCCGTTTCGTTCACCGCCGTGACGCTGACCGCGGGCGTGATCCTCTGGGTCTTCCTCTCGGACCTGCGCTTCCAGTCCGACGCGGCGCTGCTGCTGTCTTTCATGCTGATCGTCAACGCCGTCGCCGCGATCCTGATCGTGCCGGCCTGGTGCGTGGTCTTCAAGCCGCATTTCGTCGTGGCCACGCATTTCGACGAGGAAGGTGTCATCGAAGAGGACGTGGTGCTCGCATGAGCGGGCGCCCGACGTCACGGCCAAACATTCAACCAGGAGACATGGCGATGAGGAGAACGAACGGGATCGCGCAAGGCCGGCGGCGCGTGGCGCTGGCGGCAGCCGCCGTCGCGGCCGGTGCCGCGCTGGCACCGCAGCATGCGGCGGCGCAGGAACTCGACCCCTGGAAGGTCGACATCACCTACGAGAACGACACGCATTACCGCGGCAAGGACAACACCGGCAAGACCGTCGGGCTGTCGAAGTTCCGCAACACGCTCCAGCTCCAGGCCGACAAGCAGCTCGATCACGGCTGGCGTTTCCACGGCACGCTGCGCGGCACCGACGATCTCGTCTACCAGCTGAATTCGAAGCAGTTCGGCAAGGAGGCGGGCAGCCAATCGGCCGCCGACGTGCGGCTGCAGAACACCGCCGGCCCCGTCGCCGCGGCGGCCGGGCTCGGACTGCCGCCGCTGAACCTCGGCGCCACCGTGCCCTACGGCGGCGGCGTCGGTTTCACCGTCGTCGACGCGATCGAGGCCGGTGCCGGCCTGCCCAATCTCGGCGGCCCGGCCGGCGGCCCCGGCATCAACAAGTTCGTCGACCCGAATTACGCCCATCCCAACACACCGCCGGCCTCCTACGGCTCGGGCGCGGGCCTGCGCGTGCTCGGCGACCGCTGGCACAACACCGATGGCGGCGTCGCCTTCGCGGTGCCGGTGCGGCCTTGCAATGTCGATTCGCGCGGCTGCGCCGATTTCGGCGGCTACGGCAACCTGACCGCGGCCGAACTCGAGAACCCGGAATTCGACAAGCATGCCGATTTCCTGCGCGAGCTCTATGTCACGAATTCGATACCCGTCGGCGAGAACTCGAGCCTGTTCGTCAAGCTCGGCCGCCAGCAGGTCGTCTGGGGACGCACCGACCTGTTCCGCGTGCTCGACGTCGTCAATCCGGTCGACTATTCGCGCAACAACATCTACGACGAGCTGCAGGACATCCGCATCCCCATGTGGATAGCCCAGGGCGAATACCGCATGGGCGCCACCGACAGCCTGCAGGACGCGAATCTGCAGGTCGTCTGGAATTTCGACCGCTTCCGCCCGAACAACCTCGGCCAATGCGGCACGGCCAACGTCATCCTCGACGCCGGCTGTTTCTTCCGCGGCATGAAGAACCTGTGGGACAACGGCGGCACGGTCGCCAACTTCGCGCCGCTGTCGGCACCCGGCACGCCGGGACCCGGCACCGGGCCCTGGTTCGCGACCAATTTCGGCGCCGGGCAGATCGGCATCCGCAACGTCATCCTGCCCGAGTGGAGCCTGAAGAACACCCAGCTCGGCATCAAGTTCGAGGGCGTCTCGAAGGACGGGCTGTCGTTCTCGCTCAACGCGATGACCTACCGCTCGCAGCTGCCGTCGCTGCATGCCTTCAATGTCGCGACCAATCCGTTCACCGGCGGCATCGGCAACACCTCGCCTTTCTCGGGCCCGGCCCAGGGCATCACGACGAACCGGCTGATCGCCTTCGACATGGTGTTCCCGCGCGTCAACATGATCGGCGGCTCGCTGGACTTCCAGTCCGAGGCGGCCAAGGCGGCGTTCCGGCTCGAGGCGGCGATGACCAAGGGCGAGGAATTCTCGAACACGGCGCGACCCGAGCTCTATTCGAGCAACAAGGTATTCCGCTCGGTGATCGGCATCGACCGGCCGACCTTCGTCGACTTCATCAACCCGAACCGCACGACGCTGTTCTCGGCGCAGATCTTCTACCAGCATATCTTCGATCACCAGGTCAGCCAGGGGCTGTACGGGCCGGTCGGGATGCCGGACTGGAAGGACAGCTACACCGGCACGCTGCTCATCAAGGCCTTCCTGATGAACGACCGGCTGAGCCCGCAGCTGATCACCGCTTACGACTTCAAGGCCAAGGCCGCCGTCTACGCGCCGTCGATCGAATGGCTGTTCAGCGACGCCCTCAAGCTGACCCTCGGCGCCAACATCAAGACCAAGTCCGGCAACAGCAACTGGGCCTTCGACGATTGCCGCTCGTGCAACCCCTATGCGCCCTACACGACCTATGTCGGCCAGACGCTGCAGCCGGCATCGGCCGGCGTCGGCGGCTTCGAGCCGCTGGGCCGCTTCCGCGCCGGGCCGATCGGCGCGGCCTGGAAGGAAAACGAGCTGATCTTCTCGCTGCGCTACAAATTCTGATCGATTGCGGAGAACCCCCATGCAAGCAACGAAACTGATTTCCACCCTCGCGCTGCTCGGCGTCATCGGCTCGGCCGTGGCGGCCACCGAAGCCGACATCGACAGGACCTTCCTGCCGTACAAGAACGGCTTCCCGAGCTTTCCGGGGCTGACGCCCGGCATGACGATCAGCAAGGCCAATGTCGAGCAGTTCAAGGACATCCTGGCCGTCGGCACCTACAAGGTCGTCAAGGAAGGACTGGTCGAGCTGAAGGTCGGCGCCAGCAGCGACTTCAACCTGACGAAGGCCTATATCGACGCGACGCGGGCGAACCTCAACAAGGCCAAGCTGGGGCCGAAGAACGGCGACCTCGAGGGCTATGTCTCGGGCCGCCCCTTCCCCGAGGACCCCGATGCCAAGGACCCGCGCGCCGGCGAGAAACTGGCCTGGAATTACAAATACGGCGTCAACTGGGGCGACAACGCCGCCATCAGCCCCTTCTGGTGGAAATACCGCAACATGGCCAGCGGCCAGGTCGAGCGCACGATCAAGACCGAATTCCATTTCCTGAACATCAAACACCGCGTCAAGGATGCGCCGGTGCCCGAGGTGCTGCCGAACCCCTCGAACCTCTACCGCGCGATCTACATGAAGGTCGACGCGCCCGAGGACCTGAAGAACACGCAGCTGCTGATCCAGCGCTACGAGGATGACCAGAAGATCGACGACGCCTACCTCTATCTCGGCTTCCAGCGCCGCGTGCGCCGGCTGGCGACCGGGCAGGCGACCGATGCCTTCCTCGGTTCGGACCTGATGATCGAGGACTTCGAGGGCTACAACGGCCGCGTCTCGGACATGAAGTGGACGTACAAGGGCACGCGCAACATCCTGCTGCCGATGTGGAACCACGACGAGTTGGCGCTCAGCGACGAGTTCAAGGATCCCGAGGGCTACAAGTACGTCAGCTTCGGCGGCCAGGGCGGCTGCTTCTTCCAGGGCAGCTACCAGTTGCGCAAGGTCCATGTCGTCGAGGCGACGCCGGTCAATCCGGGGCATCCGATCTCCAAGCGCGTGTTCTACATGGACAGCCAGCTGCAGAACCTCAACGGCGCGATCGAGATCTACGACCGCAAGGGCGAGCTGTGGAAGGTCTGGTCGGTCGGCAAGTCGCACGCCGACCACCATCTGGCGATGAACAAGGGCGCGGGCATCGGCATCGACGACGCGTTCTCGATGATCGACATCCAGTCCAAGCATTGCACGACGGGCCAGTTCAAGGGCCAGGTCGGATTCCAGAAGAACCCGCCCAGCCTGTTCCAGGTGCAGAACCTGCGCGGGGGCGACTGAGGTCGGCCCGCAGCGACCACATTAGGAGCCACCCATGCCATTTGCACAGCTCTACATGCTCGAAGGCCGCACCGACGAGCAGAAGAAGGCGGTGATCGAGAAGGTCACCGCCGCGATCGTCGAGGCCATCGGCGCACCCAAGGAGAACGTGCGCGTCTGGATCCACGACATACCGAAGCAGAACTGGGGCATCGCCGGCGTGCCGGCAAAGGACCTCGGGCGCTGACGAGCGAACCCGGCGCCGACGGCGGCGCCGGTGCTGCCGTTCACGCTATGCTGGCGCGATGAACAGCAGCGACTACTTCCGCGTCGAGATCGGCGCCGACGGCGTGGCCCGGCTCGAACTCAACCGCCCCGAGCGGCTGAACACGATGGCCCCGCCGTTCTTCCCGGCACTGCGCGACGCCGTGCAGGCGATGAACGACGAGGGCGCGGTGCGCTGCCTCGTGATCTCGTCGACGGGCCGCCATTTCAGCGCCGGCATGGCGCTCGAGGTCTTCGCCGGCGGCACGATGCCGATGCTCGACACCGCCAGTGCGCGCTCGCGCCTGGCCTTCCGCGACGGCCTGCGCCGGCTGATGCAATGCTTCGACGCGCTGGAGACGGCACGCTTCCCGGTGATCGCGGCGATCCAGGGCGGCTGCATCGGCGGCGCGCTCGACCTCGCGGCCGCGTGTGACCTGCGCTATTGCGCCGCCGACGCCTTCTTCACGCTGCAGGAGATCCACATCGGCATGGCCGCCGACCTCGGCATCCTGCAGCGGCTGCCGAAGATCGTGCCGCCGGGCATCGCGCGCGAGATGGCCTACACCGGTGAGCGCCTGGACGCCGGGCGCGCGCTGGCGGCCGGACTCGTCAACGCCGTGCTCCCCGACGCGGCGGCGACGCTGGCGCAGGCGATGACGACCGCCGCGGCCATCGCCGCGAAGTCGCCGCTGGCCATCGCCGGCAGCAAGATCGCGCTGAATTACGCCGTCGACCACGGAACAGCCGACGCGCTCGACCAGATGGCGCTGCTGCAGAGCGCGATCTTCGACATCGACGAGATGGATCGCGCGATCCGCGCCTGGAAGGCGAAGGCTCCCGGCGAATTCGCCGCGCTGGGGCCGCTGCCCGGCGTGTGAAGGCGTCCGATGGCGTCCGAGGGCGCGGCGGCCGGCGCAGGCGCGCGGTGCCGCCTCAGCCCGTGCAGAAGACGTTCAGCTTGTTGCCGTCTAGATCGCGGAAATAGCCGGCGTAGAAGCCGTCGCCGCGCGGACCGGCCGGGCCTTCGTCGCGCGCGCCCAGGGCCATCGCCTTGGCGTAGAGGCGGTCGACCTTGTCGCGGCTGTCGACCGCGAGCGCGACCATCACGCCATTGCCCACCGTCGCCGGCTTGCCGTCGTACGGCGCCATGACGCCGACGCCCGGCTTGTCGGGGCCGGTGCTCCAGGCGATGCCGCGCTCGCTCTCGTAGGCGCGCTTGGCACCGATCTCGGCAAGCAGCGCATCGTAGAACGCAGCGGCGCGCGCGAGATCGTTCGTTCCCAGGGTCACATAACCGATCATCGAATTCTCCCCGCCGGACCATCCGCGGTGGCGGCAGTGTAGGCGCCCATCCCTGCCTCCACCGCGTCGAATCTCAACGCTTCACCGCCACGGTCCCCGTGAAGTTCGAGATCACCGGCCCGTCACGCACGAAGACGCGGACCGTGTAGAAGCCGAGCCGGCGCGACACCGAGGATTCGGTGGCCTGCGCGACCAGCCGGTCGCCGACGCGGGCGGCATGCTGGTACGTGATATGCGCATCGATCCCCGCCGCCACGCGGCCATGCGAATTCGCCGCGAGGCCGAAGGCGGTGTCGGCCAGCGTGAAGATCACGCCGCCATGGCAGCCGCCCATGAAATTCAGGTGCTGCGGTGTCAGCGTCATCTCGACCGTCGCATGCCCGGCGCCGGCGTCGGTGCAGGCGATGCCCAGCGCCACCGCGCAGGGATCGGCGGCGGCGAGCGCGCGCACATGGGCCGCAGGGTCGGTGACGGCGACCGGCGCGCGGCGCAACGCGAGGCGCCGGCCGCAGCCCACCGCCTCGCGGTGCGCGGCGATCGCCGCGGCCAGCTCGGCAACGCCGTCACCGCCTTCGACGACTTCACCGCCGTCACGGCCGATGGCGCTCACCGGCAGCACCGAGACAGGATGCGCGACGGCGGCCGAGCGCAGCGGCAGCATGTCCTTCAAGTCGCGCAGCGTCGTCGCGGCGCCCGGCAATTCGGATTTGGTGACGACCAGCAGGTCGGCGATCTCGAGGATGCCGGCCTTGATCGCCTGCACCGCGTCGCCCAGCCCCGGCGGGCAGGCGACGATGCGCGTATCGGCCAGCCGCATGATGTCGACCTCGGCCTGGCCGGCGCCGACGGTCTCGACGATGACGGTGTCGAAACCGGCGGCGTCGAGCAGGTCGACGACCTCGGTCGTGCAGCGCGAAAGCCCGCCGGCATGGCCGCGCGAGGCGAGCGAGCGGATGAAGACATCGGCATGCTCGCCATGGCGGCCCATGCGCACGCGGTCGCCGAGCACGGCGCCGCCGCTGATCGGGCTCGAGGGGTCGACCGCGACGACGGCGATGCGCCGCCCGAGCTTGAGCAATTCGCCGAGCAGCGCATGCACCAGCGTCGATTTGCCGGCGCCCGGCGCGCCGGTGACGCCGACGACATGCGCGCGCCCGAGCCGCGGCGCGAGCGCATGCGCCACCACGTCCGGCGCGACCTCGCCGCGCTCGACCAGGCTGATCGCGCGCGCCACGGCGCGGCGATCGCCTTCGAGCAGCCCGCCCGCGAGCAGCGCGTCGAAGGCCGCCCTGCCCTCACGGCTCATATGAAGGCCTGGACTGCGCCGAACCCCATCTCGCGCCGCAGCCGGTGGCAGATCTCGCCATGCGTGCAGCCGGCCTCGGCGGCCTCGACGACGCGTGCGAAGACGTTCTCGCCGGCGGTGTTCGCCGCGCGCGCCAGTTCGTCGAGCGCGCGCCCGACCGCCTCCTGCGAGCGCGCCGCCTTCCAGGCCACGAAGCCGTCGATATGGGCCTGCATCGAGGCGCGATCGGGCCGCGGATTGGTCGGCCGCGCGCTCGCGTCCTCGTCGACCTGGTAGGCGTTGACGCCGACCACCGTCTGCACGCCGCGATCGATGCGCGCCTGCGTCTGCAGCGCCGATTCGCCGATCATCCGTTGCACGAGCCCGGCATTCACCGCCGCATACATGCCGCCGGCGTCCTCGACGATCGCCATCACGCGCTCGATCTCGGCTTCCATCTGGTCGGTCAGCGTCTCGACGTAATAGCTGCCGCCGAGCGGGTCGATGACGTCGGTCAGTCGCGCCTCCTCGCGCAGGATGTTCTGCGTCGCCACCGCGATGCGGGCGCCGAATTCGCTGGGGCAGGACAGCGCCTCGTCGTAGGCGTCGGTGTGCAGCGACTGCAGGCCGCCGAGGATGCCGGCGATCGCCTGCACGGTGACGCGGGCGATGTTGTTCAGCGGCTGCTGGCGCGTCAGGTCGACGCCCGAGGTCTGGGCGTGGAACTTGAAGCGCCACGAGCGCGGGTCCTTCGCGCCGAGCTGTTCGCGCGTCAGCCGCGCCCACAGCCGACGCGCGGCGCGGAACTTCGCGACCTCCTCGAACAGGCTGATCGAGACGTCGAAGAAGAACGTGAAACGCGGCAGGAAGGCGTCGGGATCGAGGCCGCGCGCGATGCAGTCGCGCGCGTTCTGCAGCGCCGTGCACAGCGTGAACGCCACCGCTTCGGCCGGCGTCGCGCCGGCCTGCTGCGTGTGCTGGCCGACGACCGACATCGGGTTCCAGCGCGGCACATGGCGGCCGCAGAACTCGATATGGTCGACGAGCAGGCGCCGTGCGCCCGGCAGCGCCAGGCGGTAGAACATGTGGTTGGCGACGTAATGGCTGAGGTAGTCGCTCTGGTTCGAGGTGCCGCTGACGGCGCGCCAGTCGACACCGCGGCGGTGCGCGGTCGCCAGCGTGAAGGCCAGCAGCGTGAACGGCGTGGGGTCGTTCATCGCGCAGGAGATGCGCGCGAGGTCGACGCCGCGCAGCGCCGCGTCCATGTGCTCGACCGTGTTGACGACGGTGCCGCAGGTGCCCAGCAGCTCGATATGCGACTCGTCCATGTCGTAGCCGCGGAACACCGAATTGCAGGGCAGCAGCGAGATCGCGCCGGCCCCCTGCGCGAGGATGAGCTGCAGCCGTTCGTTGTATTCCTCGGGCGTGCCCAGTCCGACGAGCTGGCGCTGCGTCCAGGTGCGGCCGCGATGCATCGTCGCGTAGATGCCGCGGGTGTAGGGCGGCTGGCCGGGCAAGCCGAGCGGCTCGTCGTCGCCGCCGCGGTCCAGTGCCGTGTACAGCGGCCGGATTTCGATGCCCGAGCGGTTGTGCACGGCCGGATCCTCGCCGATGGTCTGCGCGTATTCGCGCTGCCACGCGGCATGGGCCTCGGCGGCGGCGAGCCGTTGCGCGATTGTGGCGTCGGTGGTGTCGTTCATCGCATGGCTCCCCTGCTTCAGACCGCGGCGCGGCGCGCGCGCACGGCGGCGGTGATCTCGCGCACGCAGCGCGCCACTTCGTCCATCGAACTGCCGGGATGGAAGACGCGGGTGACGCCGCATTCGAGCAGCATCCGCTCGTCCTCGTCGGGGACGATGCCGCCGACGATCACCGCGACGTCGGCGAGCCCGGCCTCGCGCAGCGCCGTCATCAGCTTGGGCACGATGAGGTGGTCGGTGGCCAGCGACGAGATGCCGATGACGTCGACATCCTCCTCCAGGCTCAACTTGACGACGGCGGCGATCTCCTGCCAGGGCGGCGTGTAGATGACCTCCATGCCGGCATCGCGCAGCGCCGCGGCGACGACGCGGCTGCCGCGGTCATGGCCGTCGAAGCCGATCTTCGTGACCAGCACCTTGGGGACGATGGCGTTCATGCGAGGGCCTCCTGGCCGCTGCGGATCAAGCCGACGAAGCGGCGGGCGATGGCGCGCGGCCCGAGCCGGCCATCGGGGCGGTACCAGGTCTGGGCGCCGTTGAGCGCGCCGATCAGCAGCAGCCGCAGCGCATGTCTATCGCTGCCGGTGGGCAGCGGCAGCGCCGCGATGAGGGCGACGAACAGCGCCTCGTAGCGGTTGCGCAGCGCGATCAGCCGCTCGCAGACGACCGGCGCGTCGCTCGGCCGCACGCGCACCACCACCTGGGCGTAGTCGTTGTCGCGCAGGATCGCCTCGAGATGCGCGATGCAGGCGCGCTCCAGCCGCTCCCAGGGATCGCTGCGACCGGCCACCGCGGCCTCGACCTCGGCCGAGATGGCGTCGACGCCCTTCAGGTAGACGGCGGCCAGCAGCTCCTCCTTGGTCGCGAAATGGCAGTACAGCGAGCCCGGCGACATCTCGACGGCGCGCGCGATGTCGCGCATCGACGAGCCGCCGAAGCCCTGGCTGCGGAAGAGCCGCGCCGCCTCGTCGAGCAGGCGGGGCAGGCGGCTGTCGGCATGAACCAGACGGGTGGCCATCGGGTGGGCGCGCGGGCGGCCCGCGGTGCGTCGAGAGGCGACCAGTATACCGAACGATCGTTCGCTTGCTATATCACATGCTATTTCGATCGCTGCGGATGGATCGTCTCGCCGCGCTTGAGCATCGCGACGAACTGCTCGATCTTGCGCCGGCGCCCCGCTTCGGTCTTCATCTGGTGCACACGGAAGGCCAGCGCGAATCGGTTCTGCTCGCTGAGCCGCCCGAGCATCGCGCGCGCCTCGGGTTCGGCGTCGATGGCGGCCTGCAGGTCAGCGGGGATCGCGAAGGCGCGGCCCACCGCATAGGCGCGCGCCCAGCGCCCGTCGGCCTGGGCCGCTTCGACATGGGCCAGGCCGTGCGGCGTCATGCGGCCGGCCTCGATGAGCCGCGCCACGTTGGCGACGTTCACCTGGCTCCAGATGCTGCGCTTGCCGCGCGGCGTGTAGCGCTGCAGGAAGCTGCGCTCGTCCAGACTCTTGCGGATGGCATCGATCCAGCCCCAGCACAGGGCGACGTCGATGGCCTCCTTGGCCGTGATCGTCGGCAGGCCCGAGCCGACCTTGTGGAGCTTGATCCAGACCTCCGGCTGCGCTGCGTGGTGTCGCGACAGCCAGTGCTCGAAGCTCGCGGCGTCGGCGAACTCGTGCACCCGATTCGGGTCGACCTGCACGGCAGCCATGCGGGCTCAGGCCCCGTGCAGCCCGATGGTCCAGTGGATGGCGATGCCCATCTGGACGGCGAAGGCGGTGAACCTCGCGCTGACGGCCATCGGCGAGGTCGACGCCAGATGGATCAGCGATTGCACGAAGCGGGCGCCGAGCAGGACCATCGCCAGGGAGTCGGTGACCTGCGCCTTGCCGGCGATGACGGCCAGGACCATGAAACCGCCGAACAGCACCAGGCCCTCCAGGCAGTTCGCGTGCGCGCGGGCCAGCCGCTGCATGAAGGGCGAGAGGCCGGCGTTGTCCGGCGCGAAGCCGTTGGCGGGCACTTGCCGGGTCAGCACCAGCTTGGCGCGCATCGCCTCCATCAGCACGAGCAGGCACAAGGTCCACGACAGGAAGCCGAGCAGGGCCAGTAGGGTGGGTGACATCGCGAAGGGCTCCTGAGCTGGACGTTGGAAGACCGGCGACAACGGCGGCGCGCTTGCCAGGCCGGGTCGGACGCCGCCAACTCTACGGCCTGGACCCCGCCTTGCGCCAGCGTTGGGCCCGGCGCAGGCGCGCTGCGTTCGATGGCGCACCGACGGCAGCCCGCTGCCGCCTTAACGTGGCCCTGCTCATCCACCACACCACAGAGGTTCACCATGAACAAGGATCAAGTCAAGGGCACCGTCAAGGACGCCATCGGGAACATCCAGGAACAGGCCGGCAAGCTGATCGACAGCCCCGACCAGCAGGCCAAGGGACTGCACAAGCAGGTCGAAGGCAAGACGCAGAAGGTCGTCGGCGATCTCAAGGAACTGAAGAAGGACCTCGTCGGCAAGTGAGGCCGGCGAGCGCAGCGGCCCTTCGCCTGCCCCGGCATCGAACGGCCCCCGCACCCCTTGATATTCGCCGCGCGCCTGCATGATCTCGTCGCCCGGCAGCACCGCCGGGCGGGGCTGCGCGTGCTGCTCGCGGAGGCCGGCACCGACGAGCGGATGTTCACGACCGCGGTACTCGGGCAATGGGGCATCCTGCCCACGCTGGCCTGCGACGGCGCACAGGCGGTGCGCCTGGCGCAAAGCCGGGAATTCGACATCGTGTTCATGGATGTCATGCGACCCGTCATCGACGGCGTCGCCGCCACGGCGAGGATCCGCCAGTTCGAGCGCGAGCACCCGTCCCGGCGCAGTGCGCCCATCGTGGCCTATTCCGCGGTCGACCTGAGCGCCGAAGCGCGGCACCTGAAGCGGGTCGGATTCGCATCGGTGCTGCTCAAGCCCTGCAGCGCCCGGTCGATGGGCGCGTGTCTGGATCGCTGGTGCCCAAGGCCGACCCCGAGCCCGAACGCACATGCGGACCCGCCGGTCGGTGCGCTGGCGCACGGACCCGCGCCGGTGGCCGGCCCATGCTCGCCAACCGTGACCCGCACCGGCCAGCGCGCCTGAATTCATGGCCGATCCCATCCCCATCCAATCCCGGTCTTCGCGCCCGGGCCCCGCACCCGTCGTCGCGGCGAGCGTCCATGCCGATGCCGCGGCGCAGCTGCATCAGTGGCGCGACATCGGTGCCGCACTGACACCGGTCATCGGCAACGTGGGCGTCGCGGCGCTGTTCAGGCGCAGCCTCTTCCTGCGCGGGGCCCAGGCCTGCCTCGCGCCCGCCGAGGGCGCCGCAAACGCCGCATCGGATGAACTCGGTGCGCTCTGGGCCGCGGCGCGTGCGCGCGCATCCGATCGCGCCGAGGGCATGCCCGCGGATCTGCTGCCGACCTTCGTCGGTCTGCTCAACGAGTTGCTCGGCAGCGCCCTGACCGGGCGGCTGATCGGCTTCGCGCTCGCCCCCGCTCCCAGCGATTCCACCTTGCAGGACAACTCACCATGACGATAGGCCAGACTCGCATCCAGCGCCTGAAGACCGGCGTGCCCGGGCTGGACGAGGTGCTCGGAGGCGGCCTGCCCGAGTTCTCGTTCAACCTCATCGCCGGCCAGCCGGGCTGCGGCAAGACGACGCTGGCGCACCAGATCATGTTCGCGCTCGCCACGCCCGAGCGCCCGGCGCTCTATTTCACCGTGCTGGGCGAGCCGCCGATCAAGATGCTGCGCTACCAGCAACTGTTCGACTTCTTCGACCTCGACAAGGTGAACCGGGCGATCCGCTTCATCAATCTGTCCGAGGAGGCCGCGACCGGCGACCTCGTCCGCCTGATGGCGCGCATCGTCGCCGAAGTGCAGGCCCGCGGGCCGGGTCTGGTCTTCATCGACTCGTTCCGCTCCGTCGTGCTCGCCAGCCACGGAACGACGGATTCGGCACTCGGGCTGCAGAAGTTCATCCAGGACCTGGGTGTGTCGATGACGGGCTGGCAGGCCACCACCTTCCTCATCGGCGAGTACTTCTCCGAGACCGACCCGAACCCCGTCTTCACCGTCGCCGACGGCCTGATCTGGTTGCGTCAGACCCTGCAGGGCAACTCGATGGTGCGCAAGTTGGAGGTCATGAAGATGCGCGGGCAGCCGACGGTCCCGGGGCTGCATACCTTCCGCATCGGCACGGCCGGGCTGCAGGTCTTCGCGCCGCCGCCCTGCGACGATCGCGCCCGGGGGCCGGCGGCGCTGGCACCGGCGAGCCGGCTCAGCGTGGGCGTGGCGGGGCTGGATGCGATGCTCGGCGGCGGCCTGCCGCGCGGCTACTCGCTGCTGGTGGCGGGGCCCTCGGGCTCGGGCAAGAGCATCCTCGCCGGCGCCTTCCTGGCCGAGGGCGCGCGCAACGGCGAGACCGGCGTCATCGCGGCCTTCGAGCAGCGCCCCAACAAGTCGCGCGGCCCGGCCGTGGCGGCGCTGATCGAGAGCGGCCGCATCGGCGTCGTCGACACGCGCGCGCGCGACCTCTCGGTAGACGAGATCGCGATGCTGCTGCTGGGCGAGATCGCGCGCCTGGGCGCGAGCCGCGTCGTCATCGATTCGTTGTCGGGGTTCGAACTGGCGCTGGCACCCACGTTCAGGGACGAGTTCCGCGAATCGATGGCCCGGCTCGTGTCCGCGCTGGCCGCCACCGGCGTCACGGTGCTGATGACCTCCGAGCTCGAGGACCGCTACAGCGACCTGCGCTTCAGCCCCTACGGCACGGCCTTCATGACCGACGCGATCATCGTGCAGCGCTATGTCGAACTCGACGGCCGCCTGCAGCGCGTGCTCGCCGTCGTCAAGGTGCGCGCCAGCGCGCACGCCGATGAACTGCGGCTGTTCAGCATCGACGACGCGGGCCTGCACATCGGCCAGGCGCTGACCAACGAGGAAGGGCTGCTGGGCGGCCGCCCGACGCGGCGCCAGGCGGCCGCCGCGTCGCCGCAAGCCGGCGGCCCGCGTGACTGAAGCGTCGCCGTCGTCCGCCCAGCACCGGCTGGCGGAACTCGAAGCGCAGATTCGACGCGCGCAGGTCGAACTCGACGCCCTGCGGCGCGAGGCGGCCCGGGAGCGCGGCGCGCCGGCGCGCAGCCTCGAGGCCGATCTGCGCGAGGCCAACGAGCACCTGGTGGTGGCCGCCCTGCGCTCGCAGGCGGCGGCCGACCAGTCGCGCGCGGCGCTCGACGCGCTGGCGCTGGCCAGCCAGCGCGATCCGCTGACGGGCCTGCCGACCCGCGCGCTGCTGCTCGACCGGCTCGGCGGCGCGATGGCGGCCGCGTGCCGGCACGGCTCGCGCCTGGCGCTGGTGTTCCTCGACATCGACGGCTTCAAGCAGGTCAACGACACGCACGGCCATGCCGCTGGCGACGCGGCGCTGCGCGACGTGGCCCGGCGCCTGGAACGCGAGGTGCGCACCATGGACACGGTCAGCCGCCACGGCGGCGACGAGTTCCTGCTGCTGCTGACCGAGCTCGCGACGGCCGCCGACGCGGCCCGCGTGGCGGCCAAGATCCTCGCCGGTCTCGTCGAGCCCGGCTGCTATGCCGATGCCACGCTGCGTTTGAGCGCCAGCATGGGCATCGCGATCTATCCCGACGACGCCAACACCGGCGCCGACCTCATCGCGCTGGCCGACGCGGCCATGTACCGCGCCAAGGAGGCGGGCGGCAGGCGATTCGAATTCCACGCCGGCGGGGACAGGGGCCCGGACTCCACGCCCTCCGTGCGGTAGCGAACATACGATTCTCGCCTTTGCCATACATTAGTCGGTGTCGGACGAGGCGCTTTGCCGCGCCCGCATCGCCTTCCAACTCCGCGGATCCGCCCGATGGCCGCCTTGCTCCATCCGCACGCGAATCACCTGCTGGCGGCGCTTCCTCCCGACGAGTGGGCGCGGTGGCAGGCGCATCTCGAGCTCGTCGACCTGCCGCTGGGCACCGTGATCTACGAATCGGGGCGCGTCCTCGGCCATGTCTATTTCCCGGCCGACGCCATCGTCTCGCTGCTCTACGTGATGGAGAACGGCGCCTCGGCCGAGATCGCGGTGGTCGGCAACGAAGGCGTGGTCGGCATCTCGCTGTTCATGGGCGGCGGGTCGACGCCCAGTCGCGCGGTCGTGCAGAGCGCGGGCAAGGGCTGGCGCTTCGCGGCCAACCGGATCAAGGAGGAGTTCAACCGCTCCGGGCCGGTGATGCACCTGATGCTGCGCTACACCCAGGCGCTGATCACGCAGATGGCGCAGACGGCGGTGTGCAATCGACACCACACGCTCGACCAGCAGCTCTGCCGCTGGCTGCTGCTGAGCCTGGACCGCCTGCAGGGCAACGAGCTGCACATGACGCAGGAGCTGATCGCCAACATGCTGGGCGTGCGGCGCGAGGGCGTGACCGAAAGCGCGCTGCAGCTGCAAAGCCAGGGCCTGATCCGTTACTCGCGCGGCCATATCCAGGTGCTGGACCGCCCAGGGCTGGAGCGCCGCACCTGCGAGTGCTACGCGGTGGTGAAGCGGGAATACGACCGGCTGCTGCCCGACCTGCAGGCGACCTGATATGCCGGCGCTTGGTGCGCCAGCGCACAGATCGCGCCGGCGCGCCCGGCTTACCCTGGATCGATCCTCGAGCCCGCCCGGGCTCGCCGTTGCGAAATCCAAGGCCCCACATGACGAATGCAAGCCCGACCGCCGAGTCACCACCCCTCGAATTCCACGACGAGAGCGGCACGCTGCGCTTCTGGGTCCTGACGCCGAACCGGGAATGGGTGGGGGCCAGCCTCGCGAAGGCGGTGCTGCATTACCGCTTCGGCGGCAAGTTCGACGGCAGCGACGCCGCGGTCGTCTACGCGGCCCACCGCTCGGTGATCGAGGCGGCCGTGCTCAAGCGGGTCGCGGCCGGATCGCGCGAGCCGGTGATGCTGCGCGAGCACGACCTGCCGGTGCCGCCTCGATGAGCTGCGACGCCATCCGGCGCGCGGGCTACAGCCCCGTCGCGGCCTGACCCGCGCCGCGGTCGCCGGCGGCGATCAGCGCTTCGTCGATGCCGGCCAGCACGCGATGCGGGTCGGTGGCCTGCTGCATCATTTCCGATTCCGCATCGCGCCGGTCCCGCACCATCGGCATGTCGCGCCGCAACTCCTCGATCAGGTGGATCAGCTTGGTCGTCTTCTGCTCGGTCAGCAGGTTGACCTGCAGGTCCAGATGCTCGCGCCGCTGCTCGAGATCGGCGAGTCTCTCCTGCCGGATCAGCACCACCGTCGTCGTCAGCAGCGCGAGCAGGCTCACGCAGCCCTGCAACCAGAAGAACGGCGCGGGGTCGAACGACTTCCAGTGCAGCGACCGCGCGGCGAGGTTGGCGCCCATCCACAGCGCGGCGAAGAGCACGATGGCGACGAGGAAGCTCGGTCGCCCGGCCACTTCGCTGAGCCATTCCACCGTGCGCTGGGCCCGGTTGACCTTGCGGTGCTCGTGCTCGTAGAAGGCCGCGATGGACTCGATGTTGTGCGCGATGGCATCGGCACTGGCGTCACGTGTGGCCATCGCGGATCGCCTGCGCTAGCGCGGCTTCGGTCGCGTCAGGCTCGCGTGGGTCGGCGCGACGCTGACGGGCACGGCGGGCGGATTGGGCACATGCACCTTCTTGGGCTTCTTGACTTCCTTGTTGCCGTGCTTTCCCTTGGTCATGTTCTCGCCTTGCGGTTGTGGAGGGGATGCAGCGCCGGGACCGGGGTCGCGGCGCTGTAGCACGAGACTGGACCCTCGGGTGCGGTCCGGTCTGTGCGCTGGCGTACGCAGTTTCAGCGCTTGATGCGGCTGATCTTCGTGCCTTCGATGCTCAGGCTGGCCATCAGACCCTGCTGGTCGGTGATGAAGGCGTAGGCGTCGTCCTTCAGGGTCGTCGTGGAGAGGTTCCTGGCGACGCCTGCATTGACGGCGACCACGGTCGGTCCGACGCCGAATTCCCAGCCCTTGGACTTCGCCAGGTACTGCACCGACTTGTCGCTCATCAGGAAGACGACATAGGCATAGGACTCGGCCCCGGCCTGCCAGCCCCACGAGGCCGACACGGAGTTGTAGTACTCGACGACGTGATTGCCCTGCATCAGCACGCCCTCGCCATAGCTGCCGCCGAAGACGAGGCCGGCCTTGACGACCTTCGGAAACACGAGGATGGCGCGCGCCTTGGCACCGATGGCCGCGGCCGTGGGGTTGACCTTGTACAGCGTCTGCAGGGCCTGGGCGGCGTCGCGGTCGAGGTCGTCCGCGGTGGCCGCGACGGCGTGGCCGCCGACGGCGCCGAGGCACAACGCGGCGGTCGTGACGAGCAGCAGTTTCTTCAGCTGACGGGTAATGGGATTCATCGATGGTTCCTTTTTGAACGATAGGGGCGAATGGGCAGATTAGGCCGAATGACAGGCGCTCACCGTGCGCTGGCGAACATGGCCAACGCAGAGACGGCGCGACTATGTGCCGCAGCGCACCGACGCTGCCGGGCGTCGAGATCAAGGTGCAGGACAGGAGCGTGTCACGACTCAGGTTCGAGCCGCATGGCGAACGCTCCTGCGACCGTGATGGGAGTTGTTTCATGCACAAGCACCGCAATGCCGAATTACCTCGAATTCGATATGCCCTCCTGCTGACCGCGGCACTGACGCTGGCGGCCTGCGCCACGCCGACGCCGGCGCCGACCGAGCAGATGGCGGTGGCCCGTGCGGCCATCGCCCACGCCGCCGGCGCCGGCAGCGCCGAAGCGGCGCCCGCCGAAATGGCCCTGGCCCGCGACAAGCTCAGGCGCGCCGAAACCGCGCTGGCGGCGAAGGACAACGACACCGCCCTGGCGCTGTCGCAGCAGGCGCAGGCCGACGCCCAATTGGCCGAAGCCAGGACCGAGGCGATCAAGGCCGACCGATCGGCGCAAGCGCTGGACGAATCGGCCCGCGCATTGCGCGAAGAAATGGCGCGCAAGGCGCAGTGAACCCAGCCATCACCAAGGACACCCCATGACCACGAAAACCAAGTTCTCCCTCGTCCTGATCGCCGCGGCGGCCCTCGCGGCCTGCAGCAGCATGCCGACCGACAACGCCCGGCTCGACCAGGCGCACAGCGCCTACGGCGCGGCCCGGGACGACGGTCGTACCGCGACGCTGGCGCCGGTCGAATTCAAGCAGTCCGCCGACGCGCTGGCGCTGGCCGACGCCGCGTTCGCGCGCGGCGACGAGACGGCGCGCGTGAACCAGCTGGCCTATCTGGCGACCCAGCGCGTCGCGACGGCGCAGCAGATCGGCCTGCGCAAGTCGGCCGAGGCCCAGGTGGCCCAGGCCGGCGCCGAGCGTGACCGCATGCGCCTGGCGGCGCGCACCCGCGAGGCCGACAGCGCGACCCAGGCGGCCCATGTGGCCCAGGCCGACGCGGCGCAGGCGCAGCAGCAGTCCGCCGCCGCGCAGCAGCAGTCCGAGGCCGCGCAGCGCCAGGCCGTCGCGGCCCAGCGCGACGCCCAGGCCTCGCAGCAGCTCGCGGCGGCCTCGCAGCAGCAGGCCGGCGATGCCGAAGAGCGCAACCGGATGCTCGAATCGCAACTGCGCGATCTGGACGCGAAGAAGACCGACCGCGGCATGGTCGTGACGATCGGCGACCTGCTGTTCGATACCGACCAGGCGCAGCTCAAGCCCGGTGGCAGGCGCCCGATCGAACGCCTCGGCGCCTTCCTCGGGCAATACCCGCGGCGCAAGGCGCTGATCGAGGGCTACACCGACAGCACCGGCAGCGAAAGCCACAACCTGGCCCTGTCGGGTCGTCGCGCCGACGCCGTGCTGGCCGCGCTCGTCGACCTCGGCGTGAGCCCGGGTCAGCTGAGTGCCAAGGGATACGGCGAGGCGAATCCGGTGGCCGGCAACGAGACCTCGGGCGGTCGCCAGATGAATCGGCGCGTCGAGGTCGTGCTCTCGAACGACGACGGCGTCGTCGGCAAGCGCTGATGCGCTTGCGGGCCACCCGGTTCGGGTGGCCCGATGCCGCGGCGCTGCAACAGCGGCCGCGGCGGCGTGACCTACTTCTGCGTACCCGCGACGGCGATCTCGACCCGACGATCGGGCTGCAGACAGGCGATGAGGCGGGCGGTCGCGACCTTGCCGGTGCAGTCCTGCGCCTGTGTGACCGGCGACGACTCGCCCTTGCCGACCGCGGTGATCTGGCTGCCGTCGATATGCCCGCTCTCCACGAGATAGGCCTTCACGACATCGGCGCGTTCCTGCGACAGCTTGTCGTTGTAGGCCTCGGTCCCGAGGCGATCGGTGTAGCCCTCGACCGTGACATGGCTGTATCGGGTGTCGCGCAGTTCCTGCGCGAAGCCGTCGAGAGCGACCTTGCCCTGCGGCCGCAGCACCGCGCGGTCGAAACTGAACAGCGACTGGGCACTGTAGGTGACGCGTCGCACCGGTGCGGGGGCGGGCGGCGGCGGTGCGGGCACGATGACGGCAACCGGCGTCGGCGCGACCTCCGCGACCGGTGCGACCGGAGCCGGCATGGCCGGCGGCTCGTAGACCGCGGCCGCGGCGTGCATGGCGGGCGCGGGGCTGCGGCCGAACGGCACCACGAAACTCACGCTGTAGAGATTCACGTTCGGATGGTGGCCGACGGCGTCGTTGATGCGGAAGCGTTCGAGCTCGGTGCGCATCATGAAGTTGGGGCTGAACGCGTATTGCAGGCCGACACCGACCTTCACATCGGCCTCGCGCTGGCTCGGTGTCGGGTTGGTCACGACGGCCGCGCCGCTGCCGGTGAAGACGTCGCGCGTACGCGCCATCTGCACGCCGACGCGGGCCAGGCCCGAGAACTTGTCGGTGATCGGCAGCGTGCCGACGAGATCCAGGTTGCCGCCCTGCAGCCGCACCTGACCGTGCAGATTGCCGGCAGGCACCGTCGTGGCATTCCAGCTGAATTGGCCGAAATGGAAATAGCCGATCTCCATGCCCACATAAGGATTGAACTGGTAGCCGAGGAAGACCTTGTAGGCGTTGTCCTTGGCGTCGCGCGAGACGCCCGAAACGACGGGCCCCGGGGCGATCACGGTGCTCGTGACGCCCGCGTCGTCGAGGTTGGTGCGCGATTTGCCGGCGCCGGCGCCGCCGTAGAAATAGCTGTCCTGCGCGAATGACGGTGCGGCGATGAAAGGCGCGATGCCGGCCAGCGTCAGCAATTTCAGGACTTGGAATGTTTTCATGGGTTACCTAAGGTGAATGGAACGTCGCGATGGCCGATGGCCACCGATGCGGCGTTTTAGCCTGACCCCCGATACCCGTCTGTGCGTTGGCGAACTCCGCTCGCAGGCGCCTGCTACGTGGGCTGGCGCACAGTGCGCCGATCGCATTCCGGCCTACCCTGCGGGCTTGCTGCACCACCCCGGATTGCAGCCGGAGAATTTCATGTCCCTGGGCACCATCCTTCTCATCGTTCTCGTCCTCATGCTCATCGGCGTCGTGCCGATGTGGCCGCACAGCGCGAATTGGGGCTATATGCCGAGTGGCGGATTGGGCCTCGTCGTGATCGTGCTGCTGGTGCTGCTCGTCATGGGGCGGCTGTAAGTCGTAAGTCGCGCGCCGAGCGCTATGTGCGCTGGCGCACGGACGGCTGCGGCCGGGGCGTCGATGATGTTCGTTTGATCAGAGGAACGCCATGCATGGAACCGTCGGCGGCAGTGCCGAGGCCGAACGTGCGGGCGCCGACGACGGCGCCGCCGATCCGCTGCGACGACTGGCCTTGCTGAAGACCGGTGCGTTGCAGAACGCCATCCTCAACAGCGCCAACTTCTCGAGCATCGCCACCGACGAGAAGGGCGTGATCCAG
>JAGWTU010000011.1 GCA_028868825.1 Burkholderiales bacterium | reverse complement strand
CACCGACGAAACTGGCGGCGCTGACGACGCCGCTGGCCAGGCGCAGGCCGTACAGCGCCCAGTCGGCACGCACCAGGCCATGGGCGGCGAGCAGCAGCGCGGCGCCGAAGCAGCCGCCGAGCATCACGGCGCGCGCGTCCCAGCGCCTGAACACGCGCGGCGCGAGCAGCGCGCCGACGAGGTAGCCGGCGGCGTTGGCGGTGTTCATCGCGCCGGCGGTGAAATAGCTCCAGCCGAGGTCGGCGCGCATCGGCGCGAGCAGCAGCGCATAGGCGAAGCGCGCCAGCCCGAGCGAGACCGCGGAGGCCAGCGACAGCGCCGCCGCCGCGGCGACTGCGTTCACGTCGCGCCTCGCGCGGCGGGCCGTGCGGCGGACCTGGCGGCGATCACGCTGCGCGCGACCTCGGCGAACCCGACGCCGCGCTCGCCCGCCGTGATGTACGCCGGCCAGGTCTGCAACTGCGCCGCGAAGCGACGCAGGTTGGCGACGCCGACGCTGGCCGGGAAGGCGGCGAACAGCGCCTGGTCGTTCGTCGAATCGCCGACATAGACCCAGCGCCCGATCTCGGGCGCGAGTTCGCGGCCGTAGAGCCGCCGCACCATCCAATGCGCGGCGCTGGCCTTGTCGTGGTCGCCGATCCAGCCGTTGACGTGGATCGAACTGACGCTCGCGTTCAGGCCCTCGGCCCGCATCAGCGCCACGACGCGGGCGATGGCCGCGGCTTCGAGTTGCGCGAACTCGGCGTGGTCGACGGCAATGTCGGTGACGCGCCCGGCGCTGTCGCGCGCGAGCGTCGCGCCGGCCACCTCGCGCAGCACGCGGTCGGCGGCCGCGCGCAGCCGCAGCGCGTTGGCGCCGCGCGTCGCTTCGTCCTGGGCATATTCGGTGTGCCAGCCGCCGCCGTCGCGGATCAGCGCGACGCCGCCGTTCTCGGCCACCACCGCGGCGAGCGGCCAGGTGCAGGCGCGCTCGACGCTCCAGCCGAGCGGCCGCCCGGTGATCGCGATCACCGGCACGCCGGCGGCGGCGAGTCGCGCCAGCGCGTCGAGCGCCGCGGTCTCGATCGCGCCGTCGCGCGTCAGCGTGTCGTCGATGTCGGTCATGACGCCGATCACCGGCGCCGCCTGCGCCGTCGGGAACACCGACCAGGGGCGCGGACGGCCCGCCACCACGCCGTCGGTCGGAGCGCCTGCGGCGCCGGCCGCCATCGCGTCGATGCGTTCGATTTCCACGCCCGAGGATACTTCGGCATGGGCTTCGGCGCGGCGGGCCGGACCGGCGGCAAAGGGCGAGCGCGCGCTCGCCGGTCCGCTCGCTCGTTCGATCAGCGCAACAACGTCGTCAACGCGCGGTTGACCGCATTGCGCTCGAGAAAACTCGCACGGAACGCGGCCGGCACATCCGCCGCCTCGAGCACCCAGGCCGCGCCGGTACGCCAATGCGCCTGCGCCCGCTCGACATGCCCGAGAGCAGCCTCGACGCGGCCGGCGACGAGCCAGAGTTCGGGCAGGTAGAAGCTGTCGGGCCGGTGGTCGCGCGCCAGGTGCAGCGCGGCCTCGACATGCGGCGCCGCGCGAGCCGCCGCGCCCTGCGCCAGCGCGCCGTCCGCGGCGCGCACATGCGCGGCCAGCGCCACGCCCAGCCGCCCGCGCGCCGCGGCCCAGACGGCGACGCCGGCGGCCATCGCCTCGCCCTCCGCGGGCGGCAGCAGCCGCGTCGCGAACAGGCTGGCGATGCGGTGGTAGATGTCGCCGGGGTCGGGCGACAGCGCCAGTGCGCGGCGGATCTGCGCCACGCCGTCGCGCCCGAGGTCATGGGCGAGGTCGGCGCGGTGCATCAGCCGCACCGTCTGCAGCCGCGGCGGCAGGCTCGCGCGCTCGGCCTGCAGCAGGCGCATGGCGCGCTCGGGCTGGCCCAGTTGCTGGTAGAGCTGCGCCAGGCGATGCTCGACGCCGGCGATGTCGACCTCGACGTCGGCGGCGACGAAGACCTCCAGCGCCTCCTCGAGCAGCGCCAGCGCCTGCGTGTAGCGGCCGAGGTCGCGCAGGCGATGGGCCCAGATCACGCGCGGCTGGGCGGCGCGCAGCGTGCGCTCGCCGATGGCGTCGATGATCGCGCAGGCCTGGCCGCATTGCTCGGCCGCGCGCTGCACATGGCCCATCTTGGCCAGCGTCGAGGCCTGGCTGGCGATGGCCTTCCACAGCATGTCCTGGCGCGCCGCGCGCTGCGCCACGGCGCGCGCCTCGGCCCAGGCCGGCAGCGCGTCGTGCAGGCGGTCGGCGTAGTCGCGCGCCAGCGCCAGGCTCGACCAGTAATCGAACTGCAGCTGCGTCGAGGCCTGCGCGCGCGCCCTCTCGGCCAGCGGCTCGAGCAGGTCGACGGCCTCGCCGGCGCGCTGCAGATCGGCCAGCGCGTCGGCGCCCAGCATCGCCAGACGCAGCTCGGCGTCGGCGCGACCGAGCCGACGCGCGACGGCCATCGCCGCCGGTGCCTGCGCGGCGACGACGGTGCTCTCGTAGCGGTTGGACGCCAGGTTCAGGCGCACCTCCTGGGCGGCCAGCGCCTGGCCCTCGTCGCGCGCCAGCGCCTGCAGTTCGCTCGCGGCGTCCTGCGCCTGGCTGCCGTGATGCTCGTCGCTGAGCAGCCAGGCGCGTTGCAGCAGCGCGTCGAAGCGCCCGGCGGCGTCGCCGCCGCGCTCGAAGGCCGCTGCCGCCTGCGCGAACTGCGCCGCGGCGTCGAGCGCGCGGCCGCCCTGGCGCGAGCGCGCGGCCGCATCGCGCCAGGCGGCGCCGGCCTCGGTCCAGCGGCCGGCCTCGGTCCAATGCCGCGCCAGGCGCGCCGGCTCGCCGCCGCGCGCGGCGAGGAAGGCCGCGATCTCGGCGTGCAGCGCGCGCGCCACCGGCTGCGGCACCGAGGCGAGAGCGGCCTCGAAGATGAGGTCGTGGGCGAAGGCGCCATCGGCCAGCACCTGCGCCGCCTCGAGTTCGGCCCAGGGGTCGGCGAGGTCGATCGTGCGCAGCGCCAGCACATGGGCCGCCAGCTCGATCGAGAAATCGGGCGTGGCCAGCGCGGCGCAGCGCGCCAGTTGCACCGCCTGCGGCGACAGCCGCGCGATGCGGCGCTCGACCAGCGCCTGCACGCCCACGCGGGCCGGCACCCCGGCGCCGTCGGCGCCCGGCGCCCAGCCGGACTTCAGCGTCTCCAGCAGGAACAGCGGATTGCCGCCGCTGCGCCGCCACAGCGCCGGCGCATCGCGCGCGGCGTCGATGCCCGGCAGGTCGAGGCTGGCGAGCAGTTCGACGACGGCGGCCTCGGCCAGCGGCTCGAGCGGCAGCCGTTCGCGGTCGCTCGCCGCCGCCCAGCGCTCGCGCCAGGCCTGCGCCGCCGGCCCGCCTTCGGCCGGGCGCGTCGCCAGCAGCCAGCGCGTGCCGGCGGCGGCGACGACGAACTGCAGCAGCTCGACGCTGGCGTCGTCGGCGAAATGCAGATCGTCGAAGACGATGGCGAGGCCCTCGAAGGCCAGGCTCGCGGCATTGAAGAAGCGCGCCCGGTCGGCGTCGTCGCGCAGCGGCGGCGGCGCCTCGCCGAGTTCGGGCAGCAGGCGCGCCAGTTCGCGCCGCAGCGGCGTGTCCAGCGCCTGCAGGCGCTGCGGCGGCAGCGCGCGCAGCAGCCGCGAGATCGCGGCATAGGCCACCCGTTCGTCGCCCGGCCGCGCGCCGCTGATCACGGCCCCCTGGAAGGCGGCGAAATCGCCCGCCAGCCGCGTCTTGCCGACGCCGGCCTCACCGCTGAGCAGCACCGGCCGGCCGCGCGCCCAGGCCTCCTGCAGCGTGCGCCAGGCGGCGGCGCGGCCGATCAGGTGCGGCGGCCGCAGCATCGCCGCCGGCGTGCGCGGCACCGGCAGCCGCGGCGCCCCGCCCTCGGCGCGCTCGACCAGCCGCAGCAGCGCCAGCGTGTCGGCGCCCGGCGCCGTGCCGACCTCGTGCTTGAGCACGCGCTCGCAGCGGTCGAAGGCCAGCAGCGCCGCGCTGCGGTCGCCGGCCAGGTAATGCAGGCGGATCAGACGCGCATGCGCCGTCTCGCTCAGCGGCGACAGCGCCAGCAGTTCGCCGGCCTGCGCGATCGCGTCGGGCCAGTCACCGACGCGCTCGGCCCCCTCGCACAGCTCGACCAGCGACTGCGCCAGCCGGGCGCGGCGGCGCTCGCGCTGCTGCGCCAGCCAGGCGTCGAACTCGGCTCCGAAGCCGAGGTCCTCGTCGCCGAGCACCGAATCCGCGTCGTCGAGGTCGTGGCTGACGCCCGCGGCCAGCGCCAGCATCTCGCCCCCGGCGATCAGTTCGACCCCGAGCTGCCGCCGCAATTTGAACAGCCGCTGGCGCAGCGAATTGCGCGCCGCCTCCACCGAGTGTGCGGGCCACAGCAGCGCCGCCAGGCGCGCGCGCGGCGTCGACCCTTCGAGCGCCAGCCAGGCCAGCAGGGCACCGTCGAGCCGCGCGAGCGGCCGCGGTGGCCGCGGCCGCGCGGCCGCGAGCATCGGCGTGCCGGCCAGCAACAGGTGGAGATGCGGCGGTGGGTCGGCCTGGATCATCGGGATCTCGGGGTTGGCCGGCGCGCCGGCGCTGCGAGCTTAGCGGGCGCCGGCCGCTGCTCAATGGTCGAGCCACCACCAGGCCCGCGCGACCCCGGTGAAATGCGCGAACAGGCCGCTGCCCGGGTAGCGCAGGTCCAGCGGCTGCGAAGCCCCCAGCACGACGTAGGCGCCGCTGCGCGAGATCGCCGGCGCATCGACGAAGGCGCCGGTGAGCTGGGTGACGACCTGGTTCGTGCCCGCGCGCAGGTCGCGCAGCACGACGTTGCCGCGGGCCACGCCCAGGTTGTCGGCCGCCGTCGTGTAGGCCAGCCAGCGCCCGTCGTACGACAGCGCCACCCGCTCGCCCTGGCCGACGGGGCTGTCGCCGTTGCCCTGCAGGCCGCCGGCGCCGACGCTGGCGCGCACGACGCTGCCGTCGCGGGTGTCGACGACGAAGACATCCTGCGCGTTGTTCGTGTCGCCGGCGACGACGTTGCTGGCGGTGGTCGCGTAGGCGACCCAGCGGCCGTCGCCCGAGATCGCCGGGGCGACGACGCGGCTGGCGCTCTCGCTGCCCTGGTTGCGCTCGCCGCCGCCGGTGGCGAGGCTGACGCGCGTGATCGCACCGCTGCCCTGGTCGTGGACGAAGATGTCCCACAGGCCGTTGTTGTCGCCGGTGACCAGGTTGGCAGCGTAGGACCAGAAGGCCAGCCGCTGGCCGTCCTCGGCCAGCGCCGGGCGCAGGCCACCGACCCCGGCGCCGCGGGCGTCGGCGCTGACGAGGGTGTTGACGCCGGCGACGAGGTCGCGGCGGTAGACGTTGACGGTCGAGGTGCCCGAGACCCCGGGCGTGAGGTTGTCGGCGCCGCTCGAGAACGCGATCACGCGGCCGTCGCCCGACAGCGTCGGCTCGAAACTGCCGCCGTCGGCCTGCACGCCGCCGGCGCCGACGCTCGCCCGCTGCACGCCCGGCACGCTCGCCAGGGCCGACCAGACGAAGACATCGCTGACGCCGTTCGTGTCGCCGGGCACGAGGTTGCCGGCGGTCGATTCGAAGGCCACGGTCAGCCCGTCGGCCGAGATCGCCGGCGCGACGCTGTCACCGTTGCCTTCCGCGCCCTGGGCGTCGCTGCTGACGAGTTGCGTGACGCCGGTCATGCGGTCGCGCCAGAAGACCTGGCGGTGCCGGCCGCTGGCGCCGGCGATCGCCGCCGAGCTGACGAAGGCGACGAAGCGACCTTCGCCGTAGCCCTGCGTCGTACGGCCGATCGGCCCCGCGGCACCGCCGATCACCGGCGTCGCGCTCTCGTAGTACGAAGACGTCTCGGTCGCGCCGTTGCCGCGGCTGACGAGGTCGTCGGTGATCTCGCAGCCCACGCCCACCGCCGTCGGCGCCGGCACCGTGCCGGCGGCGCCGCGGAAGACCTGGCAGGTCTGGCCCGCAGGCGCGCTCTGCAGGGTCACGGCGTAGGCGCTGCCGCCGGGCAGCGGCGTGGCGAAGCTGAAATCCCGGCGGTCGTAGGCACCGCTGGTGCCGGCGGCCAGGACGATCGTCAGCGCGAGATCGTCGGCGCCGTTGTCGCGCAGCGTGACGCTGGCGCCCACCGGGCCGTAGAACGTGCCGCCGGGCGCGCCGGCGGCCACCGGCGTGCCGCAATCGGCGGTGACGGCGACGGCCTGGCCGGCCACCGTGCCGACGTGATTGGCCGACAGCGTGCAGGTGCGCGGCCCGGCGAGCTGGCTGACGCTGTAGCTGCTGCCCTCGGCCAGCGGCTGGGCGAAGGCCGAAGCCGCGCCGCCGGCGCCGATGTCCAGGCGCTGGCCACCCAGGCCGAAGGTAAAGGTCTCGCCGGCGGCCACCGGACTCGTGATGCCGACGCTCAGCGCATAGCTCGCGGGCGGCGGTGGCGGGGTGGGGTTGCTGCTGCTGCCGCCGCCGCCGCAGGCCGCCAGGGCCAGGGCGACGGGCAGGGCCAGCCATCGGACGATCTTCATGGGGCGCTCCTATCCTCGTTGACAAGCGGAGCGCACAGGCTAGGCAGCCCGGCGTTAGCCAGCCGTTAGCGTGGGTTGCGTCAGGCTCCTGCTCCGGAGCGGCGGTGCCGTGGCCGCCGGATGCCGGGCGACGTCGGCGGTCTTGATCGCGATCAATCCCCGGGAGGGTTGTGCTGACCATCATCGATGTTTACCGTCATCGAAACGTCATCTTCGAAGTTCATGCCCAAGGAACCCACCACCCCCCCGAACCGCGCATCGCGCGGCCGCGCCGCCAAGGCTGCCCCGCGATCGTCACGGACGGCCCGGACGACGAAGTCCGGGGATGTGCAGGACACGCGCACGCCGGCGCGCATCGAGAGCGGCATCGCCGCGCGCGCCACCGAGCGCCACGAGGCGGTGAGCTCGCTCGCCGTCGGCGACATCGTCGCGCGCTCCGGCACCGAGCCGCCCGACGAGTTGCTGCAGCAGTTGCGCGCCCTCGTCGCCGGCGCCTCGCCCGACGAGGCGCGCGCGCTGCGCCGCCTGCTGACGCAGCGCGCGCGGCTGGCGACCAACGGCGTCGACCCCGACAGCGAGCTGATGCCGAACTGGCGCGAGGGCGGCTATCCGTACAAGAACCTGATGTCGCGGCGCAATTACGAGAAGCAGAAATACCGTCTGCAGGTCGAATTGCTCAAGCTCCAGGCCTGGGTCAAGGAGACCGGCCAGCGCGTCGTCATCCTGTTCGAGGGCCGCGACGCCGCCGGCAAGGGCGGCACCATCAAGCGCATGATGGAACACCTGAACCCGCGCGGCGCGCGCGTCGTCGCGCTGGAAAAACCCAGCGATGTCGAGCGCGGCCAGTGGTACTTCCAGCGCTACATCTCGCATCTGCCGACCGCCGGCGAGATCGTGCTCTTCGACCGCAGCTGGTACAACCGCTCGGGCGTCGAACGCGTGATGGGCTTCTGCACCGATGCCGAATACGACGAGTTCCTGCGCGAGACGCCCGAGTTCGAGCGCCACCTCGTGCGCTCGGGCGTGCGGCTGTTCAAGTTCTGGTTCTCGGTCAGCCGCGCCGAGCAGCGGCGCCGCTTCAAGGAGCGCAAGGCGCATCCGCTCAAGCAGTGGAAGCTGAGCCCGATCGACCTCGCGTCGCTCGACAAATGGGACTCGTACACCCAGGCCAAGGAGGCGATGTTCGTCCACACCGACACCTCCGACGCGCCGTGGACCGTCATCAAGTCCGATTGCAAGAAGCGCGCGCGCCTGAACGCCATGCGCTATCTGCTGCAGCGCCTGCCGTACACGAACAAGGACGCGGCGATCATCGGCGCCGTCGATCCGCTGCTCGTCGGCCGCGCCTCGCTGGTCGCCGGCGCCGCGGAGGAATTCACGCCGGACATCGCGCGCTCCTGAATCCGCGCCCCCCGAACGCGGGGGGCGTGCGGTTAGAATGGCGGCTCCTGTCGAGGAGCGTTGCAACCTTCGTCGCGAAGGCCAGGCTCGGCGGGTTCTACTGCAACCGCGCTCACCTGCACGAGTCGTGCGCGGGTGAGTGGTTTCTCCCCACTGCCGCATCGTGCAGGCCCCAACCTCTGGAGCCCGACATGAATGCCGTCCTCAAGCCCGCCGCGAACCACCTCGTCGCCAACCTCGAACTGGCCGACTGGGGCCGCAAGGAAATCCGCATCGCCGAGACCGAGATGCCCGGTCTGATGGCGATCCGCGAGGAATTCGCGGCCAAGCAACCGCTGGCCGGCGCACGCATCGCCGGCAGCCTGCACATGACGATCCAGACCGCCGTGCTCGTCGAGACGCTGCAGGCGCTGGGCGCGCAGGTGCGTTGGGCCTCGTGCAACATCTTCAGCACCCAGGACCATGCGGCCGCCGCGCTCGCCGTCAAGGGCACGCCGGTGTTCGCCTACAAGGGCGAGACGCTGGTCGACTACTGGGACTACACGCACCGCATCTTCGAATTCGGCGGCAAGGGCGCCGAGGGCGAGGGCCCGAACATGATCCTCGACGACGGCGGCGACGCGACGCTGCTGATGCACCTGGGCAAGCGCGCCGAGACCGACGCCTCGGTGCTCGCCAACCCGACGAGCGAGGAGGAGACCATCCTCTACGCCGCGATCAAGGCCAAGCTCGCGCTCGACGCCACCTGGTACAGCCGCAAGGGCGCGCAGATCATCGGCGTCACCGAGGAGACGACGACCGGCGTGCACCGCCTCAAGGAGATGTCGGCCAAGGGCACGCTGATGTTCCGCGCCATCAACGTCAACGATTCGGTGACGAAGAGCAAGTTCGACAACCTCTACGGCTGCCGCGAGAGCCTCGTCGACGCGATCAAGCGCGCCACCGACGTGATGGTCGCCGGCAAGGTCGCCTGCGTCGCCGGCTACGGCGATGTCGGCAAGGGCAGCGCGCAGGCGCTGCGCGCGCTCTCGGCCCAGGTCTGGGTGACCGAGATCGATCCCATCAACGCGCTGCAGGCGGCGATGGAGGGCTACAAGGTCGTGACGATGGAATACGCCGCCGACAAGGCCGACATCTTCGTCACCTGCACCGGCAACCGCAACGTCATCACGCGCGCGCACATGGCGGCGATGAAGGACCAGGCCATCGTCTGCAACATCGGGCATTTCGACAACGAGATCGACGTCGCGCAGCTCGCCGACTGCACCTGGGACGAGATCAAGCCGCAGGTCGACCATGTGATCTTCCCCGACGGCAAGCGCATCATCCTGCTCGCCAAGGGCCGGCTCGTGAACCTGGGCTGCGGCACCGGCCACCCGAGCTTCGTGATGAGCTCGTCGTTCGCGAACCAGACGATCGCGCAGATCGAGCTGTACACGCACAGCGACTACTACGAGCAGGGCAAGGTCTACGTGCTGCCCAAGCATCTCGACGAGAAGGTCGCGCGTCTGCACCTGAAGAAGGTCGGCGCGATGCTGACCGAACTCAGCGACGAGCAGGCGGCGTACATCGGCGTGCCGAAGGCCGGCCCGTACAAGCCCGATACCTACCGCTACTGAGGCGCGGATGAGCCGCATCGTCCCCGTCAGCGTCGAGTTCTTCCCGCCCAACACCCCGGTCGGCAGCGAAAAGCTGGTGACCGTGGTGCGCGAGCTGGCGGTGCTCGATCCCGAGTTCTTCAGCGTCACCTACGGCGCCGGCGGCAGCACGCGCGACAAGACGCTGGCGACGGTGCAGCAGATCGCGGCGATGGGCTACGAGGCGGCGCCGCATCTCTCGTGCGTCGGCAGCACGAGGGCCGGCATCTCGGAGATCCTCGCGACCTACCGCGCGCAGGGCATCAGCCGGCTCGTCGCGCTGCGCGGCGACCTGCCCAGCGGCATGGCGACGGCGGGCGAGTTCCGCTACGCCAGCGAGCTCATCGAGTACATCCGCAAGCACCAGGGCGGCGACTGGACGATCGAGGTCGCGGCCTACCCCGAGTACCACCCGCAGCAGCGTTACGTGCACCGCGACCTCGAGCATTTCGCTGCGAAGGTGAAAGCCGGCGCCGACGCCGCGATCACCCAGTTCTTCTTCAATCCCGAGTCCTACTTCCACTTCGTCGCCGAAGTGCGCAAGCTCGGCGTCGAGGTGCCGATCGTCCCCGGCATCATGCCGTTCCACAATTTCGGCCGCATCGCGCAGATCGCCGCGCGCGATGGCATCGACATCCCGCGCTGGGTGGCGCTGAAGATGGAAGGTTATATGGACGACACGGCGTCGATCCGCGCCTTCGGCCTCGACGTCGTCACCGGCCTGTGCGAGCGCCTGATCGCCGGGGGCGTGCCGGCGCTGCATTTCTACGCGCTCAACCAGTCGGCCCTGGTGCTCGAGATCTGCAAGCGCCTCGGGCTTGGTGATGCTGCGGCGCAACAACCACGGCCTGCGGGTTTGACCTGAGTCAAACGCCCCGCAAGCGCGAGGCTCGGCGCAATCCAGGCAGTGAATTCCGGTAGTGCAATGGGTCGTGGCTGATCGAGCCCCTATCCTGAATTACCGGAGATTCACATGAAGAAACTGATTGGATTTGCGACTCTCGCTCTGGCGCTCGCAGCGCCTGCCGTGCAAGCCCAGGGCAACGACGCCGGCTCGTGGCTCGTGCGCCTGCGCGCGACGAATCTGCATTCGGCGAACAAGGATTCGACGGGCCTGGGCCTGACGATCGACAACAAGACGTTTCCCGAATTCGACATCAGCTATTTCGTGACGCCGAATTTCGCGACCGAACTGGTGCTGACCTATCCGCAGAAGCAGACGGTGTATTCGAACGGCGCCGCGATCGGCACCTTCAAGCATCTGCCGCCGACGTTGCTGGCGCAGTACCACTTCACCGGCATCCCGGGCTTCAAGCCCTATCTCGGCGTCGGCGTGAATTACACGAACATCTCGGCCGTCAACATCCTGGGCGGCGCCGTCGGCCTCAAGCACAGCAGCTACGGCCTGGCCGCGCAGGCCGGCTTCGACGTGCCGCTGGGCGGCGGCTGGCAGCTCAACGTCGACGTGAAGAAGGTGCAGATCGGCACCGAGGTCTACGTCAGCAGCGCCGACAAGGGCAAGTTCAAGGTCGACCCGCTGCTCGCCAGCATCGGCGTCGGTCTGCGCTTCTAAGTCAAGTCGCGCGCGGGGGTGCCTCCCAGGCCACTCCCTCCTCGGTCAGCACGGCGTCCAGCGGGACGTCGTGCGCCTCGGCCTCGAGCCAGGGCACGTAGCCGTTGCTGTAGGCCAGTCCGACGGTGGTCGGCCGCGGCGACAGCGCCGCCAGCGTGCGGTCGTAGAAGCCACCGCCGTAGCCCAGACGCAGCCCCCTGGGTCCGTAGCCGACACAGGGCACGACGAGCAGCGTCGGCGTGAACGTCGGCGTGTCCTTGGGCTTGGGGATGCCGTAGGCATCGTCCTCCATCTCGCAGCCCGGGTACCAGACCTGGAAGGTGAGTTGCTTGCTCGCCTTGTTCATCACCGGCAGGCCGATGCGGCGATCGTCGTGCGCCTCGCTCCAGCGGAACAGCGCCGGCAACGCGTCGAACTCGCCCTTGATCGGCCAGTAGGCGCCGATGGCCTGGTCGTCGCGCCCCACGAGCCAGACGCGCAACACCTCCTGCAGATGCATCGCACGGCGATGGCGGTCGATGAGCGACTGGCGTTCGGCCTGCAGCTGGCGCCGCAGCACCTTCTTGTCGCGCGAGGGTTCCAGGGGTGGCATGGGCAGGCTCATGCCGCTATTGTCGGGCCATGGCCACGCCCGCCCTCGTCGACCATTGCACGGAGCTGCTGGCGCCACTGGGCGCCGTGCGCGTCAAGCGCATGTTCGGCGGCTGGGGCTACTACGTCGACGAGCTGTTCATCGCCATCGTCGCCGGCGGCCGCTTCTACCTCAAGGTCGACGATCGCACGCGCGAGCGCTTCGCCGCCGCCGGCTGCGAACCCTTCGTCTACGACGCCGCCAGACAGGCGGTGGCGCTGAGCTACTGGTCGGCGCCGGCCGACGCGCTCGAATCACCGGCGCTGATGGAGCCCTGGGCGCGGCTGGCGATCCAGGCCGCGCTGGGCGCGCGTGCGGCGCGTGCGGCCAAGGCGGTGCCCCGACGCCGCGTGCGCTAAATTCGGTCCATGGCCATCCCCCGTTTCCTCGGCCAGTTCGCGCTCGCGCTGATACTGGCGCTGCCCGCTGCAGCACCGCGCGCCCAGACCGGCGACGACCTCATCGTCCAGGCCCGCGAGGCGCTGCGGCGCAAGGACGCACCGGCACTCGCCGCGGCGCGCGCCGCCGTGGAGAACCCGCCGCATCCGCTGGCGATGTGGGTCGAATACTGGGAGCTGTCGAACCGGCTCGACCAGGCCCAGCAATCCGAGTTCGACGCCTTCGCGGCGCGCTGGCCCGGCACCTACGTCCTGGATCGGCTGCGCAACGACTGGCTGCTCGTGCTCGGCAAGCGGCGCGACTGGGCCAACGTGCGCGCCGAGTACGCGCGCTTCCGCATGGACGACGACCGCGAGGTCAGCTGCTATGCGATGGAGGCGCTGCTGCAGGACGGCCGCGACGTCGGCGTCGCGGCGCGCGAGGCCTGGGCCGCGCAGCACGAGGTCGACGACGGCTGCCACCTGCTCGGGATCGATCTCTACGCAAGGCACCGCATCGACGCCGACGAGGCCTGGGCCGCGGCCGTGCGCCATCTCGAGTTCAGGCATCTGGCGATGGCGCGCGCCGCGGCCGAGCTGATCGGCGCCGACGAGGCGCACGCGGTGGCCTCGCTGTTCGTCGATCCCCTGCGCTACCTGAAACAGAAGCGCCCCGCCGGCGGCGCCAGCGGCCGCGAGCTGGGCCTGCTGGCGCTGATGCGGCTGGCCCAGACCGACCCCGACGCCGCCGCGGCGCAGCTCGGCCGGAGCTGGTCGCGCCGCCTGGGCCCGGCCACGACCGCCACCGCCTGGGCGCAGATCGGCAAGCAGGCGGCGATGCGCCAGCTGCCGCGTGCCGCCGGCGACGCGCGCCGCGCCTGGCATCTGTGGGACGGCGCCCATCGCCAGCACGAGGCCACGCCCTGGAGCGACGACCTGCTCGCCTGGCAGGTGCGCGCCGCGCTGCGCGAGGGCGACGGCGAGCACCAGCGCTGGACGCTCATCCGCCGCGCGATCGCGGCGATGACGCCGACGCTGCAGGCCGAATCGACCTGGGTCTATTGGGATGCCCAGGCGCAGCGCGCGCTGGCCGCCGGCGGCGCCAGCGGCGACGCGCAGCGCGAGCGCGCGCGGGCGGCGCTGGCGACGATCGCCGAGCGGCCCGACTTCTACGGCCGCCTCGCCGGCGAGGAACTCGGCCGCGGCGACCCGCCGCCGCCGGCGCCGGCCGCGCTGTCGGCGGCCGAGGTCGCCGCCGTGCGCGGCAACCCGGGGCTGGGCCGGGCGCTGCAGCTGATCGCGCTGGGCCTGCGCAGCGAGGGCGTGCGCGAATGGAACTTCACGCTGCGCGGCATGCCCGAGCGCGAACTGCTGGCCGCCGCCGCCTGGGCCTGCGAGCGCGAGGTCTGGGACCGCTGCATCAGCACCAGCGACCGCACGCGCGCCGAGGTCGACCTCGCGCAGCGCTACCCGATGCCGTTCCACGACGCGGTGCTCGCGCAGGCGCGCGCCGCCGGCGTCGACGCGGCCGTGCTCTACGGGCTGATGCGCCAGGAATCGCGCTTCGTCGTCGACACCCGCTCGGGCGTCGGCGCCACCGGCCTGATGCAGCTGATGCCCGATACCGCGCGCATCACGGCGCGGCGCCTGGGCGTGCCGTTCCAGAACTCGATGCTCGCCGACCGCGACACCAACCTGCTGCTCGGCGCGGCCTACTTCAAGCGCGTGCTCGACGGCTTCGGCGGCTCGCTGCCGCTGGCCGCCGCCGCCTACAACGCCGGCCCCGGCCGGCCGCGGCGCTGGCGCGACGGCGTCGAAGCCATGGACCCGGCCGCCTGGACCGAGACCATCCCCTTCAGCGAAACCCGCGACTACGTCAAGAAGGTGCTCGTGAACAGCCTCTACTACGCCACCCGGCTCGGCATCACGCCGACGCCGACTCTGCGTTCGCGCCTCGGCGCCAGCCTGGCGATCGCAGCGGGTGCGGCCGCAGCCGCCACCGACGATCAGCCATGAAGCCCGACCGCATCCTCGTCCTCGGCGGCAGCGGCTTCGTCGGCCGCGCCTGCTGCGAGGCGCTGGCCGAGCGCAGCGCCAGCACCCGCCTCGTCGTGCCGACGCGGCAGGATCGTCACGGCGACAGCGTGCGCTCGCTGCCCTGCGTCGACGTCGTCACCGCCGACGTCCACGACGACGCGACGCTGGCGCGGCTGGTCGCCGGCGCCGGCGCGGTGATCAACCTGATCGCCATCCTCCACGGCAGCCGCTCGGCCTTCGAGCGCGTCCATGTCGAGCTGCCGCGACGACTGGCCGCCGCCTGCCGCGCCGCGGGCGTGCGGCGGCTGGTGCATGTCAGCGCGATCGGAGTCGGCGCCGATGCGCCGTCGAACTATCTGCGCAGCAAGACCGAGGGCGAAGCGGTGCTCACCGCCGCCGGACTCGATCTGACGCTGCTGCGGCCGTCGGTGATCTTCGGCGCCGGTGACCGTTTCCTCAACCTCTTCGCCGAGCTGCAGGCGATCGCGCCGCTGCTGCCGCTGGCCGGCGGCGATGCGCGCTTCCAACCGGTCTGGGTCGAGGATGTCGCAGCGGCGATCGTGCGCTGCATCGCCGACGACGCGACCATCGGCCACACCTACGAATGCGTCGGCCCGACGGTCTACACGCTCTCGCAGCTGGTCACGCTGGCCGGGCGCTGGTCGGGGCACGAGCGGCCGCAGCTGCCGCTGCCTCTGGCGCTCGGCAGGCTGCAGGCGCTGGCGATGGAATGCCTGCCCGGCACGCCGCTGCTCTCGCGCGACAACCTCGATTCGATGCGCAGGCCCAATGTCGGCAGTGGCGCGCTGCCGGGGCTCGGCGATCTCGGCATCGACGCGGCCGCGCTCGAGGCCGTCGCGCCGCGCTATCTCGCCTCGCTGGACGACTGCACGCGCTTCGATCGCTGGCGCGCGCGCGCCGGTGGCGCATAACGACTTAGCATCGGGCACATGCGCAAGCCGGAGACCGCCATGCAGCTCGTGATAGGCAACAAGAACTACTCGTCCTGGTCGATGCGCCCCTGGGTGCTGATGCGCCAGCTCGGCATCCATTTCGAGGAGGTCAAGCTGCGCCTCGATTTCGACGCGCATTCGCTGTTCAAGCGCACCGTCGCCCATCACAGCCCGGCGGGCGAGGTGCCGGTGCTCGTCGACGACCATTTCTCGGTCTGGGACACGATGGCGATCAACGAGTACCTGCACGACAAGTTCCCCGGCCGCGGCGTCTGGCCCGAGGACATCCAGCAGCGCGCCCGCGCCCGCAGCATCGCCGCCGAGATGCACTCGGGCTTCGCCGCGCTGCGCACGCATTGCCCGATGAACATCGAGGCCGATCTGTGCGAGGTCGGCGAGCGCGTCTGGGACGAACAGCCCGAGGTGCGTGCCGACATGGTGCGCATTGAGGTCATGTGGGCCGAGGCGCTGCTGGCCAGCGGCGGGCCCTTCCTGTTCGGCGAGTTCTGCGCCGCCGACGCGATGTACGCGCCGGTGTGCATGCGGCTGCGCACCTACGGCCTGCCGATGCCGGCGACGACGCGGACCTACATCGACCATGTCGCCGCCGCGCCCGGCGTCGCGGCCTGGATTGCCGATGCGCTCGCCGAGCACGATTTCCTCGACTTCGACGAGCCCTACCGCAAGCACCGCTGATGGATTTGTACGTCGTCGGCGGCGCCGTGCGCGATGCGCTGCTCGGCCTGCCGGCGGCCGACCGCGACTGGGTCGCCGTCGGCGCGACGCCGGAGCAGATGCTCGCGCTCGGCTACCGGCCGGTGGGCAAGGGTTTCCCGGTCTTCATCGACCCGGCCAGCGGCGAGGAGGTCGCGCTCGCGCGCACCGAGCGCAAGAGCGGCCGCGGCTACCACGGCTTCACCTTCCACACCGCACCCGAGGTCACGCTCGAACAGGACCTGGCGCGGCGCGACCTGACGATCAATGCCATCGCGCAGGCTGCCGACGGCACGCTGATCGATCCCTACGACGGCCAAGGCGACCTGCGGCGCCGGCTGCTGCGCCATGTCTCGGCGGCCTTCGTCGAGGATCCGGTGCGCTTGCTGCGCGTGGCGCGGCTGGCGGCGCGCTTCACCGACTTCACGCTCGCGCCCGAGACGCAGGCGCTGCTGCGCGCGATGGTCGACGCCGGCGAGGTCGACGCGCTCGTGAGCGAGCGCGTCTGGCAGGAACTCGCGCGCGGGCTGATGGCGCGCCGGCCCAGTCGCATGTTCGAGGTGCTGCGCGGCTGCGGCGCGCTGGCGCGGCTGCTGCCCGAGGTCGACCGGCTGTGGGGCGTGCCGCAGCCCCCCGAGCATCATCCCGAGATCGACACCGGCGTGCACCTGATGCTGGTGCTCGACATGGCGGCGGCGCTCGAGGCCCCGCTGGCCGTGCGCTGGGCCTGCCTGTGCCACGACCTCGGCAAGGGCACGACGCCGGCGGCCGAGCTGCCGCGCCACCGCGGCCACGAGGGCCGCAGCGCGCGCCTCGCCGCGGCGCTGGCCGAGCGGCTGCGCGTGCCCAACGAATGCCGCGAACTCGCCGACGTCGTGGCGCGCGAGCATGGGCATGTGCATGGCAGCGGCGCGCTCGGCGCGGCGGCGCTGGTGCGCTTGTTCGAGCGCTGCGACGCGCTGCGCCGGCCCGAGCGCTACACCGCCCTGCTGCAGGCCTGCGAGTGCGACGCGCGCGGCCGCGCCGGTCTCGCCGATCGGCCCTACGAACCGGCGCTGCGGCTGCCGCCGCTGCTCGCGGCAGCGCGGGGCATCGACACCGGCGCCATCGCCGCGGCGGCCGTCGCGGCAGGCGCGAAGGGGCCGCAGATCGGCCACCTCGTGCACGAAGCGCGCGTGCGCGCGGTCGAGGCCGCGCTGCTCACAGCCAGCGCGCCAGCAGCATCATCGCCACGCTGAGGATCAGCGAACTGCCGAGCGGGAAATGCCAGTCGCGGCCGCCGATGCGCAGCTTGAAGTCGCCCGGCACGCGGCCGAGCCCGATGCGGCGCAACCAGGGCGCCAGGCCGTTGAACAGCAGGCAGGCGAGCATGAAGATCAGGAACCAGCGCATCGCTTGCCGCCCTAGAGCCGGTGCGTGCGGTCGCCCGCGACGAAACCCAGCGGATCGAATCCCGGCAGACCGCGCGCCAGCGCCAGCACCTTGAAGAGCTCGCCCATCTCGTGCTCGCCGATCAGCATCTGCGCCGCCGCGGCGGCGCGCGCATCGGCACCTTGCAACATGTCGAGCAGGCCGCAGTTGATGAGGAAGCGCGCCTGCGAGGTGTAGCCGACGACGTTCATGCCGGCCTCCTGCGCCGCCAGCGCGATGGCGGTGAAGTCGACATGGGCCGTGATGTCCTTGGCGCCCGCATCGGCCAGCGGGTCGGTGTCGGCGCGGTGGCCGCGGTGGCACATCAGGGTGCCGCCGCTGCGCTGCCCGAGGTAGTACTCGGATTCCGGGAAGCCGTAGTCGATCAGCAGCGCGGCGCCGCGTTCGAGCCGGCGCGCGAGTTCGCGCACCCAGGCCGTGGCCTGCGGGTGGATCTCGGTGACGCTGCCGGCGGGCCAGTCGACCTCGATGGGCGGGCGCAGCGCGGTCGGCCGGTCGGCCCAGGCCCAGCCGCCGCCATCGCGATCGCCCACGGCCGCGACGCCGCGCTCGAACCATTGCGCACCGTCCCAATGCAGCAGCTGCACCGGCATCGCGTCGAGCACCTCGTTGCCGACGACGACGCCGGTGATCGCTGCGGGCCAGGCGTCGAGCCAGACGACGCGGTCGGCCCAGCGCGCCAGCCGCTCGGCCTGCGCCGCGCGCAGCGCGCCCGAGACCTCGACGATGGCGTAGCGCCGCACACGCTCGCCCAGCGCCTCGAGCAGTTGCGCCGCCAGCGCGCCCGAGCCGGCGCCGAACTCGGTCACGGTGTCGGCGCTCGCCGCGTGCAGCGCCTGCGCGACCTGGCGCGCCAGGGTGCGGCCGAACAGCGGCGTGAGCTCGGGCGCGGTGACGAAATCGCTGCCCGACGCGGGCCCGCGGCCGAACTGGCGCGCGCTGCTTTGATGCGGCCGCGCGTAATAGCCCAGCCCCGGCTCGTAGAGCGCGATCGCCATGTAGCGGTCGAAGGGCAGCCAGCCGCCGGCATCGCGGATCGCCGAGGCGATGCGCGTGGCCAAGCCCTCCGACAGCGGCCCCGAGGGCTGCGCCGATAAACTCTCGGCCCCGGTCGATTCCATGGCCGGCATTGTAGGAACGATGCAAACCGCCCCCGTAGTCCTCGTCACCGGCGCCGCCCAGCGCATCGGCGCCGCGATCGCCGCCGCGCTCGCGGCCCAGGGCTGGCGCGTCGCCATCCATCACCGGCATTCGCATGAAGACGCCGCGGCGCTCGTGGCCGAAATCGCTTCGGCCGGCGGCAGCGCGCGCGCCTACGCCGCCGACCTCGCCGACGAGTCGCAATGCGAGGCGCTGCTGCCCGCCGTGCAGGCCGATTTCGGCCGCGTCGACGCCGTCGTCAACAACGCCTCGCTGTTCGAGTACGACGATGTCGCGAGCTTCCGCGGCGCCAACCTCGACGCCCATTGGCGCGTCAACGTCGCCCCCGCGATCCTGCTCGCGCGGGCGCTGCATGCGCGCGTCGGCGAGGCCGGCGGCTGCGTCGTCAACCTGCTCGACCAGAAGCTCTGGAACCCGAACCCCGATTACCTCTCGTACACCCTGTCCAAGGCCGCGCTCGAGGCGGCGACGACGTTGCTGGCGCAGGCGCTGGCGCCGCGGCTGCGCGTGTGCGGCGTGGCACCCGGCGTGACGCTGCTCTCGGGCGCGATGAGCGATGCCGAGTTCGACGCCGCGCACCGCATGACGCCGCTGCGGCGCGGCTCGACGCCCCAGGACATCGCGCGCGCGGTGCACTATCTGCTGACGTCGCCCGCGGTCACCGGCACGACGCTGCTCGTCGACGGCGGTCAGCACCTCCAGCCCCAGCCCCGCGACGTGATGTTCCTCGCCCGCGAACCGAAAGCCCCGTGATGCAAAGCCTGCTCAACCACCCCAGCCTGATCGACTGCCGGCGCCTGTTCCTGCGCGAATACGAGGTCTGGATCAACATCGGCGTGCACGATTTCGAAAAGCGCGGCGAACAACGGGTACTCATCAACGTCGATCTTTACGTGCCGTTGGCGGTCTCGACACCGAAGGCGGACAAGCTCGACGAGGTGCTGGACTACGACTTCATCCGCCGCACGATCATGGAGCGCGTCGGCCGCGGCCACATCCATCTGCAAGAGACGCTGGCCGACGATGTGCTGGCGCTGATGCTCGCGCACCCCCAGGTGCGCGCCGCGCGCGTCTCGACGGCCAAGCCCGATGTCTACCCCGACTGCGAAGCCGTCGGCGTCGAGGTCTTCCGCGTCAAGGGGGCCGCGGCATGAACGCGCCCGAGACCCCCGATCTGCGCCGCGCCGCATTCGAGATCAACAAGCTCAGCAAGCGGCTGCACCGCCAGGTCGGCCAGGCCATCACCGACTACCACATGATCGAGGCCGGCGACCGGGTCATGGTCTGCCTGTCGGGCGGCAAGGACAGCTATGCGCTGCTCGACATCCTGCTGTCGCTGCGCGAGCGCGCGCCGATCGATTTCGAGCTCGTCGCCGTCAACCTCGACCAGAAGCAGCCCGGCTTCCCGGCCGACGTCCTGCCGGCCTATCTCGAATCGCGCGGCGTGCCGTTCCGCATCGAGGAGCAGGACACCTATTCGATCGTCAAGAGCCTGATCCCCGAGGGCCAGACGATGTGCAGCCTGTGCTCGCGGCTGCGCCGCGGCATCCTCTACCGCGTCGCCGGCGAGATCGGCGCGACGAAGATCGCGCTCGGCCACCACCGCGACGACATGATCGTCACGCTGCTGATGAACATGTTCTTCGGCGGCCGCATGAAGGGCATGCCACCCAAGCTCGTCAGCGACGACGGCCGCAACGTCGTCATCCGGCCGCTGGCCTATGTCGCCGAGACCGACCTCGAGCGCTGGGCCGCGCACCGCGCCTTCCCCATCATCCCCTGCACGCTGTGCGGCAACCAGGACCACCTGCAGCGCGTGCAGGTCAAGGCGATGCTGCGCGACTGGGAGCGCCAGTACCCTGGCCGCAGCGACAACATGCTGCGCGCGATGGGCCAGGTCGTGCCGAGTCACCTGATGGACCGGAACCTCTACCCCTTCACGCAAGTCAAGGCCACAGGCGTCGCCGATCGCGGCGGTGACATCGCCTTCGACGACGAACCCTGCAGCGACACGGCCGAAATCCGTTTCGACCGTCCCCTGAAGACGGAGGATTGAATGATGATGAAGACGACGACGACACGCAGATGGGCGATGGGCGCCGCACTCGGCGCGGCCGCGGTGCTGCTGGCCGCCTGCGCCGGCCTGGCGACGATCGCCGCCGACGTCACCAGCTTCGGCGCCTGGCCGGCGGCGAACAAGCCCGGCAGCTATGCCTTCGACCGCCTGCCCTCGCAGCAGAGCGACGCCGCGCAGACGCAGGCCATCGAGGTGAGCGCCGCGGCGGCCCTGTCCAAGGCCGGATTCAGCGCCGTCGCGGCGGGCCAGCAGCCCGAGTACCTGATCCAGGTCGGCGCCAGCGACGGCCGCCTCATCATCGCGCCCTGGGACGACCCGTTCTGGTGGCGCGGCGGCTTCGGCTACTGGGGCTACGGCCCCTGGATGGGCCCGCGCTGGGGCCTGGGCTGGCGCTATGACTACATGCCGCGCTTCGAGCGCCAGGTCGGCCTGCTGATCCGCGAGCGCGCCAGCGGCAAGCCGCTGTACGAGGTGCGTGCGACCAGCGAAGGCAACCGCTCCATGAACGGCCCGCTGATGACGGCGATGTTCGACGCCGCGCTCACCGGATTCCCGAACCCGCCGAGCAAGAATCCGCACCGCGTCGAGGTCGTCGTCCAGCCCTGACCCCTCTGGGCCGGTGGGGGGCCGCCGATAATCGGGTCTTTCGACTCGGGAATCGGCATGACAGTCAACGTCGTGATCATGGCCGCGGGCAAGGGCACCCGCATGAAGTCGGCGCTGCCCAAGGTGCTGCACCGGCTGGCCGGCGTGAGTCTGCTGCAGCATGTGCTGAACGCCGGCGCCGGCCTCGGCGCGGCGCGCACCGTCGTCGTCACCGGCCATGGCGCGGCCGAGGTCGAGGCCGCGGTGGCGGCACCGCCGAACGCGCCCGGCATCGTCTGCGTGCGCCAGATGCCGCAGCTCGGCACCGGCCACGCCGTGCAGCAGACGGTGCCGGCGCTAGCCGACGCCAACGCGGTGACGCTGATCCTCAACGGCGACGTGCCGCTGATCCGCACCGGAACGGCGCGCGCGCTCGTCGACGCCTGCGGCGGTGAGCGGCTCGCACTGCTGACGATCGAGCTCGCCGACGCCAGCGGCTATGGCCGCATCGTGCGCGAAGGTGGCGCCATCCGCGCCATCGTCGAGCACAAGGACGCCACCCCGGCGCAGCGCGAGATCCGCGAGATCTACACCGGCATCATGGCCGCGCCGACGCGGCTGCTCAAGCGCTGGGTGATGGCGCTGCGCGACGACAACGCGCAGCGCGAGTTCTATCTCACCGACATCGTCGCGATGGCGGTGGCCGAGGGCGTGGCCGTCGTCGGCAGCGCCGCGCCCAGCGAGACCGAGGTGCTGGGCGTGAACAGCCCCGTGCAGCTCGCCGACCTCGAGCGCCGGCTGCAGCGCATGCGCGCCGAGACGCTGATGGAGGCCGGCGTGCGCATGGCCGACCCGGCGCGCTTCGACCTGCGCGGCACGCTGGCCTGCGGCAGCGACGTCGAGATCGACTTCGGCTGCCTCTTCGAGGGCCAGGTCACGCTCGGCGACGGCGTGCGCGTCGGCGCGCATTGCTGCATCAAGGACGCGCGCATCGAGGCCGGCGCGGTGATCCACCCGTACACGCATATCGACGGCGCGCAGGTCGGCGCCGGCGCGCTGATCGGCCCCTTCGCGCGGCTGCGCCCGGGCGCCGATCTCGGTGCCGCGGTGCATATCGGCAACTTCGTCGAAGTGAAGAACTCGACGCTGGCCGCCGGCGCCAAGGCCAACCACCTGGCCTACCTCGGCGACGCGACGGTGGGCGAGCGCGTCAACTACGGCGCCGGCAGCATCACCGCGAACTACGACGGCGCGAACAAGCACCGCACCGTCATCGGCAACGACGTCCATGTCGGCAGCAACTGCGTGCTCGTCGCACCGATCACGATCGGCGACGGCGCGACGATAGGTGCCGGGTCGACGATAGGCCGCGATGCCCCTGCCGGCCAGCTCACCGTGGCGCGGGCGCGGCAGGCCAGCCTGTCGGGCTGGAAGCGGCCGCAGAAACCCGCGAAGCCGGCGAAGGCGGACTGACGGGCTGACGGACTGGCCGACGGATGACCGCGGTTCAGCCGGCGGCCTCCGCCGCGGCTTCGGCCACACCCGCCGCCAGGCAAAGATCCTCCCAGGCCCGCGCCTTGTCGGGCAGGTTGCGCAGCAGATAGGCCGGGTGATAAGTCACGACGAGCGGCACGCCCTGGTAGCGGTGGACGCGGCCGCGCAGCTTGCCCACCGGCTCGTCGCTGCGCAGCAGCGCCTGCACCGCGAAGCGACCCATCGCCAGGATGATGCGTGGGCGCAGCAGCTCGATCTGGCGCACCAGGAAAGGCTCGCAGGCGTGCAGTTCCTCGGCGCTGGGGTTGCGGTTGCGCGGCGGCCGGCATTTGAGCGTGTTGGCGATGTAGACCCGGCTCGCGGCGTCGCCATCGTCCGCGCGGCTGAGCTGCAGCGCCGCGAGCATGCGGTCGAGCAACTGGCCGGCGGCGCCGACGAAGGGCTCGCCCTGGCGGTCCTCCTGCTCGCCCGGCGCCTCGCCGACGACCATCCAATGCGCGCGCGCATGGCCGACGCCGAACACGGTCTGCGTGCGCGTCTGGCACAGATCGCAGGCGCGGCAGGCGGCGACGGCCTCGCGCAGCGCCGGCCATTCCATCGCGGCAACGGCGCCGAGGTCGATCGCCGGCGAGGCGCGTGGCGGCGGCGATGCGGCATCGGCCTGCGGCGCAGGCGCGCGGCGGCGCTCGGGCGCCGCTGGGCGCGGCGGCGCCGGGTCGGGATCGGATGGCGATGCCGGCGCCGCCGCGTCCTCGAGCCCGGCATCGGACGTGGCAAGCGCGTGCTCGGGGGCTGTCTCGCCCCAGACGCGCAGCCCCATCGCGCCGAGCAGCGCGCGCTGGCGTTCGGTCCAGCTCACGCGCCGGCCCCGTCGGCGGCGGCCAGCGCGAGCTTCATCACCACCGCATCCTCGCGCCGCCCTGCGGCCGGGTAATAGCCGCGCCGCAGGCCGATCTCGACATAGCCGTGGCGGCGGTACAGGCGGTGCGCGCGCTCGTTGCTGGCGCGCACCTCGAGCCAGATGGCGCCCAGGTGCAGCGCCCGCGCGCGCTGCACGACCTCGCCCAGCAGCAGGCCGCCATGGCCGCGGCCCTGCAGCGCCGGCGCGACCGTGATGTTCAGCAGATGCAGTTCGTCGACCCCGGGCATCGCGACGAAGTAGCCGATCGTCTCGCCCGTCGGGCCTTCGAGTCTCTCGGCGAGATAGCCGGCGGCGAGCGAATCGATGAAATTGCCCCGCGTCCAGGGAAACTCGTAGGCGCGGGTCTCGATCGCGACGACCGCGTCGAGGTCGTGCAGCGTCATCGGCCGGCAAGCGGCGCCGGGCTGCGGTTGTGCGCTCATCGCGTTGCGGCACCTTCGTGTGCTGCCGTGGCCCGCGCCTTCTGCGCCGCCTGCTCGGCGCGCTCGGCGGTGGTCAGAGCCACCTTGTCGCGCAGGTACAGCGGCAAGGCCGCGGCGGCGTCGATCCCGGCGCCGGCCGCCGCCGCCTGGCCGGCCAGACGCAGCAGCGCGCCGGCGCGGTCGCGTTCGGACGTCAGTCGCCAGGCGGCAGGCGGCAGGTTCAGCCGTTCGCCGAACGCGGCCAGCGCCGATCCGGCCCAGGCGTCGGGCGCCGCGCCGGCCCAGGCTGCGGCGAGCGCGTCGAGGTCGTAGAGCGCGGGGGCGTCGATCACTTCCCAGCGCCCGCCGCGGCAGCGGTAACGGGCGGCATAGCTCTCGTCCATGCGCGCGTCCATCGCCACGCCGACCTCGAAATCGGTCGCGCCGGCCTGTAGGCGCGCGTCCTCGGCGACGATGAGCAGGCTGTCGATCGGCAGCAGCGGCAGCCCGAGCCCGAAGCCCAGACCCTGCGCCACCGAGCAGGCGGTGCGCAGCCCGGTGAAAGCGCCGGGCCCGACGCCGAAGGCGATCGCGCTCAGGCCGCTCCAGTCGGTGCCGGCGCGCTCCAGCAAGTCGCGCAGCCGCGGCAGCAGCGCCGTCGACGCGAGCGCGCCGCCGACGCCGTCGTAGGTCAAGGGCTCGCCGCCGACGCGCTGCAGGCCCGCGGCCAGGCGCTCGGTCGAGGTGTCGAAGGCGAGCAGAAGCGGCGTCGCTGCGGAATCCATGGGGCGAGTTTAGGACCAGCCGCGCGGGCCGGTCCTGGCGCCCCCGGGGTTCAGAATTTGTACGACGCGCCGAGCTGGTAGGTCCAGGGCCGCAGATTGATGTCGCTCTGCAGCACCGTGGCGCCGACGGCGACGAGCTTGGTCCGCACATCGACGCGGGCGGCGCTGGCGAACACGCCCCATTGCGGGGTGATCGCGTAGTCGATGCCGCCCTGGATCAGCATGCCCATCGAATCGGACAGATGGACCTGCCAGCCGTAAGGCGACTTCGGGCTGCCGAAATGGGTGTAGTTGACGCCCACGCCCAGGTACGGTCGAAGCTTGCTGCCCGCATCGCCGAAGTGGTAGTTCATGATCAGCGCCGGCGCGACGTTCTTCGCCGTCAGCACCTCGCCGAGGTACGAGACGCTGCCGGTGGCGTAGGTCTTGACCGTGGGCGGGATGCCGACCACGAGTTCGATGCCGATGTTGGGCACGAGCTCGTGCTCGATGGTCAACAGCAGTGTATTGGCGGACTTGACGTTCGAATCGGCGCCCGCCGGCACGCCGATGCCGGTGATGCCGTCGCTGGTCGAATGCGGCTCGTAGCGGATGACGCCGAACTTGAAGGTGTTGGACTGGGCCTGCGCCGGCGCTTGGGCCAGCACGAGGACGGCCGCCGCCACCGGCATGAGGAATCGGATGTGGGAATGCATGCGAGTCTTTCTCAGGTGCGGTGGGTCAGATCCAGCCGAAGGCCTTCAGCTGCTGCGTGATCAGGCCGCTGAAGATCTTGTGGCCACCGGTGGTCGGGTGGATGGTGTCGGCGAAGAGCCAGGTCGTCGTGCTGGCGCCTGCGGCCAGCGTGTTGAATGGCACCCCGGGCGTCGCATTGCAGAACAGCGACTTGCCGCCGGCCGCGGCGGTGAAGATGGCGTTGATCTTGTTGGCGTCGCAGGCCGGCGTCGTGACGTTCGTGAGGCCGAATGATGCCGGGTTGGCGGCGATCGACTGCAGCGCCGCGTTGGCGTCGATGAGCTGGACCGGCATGCCGGTCAGGCCGTTGCGCAGCCATAGGTTGAAGGTGTCGACGAAGGTGGTCACGACGGGCGCCAAGGGCGCCGTCGCCGGATTCGCGAGCAGCCCGGCTGCCAAAGGTGTCAACGTGAATTCCAGCGGCGTGATGACGACGACGTACTTGCCACCGTTGGCCAGGATCTGCGTCTGGATGTCGTTGACGAGGTCCTGCGCCGCCTGCTTCATCGCCTGCTCGCCCGCGGTCTGGGCAGCGAAGAGCTGGACGCCGGCCTGGTCGGCGGTGATCTTGCCCGCCACCGCATTGGCCTGGATCTGCGCCGCCATGGCGCCGAAGGCGGAGAATTGCGCGAGGGCGTCGTTGTCGCCGGCCCAGACGAAGATGAGGTCGGTGCTGTTGAAGGTCTTGAAGCGCGCCAGGTGGTTGGCGATCTGCGTCACCACCGGCACCGTCAGCGCACCGCCGCTGTGGCCGATGCCGTTCGGATCTGTGACGAGCGAACCGCCCTGGCCGTAGCCCGTGCAGCTGTTGTTCTGCGCCGGGCAGGCGACCGAACTCGCGCCGTAACCCATCATCGCCGGCGTGATCGACAGGCCGAGGCTCGCGGCGACGTTCTCGATCCAGACCGTGCCGACGACGGTGCCGGTGGGCGTGACGAGGTTGGTCGTCCAGCGCCCGCCGGCATAGGGCGGCTGGCCGTTGCCCGTCAGCGAGGTCACCGGGGCGTAGGTGCCGACGTCGCTGAGGCTGTCGCCGAAACTGACGATGCGGGTGAAATTGCCCTTCGTGGTCGGCGCGCCGGCGGTGGTGCCGGTGCCCGGTACGGCGGGATCGCCGCCGCCGCAGGAGGCGAGCAGCGCGGCGCCGACTGCGGTGACGATCCAGGATCGGAAATTCATCTTCATGGGGACTCCATAGTCATCGACAGCCGGTGCGGCGCGGCCTCGAGCCAGCGCGCCCGGCGTTACGGCCTAGTTTTGGCTTCGGCGTCGGCACTCCGCGCTAGGGCAAACCCGCTGGCGTGGTGCTTTCGCGACGCGAGATGACGCGCGGGCGGCGCCCTGCCCCAGTCGCGCGCATCGAGGCTGCGCGATCCACCCCTACTGGGGATGGACGAGGGCCTAGAACGGATTGCCGCGGATGCGCGCCAGCGCCAGCGACGAGAGCTGGTTGTGGCCGCCGGTCGACATGTTGTAGTTGTCGGCCCAGAGGTAGCTCCCGCTCGTCGCCCCCGCCACCAGCGTGTTGGTGGTGCACAGCGGTATCGGCTGCGTGCAGACCGGGTCGACGATGTCGGCAAAGCCGAAACCGCTCGGACGCACGCCGATGGCCTGGAAGCGCAGCGAGGCCTGGACCAGGCCGACATAGCGGCCGTCGAGCACCATCTTGACGCCGAGCTGGTTGTTGAACGACTGCGTGAGCGCGTTCATCAGGCCGACCGGGTCGGTCTCGACGATGCCGTTCGGATTGATCAGCGCCTCCTGCTGCAGCGCATAAGGTGTCATCCCCAGCGGCGGCAGGTCGGCGACGACCACCCGCACGCCGAAGCTGACGAGCCGGTTGACGATCTGGGCCAGCGCTGCGCCGTCGGCGGCGGCCTCGGCCTGCAGGCTCTCGAGCGAGCGTCCGGGGTACTGGGCGTAGAGCGCCCAGAGGTCGTTCTGGCCACCCTGGATCGTCGCCAGGTCGCGGGGCAGGAAGCCGCCGTTGTTGATCTGCGCGTCGACCTGGGCGGCGACGTCCGCCACCCGGGCGCCCGGCTGCGCGAGCATGATCGCCAGCGGCGTGGCCGCCTGGGGATTGCACTGCGCGAAGGCGAATCCGTAGTTGCTGGCGATGGTCTGGACCCAGATCGGCTCCAGCGAGCAATCGAAACCGCCCGTGGCGTTGAGGCCGTTGACGTTGCGCTTCAAGCCGGTGGGGCCGATGCTGCTCGTGTCGTCGCCGAACACGATCAGCCGCGCGGGGACGAAGGTCGAAACCTGCGAGGTGCCGCCACCGCAGGAGGCGATCAGGCCCAGGCCGCACAGGCCGCACAGCCTCAGTAGGGCGGCCAGCGAGCGCACCGCCGTGCGGATCCTCGTGGCCATGCTGCTCAATATCATCTTTGCTCCGGAAACCTCGGTGCCTGCGGCCGTCCGCCCCGGTGCCGGGGGCGGCATCAGGCCGCGGCGCGTTGCAGGCGGTCGCGCACACCGTCCCATGCGGGGCCGGGCGGCGGGCTTTCGACCCAGATGGCGGCAACGCCCGCTTCGTCGAAACCTCGCAGCACCGCGAACAACTCGTGCGCCGCTGCCGCCGCGTCGTCCGGCATGACACGGACGACCCAGCCGGATCCCGCCAAACCGGGCTCCCCAGGCGCCAGCGCGAGGCGGGAATATACCCCGACCCTCGCGCCGCCCAGCGCCGCCGGATGTTCGAGGCGATGACGCAATGCGACCGTGTCCAACAATTCGACCCGCGCCGCCGGCGCGTAATGCGAGGCCAGCGTACCCGGGGCACGCGGCGACGCTGCGTCGGGCGCGGCCAGCGCCTGGCCGAGCACGGCCTCGATCGCGGCGCGGCCGATCTGGCCGGGGCGCAGCAGCGCCGGTTGCCCTCGGCTGCAGTCGACGATCGCCGATTCGATGCCCACCGCGCAGTTGCCGCCGTCGACCACCGTCAGACCGGGGCCGAACTCGGCCTCGACATGGGCGGCCGAGGTCGGGCTGACGCGACCGTGGCGATTGGCGCTGGGTCCGGCGACGCCGCTGACGCCGTGTTGGGCCGCCTCGCGCAGCAGCGCCAGCGCGACCGGATGCGCCGGCACGCGCAGGCCAATGGTCGACTGGCCCGCGGCGGCGGCACGACCGCAGTCCTCGCGGCGCGGCACGATCAAGGTCAGCGGGCCGGGCCAGAAGGCATCCATCAGCCGCCGGGCCGGCGCAGCTATCGTCGCCGCGTAGGCGTCGGCCGCAGCGGCATCGGCGAGGTGGACGATCAGCGGGTGATCGGATGGCCGGCCCTTGGCGGCGTAGATGCGGGCCACCGCCGCATCGTCGTCGGCACGCGCGCCCAGGCCGTAGACGGTCTCGGTCGGGAAGGCGACGAGTTCGCCGGCGGCCAGGCGCGCGGCGGCGTCACGCAGCGCAGCGGGGTCGGTACCCGGGACGATGGCCATCGATCGAGACTCAGAAGCGCGGCAGGCCGAGCCGGTCGGCCGCCTGCAGCGCGACGGCGTGCGCGCGCGCCGCGTCGGCCGCGGTGACCGTCAGATGGCCCATCTTGCGGCCGCGCCGCGGCTCGGTCTTGCCGTACAGATGCAGCCGCGTGCCCGGCAGCGCGAGCACGGCGGCCCAGTCGGGTGTGCGCGCGGCGCCGTCGCGCAGCCAGAGATCACCGAGCAGGTTGAGCATCAGCGCCGGCGAGTGCAGACGCGGCGCGACCAGCGGCAGGCCGGCGAGCGTGCGCACCTGGAGGTCGAACTGCGAGACGTCGCAGGCATCGATGCTGTAGTGGCCCGAGTTGTGCGGCCGCGGCGCCATCTCGTTGGCGACTAGCGAGCCGTCGCCGAGGACGAAGAACTCGACGCAGAGCACGCCGACATAGTCCAGCGCCGCCGCCAGCTGTTCAGCGAGCGCGACGGCGCGCGCCGCGGTGGCGGTATCGATGTCGGGCGTCGGCACCTGGGTGACGGCGAGGATGCCGTCGCGGTGCAGGTTCTGCTGCACCGGCAGGTGGACCAGGGCGCCATCGCGGCCGCGCGCGACGATGACGCTGATTTCGCGCCGCAGGTCGAGCTTGCGTTCGAGCAGGCAGGGCACGCCGCCGAGCGCGGCCCAGGCGCGCGGCAGGTCGGCCGGCGTGTCGACCGCGACCTGGCCCTTGCCGTCGTAGCCCAGGCTCGAGGTCTTGAGCAGGCCCGGCAGCAGCGAGGCCAGCGCCGGCGACGCGGCCTCGGCGGCGCTGGCGATCTCGGCATGCGGTGCGCAAGGCACGCCGGCGGCGGTAAAGCAGCGCTTCTCGCGCGCGCGGTGCTGGCAGACCTCGACGGCGGCGGCCGGTGGCGCGACGGCGACGCCGGCGTCGGCGAGCCGGCGCAGCGACGCCGCGGGGACGTTCTCGAATTCGGTCGTCACGGCGAAGCAGCGCCGTGCCAGCTCGGCCAGCGCCGCTTCGTCGGTGTAGGCGGCGCGCAGATGCAGATCGGCGGCGGCGCCGGCGGGGCTGGCGGGATCGGGCTCGAGCACCACGACCGCATAACCGTGGACCTGCGCCGCATGGACGAACATGCGCCCGAGCTGGCCACCGCCGAGCACGCCGAGCGTGCGCTCGCGCACCGCATCCACAGCCGCACTCACTGCAGATCGGCGCTCATCGCGCGCGCCGCTTCGGTCTGGCGCTGGCGGTAGTCGAGCAGCCGCTGGCGCAGGGCCGGGTCCTCGCCCGCGAGCATCGCGATCGCGAACAACGCCGCATTGGCCGCACCGGCGGCGCCGATCGCGAAAGTGGCGACGGGAATGCCCTTGGGCATCTGGACGATCGAGTAGAGCGAGTCGACGCCCTGCAGGTGACGGCTGGCGACCGGCACGCCGAGCACCGGCACGACGGTCTTGGCGGCGAGCATCCCGGGCAGGTGCGCGGCGCCGCCGGCGCCGGCGATGATCGCCTTCAGCCCGCGCTGCGCGGCAGTCTCGGCATAGGCGAACATCTCGTCGGGCATGCGGTGCGCGGAGACGACGCGCTTCTCGTGCGCGATGCCGAACTCGTCGAGCACGGCCGAGGCATTGCGCAGGGTTTCCCAGTCGCTCGACGAGCCCATGACGATGGAGATCGATACATTCATAGACACGACGAGATCCCGCCTAAAAAGGCAATTGTATTGGACTCAGGGCAGCTTGAATGGCGCAAGTATTTCCGACAGGTGGCGGCGCTGTTCGACATAGGCTCCCCGGGCTCTGTCGAGTTGCGATTGCATCGTCGCGGCATCGCCGAAACGAGAGTCCGCCAGACACAAGAACCAACGCATCCAAGCCGCCGTAAGCCGGTCGTCGATGTCGAACTGCTCAAGAGCACGATCATCGACTTCAGCACAGACTTCCAGCGCCGCCTCAGCGTATCCGCATCGAAACTGGCAGTAGCCGATGGTCAGGTCGATCAGTTCAGGGCGGAAGTTGTGGATCGCAAACGGAGGCGAATCACGCACGGCACGTAACGCATCGATCGCATCGGCATAGCGTCCATCCAAAATTAGATATCGCGCCTTTGCGAGTTCGATCTCATTCGTCAGAACCTCGACACCGGTGAGTGCCTGCATTCCTATCGCCGAACCGATCTCGATTCGAATTCTGTCGCGCAATTCGGCGTCGATATCACCAAAGCATTGTTCGACGAATAAAGTCGAAATTCGAAATGCAGCACGATTGTGCTGCAACGCTTCGATGCTCGCAAGGTCACCGCCTGAGACCGCCTCTTCATGAGCCCGAATGAACCAATGCTGGGCCTGCTCACGGTCTCCACAGAACTCAAATGCAGCACTCAGCAGGATCGCAAGCCTTGCCCAGGCATCGTGATTCGTGGGTGCTGCGCGTGAGCGCGCCAAGGTTAGCGACTTGGCCATCGAATCGAAGGCGCAGACCTCGAATTCCAATTGGGCCTTCCAGGCCGAGGCCTGCGCCACGGTGACGTCATCTCTCATACCGACAGCAAGTAGCTGCGCCCGGGATAGGCGATCAAGGGCCTCAAGGCTGCAACCACCGTAATAGTGCCGAATTCCTTCGGCCAAAATGATCCGAACCGAGACGCGAGAGTCCCCAGTGATCCCGAAATTCGTCCGCAAATCGTCCAGCAGTTGGCGCGATTCTTCGAAGCGTCCTGCACGCGCCAGACTACCAGCCAGGCAAGCCGACAACTCCGCGCGCAAGCTCGGATCCTTGGCCGCGCGGATCTCGCGCTTCAGTCGATCGATGATCGGGCTCATGCTCAAGGCCGGCGCTGAAGTACCCCTTCAGGTTGCGACGCAATTTAGCCCAAAAAAAAGGCCCAGCGTCGCTAGGCCTTTCAGGCAGTGGAACCGCAGGTCCTTGCGGGCCTGCGGCCACCATCAGGGCTTGTTGCCCGTCGGGAACGGCCATGCGGCCGCAGGGTTCAGCGCAGTTTTCGCGGGTGCAGCCGCAGCGGGCGCGGCAGGGGCAGCGGGGGCAGCCTTCTTCGCCGCCTTCTTGGTCGCTGGCTTCTTCGTTGCCGGCTTCTTGGTCGCAGCGGCCTTCTTCGCCGGCGCAGCCTTCTTCGCAGGCGCAGCCTTCTTCGTCGCGGCCTTCTTGGCCGGAGCGGCCTTTTTCGCCGGCGCAGCCTTCTTCGTCGCGGCCTTCTTGGCCGGAGCGGCCTTCTTCGCCGGCGCGGCCTTCTTCGTCGCGGCCTTCTTGGCCGGAGCGGCCTTCTTCGCCGGCGCAGCCTTCTTCGCCGCCGCCTTCTTGGCCGGGGCGGCCTTCTTCGCCGGTGCGGCCTTCTTCGTCGCGGCCTTCTTGGCCGGAGCGGCCTTCTTCGCAGTTGCCATTACGATCTCCTTGATCAAGTTGCAAAAGGCTCCACGCCGCAGGTGCTGCGCGGAGATCCACCGCCCGAAGGTCGGCCGCCGGGCCCATGCCCGATAACGGTCGCCGCCAGTGCGGTGAACGGGGTCACGAACCCGGCGTCGGTCTGATGCCTGCCTGGGTTCGTCATTCTTGATCTCTTCAATCCCAGGCCAGCGCGCCGCCGGTCTGGTAATCGATGACTCGGGTCTCGAAGAAATTGCGTTCCTTCTTCAGATCGATCATCTCGCTCATCCAGGGAAACGGGTTCTCCTCGTTGGGGAACAACGCGTCGAGCCCGATCTGCGTCGCGCGCCGGTTGGCGATGTAGCGCAGGTAGCCCTTGAACATCGACGCGTTCAGGCCGAGCACGCCGCGCGGCATCGTGTCCTCGGCGTAGCGGTACTCGAGCTCGACCGCCTTGTCGAACAGCGCCTTGATCTCGGCCTTGAACGCCGGCGTCCACAGCCCCGGGTTCTCGAGCTTGATCTGGTTGATCAGGTCGATGCCGAAGTTGCAGTGCATCGACTCGTCGCGCAGGATGTACTGGTACTGCTCGGCCGCGCCCATCATCTTGTTCTGGCGCCCCATCGACAGGATCTGCGTGAAGCCGACGTAGAAGAACAGGCCTTCCATCAGGCAGGCGAAGACGATCAGGCTCTTGAGCAGCGTCTGGTCGGCCTGCGGCGTGCCGGTCGTGAAGGCCGGGTCCATGATCGCGTCGATGAACGGAATCAGGAACTCGTCCTTGTCGCGGATCGAGGGGATCTCGTGGTACGCGTTGAAGATCTCGCTCTCGTCCAGGCCCAGCGACTCGACGATGTACTGGTAGGCGTGGGTGTGGATCGCCTCCTCGAAGGCCTGGCGCAGCAGGAACTGCCGGCATTCGGGCGCCGTGATGTGGCGGTAGGTGCCGAGCACGATGTTGTTCGCGGCCAGCGAGTCGGCGGTGACGAAGAAGCCGAGGTTGCGCTTGATGATGCGGCGCTCGTCCTCGGTCAGGCCGTTCGGATCCTTCCAGGTCGCGATGTCGCGCGACATGTTGATCTCGCTCGGCATCCAGTGGTTCGCGCAACTCGAGAGGTATTTCTCCCAGGCCCACTTGTACTTGAAGGGCACGAGCTGGTTGACGTCGGTCTGGCCGTTGATGATGCGCTTGTCGGCGGCGTTGACGCGGCGCGTCGACGCGGCCTCGGCGCGGATGGCCTGCGTCGGCGCGGTCGCGACCGGCACGGCGCGCGCCGGCGATTGAGCGGGCCGCGCGGTCACGGCTGTGGCGGCGGCGACCGCCGGCATCAGTTGCAGCGTCGCGGCTTGCGCCGCCGACTGCAATGCGATCGGCGGCACCGGCTGATGCGCAGGTTGCGCGGGTTGCGCAGGGTTTCTGACTTCGTCTTCCCAGACCAGCATGTGTGTGTGTCCTGTCGATGCGAATTATCGGAGTGTTGTGCGCAAACACCAAGCACTGGTTGACATGGTGCGCGACTCGTTGTTGCACGAGCGCATCGACATGCCGTCGATGCGCATCGCGGCGACTACTGGCAGGCCTCGCAATCCGGGTTGTCGATCGAGCAGAACTTCACGTCGCTCGCCGGTTCGGCGGCGGCCTGCACCGCACCCGCGCCGCTCATCGAGACGGCGTTCAGCGAGCCCGCGTCCACCGTCGATTTCTCGGTGTAGGTCGCGCTCTTCGTGCGCAGGTAGTAGGTCGTCTTGAGCCCGCGCAGCCAGGCCAGCTTGTAGGTCTCGTCGAGCTTGCGGCCCGACGCACCGGCCATGTAGATGTTGAGCGACTGCGCCTGGTCGATCCACTTCTGGCGCCGCGATCCGGCCTCGACGAGCCAGGTCGCGTCGACCTCGAACGCGGTGCCGTACAGGCGCTTGAGCTCCTCGGGCACGCGGTCGATGGGCTGCAGCGAGCCGTCGAAATGCTTGAGGTCCATCACCATCACGTCGTCCCACAGCCCGAGGCGCTTGAGGTCGGCGACGAGGTACTCGTTGATGATCGTGAACTCGCCCGAGAGGTTGCTCTTCACCGAGAGGTTGCCGAAGCTCGGCTCGATCGACGCGTCGACACCGATGATGTTGCTGATCGTCGCCGTCGGCGCGATCGCGACGCAGTTGCTGTTGCGCATGCCGTGCTCCTGGATGCGCGCACGCAGGGCGTCCCAGTCGAGCGTGGCCGAGCGGTCGACCTCGAGGTGGCCGCCGCGCGCCTCGCGCAGCAGGTCCAGCGAGTCCTGCGGCAGGATGCCGCGGTCCCACAGCGATCCGCGGTAGCTGCTGTAGCGGCCTCGCTCGGCCGCGAGCTCGGTGCTGGCCCAGTAGGCGTGGTAGCAGACCGCCTCCATCGAGCGGTCGGCGAATTCGACCGCGGCCTCGCTGGCGTAGGGCACGCGCAGCCGGTACAGGCAGTCCTGGAAGCCCATGATGCCCAGGCCCACCGGGCGATGGCGCAGGTTGCTGTCGCGCGCCTTCTTCACCGCGTAGTAGTTGATGTCGATGACGTTGTCGAGCATGCGCATCGCCGTCGCCGTCGTGCGCTTCAACTTCTCCTGGTCGATCGCGCCATCCTTCAAGTGCTGCGCGAGGTTGATGCTGCCGAGGTTGCAGACGGCGATCTCGGTGTCGCTGGTGTTCAGCGTGATCTCGGTGCACAAATTGGACGAGTGCACGACGCCGACATGCTGTTGCGGGCTGCGCACGTTGCAGGCGTCCTTGAACGTGATCCAGGGATGGCCCGTCTCGAACAGCATCGAGAGCATCTTGCGCCACAGGTCCTTGGCCGGCATGCGCTTGTAGAGCTTGATCTCGCCGCGGTCGACCTGGGCCTCGTAGGCCGTGTAGGCCTGCTCGAAGGCGGCGCCGAACTTGTCGTGCAGATCAGGGCAGGTGCTGGGCGAGAACAGCGTCCAGTCACCGCCTTCCACGACCCGGCGCATGAACAGGTCGGGGATCCAGTTCGAGGTGTTCATGTCGTGCGTGCGCCGGCGGTCGTCGCCGGTGTTCTTGCGCAGCTCGAGGAACTCCTCCAGGTCGAGGTGCCAGGTCTCGAGGTACGAGCACACGGCGCCCTTGCGCTTGCCGCCCTGGTTCACCGCCACCGCGGTGTCGTTGACGACCTTGAGGAAAGGCACCACGCCCTGGCTCTTGCCGTTCGTGCCCTTGATATAAGAGCCGAGGGCGCGCACGCGCGTCCAGTCGTTGCCCAGGCCACCGGCGAACTTCGACAGCAGCGCGTTCTCCTTCAGCGCCTCGTAGATGCCGTCGAGGTCGTCGGCCACCGTCGTCAGGTAGCAGCTCGAGAGCTGCGAGCGCCGGGTGCCGCTGTTGAACAGCGTCGGCGTGCTGCTCATGAAGTCGAAGGTCGAGAGCACGTTGTAGAACTCGATCGCGCGCGCCTCGCGGTCGATCTCGTTCAGCGCCAGCCCCATCGCCACGCGCATGAAGAAGGCCTGCGGCATCTCGATGCGGCGCTCGTCGATGTGCAGGAAGTAGCGGTCGTACAGCGTCTGCAGGCCGAGGTAGTCGAACTGCAGGTCGCGGCCGGCGTCGAGCGCGGCGCCGAGCCGGGCGAGGTCGAACTGCATCAGTTTCTCGTCGAGCAGCTCGGCCTCGACGCCCTGCTTGACGAAGCGCGGGAAGTAGTCGGCGTAGCGCTCGGCCATCTCGGCCTGGGTGACGTTGCCGCCGAGGATCTCGCGGCGGATCGTGTGCAGCAGCAGCCGCGCCGTGGCGCGCGTGTACGACGGTTCCTTCTCGATCATCGTGCGCGCGGCCAGGATCGCGGCCTTGAAGACCTCGTCCAGCGGCACGCCGTCGTAGAGGTTGCGGCGCGTCTCGGCCAGGATCGGATCGGCCTTGACGTCGGCGCCCAGGCCCGCGCAGGCCGACTCGACGAGTTCGCGCAGCGCCGCCGGATCCAGCGGCACGCGGTTGCCGCCCTCGGTGACATAGATCTCGGGCGCCTTCGGCGCCGCCGCCGTGACCTGGCGTGCGCGCTCCTGCGTGCGGCGCTCGCGGTAGAGCACGTAGGCGCGGGCGACCTCGTGGTGGCCGCTGCGCATCAGCGCGAGCTCGACATGGTCCTGCACGTCCTCGATGTGGAAGGTGCCGCCGCCCGGGCGCGAGCGCAGCAGCGCCTTGACGACGCCGTCGGTCAAGCGCTCGACCGTCTCGCGCACGCTCGCCGACGCCGCACCCTGGGTGCCGTGGACGGCGAGGAAGGCCTTCATCAGCGCGACGGCGATCTTGTTCGGCTCGAACGCCACGACCGCGCCGTTGCGGCGGATGATCTGGTAGCCGGCGTAGCTGGCCGCCGCGGCGGCGGCCGGGACCGGACGCGGCGTCGGCGCGCCGGGGGTGGTTTGCGGCAGGGGGGTCGTGCTGGTTGCTTGCATGGGTTCCTCGTCTTGTTGCAGGCTGGTCTGACTCTCGATCGCGGGCGCCGGTGCTGTGCCGCGATGGCGATGCCGGTGCTCCCGACCGGCGGTCAGACGATTACGGTGGACTTCCGAGCGGGGCGGTCCGGCGACTCGCGGTCCGGGGCCGACCGCCGGGTTGACGACGCACCCGGCCCGCGCGATGCGGTGGGGCGGCGCAGGCCGGCGGGCGAGATTTCAGGGGACACAGGATTATCACCTGCCGGCACTATATCTGGGGTGCGGGCCCCTCACAAGGCACTACGGCTAGTGTCCGCCTCGGGCTTCCACCTAGTCGCCGATTGCATGCTCGGGCGTCCGCTGCGCGCGCCGCGGCGCGCCCCTCGTTCAGCCCGGGCCGGGCTCGTCGTCGTCGGTGCCGACGCCCAGCCGCGCCATGCGATAGCGCATCTGTCGCAGCGACAGCCCCAGGCTCGCGCCGGCCGCCGTGCGGTTGTAGCGATGGCGCTCGAGCGCGCGGCGCAGGATCTCGCGCTCGACGCCGTCGAGATACGCCGCCAAGTCGCTCGGCAGCGACGCCGGTTCGGGCGCCAACGACGCCGCCGCCGGCGCGGGCAGCGGCGCGGGGACGCTGTCGCCGCCGTCGCTGTCGGCGCGGATCGCCTCCTCGGGCAGGCCGAGGTCGGCGCGGCCTATCGTCGACGTCGACGCGAGCGCCAGCGCGCGGTGCAGCAGGTTCTCGAGTTCGCGCACATTGCCGGCGAAGCCATAGCGCATCAGGTGCTGCAATGCATCGGGCGAGAGCACCGGCGTCGGCGTCACGCCGGCGTCCTGGGCGATGCGGCGCAGCACCGCAGTGCAGATCGCCGGCAGGTCGGCGATGCGCTCGCGCAGCGGCGGCACCGTGATGCGGATGACGTTGAGCCGGTAATACAGATCCTGACGGAAGCGGCCGGCCTGGACCTCGGCGCCGAGGTCCTTGTGCGTGGCGCTGACGATGCGCACGTTGACCGCCGTCTCGGCGACGGCGCCCAGCGGCCGCACCGATCGCTCCTGGATCACGCGCAGCAGCTTGCTCTGCATCTGCAGCGGCAGGTCGCCGATCTCGTCGAGGAACAGCGTGCCGCCCTGGGCGGCGAGGAAATAGCCCTCGCGGTCGTCGTTCGCGCCCGTGAATGCGCCCTTGCGGTAGCCGAAGAACTCGGCCTCGAGCAGCGCCTCGGGGATCGCGCCGCAGTTCACGGCGACGAAGGGCAGCGCGGCGCGCGGCGAGACGCCGTGGATCGCCTGCGCGACGAGCTCCTTGCCCGTGCCCGACTCGCCGAACACGAGCACCGGCGCCATGCTGCGCGCGACGCGCTCGACCATCGTGCGCACCTGCTGCATCGCCGACGAGCTGCCGACGATGCGCTCGAGCGCCGGATGCCAGGTCTCGCGCGGTGGGGAGGCGGCGCCTTGCTCGGCACGTTCGGCGGCCCGTTCCGCGGCCGGGCCCGCAGCGCTGCGCGGCGGCGTCGCGGCCACACCGGCGGGCACCGGCGCGCGCCCCAGCGCCGAGGCCACGGCGGCGCGGAACTGGCGCAGGTCCACGGGCTTGGTCAGGTAATCGTAGGCACCGGCCTTCAGCGCCTCGACGGCGTTCTCGGCCGAACCGTAGGCGGTGATGACGATCGCCTTCTCGCGCCGGCCGGACGACTCGATGCGGTGCAGCAGGTCCAGCCCCGTGCCGTCGGGCAGCCGCATGTCGGTGATGATGAGCTGGAAGGCATCGGGGCCGCGGCCCTGGAGCAGCGACCAAGCCTCCTCGACGGTACCCGCGGCCTCGACATCGTAGCCCTCGCGCACCAGCGTCAGCTCGTAGAGCGTGCGCAGATCGGGCTCGTCGTCGACGACGAGCAGGCGGTAGGCGGCGGTGGACGCGGGCATCAGCTGGGATCCGGAGTTGCGGCGCGGCGCATCGCGACCAGGAACTCGTTGCGCAGCCGCTCGGCCGCGGGGCGCGGGCGGTATTCGATGCTCGCGCCGTAGCGCTCGCACAGCTCGCGGCAAATATACAGGCCCAGCCCCGAGCCGCGGCTGCGCGTGCTGAAGAAGGGTTCGAACAGCAGCCGCTCGACCTCGGGCGTGATCGGCGCGCCGTCGCTGAGCACCGAGAGCACGGCCTCGGCCTCGTCGCGCGGCGCCAGGCGCAGGAAGATCGCCCGCGGCTCGGCGCTCGCGTGGCGGTGCGCGTTGTCGAGCAGGTTGACGAGGACGCGGCGCAGGTGCTCGGGGTCGAAGACGACGGCCAGCGGCTGCGCCGGCAGCTCGAGCCGCAGGCGGCTCTCGGTGCCGAGCTCGATGCCGGCCGTGCGCGCCCAGTCGGCGACATCGGCGGCGACGACGGCCGCGGCATCGATCGTGCGCAGCTGCGGCTCGCCGCCGGGCGCGACTTCCATCACGTCGTCGACGAGGCGCTTGAGCCGCGCGACGTTGTCGGCCACCATGCGCGCCAGCCGCTGCTGCTGCGGCGCCAGCGCGTCCTCGAGCAGCAGCGCGTTGGCCTGCGCGATCGCCGCCAGCGGATTGCGGATCTCGTGCGCGATGCCGGCCGAGATGCGGCCCATCGCCGCCAGCTTCTCCTGCCGGATGCGCGCCTGCAGCGTGCGCAGGTCCTCGAGCAGCAGCACGGCGAACGGTTCGCCCTCGACCTCGGCGGCCCCCGCACCCGCGCCCGCCGCTGCACCGGCACGCTGCGCTTCCAGCGAGCGCGCGCGCATGAAGCGCACGCGCAGCCGCAGGGTGCGCGTGTGGCCGGCGCCGAATTCCAGCATCACGTCGCTGCCGGCATCGGGCCAGACGCCCTGCGCCAGCGCGCCCTCGACCGCGCGCTGCAGCGCCTGCCAGGCCGGCCGCTGCATCAGCGTGAACGGTGCCGGCGGGCTCAGGCCCTGGTCGACGAGCAGCGCGCGCGCCGCCGGGTTGGCGGCACGCACGCGCAGCTTGCGGTCGACGACGAGCACGCCGTCGGCCATCTCCTCGATGACGAGCCGGTTCAGCTGCGCCTGCTGGCGCGCCAGCTCGAGGCTGCCGCGCGCCGACAATTCCTCGCGCGCCAGCCGCGCCGCGAGTTCGCCCGCCAGCAGCGCGATCACGAACAGCCCGAGTCCGGCCAGCCCCGACTGCACCATCAGCGCCGGCGCTTCGGCGTGTCCGGCGCCGCCGCGCCAGGCCACCAGCAGCATCATCAGCGAGACGCCGGCCGCCGTGCCCAGTGCCAGCAGCCGCGGTGTCAGCACGCCGGCCATCAGCACCGGCAGCACGAGCAGCGCGGCGTAATTGAAGGAACTGCCCATCTCCAGCGTGTGCAGCGCCGTGAAGGCGACGAGGTCGACGCCGATCGTCGCCAGCCACTGGCGCTGCCGCCGCACCAGCGGCGAGAGCTGCGGCTGCGGCTGCGCGAAGCGCGGCAGCAGCCAGAAGGTGATCGCCTGCACCGCATAGCCCACCGAGACGAGCGCCACCCACTCGGTGCCGTGGGTGCCGAGCAGGCTGCTCATGCCCTGGATGCCGACCAGACCGATGCCGATCACCGCGCGCGCCGCGCTGTAGATGCGCGAGACGCGCATGAGCGCGCTGTCGGGCGACGGACCGGCGGCTCGGCGCGCCTGGCGCTGCAGGAACTGGCTGTCGGGCGGCGCGTCGCCGGCGGCGAGCCAGCCGGGGTCGAAGAAGGAGTCGCCGGCGGCGGCGTCGGCGGCGCGCGCCGCGGCGCGGCGGTCGTTGCGCCGACGGTCACCGCCGCGGCGGTCGGCTTCGCGGGGATTCATCGCGCGCGGTCCCGCGGCCCCGCTAACGCGGCCCGGCCAGGCGATGGGCCTCGCTGCAGAAGCTGCGGCCGGCGCCGTCGACGACGGCCTCGTCGCGCGGCAGGTGCAGACCGCAATGGACACAGGCCACCATCGGCACCGGCTGGCCGGCGTCGCGCGCGGGGGCGCGGGGCCGCGATCCGGAGCGCGGTGACGCCGCCCGGCCGCCGCGCGGGCCCGAGCGCAGCAGCCACAGCAGCACCAGCAGCACGACGACGAGCAGCAGGACCTTCACGGCGCCGGACGTCCGAGCAGGACTTCGAAGACGAAACGCGATCCGGCATAACCCAGCAGCAGCAGCACCGCGCCGACATAGAGCCAGCGCGTCGCGTGGCGGCCGCGCCAGCCGCGCAGCCGGCGCCCGAGCAACAGCGCCGCGAACACGACCCAGGCCATGATCGAGAACACGACCTTGTGGTTCATCCAGTGCCACTGCACCGTCGTCGCCACGCCCAGCGCGATCGCCGCCGTCAGCACGCAGAAGCCGGCGAGGACGAAGGCGAAGGTCAGCCGCTCGAGCTGCAGCAGCGGCATGCCCAGCGCCTGGCCGGGCGGCGGTCGCGGTCCGGCGCGCGGGCCCGAGCGCAGTCGCCGTTCGGCGGCGTCGAGCAGCAGTGCGTGGACGACGGCGGCACCGAACAGCGCATAGGCGCCGACGCCGAGCGCGAAATGCAGCTCGACCCATTGCGACGAGATCGGCCGCATCTCGCCGGGGAACACGGCGCCGAGCAGGATCACGACGCCGCCGGCCAGCGCCAGCCACTGGCGCACGGTGGGCAGCGGCACGAACTGGTTCTCGACGCTGTAGACGGCGATGACGAGCCAGACCGTCAGCGAGAGCACGGGCGCGAAGCCGAGCCGGGCGCCCGGCTCGTGCATGCCGACGCCGGCGATGTCGATGAGCAGCAGCACGCCGTGCAGCATCCAGCCGCCGACCAGCGCCGCCGCCGAGAAGCGCCGCAGCCAGGGCAGCGCCGCGAGCGCGTAGAGGACGAGCGCGACGACGACCAGCAGCAGCACGCCGCCGGGGGCGAGGGTCGGGGACGCGGTCGATAGAATCATCGCGACAGTGTACTGACCGCGGGCCCCGCTGCCCCCCGCCCGCCCACCCCATGGCCTCGACCCTCTCCGACCGCCTGTCCCAGCTGGTCAAAACGATGCGCGGCCAGGCCCGCATCACCGAAAGCAATGTGCAGGACATGCTGCGCGAAGTGCGCATGGCGCTGCTCGAGGCCGACGTCGCGCTGCCGGTCGTGCGCGACTTCATCGCCCGCGTCAAGGACAAGGCGCTGGGCCAGGAGGTCGCGGCGTCGCTGAACCCGGGGCAGGCGCTCGTCGGCATCGTGCACAAGGAACTGGCGGCGACGATGGGCGAGGGCATCGCCGACATCGACCTCGCGGTGCAGCCGCCGGCGGTGATCCTGATGGCCGGCCTGCAGGGCGCCGGCAAGACGACGACGACGGCCAAGCTCGCGCGCCACCTGATCCAGCAGCGGCGCAAGAAGGTGCTCACGGTCTCGGCCGACGTCTACCGGCCGGCGGCGATCGAGCAGCTGAAGACCGTCACCGCGCAGGCCGGCGCCGAATGGTTCCCGTCCGACCCGGGGCAGAAGCCGAGCGAGATCGCGCTCGCCGCGCTCGACCATGCCAGGCGCCACTACTTCGACGTGCTGCTCGTCGACACCGCGGGCCGGCTGGGCATCGACGAGGCGATGATGGCCGAGATCCGCGAGCTGCACGCACTGCTCAAGCCGGTGGAGACGCTGTTCGTCGTCGACGCGATGCAGGGCCAGGACGCCGTCAACACGGCCAAGGCGTTCAAGGACGCGCTGCCGCTGACCGGCGTCGTGCTGACCAAGCTCGACGGCGATTCGCGCGGCGGCGCGGCGCTCTCGGTGCGCCAGGTCACCGGCGCGCCGATCAAGTTCGCCGGCGTCTCGGAGAAGATCGACGGGCTCGAGGTCTTCGACGCCGAACGCCACGCCGGACGCGTGCTCGGCATGGGCGACATCGTCGCCCTCGTCGAGCAGGTGCAGAAGGGCGTCGACATCGAGGCGGCGCAGAAATTCGCCGACAAGATGAAGTCGGGCGGCGGCTTCGACCTCAATGATTTCCTCGGCCAGATCACGCAGATGAAGAAGATGGGCGGCCTGGCCGGGCTGATGGACAAGCTGCCGAGCCAGCTCACCGCCAAGGCCGCGGGCGCCGACATGGGCCGTGCCGAGCGCGACGTCAAGCGCATGGAAGGCATCATCTGCTCGATGACGGCGCTCGAGCGGCGCAAGCCCGAGCTCATCAAGGCCAGCCGCAAGCGCCGCATCGCCGCCGGCGCCGGCGTTGCCGTGCAGGAGGTCAACCGCCTGCTCAACCAGTTCGAGCAGATGCAGGGGATGATGAAGAAGATGAAGGGCGGCGGCCTGATGAAGATGATGCGGCGCATGGGCGGCGGCGGCATGCCGGGCATGCCCCGCTGATACCGTTCGATACGCCTTTTGACATTCTGCGGTTGATTCGCGGCCGGCTTTGGCCGATCTTCAAGGCAGGCGCGACCACGGCGCCGCACTTGCCGTTTTCGCGGCCCGCCCTGCATGGAATTCCTCTCCGCCCCCGCCGTCTACGCGATCGCCGCCTGTGCGCTGCTGTTGCTGGGTGCGGTAGCGCTGCGGGTGCGGCGCCGTCGCCAGCGCCGGCGCGAGGCCGCGCGCGATGCGCTCGACACCGTCGCCGACTGGCAGCCGGTGGCCGCGCGCGTGCTCACGATCGACGAGCGCCAGGCCTACGATCTGCTCAAGCGCGCGATGCCCGGCTTCCTCGTGCTGGCGCAGGTGCCGTTGGCGCGTTTCGTGCGCGTGCCGACGCGTCATTCCTACGCCGAATGGCTGCAGCGCGCGGGCTCGATCAGCGCCGACCTGCTGCTGTGCGACAGCGGCTCGAAGGTGCTGGCCGTGATCGACATCCGCCCGGAGCAGGAAAGCCAGCGCGCGCGCCGCCGCCACGAACGCATGGCGCGCGTGTTGCGCGCCGCGGGCATCCCCGTGCACACCTGGCGCGAGGGCGACCTGCCCGGCGTCGGCGAGGCGCGCCATGCCCTCGCGGCCCTCGCCGGCCCGGCCGCGGCGGGGCTGAAGGCGCCGACATCGCGGCCGATGCCGCTGATTCCCGTGCCCGACATCGCCGAGGTGCTGGCGCATGGCGACCGCGCGGCGATGCAGGCCGCACTCGACCAGGCGAACGAGCCGGTGCCGTCGGCGTTCTTCGAGGAACTCGAAACCGCCTCGGCGCATTCCTGAGCGGCGGCGCTACTCCAGCAGCGCGGCGGCGAACTCGCGTGCGTTGAAGGTCTGCAGATCCTCGAGCCGCTCGCCGACGCCGATGAAGTAGACCGGCACGACGCGGCCCTGCTCGGCGCCCCAGCGCGCGATCGCGGCGAGCACGCCGCCCTTGGCCGTGCCGTCGAGCTTGGTCACGACGAGTCCGGTGAGGCCGAGCGCGGCGTCGAACGACTTCACCTGGGCGAGCGCGTTCTGGCCGGTGTTGCCGTCGACGACCAGCAGCACCTCGTGCGGCGCGCCCTCCTGGGCCTTGCCGATGACGCGGCGGATCTTCTTCAGCTCCTCCATCAGGTGCGCCTGGGTCGGCAGGCGGCCCGCGGTGTCGGCGATGACGACATCGCAGCCGCGGGCGCGGCCGGCGCTGACGGCGTCGAAGGTCACGGCGGCCGGGTCGCCACCCTCCTGGCTGACGATCTCGACGCGGTTGCGGTCGGCCCAGACCGTGAGCTGCTCGCGCGCGGCGGCGCGGAAGGTGTCGGCGGCCGCCAGCATCACCTTGCAGTCGGCTTCGGCGAGATGCCGCGTGAGCTTGCCGATGCTCGTCGTCTTGCCGGCGCCGTTGACGCCGACGACCATGATCACGGTCGGCGTCGCGGCGCCGACGGCCAGCGCGCGCTCCAGCGGCTGCAGCAGCTGCGCCAGCGCGTCGACGAGCAGCGACTTCACCGCCGCCGGCTCGGTCGCCTTGGTCTCCTTGACGCGGCGCTTGAGGTCGGCCAGCAGCGCCTCGGTCGCGGCGACGCCGGTGTCGGCCTGCAGCAGCGCGGCTTCGAGATCCTCGTAGAGCGCGTCGTCGATGCGCGTGCCGGTGAAGACACGGGCGATGCCGGCGCCGGTCTTGCGCAGGCCCAGGGTCAGGCGCTGGTACCAGGCGCGGCGGGGTTCGGCGGCGGGCGCGGCCGTCACCGAACCGTCGGTCGCGTCGACGTCCGGCACGGCGACCGGGGCGGAAACCGCTGCCGCCGGGACGACGGGAGTTGCCGCGAGGGGCGCGGCGGGCGCGGCCACAGCGGCCGGCGCCACAGGCGCCGGTGCGACCTTTTTCTTGAAGAAGCTGAACATCGTCGAAGTGTGTGTGAGGGCCGTAGCGGGGCCCCGGCGGCCCGCTATAATGTCGGGCTCAGGCGCTTTAGCTCAGCTGGTTAGAGCGACGGAATCATAATCCGCAGGTCCGGGGTTCAAATCCCTGAAGCGCCACCAAGATCCGAAGACACAGCCACCGGCGAGCGATCGCGGTGGCTGTTTCGCATGCGGCGCCGCTGCGTCACGTCGGCTGCGCGAGCCAGGCCCGGGCCTCTCCCAGCGTCGGGAAGATGCGCGTCGGGTAGGCGTTCATCGGCGAGTTCGCGTATTCCTCGGCCAATTCGGCCAGCGTCGCGTCGGCCGTGACGATGGCGATGCGGATCCTCGCGTTGATCCTCGCCGCGGCCCAGTCGATGGCGGAGATGTGATCGACGTCCGGCATCGCGAGCGACAGCGCCTGCACCGCCGTGAAGTCGTTGATGACGAAGCGCAAGGCGTCGAACCGGGGGTCGGCCTCGACCTCGACGACCGACGCAATCACTTCGCGCCCATCCACATCGCCCCGGAACTCCTTGACGACCCCGCGATGTTCCCAGATGAGCTGATACGGCATGCGGTTCTGCAGTCGGGAAGTCGGTTTCGAATCGTAACGTACGGGGGGTGATTCTTCGGCTGCCCTGGGCAGTCCGCCAGCGACGATCGATTGTCTGCGACGCGACGCGCATCGACACTGGCTTTCCCGTCCATCGGGCCCGGGCGCCTGCCTTGTCTCGACCCGACTTCGCCGCCAAGGTCACGCATGGGCTGAGCAACGCCGCCTACCATGTCGACGTCGGCGCGGAATTCCACGGCATGTTCGTCGTGCCGCCCGGGCCGTCGCGCATCGAGGCGCTGGCCGACGGCTGGGTGCTGCGCTGCTTCAGCGCGCGCCATGCGGATCGGCTCGCGCGCGCGGGCAATGCGGCCGATTGGGTGCCGCCATGCCCCGGCGTGGCGCCGCTCCTCGATTGGCCGGCGCCGCCCCGGTGGTTATCGCCTGCGCGTCCAGCCCTTGAGCGACCATCCGAAGGAAGGTGAAGAGACGCACGACTTCCGCTTGGCCAACCTGATGCCCGCCGCGCGTCGATTTCTCGCTGCGGCCGGGCATGATGCGCAACGCCGACGCATACCCCATCCACGACCCGATGCTCGAGCGGACCTCGTGCCCGGACAACAACGACGGCCGCGCGAAGCCGCTGCTGCATCCGGGCAAGGACCTCGACGTTCGTGCCGACGTCAGGGAGCCAGGAATTCAGGTTCTCGTCGCCGCCGGGCGGCTTCATGCGCTATGGCGCGGGGCCGTTCTATTCCGATGTCAAGGTCCATGCGGCGACGAACCGCGCGATGTTCGTCAACGGGTCCATCGACGACATCGGCTACAGCATCGCCGATTACGGCTACCGGCATGACCGCAGCGGCAGTGGCCGGACTCGGCGGCGCGCGCGCCAGCGTTTTGCCCGCGGTGATCGGCGCCAGGACGCGCTTCCTGCCGCATCCCTGCATGCCGGCCTTCGGTGCGATGAATCGCTACGGCGGGGCTTGCCGAACCAAGGAACAGGCCGCACCAGCGCCTTTTCGCGCCCCTGATCGGACATCCGGCTGCCGCCGCTGAAACTGTGCGCAGGATTGCGCAGCGGCGCCTGGCCGGGCGGGCCGGACCCCTGCTTCGTCGCTATCATGGTTCCCGGCTAGTCGACTGCCGATCCTCAATTCAATGCACCAGCCTTCTTCCCATTCGAGCCAGGAAGAAGTCGCGTCGACAGGCCGCCCGTTTCGCTTGCGGCAGGCCCCGATCGCAGTCCCTGCCCCGGCATGATGACCGCCAGGATCGAAACGACCGGCCGCATCTTCTTCAGGACGATCTGGCCCTTCCTGATCACGATCGGCGTCCTGGTCGCCGCGATGACGGTCAGCCTCGACCTGATGTCATCGGTACGCGCCTACGTCGCCGGGGAAAGTCTCTGGTCCAAAGGTCAGAAGCAGGCCGTCATCCGCCTCATGGCCTACGCCGCCAACGGCGACGAAAAGGAATATCAGGACTTTCTGCAGGCCTTGTCGATACCGCTGGGCGACAACCGCGCGCGCCTGGCGATGGAGGGCTCCCCACCCGACATGGCAGGTGCCGAGCGGGGATTTCTCGATGGCGGGAACGATCCCGACGATGTCCCCGGCATGATCCGCCTGTTCCGTCTGTTCCACCACAGCTTTCTCATGGAACGGTCGATCGCGGCCTGGAAGCGCGCCGACGAGCAGATCTTCGTCCTGCGCGAACGCGCGCAGGACCTGCACGCGAAGATGCAGCAGGCCGGCCCGCCTGACGCCGCGGCGCGGGCGGCATTCCTGCAGGACCTCGTGGCCCTCAACGCCGCGACCTCGGTGTACGAGGATGAATTCTCGCGAGCCATCGGCGAGTCCTCGATCCAGGCCAGGAAGCTCATCCTCGGGCTGTTGCTGGGCCTGACGCTGCTGCTGCTGCCCATCGGCCTGTTCCTGGCCCATCGATTGGTGAAACTGCACCAGCGGTCGATCGAGGAGCTGGCCAATGAGCGCGGCATGCTGCGCACGCTCATCAATACCCTGCCCGACCTGGTCTGGCTCAAGGATGCCAACGGCATCTATCTCGATTGCAATGCCCGGTTCGAGCAGTTCTTCGGCGCGCGACTCGAGGACATCGTCGGCAAGACCGACTACGACTTCGTCTCCAGCGAACTGGCGGACTTCTTCCGCGACCATGACCGCAAGGCCATGGCCAGTCCGGGTCCGTCGATCAACGAGGAGGAGGTGACCTTCGCCTCCGACGGCCACAAGGAACTGCTCGAGACGACCAAGGTGTCGATGCGCAATGCGCGCGGCGAGTTGATCGGCGTGCTCGGCATGGGGCACGACATCACGGCCAGCAAACTGGCGGAGGTCCAGCTCGAGAATTACGGGCGTGAACTGGAAACGCAGGTGCAGGAGCGCACGGCGGCCCTGTCCATCGCCAAGGAGGCCGCGGAATCGGCCAATATCGCCAAGAGCGCGTTCCTCGCGAACATGAGCCACGAGATCCGGACACCGCTCAACGGCATCATCGGGATGACCCATCTGATACGCCGCTCCGGCATACCCGACGATCAGGCCGAGCGCCTCGACAAGATCGACAAGTCCAGCCAGCACCTGCTCGAATTGATCAACGCCGTGCTCGACCTGTCGAAAATCGAGGCCGGCAAATTCGCGCTCGAGGAGGTCGATGTCAACGTCGGTGGCATCGCCGCCAACGTCGTCTCGATACTCCACGAGAAGGCGCAGGCCAAGCAGCTCGCGCTGATCGTCGACAACGCCCCGCTGCCTCGCCATCTGATCGGCGACGCGACGCGCATCCAGCAGGCGCTGTTGAACTACGCGAGCAACGCGATCAAGTTCACCGAAGCCGGCACCGTCACGCTGCGCACCCGCGTCGTCGAGGAATCGGTCGACGGCGCGCTGCTCCGTTTCGAGGTCCAGGACACCGGCATCGGCATTTCCGCCCAGACGAGCGCGCGACTCTTCACCTCGTTCGAGCAGGCCGACAATTCGACGACGCGGCGATACGGCGGCACCGGCCTCGGCCTGGCGATCACCAGGCGGCTGGCCGAACTCATGGGCGGGGCCGCCGGTGTCGAGAGCACCGAGGGCGTCGGCAGCCGCTTCTGGTTCACGGTGCGGTTGAAGAAGGGCGCGGCGCGGGCCGATGCCGCGCCGCCGCCCGGCGCCACCGATGCCGAGAAGCAGCTCCGGCAGCGGCATGCCGGGCGCCGCGTGCTGATCGTCGACGACGAGCCCATCAACCGCGAGGTCGCGCGGATGATCCTCGATGAAGCCGGGCTGCACGTGGACATGGCGAACGACGGTGCCGAGGCCGTCGCGATGGCCGCTTCGACGGCCTATGCGCTGATCCTGATGGACATGCAGATGCCCCATGTCGACGGGCTCGAGGCGACGCGGCAATTGCGGCTGATCAGCGCCTACCGGTACACGCCGATCATCGCCATCACGGCGAATGCGTTTAACGAGGACCGCAGCCGCTGCCTCGAAGCGGGCATGAACGATTTCCTGGCCAAGCCCTTTGCCGTGGACAGCCTATGCCGGGTCGTGCTGAAGTCGCTGGGCCAGGAACCGGCCTGAAGATCGACGCGCGGGCCGCGCGAACCCCGGCCGGCGCGGCCTGCGCGCCGCCACTAACGCAACGCTGACGCTGTCTCCCTACATTGCGCCGAACTGATTCGGTTCGACGCAATGGGAAGGGTGAGAGATGGACAAGCGTGCCGCATGGCGCTGGATGGGGGCCTGGATCGCCGCTTTCGTGCTGGCTTTGTCGGGCTGCGGCGGTGGTGGTGCCGACGGCGGCGCGACCGGCGGTACGGGCGGCGGTGCCACCGGCGGCGGCCCGGGCCCCGGCACGGCCGCCCTGGCGATCACGGCGCAGCCGCAGGACGCCAGCGCGTCGGCGGGACAGGCGGCGACCTTCAGCGTCGCCGTCACGGGCGGCACCTCGGCGCCGACCTACCAATGGCGCTTGAACGGCACCGCCATCGCGGGCGCCACCGCCGCGAGCTACACGACTGCATCGACGGCTGCCGGCGACAGCGGCGGCAAGTATTCGGTCGTCGTCAGCAGCGGCAGCGAGAAGGTCACGAGTGCCGACGCGACGCTGACGGTGAAGCCCGTGGCCGTGAGCAGCGCCTATTTCCTGCTCGCCTCGGCCGGCCCGCAGGGCGCGTCCTTGCCGATCGATTTCGCCAACGGGCAGCAGTCGACGGCGATGCCGGCCCTGCGCGCCATCGACGCGGCGGCGCCCGCGGGGCCGGCCATCACGCTCGAAGCGGCCGGGCAGACGGCCACTTTCCTCAACACGCAATTGCTGTTCGAGGGCAGCGTCGTCGCCGGGCGCGTGACGAATCTGCACAGCCGCCTGGGCACCTACTTCAAGAACGGTCGCCTGTTCCTCGTCGACCAGGTCACGGCCGCCGGCCGCACGCCGGCGTCACGCCTGGTGTCGACGCTGGCGAGCACCGATGTCTGCGGCGACGGCGGCTACCCGATCATGGACACCTACGGCAGCGGCAAGGACCTCGCCGATGCCACGCGCAGCTGGCTGTTCTTCCGCGCCCCCGGCGCCGACATGCAATGCGGCACGGCCGACGACATCTTTCTCGCCGTGCGCATGAACATGGCGGCCGGCGACCTGCCGCTGACGACCGGCGAGCCGCTGGCCGGCATCCTCGACGCCGACGGCGCCTTCGACGGCCTGCTCGTGCGCTACGGCGCCGAGATCGTGCGCCGGGACGCCGCGCTGACCAACCCGGTGCCGCTGTTCAACGTCGACCCGGCGACGTTCATGAATCTCGGCACGCCCTGGGGCGTGCAGGCCGGCCTGTGGCTGTACATCGACGGTGCTCGCCTGCGCGGCATCAATACGACCGTGCCGGGGTCGCCGGTCACGCTGGTCACGCTGGCGGCCGGCGAGACGCTGGCACCGACGAGCGCCGGCGACGCCGCTCATGTCTACATGGCGATCAACGGGGCCGCGGGTGCACGGGTCATCGCCATCGGCCAGGCCTTGACCGTCGACACGATCGCGACCCTGAGCGCGTCGTTGCTGCAGCTGGCGCTGACGCCGACGCGGCTGATCATGGTCACCGGCGGCAGCGCCGCCTCGGGCGCCGTGCTGTCGGTGCCGAAGGCCGGCGGCGCGACGACGAGCCTGGGCAGCTTCGTCGCATCGGCACCGGTCAATCCGGTGATCGTCTCCGGCGAAGGCGTCTACTTCCCGTCCAACAGCTTCACCAGCGGGTTCAACACGGTCGTCGTGAATTCGGATGGCAGCCATCCGGTGACGCTGACCGATACCGAATTGCTCAAGGGCATCGGCGCGTCATCGTTCGGCCTCTCCGATGGCAGCGCGGTCAACTACCACGCCGTGCTGCTGGCCGAGGGCGCGGCCCTGCGCCAGGGCCCGGCCACGCTGCGCGCCGTGACCGGTGACGCGGCCAGCCCCCTGGTCACCTACGGCGACTTCGCGACCATCGGTCCGGTGCTGGCGCCGATGCTCAACCCGGACCCGCTACAGTATGGCCAGCCGGGGCTGATCTCGATGCCCAACGGCGATTCGATCGACCTTTATTTCTACCGCAGCGACGCCGCGGGACTGGTGCACGTCGCGAATTGACGACGCCATGGCGAGGCTGCGGACCGCGTCCATGAACTCAGCGACCGCCATGCCCGAAGCTGCCCGCTGGGAATTGCGCATCGACGGCAACGCCCGTCTGGTTTCGACCGACGGTGCCTTGGTGGTGCTCGAGCGTCGCGACGCGGCGCTGATGATCTACCTCGCCATCGAAGGGCCGACCGCACGCGAAAAGCTGCTGGCGCTGCTGTGGCCCGACGAAGCCGGGCCGACATTGCGCGGTCGCCTGCGCCAGCGGGTCTTCGCGCTCAAGCGCAAGCTCGGCATCGAGGCGGTCGAAGGCAGCGCCGCGCTGACGCTGGCCCCCGGCATCCGCTGGGCCGGCCTGGCGGCGGGCGCCGACGACAAGCCGCCGCTGGCGCAGGATGAATTCCGCGATCTGCCCGAATTCGCCGAATGGCTGACGGCGCTGCGCGAACGCCGGCAGGCGCTGCAATGCGACCGACTGGCCGAACAGGCTTCGGAATTCGAGCGTCAGGGCCGGCTGGCGAGCGCCATCGCCCTGGCTGAGCGGCTGGTCGCGCTCAGCCCCCTGCAGGAGCACGCCCATCGCCGCTGCATGCGGCTGCACTATCTGCGCGGCGACCGGGCCGCGGCGCTGGCCGCCTTCGACGATTGCGAGCGCGTGCTCAAGGACGAGATCAGCACGCGGCCGTCGGCCGAGACGCTGGCCCTGCTGGCGCAGATCGAGGCCGCAGCCGTGCTCGACGCCGCGGCGGCGCCGCCCGAGGTTCCGGTCACCGTGATGCGGCCGCCGATCCTCGTCGGTCGCGAGGCCGAATGGCGCCGGCTCGAGGCGGCCTGGGCGTCGATGCAGGCGGCCGTCGTGATCGGCGAGGCCGGCCTCGGCAAGAGCCGCCTGCTGACCGATCTGGCGACGGCGCACGGGCTTGCCCAGGGCCGTGTCGTGATGATCTCGGCGCGGCCGGGCGACGAGCGCGTGACCTACGCCGTGCTGTGCCGGCTGCTGCGCGCCCTGCTCGACCGGGGGCGGCGGCAGGCCCCGGCGGCCTGGGTCGCGGCCGAACTCGCCCGCCTGCTGCCCGAGCTGGGCGCGGCGAGCGCGGCGAGTGCCGACGCCCAATCGACGCGGCTGCTCGGCGCCGTCGAGCATCTCGTCATCCAGGCCCGCGACGACGGCCTCGATGCCTTGATCCTCGACGACCTGCATTTCTGCGACCGCGCCAGTCTCGAAGTGGCGCAGCAGCTCCTCGGCACCACCACCGGCGTGCGCTGGCTGGTGGCGCTGCGCGGCGCCGAACTCGGCACCGAGGTCCATGACTACGTCGACGAACTCGTCGGCCAGGCGCGTGCCGACAAGCTCGTGCTGCAGCCGCTGGACGTGACCCAGATCGGCGAATTGCTGGACTCCTTGCGCATTCCCGGCATCCACGGCCCGGCGCTCGCGGCGCCGCTGCATCAGCGCACCGGCGGCAACATCCTCTACCTGCTCGAAACGCTGAAGGCGATGCTGCAGCACGAAGTGCCGCCCGGCGCCGAGGCGATGGCGCAGACGCTGGCGCGCCTGCCCACCGCGCCCAGCGTGGGGCGGTTGATCGAGCAGCGACTGAACCACCTCAGCGCCGGCGCGCTGCGCCTGGTGCGCTGCGCGGCCATTGCCGGCGGCGACTTTTCGGCGCCGCTGGCGGCGCAGGTGCTGGGCGTGCGGCCGCTCGACCTCAGCGATGCCTGGTCCGAGCTCGAGGCGGCGCAGGTGCTGCGCGAGGGCACCTTCGCTCACGACCTGATCTTCGAGGCCGTGCTCGCTTCGGTGCCGCCGGTCATCGCGGTGGCGTTCCATGGCGATGTCGCGGCCTGGCTCGAATCACGCGCCGCCGATCCCGGCCGCGTCGCGCATCACTGGCAGCAGGCGCAGCAATGGCCGCAGGCGGGGCAAGCCTGGATGGCGGCGGCGGCGCATTGCGCCCGCCAGGGCCGTCGCACCGAACAGGCGCGCTGCCTGGCGCTGGCCGCCGACTGCCATGGGCGCACGCCGGATGCCGGGCGGCGTGTCCAGGCCCTGCTGGACCGCGCGGCAACGCTGGCGCAATACGAGGTCGGCGACCAGGCGCGCGCCGCGCTCGAAGAACTCGAGCGCGAGGTCCACACCGACGCGCAGCGCCTGACCCTGCTTTCCCTGCGTTCGGTGCTGGCGAACCTGGTCGGCGAATTCGACCGCACGCTGGCGCTGGCGCCGGCGGCGCTCGAACTCGCCCGGTCGCTGGGCAACGAGGACGAGGTCTTCGCGATCACCAACCAATGGTGCGGCGCGCTGACGAAATCCTTCCGCGCGCCCGAGGCGCTGGTGCTGATGCAATCGCTGCGATCGTGGGTCGACGAGCGCGCCAACCCGGCGCAGCGTTACGAATACTGGAACGGCCTGGCGCTGGCGCTGGATTTCGCGCACCGGCTCGGCGATTCGCTGCTGGCCTGGCAGAAGTCCTGCGACGTCGCCGAGGCCATGGATTACGACCTGCTGCCGCAGGCCGTGAACAACCTGGGCTACACCTACGCCAAGATGGGCCAGCACGAGCGCGCCGTCGTGCTGGCGCGCCGCGCGCTGACGCTCTGCCAGGGCCGGGGCGAGGCATTCGACGCCACCGGCCTGGGCCCTATCATCCGCTTCGCACTCGGCCATCACCTGCGCAACATCGGCTGCTACGCGGAAGCCATCGAGCTGATGGAGGAAGCCGCCCGTGGCTTCGAGGCCGGCCGCGCGGCGATGCTGCTGGCCTCAGTCCAGCACCAATTGGCGCTGCTCTGGGTGCAGCTGGGCCAGCCCGCACGCGCGCTGGCGCTGGTGGCCGACGAATTGCCGCAGCAGACCGCCGTGCAGCAGGCGCAGCGGTGCGCCTTCCGTGCCGCCGTGCTGGCCGCGCTCGGTCGCCCCGCCGTCGATGAGATACGCCGCGCCCTGGCGCTGGTGCCCAACGCGGACGGCCTGGCGCACCGCATGTGGACGCTGGTGGCCACGGAAATCGTGCCGCCCGACGAAGGCGAGGCGCTGGCCGACAGCCTGGCCATCTGGGCCGCCGAGCGCGAGCGCCTGGGGCTGGCACTGGCCGCGCACGGCCGCGCCGCCCGCTGCGCGCTGGCCACGAGCGATCGCGAAGCCGCGCAGACGCACGTGGAGGCCGCGCTGAGGCTGGCCCGCGACGTGCAGCCCGATCTGTATTACCTGCCCGAACTCTGGTGGGTGGCAGCGCAGGTCTACGCCGCGGCGGCGCTGCACGACTGCCGGCGCAGCGTGCTGCAAACCGGCGCCGACTGGGTGCTGCGCATTGCCCGCGAGCAGGTGCCCGAGGCGTTTCGCGACAGCTTCCTGCGGCGCAATCCGATCAACGCCGATCTCCTGCATTGGCACGCGACCGCCGCAACGCCGGCCGGCGCAGGGTCGCGCGCGGACTAACGCTGCGCTGACGCACGCCGCATAGGCTGATGGCGAATCGCCAAGCTGCCGCGGCCCCGGGAAGCCTGAACAGGTCCGGGACGCGGTCGATGCCAGGCGCATGGTTCGCCCAAGGAGACCCCGTACATGCCGTTCCGCCCGACCTGCCCCCGACAAGTCCTGCGCGCGCTGCCGCGCCCCACCGCCATCGTGCTGGCCTCGCTCGTCGCGAGCGCAAGCTGCCCGGCGCAGTTCCTCGACATCATCAAGGACAAGGCCGCCCAGGCCCTGCGCAAGCAACTCGACGGCAAGCCGGCCGAGACGCCGGCGAGCGCGTCGGCAGCGCCGGCGCCGGGTGCCGCGCCCACAGACGCTGGCCCCGCGCTGCAGGCCTATCAAGGTTACGATTTCGTGCCCGGCGACACGATCGTCTTCGAGGACGATTTCGAGACCGACGCCGACGGCGAATTTCCCGCGCATTGGAACCAGCTCGACGGCCAGGGCGCGGTCAACCTCGTCGCCGGCCGCAAGGCCTTCGCGATGACGGCCGACAGCTACACGCAGGTCAGTCCGGCGATCAAGCCGGCGCAATACCTCGGCGATGCCTGGACGCTCGAATTCGATGCCTACGCCACCGATGGCGGCCCGCACCCGCGGATCTACTTCTACAACGCCGACCAGGACAAGCATGGCTACAGCCAGGCGGTGGCCGAACTCCGCCTGGGCTGGAACAACTGGAGCGACATCGTCATCCGGGGCCCCGAGCCGCAGATCTCCCAGCGCAACCCCGATTTCATGCAGCGCAAGGACTTTCTCAACCGCTGGCACCATTTCGCCCTGGCCTACAAGGAGGGGCGGCTGAAGATCTACGTCGACCAGTTCCGCGTCTATGCGCTGCAGGACCTCAAGGCGCGGCCGCGGGCGCTGGCCTTCGACAGCAGCGGCGAGCAATCGCATCCGGACGTCATTACGAACGTGCGCATCGCCAACGGCGCCGGCATCAAGGTCGTCGACAAGAAATTCACCGACGCCAAGATCGTCACCCACGGCATCCATTTCGATCACGACAAGGCCACGCTCAGGCCCGAGAGCATGGGCACGCTGAATACGGTCGCCGAAATCCTGAAAAACAACCCGGACCTGCGTTTCGAGATCCAGGGACATACCGACAACGTCGGCAATGCCGCGCACAACCGCAGCCTGTCGCAACAGCGCGCCGAAGCGGTCAAGCAGCAATTGACGGCGATGGGCGTGGCGGCTTCGCGGCTCGCCACTTCGGGGCTCGGTGACAGCCGGCCGCTGGCCGACAACGCCACGCCCGAAGGTCGGGCCAACAACCGGCGGGTGGAGTTCGTCGCGATCCGGTAGGTCGCGACCCGCAGCCCGCCGTCACATCATTGGCGACGATTGGAGCCCGAATGCCGGGCTCGGACCCTCATTGGGATGACTTGGCAGGGTGCGTCTCGACCCATTGCCCGAGTTCCTCGTCGAATCGATGCGTGCGCAGGAACGCCTGGGTGTCCTTCTTCACCTCCGCACGCGTCAATGTGTCGAGCCTGCGCGGTCCGCCCTTGATGGGCACCCAGGACCGCGTTGCCACGTCCCAGCGGTTGTTGCGCAGGAATTCGTCGCGCTCGGCCTTCATCTCGGCCCGCGATTTGACACCTGCCGGCGCCTCGAAGCCGGGCTTCACGGTCCAGACCTCGTTGACCGGGTCCCAGCTGTGGCTGCGCAGGAATTCCTGGCGCTCCATCTTCACCTGCGCACGCGTCAGCGGCTGCGATGCGGCGGCTGCCGCGCTGCCCTGCGCTTGCGACGACAGGCAAACGGCAGACAATGCCAGGCCGATCATTGCCGAAGCCGTATTTGTAATCAGTCGCTTCATATGCACTCCTATGAATTCCGGGGTTAGCCCGATGAGTCTAGCATTCTTCATTCGCGCAACAAACGAGTCAGCCGGCGCAATTTCGCGAGCCGGGTCCGGCCGATAGGCATCCTCGAATTCGCTGCGTCATTTCGCGACCGAAACGAGCTAGCCGGCTGTGGAAAGATCAGTGCGCCGCCAATCCGTCGAGTTCCTGTGCGAACTTCTCCGCCAGCGGCGCCAGCAGTTCGGGACCCGTGAGGTCGAGACGATCTTCGGGTGTGTGGAAGTAGCGATGGATGCCGGCCATGCCGAAGTAATTCGCATAGCCCGCCGCCCGCACATCGCGGAGTTCGCCGACGCCCGATTGCGCGCCGAGATAAGGCGTCGCCGGTATCTCCGCGAAGACCCGGGCGGTCAGCGCCTGGATCGATTCGCTGGCCAGCAGCACGCGGAGCGCGGGATCGGGCTGCGACAGGCGGGTCGGTGGCCCGCCGGCCGCGTCCTTCTTCCAGCCATAACAGGCCAGCGAAGCGCCGAAATGCAGCCAGGCCCTGACCTTCTCGGGCGGCGGCGCCTTCGCATGCAGGAAGGCCTCCATGCCACCATGCCCGATCTCGTGGCCGACGGTGGCGACGAAGAGGTAGTTCACATCGTCCTTGCGGCTCGCGGCATGGCGCGCCATCGCCAGGAACAGCGCGATGCCGGGACCGCGCTCGCAACTGCTCGTGAACCAGCTGCTCACCGGCGTGGAAACGACGATCGTGCGATCGGCGCCATGGTCGATGCGGCCGATGACGTTGTAGCTCGCGACCTCGCGCTCGACACGAGTCGCGAGTTCGATGCCGACCTTCAGGCCGCTCTTGCGTCCGGCCTCGAGATCAGCGGCCAGGCGGGCCGGCACGAGGATCACCGGCATCGGCCAGGGCGCGTCCTCCTGCGTGACGTTGTAGGTGAAGATCGAGCCGGCCGGATTGGCTATCGTCAACAGGATGGCCAGCGGCTTGTGCGTCGCCAGTTCCATGATCTTCTGGCGATGCTGCGCGTTCAAATACGCGCCGCGCTCGTACGGCAGCCGCAACCAGGCGATGGCGCCGGCCGCGTCGTCGTCGGGCTTCAATACCGAATCCAGCACGACGGGGCCCTCGTGCTCGGGCGGCCACCACAGCGGAAAGGCGTCGACGGTCTGATCGCCCAGCGAGACCCGCGCCTTGTCGACGACCAATTGCCGGCCCATCTGCAGCGGCTGCCGTTCGACCTTCAGCCCCGCGGCGGCCAGTTCCTTCGAAATCCAGGCCAGCGCCTGCTGCTCGCCCGTCGAGCCGTAGCGGTGGACGCCGAAATCGCTGTAGGTCTTGACGTCCTGAAATAGCGTGGCACCGGCCAATGCCGGCTCCTGCGCCGATGCAATGCCGGGCGTGACGGCGCCGAGGGTCAGCCCGAGGCAAAGTGCCAGGAGGCCGGACATCATCTTGCGGATGCGCTGGATTTGCATGGTGGTGGGCGTTGGATTTGGAAGAGATGGACATCGGTCGAACGGCTCCTTGCGCAATCGCGGCGCCGACGACTTCAATTCACTGCGGGATGCGCATGGATAAACGAGAGGACGGCCTGGGCGATCAAGTCGCCTTGTTCGGGCAGCAGGGCATGCCCGGCATGGGGAACGGGCACGAGGGTCACCCGCGCGCCGTAGGTCGCCTTCAGCAATTCGCCGGCATCCTTGGGCGGGGCGACGACATCGTCCTCGGCCTGCAACACGAGCATCGGTCCGACACCGCCGGCGTTGAAGCTCGCGTTGTCCGACGCCTTGGCGGCCCTGACCTGGCCGATCGCACCCCAGGTGCTCCAGCCGCGCTGCCAATGGTCCGGTACGGCGTCACCCGCAGCGAAGAACACTTTGGACACGGCGCTGCCGCGGATGGCCCAGGGGATGAATCCGAGCGTCGACAATCGCAGCGAGCGCGCGACATCCGCCGGCATGTTGTCGGTCTTGTCGCCCGCGGCGATCAACACCAGTCCCGCCGTCTGCTTCGGATAGAGCGTGGCGAACGTCCGCGCCACGCGGTTGCCGAAGGCGTGCCCGATCAGATGCACGCGCTGCGTGTCGGGGATGGCCGCGTCGGCGATCGCCGCGTGCACATCACCGGCGAGATCGCGCAGGCTGTAATGGGCAAAACCACCGCCCGACCAGCTCATGATGCCGCGCGACTCGACGGCGATGCTGCGGTATCCCGCCTGCGCCAGGGCCCTGCGCAATTCGTTGAAATCGCTGACGGGTCGGCCCAGACTCGCCACCAGCACGACGGTTTCCGTCGCCGTCGACTTCGACGCCGGTTCCTGGTCGTAATAGGTGATGGCCGGGTTGCCCGCGAGCGAGTGACGCACACCCACCGCCGCGCGGGCATCGTCCGCCAGCGCGTGGCTGGCGATCCAGATCGCCGCAAGCGCCAACAGCAGCAGGATCAGCGCGAGCACCTGGCGCAACGGGTGTCTGGTGCGGGATGCGTTCATCATTCGGCCATCCATGGCAATGCGGCGACCCGCGAGGCGATCGGGGCCACCAGCGGGAACTGAAGGTCAGCGGTTCAACGCGCCCGCGATGGTCCGGAAGGCGGTCAGCCGCAGCGGTTCGCGGCTGCGGCTCGCATCCGGGTCGGCCGACAGCAGCACGATGACGGTTTCGGCCTTGGGCGCTATCCAGACGCGCTGCGCGAACTGCCCCTGGCACTGGAACGAGTCCAGCGCGTCGTGATTGAACCACCAGAAGTCATGGTACGAGCCGCCCGGCAGGACGGCCGCGTCCCCGCTCGCGGCGAACGCCGCGCGGTCGCCGCCGCGCCGGATCTCGTCGATCGCAGCGGCGGGCAGCACCTGCCGGTCGCCGACCCGGCCCTGCCGGCGGATCATCTCGCCGAAGCGGGCCAGGTCGCGCGCACTCGCCTGCAGCCCGAATGCGGCGATCGGCGTCTTGCGCGAATCGAGCAGGAAATCGCCATCGCGCTCGGCGCCGATCGGTTGCCAGAGCCGCTCGCCGATGAGTTCGGGAACGGACTTGCCGGTCACCCGGCTCAGCACCCAGCCCACCGCCTCGGCGCTGCCGTTGTCGTAGCGCATGGGCCCGGTGCCATGCGGCGTCGTCGCCTTCGCCGCCAGCATCATCGCGATGGCGCCGTCGGGACCGGCGTAATCCGCCGGCCGCGGCAGCACGCCATAGGCCTGCAAGGCGCCGACCTGCAGGCTGCCGGCCTGATGGACATCGTCACCGATGCGGAAATTCGCCCGCATGTCGAGCAGTTCCTGCACCGTCGCCGAGCCCAGGGCCGATGCCGCCAGTTCGGGGACATAGCGCGACGCCGGCGCTTTCAGGTCCAGTTTGCCTTCCTGGGCCAAGGTCACCGCCAGCGTGCCGACAAAGCTCTTGGTGCAGGAATTGGTCGCATGCACCGTGGCCGGCGTGACGTCACCGAAATACCGCTCGAACACGAGCTGACCCCGATGCAGCACCAGCAGCGCGTCCGCGCCGAGCAGCCGGTAGGCCTGGGTCATCGTGATCTTCTGGCCCTGCCAATCGACGCTGAGCGCATCGACGTCGAGGGCCGGGCCTTGCGGCAAGGCGACGGGCATGCCGCTGCCGCGCGACACCCGTTCGGTACTGAAGACGCTGGACATGTGCGACAGGGTCCAGCGCATGAAGCGCGGCGTGGCGTAATTGCGCAGGTTGACCTGATTCTCGGGCAGTGGCGGCATCCCGACCATGATGCCGACCTGGCTCGGCACGTCGACGATCGCGGGCGGAGTCCTGGCCGGTTCGGCGGCGTGCGCGCAGGTGCACGCCATCACGGCCGATAGCGTCGACAGCAAGGCTCGCGGATGCAGCTTGGGCATGATCTCTTTCCTTCGTGATCGTTTGGGCAGGGGCGGCCTGGCTTCGCCCCCGGCTGTCGGAGGTCCGCCAAGCCGGGTCGTCAGAACAGGTGGCGGATGCCGGTGCCGAAACCGAGTACCGACGATTCCTTGGCATTGCGGTTCAGCGCCGCGATGTTCACCGGGTCGAGCTGGTAGCCGCCGCTGAAGCGGTTCTCGAATGCCGCCGCGTAGAGTTCGGTGCGCTTGGACACGAGGTACTGGATCGAGCCGATGTAGGTGTTCTTCTTGCCGTTGCGGCCGAGCACGTTGTTCATGTTCGTGCCCTTGTCGTCGTAGTAGGCGAATTTCAGATACGTGGCCGGATTGAGGCTCCACATCAGACCCAGGTCGAGCACCTTGTTGCCTTGCGCCGGACGGCCCAGCGCGGTCGCATCGAGCGAGCTGACGAGCCACAGGGCGTATATCTTCGCGGGTCCGAACGCCGCGTTGCCGCCCACGCCCCAGGTCGTGTACCTGGGCAGCGTGCCGTTGGCCAGTCTTGCCGTGGGCGGCGCGTCGTACGAGACGTAGAAACCGCCGACCGTGTACTTTTTGGTCACATGCGCCAGGTCTGCCGCATAGCTCCTGCCGCCGCTGCCTTCGCCGAGGCCGACGCTCAGACCCGCGTCGATCACCTCGGGCACCGCGACGCGGTATTTCACCGAATTGCTGACCCGGGTGTCGTTCGCGGAAAACCGATTGACGCCGAACAGGCCCAGGGGAACCGTGTGCAGGGTGGGTGCGGCCACGTTGTAGACGTCCAGCGAACGGATGACGCGGTCGGTCGAGGCGTGGAATTGGCGACCCAGCGTGATGCGCCCCCCGCCGCCCAGGTCCAGACCGACCCAGCTCTGGCGGTTCCAGAAGGCGCCGGGGCTGGCGACGGTGCCGGCACCCCCGCCCCCGGTGTCGATGGCCAATCCGGACTCGAGCGAGAAGACCGTCGACAGGCCGCCCCCCAGGTTCTCGGTGCCGCTGAAACGCAGATAGGAGGTGTTGAGGAGGTTGTCATTGACCTCGACGAGCCGGCCGTCGCTGGCCGATTGATGGTTCTTGCTGCTGATGCCGGCACCGATCTGGCCGCTCAACTGCACACTCGTCGTTTGGGCGTAGAGGGGTGCGGCGCCCAGCGCCAGGACGGCCGCGACGGCGATGCGATGCTTCATGTTCATCCTCGTTATGTTGGCGGGGGGGGCGGATATTTCGAACCCGGTCAGCTCATCACCATCGCCAAGGCCGTGGCGATCAGTGCAGGCTTGTCTTCGCCTTCGATCTCGACCTGGTTCTCGGTCGTCAGCAGCCAGCGGCCGCTGCCCTTGTCTTCGACGGCGACGAGCTTGACGCGGTTGCGCACGCGCTTGCCGGCGCGCACGGGGGCCAGAAAGCGGACCTTCTCGAGCCCGTAATTGACGAACTGCCGCGCCTCGATGCGGGCGATGAGCACGTCGGCGCTGGTCGGCGCCAGCAGCGACAGCGTCAGGTAGCCATGCGCGATGGGCGCCTTGAAAGGGCTCTCGCGGGTGGCGCGTTCGACATCGACGTGGATCCATTGATGATCGTCGGTGCAATGCGCGAACTCGTTGATGCGCTTCTGGTCGACCAGGATCCAGGCCGAGACGCCGAGCTCCTGGCCCGCCAGCGCGGCCAGCTGGCCGATGCTCGTTCTTGATGGGTTCATGTCGAGAGTCTCCTTGGAACGGGGTGTCGTCACCGGGCGATCGGCGCCACCCTCGGTGCATTCATCGGCGGCTGCGGCTCGGATTGCGGTCTCATGCCTTCATCGGGTCCAGCGGTACGGTGCAGGGAGTTCCCGACAGGCAGAGTGCAACCATGCTCGCCGCTCACCTGTGGGGAATCGAATTGCGACACCTTTCGAGGTCGGTGAAATATCCCCGAAGGCGCGGCCGCGGTAAATGGTCGCTGCGGCCAATCTGCGCATCGCGGCGGTCAACGGCGAGCGACCGGCGAATTCCCGGACCGCTGGGCCGCCCGTACGCTCTGGGGTTGTCCGCATATCGCAGCAGCAGTGAATCGAGCAAGATGCGCATCGATGAACCTCATCGCGACTGCTGCCGCTGCCCGCACGATGCGCCTTGCGCATGCGCCCGCACGGCTTCGCGGCGAGAATACTATCCCTTCGGACAGTCCTCACGGAATGTCGGCGACGATCCGCGAGAAGTGCTACCCGCCGCTCAAGATCGCGGCCCTGGTGAAGGCGCTCGCCCAATATGGGGTTAACCCGGAGTCGGCGCTGGCCGGCACGAATCTGACGGTCGAACAGATCGGCAACGCCGAGACCCGCAGTTCGATCCAGCAATTGCTCACGGTCGGTCGCAATGCGCTCGGCCTGTGCTCCCGTCCCGATCTGGGCCTGCAGGTGGGCCTGCAGCTGCATGCCTCCGCCTACGGCTTGTACGGCTATGCGCTGCTGTGCGCCGAGACGCTGCGCCAGGGTTCGGACATGGCGGTGCGCTATCACGGGCTCGCCACACCCGTGATGGCCTTCCACTGGGTGCAGTCGGGCGACCGCATCGTCTGGAACTACCCGCGCGCGGAGGAACTGGCGCATCTGGAATTGTCGTCGCGTGAATATCAGTTCTTCCTCGACATGCAGTTCGCGCTCCACGTCACCTTGACGAAGGACGCGATGGGCGCCTGGTGCGCACCCGCGCTGGCGCTGTATGCGACGCCGCAGCCCGCGCATGCCGAAGCGATCGCCGACGCGCTGGGTTGCCCCGTGCTGTTCGACCAGCCGCGCAACGAGCTGCATTACCCGGCGGCCTGGCTCGATCGCCCGCCGCAGCTGGCCAACCCGCTGACGGCGGCGCAGATGTCCGGCACCTGCGCGCGGCTGCTGGAGGAATTCAAGTGGCAGGCGGGATTGGCGCGGCGCGTCGTCGACGAGCTGACGCGCACGCCCGGCCGCTTTCCCGAGATCGAGAGCGTGGCGGCCTCGCTGTGCATCTCGGCGCGCACGCTGCGGCGCAAACTCGAGGCCGAGGGCACCTCGTACAGCGACCTGCTGGCCAGCGTGCGCCATGCGCTGGCCGTCGACTACCTGAGCACGACGCTGCTCAGCATCAACGACGTCGCGGCGGCGCTGAATTTCAGCGACACGGCGAGCTTCCGCCACGCGTTCAAGCGCTGGACCGGCAAGACGCCGAACGAATTCCGCGAGCGTTCGGCGCCCAACCGCTAGGCGCTAAGAGAGCAACCCGATCAGCCGCCGCGCGGCCGGCGACGGCGTGCGCCCCGCCCGTTGCACGACCGCGCATGCGAGCTGCATCGCCTCGCGCGGCAGCGCCGGCCGCAGCCGCGCGCCCAGATCGACGAGCGCAGCGTCGCGGACATCGGCCAGCAGCCAGGAACTCCAGGTGAACAGCAGGATGTCGCTGCTCAGCACCGCCTCGCGCAGCAGCGTCTGGTTGTCGCAGCTCAGCGCCACCGGCAAGGCGGCACCGGCGCCGATGCCGAAGAGGTCGCGCAGACGCCCGCCGAGCGCGTCCGGCATCTGCACGACGGCCCAGGGATAGCCGGCCACCTTGTTCGGGCCGGGCCGGCGACCCGGCGCGGCCAGCGGGTGGCCGGGGCGGCAGAAGATCGATGCCGGTTGCGGCGCCAGCGGCGTGACGGCAAATTCGGCGCTCCCGGCCAGCGGCCCCGGATGACCGACGAAGAATTCGATGCGCTCCTTTTCGAGATGCTGCTGCAGCAGCTGCCACTGGCCGACTTCGACCTTCAGTTTCAGTCCCGGGCTGTGCTTGCGCAGCAGGGGCAGCACGCCGCGCAGGACGCCGTCGATGGCCATCAGCGTGGCGCCGAACGACAGCTCGCCGCCACCCGCTTGCGCGACGCTGTCGATTTCGCGGACCAGGTCGTCGGCCTGCGCGAGCAGCGAGCGCGCGCGTGCGACCAGTTGCCGCCCCGCCGCGGTGACCGTGACCGAGCGCGTGCCGCGATCGAACAGCCGCAGGCCGAAGCCGTCCTCCAGCGCCTGGATGCTGCGGCTGAATGCGGTCTGCGACAGGTGCGCACGCGCCGCGGCGCGGGTGAAGTTCAGCTCCTCGGCCAGCAGCACGAGTTGCTGCAGCCGCTTCAATTCGATGCCTGCGTTCACTGCATCAATCTCCTTCTACACATGCATTGGACACCTGACTGCGGGACTCGCAGAATCGCGCGCCACGCAGCCCCTGCGTGCGCTGCCCGGAAATGGAGACAAGCCCGATGCGATTCAAATCGAGAACCTGCGCCGGCCTGCTGTCGGCGCTGCTGGCGGCGACGGCCATGGCCCACGACGACACGCCGGCGCGGCCGGCCTGCGCGCGGCTGACGGTGTTCGTCGCGAAGAAGATCTACACGATGGACCCGGGCCGCCCCGAGGCCGGTGCCGTCGCGGTCTGCAACGGCCGCATCGTCGGCGTCGGCGACCAGCTGGCCGACCTCGATCCCTGGACCCGCGCGATCCCGACCACCGTCGACCGGCGACTGGCCGACAAGATCGTCTTCCCCGGCTTCATCGACGCGCACCAGCACCCGCTGCTCGGCGCCATCACCTCGAACCTGCCGATGATCGCCGTGCTCGACACGGCGCAGGCCTACGGGCCGGCGATCCGGGGCGTGAAGAGCGAGGCCGAGGCCTTCGCGCGCATGCACCGCTACGAGGCCGAATTGAAGGACCCGGCGGCGACGCTGCTCGTCTGGGGCTGGGACGTGCCGGCGATGGGCCGCCACCTCACGCGCCGCGACCTCGACGGCATCTCGATGACCCGCCCCGTCGTCGTCTGGGACGCCTCGCAGCACCACGCCTACGTCAACAGCGCCTTCATCGCCCAGCGCAAGATCCCCAAGGACATCAAGATCCCCGGCGTCGGCCGCGACGAGCAGGGCGAACTCAACGGCCAGTTCCTGGGCATTCAGGCGGCCAGCTACGCGATCGTGCCGCTGATCGCCCAGGACCTTCAGCCGGCGCAGGGCAGCCGGCTGATGCGCTGGCTGATCGACCTGAACCGCCGCAACGGCATCACGATGACGACCGACCACTCGATGGGCATCTTCAGCGTCGATGGCGAGGCCGCGCTGCTGAACGGCGTGTTCAACGACCCCGACACGCCGCAGCGCCTGATGGCGATTCCGGCGATGCACAGCTTCGTCGCCAAATACGGATCGGCCGAGAAGGCGATCGACGCCGTGCATGCGCTGCAGGCCAAGAGCACCGACCGGCTGATGTTCCGCGGCATCAAGTTCTTCACCGACGACAGCTTCAACGGCCTGACCTTCAAGCCCGGCGGCGCCGGCTACGTCGACGGCCACGAGGGCCTGTGGGTGACGCCGCCCGACAGGCTGGCCGCGCTGATGGAGCCCTGGTGGCGCGACGGCCAGCAGATCTTCGTCCATTCGATCGGCGCCGAGGCGCAGGACGTGACCATCGCCGCGCTGCGCCAATTGCAGGCCAAGGCGCCGCGCGTCGACCATCGCTTCACCTTCGAGCATGTCGGCATGGCGCGCTACGACCAGATCCGCGCGATGAAGGCGCTGGGCGCGTCGGCCAACGTCAACATCTACTACGTCTGGCTGCGCGGCCAGATGTACCCGAAGCTCGTCGGCACCGATCGCGCCGAGGACCTGTCGCCGCTGGGCACCCTCGTGCGCGTGGGCGTGCCGACGACGGTGCATTCCGACTACCCGATCGGGCCGCCACGGCCGCTGCTGGCGATCACGCTGGCGATGACGCGCGTCGGCCAGACAGGCACGAGGACGCTGGGCGCGGGGCAGACGATAGGGCTCGAACAGGCGCTGCGCATGGTCACCATCGACGCCGCCTACGTGCTGGGCATCGACGACAAGGTCGGCAGCCTGGAGCCCGGCAAGCTCGCCGACTTCACGGTGCTGAACCGCGACCCGCATGCCGTCGCACCGGCGGCGATACGCGACATTCCGGTCTGGGGCACGGTGCTGGGCGGGCGCGTATTCCCGGCGGCCGAGATCGGCCCGCGGTAACCGGCGCCGCCAGGCGAGGCCGACCCCGGCCCTTGGCCGTTTCGATGCGCAAGGCGGCCGCGCAGATCATTTACGCGGCCGCGGCTTCCAACGATAGTTCGGTCCATCGCGGCGCCCGCTCGAGGCGCCCGGCAATCAGCGATCGAAGGAGACTTGCATGGCCGCCAGGCATTGGGTGAAATCTTACGGTTCGATTCCAGCCGAGATCGATGCGGACCGCTGGACCAGCGTCACGGCGATGCTCGAGGAGGCGATGACGCGCTACGCCGACCGGGTGGCGTTTCAAGCCTTCGGCCAGAGTCTGAGCTACGCGCAGGTCGACCAGCTGTCGGCCGCCTTCTGCGCCTACCTGCAGAACCGCCTGGGCGTCGCGAAGGGCGACCGCGTGGCCGTGATGATGCCCAATCTGGCGGCATTCCCGATCGCGCTGCTGGGCATCATCCGCGCCGGCGCGGTGCAGGTGAACGTCAACCCGCTGTACACGCCGCGCGAACTGCAGCACCAGCTCAATGACGCGGGATGCAAGGTCATCGTCGTCTTCGCCGGCTCGACGCCGACGCTGGCCGAGGTCGTCGGCGCCACCGGCATCACCTCGGTCATCACCGTCGGCCCCGGCGACGGGCTGGCCCGGCCGCTGCCGAGCCCGGCGGTCGATGCGCGGCTCGCCGCCACCGTGCCCTTCGCGCAGGCGCTGGCCGAGGGCGCGGCGCTGAGCCGCCGGCCGGTGACGATCACCGGCGCCGATACGCTGTTCCTGCAATACACCGGCGGCACGACCGGACTGTCCAAGGGCGCGGTGCTCTCGCATCGCAATCTCGTCGCCAATACCGAGCAGTACAAGGCGATGATGCCCGAGGGCGTGCGGCCGGGGCAGGAAGTCGTGATCACCGCGATTCCGCTGTATCACATCTTCGCGCTGATGGTGAACTTCATCAGCTACTTCTCCGTCGGCGCCGAGAACTGGCTCGTCGCCAACCCGCGCGACATGGACGCCTTCATCGCCGTCATCAAGGCCGCGCGGCCGACCGTCTTCGTCGGCGTCAACACGCTCTACAACGGCCTCACGATGCACCCGGGACTGAAGGAAGTCGACTGGTCGCGGTTGCGCCTGGCCGGCGGTGGCGGCGCGGCCGTCGTGCAGGCGACGTCCGAGCGCTGGAAGGCCATCACCGGCACCTTCATCCGCGAAGGCTACGGCCTGTCGGAGACCTCGCCGGTGGTGTCGTTCAACCCCGCCTTCATCAACGAATTCAGCGGCACGACGGGCCTGCCGGCGCCGTCGACCGACATCCAGCTGCTCGACGACGATGGTGGGGAAGTCGGCATCGGCGGCGCCGGCGAGATCTGCGTCAAGGGGCCGCAGGTGATGAGCGGCTACTGGCAGCAGCCCGAGGCCAACGAGGCCGCCTTCACCGCCGACGGCTACTTCCGCACCGGCGACATGGGCCAGTTCGACGAGCGCGGCTTCCTGAAGATCGTCGATCGCAAGAAGGACATGATCATCGTCTCGGGATTCAACGTCTACCCGAACGATGTCGAGGCCGTGGCGACGGCCTGCCCCGGCGTGGCCGAATGCGCCTGCGTCGGCGTGCCCGACGAGAAGACCGGCGAGGCCGTCAAGCTCTTCGTCGTGCGCATGGCCGGCGCCGCGCTGACCGAGGCCGAGGTGATTGCCCATTGCCGCACCGGCATGACCGCCTACAAGGTGCCCAGGATCGTGCGCTTCGTCGATGCGCTGCCCAAGAGCGTCGTCGGCAAGATCCTGCGCCGCGAATTGCGCTCGTTCGCCTGATCGCGCGGCCCGCCTGCCGGGGCTGCTGCGCCGCCCCCCCTTTCCACAAGCTCGTCGAACCCGGGAAACCGCATGAAGCAACGACTGATCCGCACGGCCGCCGCCCTCCTCGCCAGCCTGCTCACGGCCGCTGCGGCCCAGGCCCAGGCGCCGAAGCCGCCGCTCTCCGCCGCCGATTCCGACCCGGCCCGGCTCGGCTGGATGGTCGGCTCGCCGCCACCGGCCGACAAGCTGATCCGCTGGGCCGACATGTCGTTCATGCGCTTCCCGCAACTGCGCTGGACCTTCGCGAATTTCCGCCAGATGATGCCGACGACGAACGTGTCGCGCGGCGATGGCCCCGTGGCCGTACTGCCGCGCGCCGAGCGCGGCGACATCGACGCCATCACCTTCCAGCCGCTGGGCCGCAGCGACACGATGACCTGGGCGCAATCGCTGCAGGCCAATTACACCGACGCGATCCTCGTGCTGCACCAGGGCCGCATCGTCTACGAGCGCTATTTCGGCGTCATGAAGGCGAGCCAGCCGCATATCGCGATGTCGGTGACGAAATCCTATTTCGGCACGCTGGGCGCGATGCTCGTCGCCGAGGGCAAGCTCGATCCGAACGCGCTCGTCACGCGCTACATCCCCGAGCTGAAGGACACGGCCTACGGCGACGCCACCGTGCGCCAGGTGCTGGACATGACCATCGGCGTGCGGTATTCGGAGAATTACGCCGACCCCAAGGCCGAGATCTGGGACCATGTGCGCGCCGGTGGCGTGTTCCCGCGCCCGCCGGGCTACAGCGGCCCGCAGAGCTTCCAGCAGTTCCTGCTGACGCTGAAGAAGGAAGGCGAGCATGGCCAGGCCTTCGCCTACAAGACGGTGAATGCCGACGTGCTGGGCTGGCTGATCGCACGTGCCAGCGGCGAGTCAGTGGGGCGGCTGCTGGAAGAGCGCATCTGGAGCCAGCTCGGCGCCGAGCACGACGCCTACATGGTCGTCGACAGCACCGGCTATGAATTCGCCGGCGGCGGCTTCAACGCGACGCTGCGCGACATGGCGCGCTTCGGCGAGATGATGCGACTCGATGGACGCTACAACGGCCGGCAGATCGTGCCCAAGTCGGTCGTCGACGACATCCGTGCTGGCGGCAGCAAGGCCGATTTCGCGAAGGCCGGATTCGCCACGCTGCCCGGCTGGAGCTACCGCGACATGTGGTGGGTCGCGCACGACGAGGACGGCGTCTTCGCGGCACGCGGCATCCACGGCCAGACGATCTACATCGATCCCAAGGCCGAGATGGTGATCGTGCGCTTCGCCTCGCACCCGCTGGCGGCGAACGCCAACAACGACCCGACCTCGCTGCCGGCCTATCGGGCGCTGGCCCGGTTCCTGATGCGCTGAGGCGCATCGCGAACCCGCCCCGCCTGCCCATGAGCCCCCGCGCGATGCCCGCCCGTTCCGTCCCTGCCGCCGCCCCGATCGAGGACACGGTCGCCGCTTTCCACCATGGCGACCATCCGTACGCGATCGAGATGCTGCACATCGGCAGCCAGCTCGTGCGCGTCGGACGCCAGGCCGGCCGCAGCCGCGGCGGCCTGCCGCTGCTGCTCTTCAACGGCATCGGCGGCAATATCGAGCTGCTCGGTCCGATCGCGAGCTGGATGCCCGGGCGCGAGGTCATCACCTTCGACATCCCCGGCGTCGGCCATTCGCCACTGCCGTCGCTGCCGTATCGGATGAAGGGCGTGGCCCGGCTCGCGGCGGCGGTGCTCGATCATTACGGCCACGCGCAGGCCGACGTGCTGGGCGTGTCCTGGGGCGGCGCCGCGGCACAACAGTTCGCGCGCAGCCAGGCGGCGCGCTGCCGCAGGCTCATCCTCTGCGCCACGGCCACCGGGATGTTCATGGTGCCGGCGCGGCCCTCGGTACTGCTGAAGATGGCGACGCCGCGCCGCTACATGAGCAAGAGCTACGCGAAGTCGATCAGCGGCGACATCTACGGCGGCGACTATCGCCGCGACCCCGAGCTGGCGGCGCGCCATTTCAAGCACATCAAGTGGCAGTCGCGGCTGGGTTACTACCTGCAGATCGCCGCCGGCACCGGCTGGACGAGCGTGCATTGGCTGCACCGCCTGCCACAGCCGACGCTCGTGATGGCCGGCGACAACGACCCGCTGATCCCGCTCGTCAATGCCCGGCTGCTGCACCAGCTGATCCCGCACAGCGAACTGCAGGTGTTCGACTGCGGCCACCTGTTCCTGATGACGCGCCCGCAGGCCTGCGCACGGGCGATCAACGAATTCCTCGATCGGCCCTGAGCCGCGCAACCGCCTACACGGGAGACTCCGATGAAGACCGCACGCACCAAACCAGCCACCGCGGCGGGCGCGAAAACGCGGCCGGCACGCAAGAAGGCGGCGGCCGCCGGCGTCATCGCCACGGGGCGCCAGGCCGCCCGCAGCGTCAAGGACAAGGCGGCAGGCGCCGCCGGCGCCGCGATGGCCGTCGCCGGCGACCTCACCGAACTCGTCTCCGAAGCGGCGCACAACACGCTGGCGATCAACCCGCTGATCGGGCTGTCGCGCCGCGATGTCGCCGGCGCCGCGAAGTCGCTGCTCAAGGCCGTCGCGGCGACGCCGAAGAAGGCCACGACGCATTACGGCCGCTATCTCAAGGAATTGAAGCAGGTCGTGCAGGGCAAGTCGGCGCTGGCGCCCGAACCCAAGGATCGCCGCTTCGCCGACCCGGCGTGGAAGAACAACGCGCTCTACCTGCGACTGATGCAGGCCTACCTGGCGACGCAGCAGGAGCTGTCGACCTTCATCGACCAGTCCGCGCTCGACAAGCTCGAGAAGGGCCGCGCACAGTTCTTCGCCTCGCTGGTGACCGATGCGCTGGCGCCCAGCAACTGGCTGCTCGGCAACCCGGCCGCGGTGCGCAAGATCATCGACACCGGCGGCGACAACCTCGTCCAGGGCCTGAAGAACCTGGTGCACGACGTCCGTCACAACCACATGATGCCGTCGATGGTCGACGCAAAACCGTTCCAGGTCGGCGGGAACATCGCCACCTCCGCCGGCCAGGTCGTCTACCGGCACGAGATGTTCGAGCTGCTGCAGTACGCGCCGACGACGCCCGAGGTGCACCGCCGGCCGCTCGTGATGTCGCCGCCGCAGGTCAACAAGTACTACGCGATGGACCTCACGCCCGACAAGAGCCTCGTCAAATGGGCCACCGATTCGGGCATCCAGCTCTTCGTCGTGAGCTGGCGCAACCCCACGGTCGAACAGCGCCACTGGGGCCTCGAGGACTACGTCATGGCGCTCGACGCCGCGGTCGACGTCGCGCGCCAGATCACCGGCAGCCCCGACGTCAATATGTGGGGCTCGTGCTCGGGCGGCATGACGCTGGCGGCCTACCTGGGCTGGCTCGCGGCGAAGGGCGACAAGAAGGTCGTCAACACGACCTGGGCCGTCTGCGTGCTCAATTCCGAGGCGGCGATCGAGGACTCGACGCTGGGCCTGTTCAATTCGCCGGCGACGATACGCGCGGCGAAGGCGCGTTCGCGCCGCAAGGGCATCGTCACCGGCGAGGAGATGGCGTCGATGTTCGCCTGGCTGCGGCCGAACGACCTGATCTGGAACTACTGGGTCAACAACTACCTGCTCGGCAACAGCCCGCCGGCCTACGACGTGCTGGCCTGGAACGCCGACACGACACGCCTGCCCGGCCAGTACCACTGCGACCTGCTCGACCTGGTCGAGAAGAATCCCTACGTGAACGCCGGCAGGCTGGAGATCGGCGGCCTGCCGATCGACATGAGCCGGGTCGACCTCGGCGCCTACGTGATCGCCGGCATCACCGACCACATCACGCCCTGGCGCGCCTGCTACGGCACGGCGCGGCTGTTCGGGCCGCGGACGACCTTCGTGCTCGCCAACGCCGGCCATCTGCAGAGCATGATCAACCCGCCCGGCGTGCCGAAGGCCTATTTCTTCGCCGCGCCGGCGAGCGTCGAGGATCCGATGCAATGGGCCGAGTCGGTGCAGTCGGCACGCCAGGAAGGCAGCTGGTGGCCGCATTGGCGCGCCTGGATCCAGGGCGTCTCGGGCGAGACCGTCAAGGCCCCCGCCAAGCTCGGATCGCGCAAGCACAAGCCGCTTTGCGCCGCGCCGGGCACCTACGTCCTCGAACCCTGACGCCAGCCCCGCGCCGCGCCGCCGCAACCCACCCCCCCACAGGAGTCCGCACCATGCTCGTCGATCAATTGCTGCCGCGTGATCTGTTCCGCAACAAGACCGTCTTCGTCACCGGCGGCGGCAGCGGCATCAACCTCGGCGTGGCGAAGAACTTCGCGGCGCTGGGCGCCCATGTCGCGATCTGCGGCCGCACGCAGGAAAAACTCGATGCCGCGGCGGTCGAGCTGCGCGCGGTGGCGGCCGCCGCCGGCGCCGGTGCCAGGGTCTGCGCCGTCGCCGCCGACGTGCGCGACGCGGCCGCGCTCGAAGCCGCCTTCGCCCGCAGCGAGGCCGAACTGGGGCCGATGGACGTGCTCGTGAGCGGTGCGGCCGGCAACTTTCTCGCGCCGGCCGAGAAGCTGTCGCCGAACGGCTTCAAGACGGTGATCGACATCGACCTCATCGGCTCGTTCAACGCCTCGCGCGGCGCCTTCGCGCAATTGCAGCGCACGCGCGGCTGCCTGATCTACATCTCGGCCGGCATGGCCTACATGCCGCACGCCTTCCAGGCCCATGTCGGCGCGGCCAAGGCCGGCATCGACATGCTGATGAAGAACCTGGCCATCGAATGGGGCCGCTGGGGCGTGCGTGCCAACTCGATCGTGCCGGGACCGATCGAGGGCACCGAGGGCATGAAGCGCCTGTCCGACCCGGCACAGAAGGACCGCTTCCTGGACGCCGTGCCGCTGCGCCGCATGGGCACGGTCGACGACATCGGCCAGACGGCCGTCTTCCTGGCGTCGCCGCTGGCGTCCTACGTCACCGGCTGCGTCGTCGTCTGCGACGGCGGGCAGAACCTCGTCGGGTCGGCGCTGTTCAATATGGGCGCGGAGCAGATGCTGCGCGCGCAGGCCAAGGTCTGACGCGCGCGGGGTTGCTTGCCTCGACCCTGGCGCCGCAGTGAGCAGGCCGGCGGCGGCGATGCGCGATGCGCGATGATGCGGCATCCTGATTTCGACCCCTCCTGGAGCGCAATGAACCCGACCCCGCCCGGCGCCTACGTGATCGACTTCAAGGGCCAGTTCCACCCCAGCGAACTCACCCGCGGCCCCTGGAGCCGGCACCACCAGCATGCCGGGCCGCCGTCGGCGCTGGTCTGCCGCGCCATCGAGGCGGCCGGCGCCAAGCGCGGCCTGACGCATCTCGCACGGCTCACCGGCAACCTGTTGCGGCCGGTGCCGCTGGTGGCCTGCCGCATCGAGGTCACGCCCGACTACCTGGGCCGCAACGCCGGCCATTACAGCGCGCGGCTGATCGCCGAGGACAAGGAAGTGGCGCGCTACACGGCGCTGATGCAGAGCGAGTCCGAGCTGCCGGTGCCCGAGGCGACCCCCGGCCATCCGCTGCCGCAGGCGCCGCGCCCCTGGGCCGATTGCCCGCCCTGCCGCATGCCGTTCGCGAGCAGCGAGCTCGGCTATGCCGACCTCGTCGAGAACCGGCTCGCCGAAGGCCGCTTCTTCGACGGCCCCTGCGCGGCCTGGTTCAGGCTCGCCCATCCACTCGTCGCCGGCGAGGAAGCGAGCCCGTACCAGCGCGTCGTCGTCGCCGCCGATTCGGGCAACGGAGTCAGCGCCGCGCTGGACATGCGCCGCTACAGCTTCGTCAACTGCGACCTCACGATCCACCTGCTGCGGCGGCCGGTCGGTGCGTGGGTCTGCCTGCAGTCGCGCAGCGCGCTCGGCGGCAACGGCTGCGGCATCGCCGATTCGGCGCTCTACGACGAGGTCGGCCTGGTCGGTCGCGCGACGCAGAGCCTGGCGGTGCGCCGGCTCGACAAGCCCACCGCGGCCTGAACGCCGCGGGCCGCGGCGCTCACGCGGGTTCCCAGAACTCCCAGGCGCGGGCCGCGGCGCGCAACCGCAGCGCCTCGACGAGCCGCGCCGCCGGCACCGGATGCCCGTAGAGGTAGCCCTGGCCCAGCGTGCAGCCGAGCTGGGTCAGCGCCTTCGCGTCGGCATCCGTCTCGACGCCTTCGGCGACGGTCTCGACGCCGAGGCTGCGCGACAGGCCGACGACGGCGCCGACGATCTTGGCGCTTTCCGAGCGCTCGTGCAGCGTGCGCACGAACGAGCGGTCGATCTTGATCTTGTCGAAGGTCATCTCGGCCAGATAGCTCAGGCTCGAATAGCCGGTGCCGAAGTCGTCCAGCGTCACCGTCATGCCGGCGGCCTTGAGAGCGAGGATGACGGCACGCGCGCGCGCCGTGTCGTTGACGAGCGCGGTCTCGGTGAGCTCGACGTCCAGGCGCTGCGGCGGCACGTCGAACTCCTCGAGGATGGCGAGCAGCTCGGGCACGAGGTTCTCGTCCTCGATCTGGTGCGGCGCGACGTTGATCGACAGCCGCCAATGCGGCGGCAGCCCCTGCAGGTCGACGCAGGCCTGGCGCAGCAGCGACATCGTCAGCGGCCCGATGAGCCCGCTTTCCTCGGCCAGCGCGATGAACTTCTCGGGCCCGAGCAGGCCCTGCGTGGGATGGCGCCAGCGGCACAGCAGCTCCAGCGACCGCACCTCCTGCGTCTTCAGCTCGACGATGGGCTGATAGAACGGCACCAGGTGGCCTTGCGCGATGCCCTCGCGCAGGGCCAGCTCGAGCGCCGTGCGCTCGGCCAGGCGCTGGTCGAGCGCGGCGTTGTAAAGGCAGACGTTGCCGCGGTCGCCGACCTTGGCGCGGTAGAGGGCCGAATCGGCCTTGCGCAGCAGTTCGTCGTCGTCCTCGGCGTCGTCGGGGTAGCGCGCGATGCCGACGCTGGCGCCGATCGACACCACCAGGGCGTCGATCTGCATCGGCTCGTTGAGGCGCTCGACGATGCGCTCGGCCGCCATGCGGCCGGTGTCGGGGCCTTCGGTCTCGTCGACGACGACGACGAATTCATCGCCGCCGTAGCGCGCGCGCAGGTCGCTCTGGCGCAAGCAGCGCGTGAGGCGCCGCGCCACTTCCTTGAGCACGAGGTCGCCGACCATGTGGCCATGGCGATCGTTGACGGGCTTGAAGCGGTCGAGGTCGATCATCAGCACCGCCATCGAGCCATGGTGGCGGCGCGCGCGGCTCATCGCCGTCTGCATCGAGTCGTGCAGCGCGGCGCGGTTGGCCAGGCCGGTGAGCAGGTCGCTCGACGCCAGGCGCTGGATGCGCTCCTCGGCGTCGAGCAGCGAGCCGCGCGACTTCTGCAGCGATTGCGTGAGCCGGCGCCAGAAGATGGCGCCGCTGCCCAGAATGAGCACGAGCAGCCCGGCGGCGACACCATAGGAGCGGCTCTGCAGCAGGTGCACCTCGTTCTCGGTCGTGCGCAGCGTGGCCGCGGTCAGCTCCTCGGTGGCCTCGCTGAGCAGCCGGGACTGGCTGAGGTAGCGGTCGCTCTCGAAGATCTCGCGCGCCGATTCGCCCGAGCCGGCGTTGAGCGCCGCCAGCGCCTTGGCGCGCATCGCTTCGATCTCGATGCCGATCGCGTAGGTCTTGGCGCGGTAGCGGTCGGTGACCTCCTGCGGCGCCAGCAGGCTGGCGTGCTCGATCGTCTGCGTCAGTCCCGGCAGCAGCTCCTGGTAGCGCTCGACCCAATGCGTGTCGCCGGTGATGTAGGCCATCTGCGCCGCCTGCCGCAACTGCAGTTCGGCCAGGCGCACGTCGGCCGCGAGCTTGAACGAGGTGGCGTAGCGCTGCGCCGCCTGCTCCAGCGCGCGCGCCGACCACAGCCGCTCGGCCAGCATCGCCACCGTCATGATCGCCGTGCCGACGAGCGCGAGCGCCACGGCCCGACGCGCCTGCCGCATCGTCTGTTCGACGATCGATACGGTGGGCATCAGCCTGACGGAGGGCGGGACGGGATAAGGCATCGACGGCGAACTCGCTGGTGTCGCCGCAGATATCGACCGACCGCCCCCCGGTCTGAAGTACAAGCCTCCTGCGCCCCCGCCGGCCGTGCGGTAATCAACCGATATGCCTGTATCGCGCAGCCTCGACCGGTGGCCGTGCGACGGGTCCTTGTCCGGCCGAACCCGCAGCGCAGATGCAACAGCCCGGATGCGGCACGCTAGAATTCGCGCAACCGCCCCCAGCCCACAGCCGCCTGCGACCGATCGCGGCGGCTGTCGTCTTTGGGGCCCCTTCGACCCCCACAGCCCCTGGATCCACACCATGAACCGCTGTGTCATGACGGCCGCCCTGGCCCTGTGCTGCGCCCTGCCCGCCTGGGCCCAGCGCATCTTTCCGCCCGACGCGCTGCGCGGCAAGATCGCGATCACCCAGCCGCCCAACGTGCAGCTCAACGGCGACCCGGCGCGGCTTTCGCCGGGGTCGCGCATCTACGGCGCCAACAACCTGATCCAGCTGCCGGGCACGCTGCTGGGCCAGCAATTCATCGTCAACTACACGATCGACATCAGCGGCCAGATCGGCCGCGTCTGGATCCTCAGCGATGCCGAGGCCGCCGTCAGCCCCTGGCCGAGCACGTTGCAGGAAGCGCGCGCCTGGCGCTACAGCGGCACGACCGGCAGCTGGACGAAGCCATGAGCGATGCACCGACCAAGAAGGTCTACATCCGCAGCTTCGGCTGCCAGATGAACGATTACGACTCGGCCAAGATGGCCGATGTGCTGCACGCCGCCGAAGGCTACGAGCCGACGGGTGATGTCGAACAAGCCGACCTGATCCTGTTCAACACCTGCTCGGTGCGCGAGAAGGCGCAGGAAAAGGTCTTCAGCGACCTCGGCCGGGTCAAGCACCTGAAGCAGAAGGGCGTGCTGATCGGCGTCGGCGGCTGCGTCGCGAGCCAGGAAGGCGCGGCCATCATCGAGCGCGCACCCTATGTCGACATCGTCTTCGGCCCGCAGACGCTGCACCGGCTGCCGCAGCTCATCGAGGCGCGCCGCGCCGAGCGGCGGCCGCAGGTCGACATCAGCTTTCCCGAGGTCGAGAAGTTCGACCATCTGCCGCCGGCGCGCGTCGAGGGCGCATCGGCCTTCGTCTCGATCATGGAGGGCTGCAGCAAGTACTGCTCGTACTGCGTCGTGCCCTACACGCGCGGCGAGGAGGTCAGCCGGCCGCTCGACGATGTGCTGGCCGAGGTCGCCGGGCTCGCCGCGCAGGGCGTCAAGGAAGTGACGCTGCTGGGCCAGAACGTCAACGCGTACCGCGGCGCCATGGGTGGCGCCGGCGGCGACGAGATCGCCGACTTCGCGCTGCTGATCGAGATCGTCGCCGAGATCCCCGGCATCGAGCGCATCCGCTACACGACGAGCCACCCGAACGAATTCACACAGCGGCTGATCGACGTCTACGCCCGCGTGCCCCAGCTCGTCGACCATCTGCACCTGCCGGTCCAGCATGGCAGCGACCGCATCCTGATGGCGATGAAGCGCGGCTACACGGCGCTCGAATACAAGAGCCTGATCCGCCGCCTGCGCGCCGTGCGGCCGAACATCAGCCTGTCGAGCGACTTCATCGTCGGCTTCCCCGGCGAAACCGAAGAGGACCACGAGCGCACGCTCAGGCTGATCGAGGACATCGGCTACGACGCCAGCTTCAGCTTCGTCTACAGCCCGCGCCCGGGGACGCCGGCGGCGGCCCTCGCCGACGCGACGCCGCAGGCCGTCAAGCTGGCGCGCCTGCAGCAGCTGCAGGCGCTGCTCGAAACGCAGGTGCGGCGCATCGGCGCCAGCCGCGTCGGCACGGTGCAGCGCATCCTCGTCGAGGGGCCGTCGCGCCGCCCCGGCGAGCGTGTCAACGAGCTGATGGGCCGCACCGAGTGCAACCGCATCGTCAACTTCGACGGCGGCCCGCTCGCGGCGCGGCTCGTCGGGCAGATGATCGACGTCACGATCACCGAGGCGCTGCCGCATTCGCTGCGCGGCCGGCCTGTCCTTACCGAAACCCTCGCCACCACAGCATGACGGCGCAGACGATCACCATCGCCGCGTAGGTCGCCATGCGGCCGTCGTGACCGAAGACGATCAGCCCGGCCAGGCTCACCGCGGCGCAGGCGGCGCAGGCCGGTCCGGCGAGGTGGGCCCAGCTCACGCGGGCCAGTTCGCGGCGCCACACCAGCTTGGCCAGCCCGGACGCCAGCGCGCCCAGCATCAGCGCCGGCAGGAACAGGTTGACGACATGGCCCAGGGCCTGGATCGGTCCCATTTCGGTAGATACCCTCTCGCCCGACTCGGGCTGCGTTGACATCGCTCAAATTCTCTCAGCGGCGCAAGGTCGTGCCCAAAACTACAATCGCGCCGTGAGCGTCTTCGCCCTCGGGCTCAACCACACCACCGCGCCGCTGGACGTGCGCGGCAAGTTCGCGTTCGCGCCCGAACAGCTCGCGCCCGCGCTGCAGGGCCTGCGCGAGCGCCTGCGGCGCTGCCTGCCCGAGGCCGCACTCGTTTCCACCTGCAACCGCACCGAACTGTACGTGGCCGCGGCGCCGGCCCCGATGGCCGAGCTGGTGCGGCCGGCGATCGACTGGCTCGCCGAGCAGGGCGGCATCACCGGCGGCCAGCTGCTCGACCACAGCTACGTGATGGAAGAGCATGCCGCCGCGCGCCACGCCTTCCGCGTCGCCTGCGGGCTCGATTCGATGGTGCTGGGCGAACCCCAGATCCTCGGCCAGATGAAGCAGGCCGTGCGCCTGGCCGACGAGGCGGGCACGCTCGGGACGACGCTGCACCAGCTGTTCCAGCGCTCGTTCCAGGTCGCCAAGGAGGTCCGTACCTCGACCGAGATCGGCGCCCACTCGATCAGCATGGCCGCCGCGGCGGTGCGGCTGGCGGCGCAGATCTTCGAGGACCTGCACGAGATCAAGATCCTCTTCGTCGGCGCCGGCGAGATGATCGAACTCGTCGCGACCCATTTCGAGGCCCGCGCGCCGAAGTCCATCGCCCTGGCCAACCGCACGCTCGAACGCGGCGAACGCCTGGCCAGCCGCTTCGGCGGCGAGGCGATGCACCTGGCCGACATCCCGAACCGGCTGCACGAGTTCGACGCCGTCGTCTCCTGCACCGCGAGCACGCTGCCCATCATCGGCCTCGGCGCCGTCGAGCGCGCGCTGAAGCTGCGCCGCCGGCGCCCGATGTTCATGGTCGACCTCGCCGTCCCGCGCGACATCGAACCCGAGGTGCAGCAGGTCTCCGACGTCTACCTCTACACCGTCGACGACCTCTCGGCGCTGGTGCAGACGGCGGGCGAGAAGCGCCAGGCCGCCGTCGAGCAGGCCGAGGCCATCATCGACGCCGGCGTGCAGAGCTTCGCGCACTGGATGGACCAGCGCGCCGCCGTGCCGCTGATCCAGGCGCTGAACCGCCAGGCCCACGACTGGGGCGAGATCGAGATGGCGCGCGCGCGCAAGGCGCTGGCACGCGGCGAGTCGCCCGACAAGGTGCTCGAGGCGATGGCCCGCGGCCTCACGCACAAGATGATGCACGGCACCCTGGCCGAGCTCCACGCCGCCGAGGGCGAAGAGCGCACAAGGCTGGCCGACCTCGTGTCGCGCCTGTTCCTGCGCCAGTCGTCGCGTCGCGGCGAGTCGCGCTAGCGACGCTGCCGCCGTTGGCCGCGCCCGCGGGCGCGGTCGCGCCCGCTCCACCATCCCTACATGAACCCCGCCCTGCGCGATCAATTCGAACGGATAGCCCGCCGGCTGACCGAGCTCGACGCCATCCTCGCCGACCCGGCCGTCGCGGGCGATTCGAAGCGCTGGCGCACGCTGGCGCGCGAGCAGTCCGAGGCGGCCGACATCGTCGGCCGCTACTGCCGCTACCAGCAGCGCGAAGCCGACCTCGGCGCGGCGCGCGAGATGGAGTCCGACCCCGAGATGGCCGAGATGGCGCGCGAGGAGATCGCCGCCGCGCAGGCCGACCTCGAGCGCCTGCAGTCGGAGCTGCAGCAGGCGATGGTGCCGCGCGACCCCGACGACGAGCGCGCCGCCTTCGTCGAGATCCGCGCCGGCACCGGCGGCGACGAATCGGCACTGTTCGCCGGCGACCTGGCGCGCATGTACCTGCGCTTCTGCGAGCGCCAGGGCTGGCGCACCGAGATCCTCAGCGAGAGCGCGAGCGAACTGGGGGGCTACAAGGAGCTCGTGCTGCGCGTCGACGGCGAACGCGTCTACGGCGCGTTGCGCTTCGAATCGGGCGGCCACCGCGTGCAGCGCGTGCCGGCCACCGAGAGCCAGGGCCGCATCCACACCAGCGCCTGCACGGTGGCGGTGATGCCCGAGCCCGACGCGACCGAGGAAGTCCAGCTCAACCCGGCCGAGTTGCGCATCGACACCTTCCGCGCCAGCGGCGCCGGCGGCCAGCACATCAACAAGACCGACAGCGCGATCCGCATCACCCACCTGCCGACCGGGCTCGTCGCCGAATGCCAGGACGACCGCAGCCAGCACCGCAACAAGGCCAAGGCGATGGCGGTGCTGGTGGCGCGGCTGCGCGAGAAGGAGCGCAGCGAGCGCGCCGCCAAGGAAGCGGCGACCCGCAAGGGCCTGATCGGCAGCGGCGACCGCAGCGACCGCATCCGCACCTACAACTTCCCCCAGGGCCGGCTCACCGACCACCGCATCAACCTCACGCTGTACAAGCTGCAGCAGGTGATGGACGGCGACCTGGGCGACGTCGTCGCCGCGCTGCAGGCGGCGCGCGCCGCCGAGCAGCTGGCGGCGCTCGAAGCGGGCGGCGCGTGAACATCCGCCAGGCCCTCGCCGCCGCACGCGCGGCCGGGGTCGACCGGCTCGACGCCCAGCTCATGCTCGGCGCTCTGACCGGGCGCGACCGCGCCGCGCTGCTCGCCCACGACGAGGCCGAGCTCGATGCCGTGCAGGCCTTGCGGCTGGGGCGGTGGATCGCACGCCGCGCCGCGGGCGAGCCGCTGGCCTATGTCACGGGGCGTAGCGAATTCCGCGGCTTGATGCTGGACGTGAGCCCGGCGACGCTGATACCGCGTCCCGAGACCGAGCTGCTCGTCGAATGGGGGCTCGAATGTCTGACGGCGGCCGCTGCGCCGGCCGTCGTCGACCTCGGCACCGGCAGCGGCGCGATCGCCTTGGCGATCAAGTGCGCGCTGCCGGCGGCCACCGTGACGGCCTGCGACTGCAGCGCCGACGCGCTGGCGGTGGCGCGGGGCAACGGCTTGCGGCTCGGCATCGAGGTCGAATGGCTGGAGGGCGACTGGTGGACGCCGCTCGCCGGCCGCCGTTACGCGCTGGCGCTGGCGAATCCGCCCTATGTCGCCGGCGACGACCCGCATCTGGCCGCCTTGGGCCACGAGCCCCGCGGCGCGCTGACCCCGGAGGGCGACGGCCTGGCCGCGCTGCGGCGCATCGTCGACGGCGCGCCCGCTCATCTGCTGCCCGGCGCCTGGCTGCTGCTCGAACATGGCCACGACCAGGCCGACGCGGTGGGGCGCATGCTCGCCGCGCGCGGCTTCGGCCCGCCCCGCACGCGCCACGACCTCGCCGGCCTGGCCCGCTGCACAGGCGCCGCCTGGTGCGGGTGAGCCACGACCAGCTTTGCCTGCAGGTAAATCTGCGGGACTTTTGCATGACTCGGGTGTTCGGGGGATGCACAGCGCCTGCGACAGGCGCATCATGAATCCCTGACTCGCCCCTACCGGAGGCTGCGATGAAGTTGCGTGATCCAAGCCTGTTCCTGCTCGCCATGCTGGGCTCGACGCTGGCGCTGGCCGCCGACGGACTGCAGCTGCCCGCAGCCGACGGTCATTGGCCGCAATGGCAGGCGCGCATCGCGCTGCAATCGGCCGACATCTCGCCGCTCACGCTGAGCCGCATCTACGCCCCCGACATGCGCCGCCGCGAGCTGCGCGGCGGCTCGATGTTCGGCGACTACTATTTCGGCTCGTCGCTGGCCGGCGGCTTCCGCGCCAGCGGCGGCCTGCTCGTCGGCCAGCAGAGCGGCCTGCCGCTGGCCAGCATGCTCGCCGGATCGCGGCTCAACGTCGCCGTCCACGGCAGCGTCGCACCGCTGTTCCAGCCCCAGCCCGAAGGCCTGTCGACGGCGACCTACCTGGGTCTGGGCTATTCGAGCTCGCCGCTGCGCAGCAGCCTGGCGCTGACGGCCGACCTCGGACTCATCGCCGAACGCCCGTCGGCGGCCGGCGGCGTCGGCCGCGCGCTGTTCGGCAACCAGGCGATGGACAGCGCGCTGCACGACATGCGGCTGTCGCCGATGCTGCAGCTCGGGCTGCGCTACGCGTTCTAGGCGCGCCGCGTCGGCTCAGGCGAACAGCGCGCGGTGCTGGTCGCGCAGCAGGTTCTTCTGCACCTTGCCCATCGCGTTGCGCGGCAGTTCGGCGCTGATGAAGACGCGCTTGGGGACCTTGAAGTTGGCGATCTGCGACTTCAGCGCCGCGATCACGGCGTCGCCGTCGATCTGCGCCCCCGGCCGCGGCACCAGCACCGCGACGACGGCCTCGCCGAAATCGGGATGCGGCACGCCGACGACGGCCGATTCGAGCACGCCGGGCAGCTCGTTCGCATAGCCCTCGATCTCGGCCGGATAGACGTTGTAGCCGCCGCTGATGATGAGGTCCTTGCTGCGGCCGACGATGGTGAGGTAGCCGTCCTCGTCGATGCGGCCGACATCGCCGGTCTTGAACCAGAGGTCGGTCGTGAACTCGTCGGCCGTCTTCTCGGGCATGCGCCAATAGCCCTTGAAGACGTTCGGCCCCTTGACCTCGATGCCGCCGATCTCGCCCGCATGCAGCGGCCGGCCCTTCTCGTCGTGGACGCGCACGCCGACGCCGGGCAGCGGCAGCCCCACGGTGCCGCCGCGGCGCGCGCTCTCGGGGCGGTAGGGGTTGGAGGTGAGCATCACCGTCTCGCTCATGCCGTAGCGCTCGAGGATGGTGTGGCCGGTGCGCTCCTGCCAGGCCTTGAAGGTCTCGATCAGCAGCGGCGCCGAACCGCTGATGAAGAGCCGCATCCCGGCGCAGGCCTCGCGCGTCAGGCCGGGCTCGGCGAGCAGCCGCGTGTACAGCGTCGGCACGCCCATGAAGACCGTTGCCTCGGGCAGCCGCGCGGCGACGGCGCGGGCATCGAAGCGGTTGAACCAGATCATCGGGCTGCCGTTGATCAGCGCGCCGTGCACGGCGACGAAAAGGCCGTGGACATGGAAGATCGGCAGCGCGTGGATCAGCCGGTCGCCGCCCTCTTCGGCGCTGCGCCAGCCCCAGTACGACTGCAGCACGCGCGCGTTCGACAGCAGGTTGCCGTGCGTGAGCATCGCGCCCTTGCTGCGCCCGGTCGTGCCGCTGGTGTAGACGATGGCGGCGAGGTCGTCGGCGCCGCGCCGCACCGTCTCGTGGCTGTCGGGATGGAAGGCGGCGCGCGCCAGCAGCGTGCCGCTGCGGTCGTCGTCGAGCGTGTAGACATGGCCGACGCCGCGCTGGAACGCGAGCTGGCTGACCCAGCCGAAGTTGCGACTCGTGCAGACGACGACCGCGGGCTCGGCGTTGGCGATGAAATAGTCGAGCTCGGCCGCCTGGTAGGCGGTGTTCAGCGGCAGGTAGACATGGCCGGCACGCAGCACGGCGAGGTAGAGCAGCAGCGCCTCGACGCTCTTGTCGACCTGCACCGCGATGCGCGAGGCCGGCGGCAGCTCGAGGCTGGCGATGAGGTTGGCGATCATCGCGCTGCCGCGCTCGATGTCGCGCCAGGTGTAGTACAGCGGCTGCGCGGTGTCGGCGGTCTCGATGGCGACGGCGTCGGGCGCAGCGGGGAAGGCGCCGGCGAGCGCGGCGTAGAGGTTCGATGAAGTCATGGGTATGGGGGTCGGCCGGGCGCAGCTTGCGCCATCGTTCTGTGGCCAGGCTGACGACGAAGCGGGCCGGCACCGGATCGTAACGAGGGCCGGTGACCGTCATGGCTCGTGCGAACCCGTAGCCATCCCTAAGCTGTCACTGTGGCGTTGCACCCGCGCTAGGGATACACCGTATGGCGAACGCTGCAGGCACTGCTCGCTCAGAATACGGGCCGATGACACCCCGATCCCGTTACCTCGAATGCGCCGGGCGCGAGATCCATTTCATGGAATGGGGCGACGCGAACGCCGACGTCGTCGTCGCCTGGCATGGCCTGGCGCGCACCGGGCGCGACATGGACGCGATCGCGTCGAGGCTGGCGCAGCGCTGGCGCGTCATCTGCCCCGACACGCCGGGCCGCGGCCTCAGCCAGTGGAGCCCCGATCCGGCGCGCGAATACTGCCTGGCCGTCTATGAACAGCAGGCGCTGGCGCTCGTCGACCGGCTCGGCATCGGGCGCATGCATTGGCTCGGCACCTCGATGGGCGGCGCGCTGGGGCTGCGCGCGGCGGCGAACTCGCTGCGCGGGCGCATCCGCAGCCTCGTCCTCAACGACATCGGGCCGCAGATCACCGAGTCATCGGTCGCGCGCATCCGCAGCTACGCCGGCAACCCGCCGGCGTTCGCGACCGTCGGCGAGCTCGAGCGCTATTTCCGCACCATCTACGAACCCTATGGCTGGCTCAGCGACGAGCAGTGGCGCTTGCTCACCGAATCGTCGGTACGACGCCTGCCCGACGGTCGCGTGACGCCGCATTACGACCCGGCGATGGTGCTGCAGTTCGTCCACCACCCCGACGACTACGCGCAATGGCCGGCCTGGGACAGCCTGACGCTGCCGGTGCTGTGCCTGCGCGGCGAGCGCAGCGACCTGCTGGCGGCCGAGACGGCCGAGGCGATGCGGCATCGCGGGCCGCGGGCGCAGGTCGAGACGATCGCCGGCTGCGGCCATGCGCCGGCGCTGAACACGCCCGAGCAGATCGGCCTCGTCGAGCGCTTCTTCGCCTCGGTCTGATCGTGCGGGCCGCGACGGCCGCGGGCCGTCGCACGCCGGTCGGATCCGGTCCCTAGAATGGCCGGTTCCCCCCAGTCCCGCCCCCTCCTACGCCATGTCATCCGGCCTGATCCGCATCCGCGGCGCCCGCCAGCACAACCTCAAGAACCTCGACCTGGACATCCGCACCGGCGAGCTGACGGTGGTGACCGGCCCCAGCGGCTCGGGCAAGTCGAGCCTGGTCTTCGACACCCTCTACGCCGAGGGCCAGCGGCGCTATGTCGAGACCTTCAGCGCCTACGCGCGCCAGTTCCTCGACCGCATGGACCGGCCCGCGGTCGACCGCGTCGACGGCGTGCCGCCGGCGATCGCGATCGACCAGACGAACCCGGTGCGCACCTCGCGCTCGACGGTCGGCACGATGACCGAGATCAACGACCATCTGAAGCTGCTCTACGCCCGCGCGGCGCAGCTCTACGACCGCCAGACCGCGCTGCCGGTGCGCCACGACAACGCGCAGACGATCCAGGCCGACCTCGCGGCGCGCGCAGCCGCCGCCGGCGATCCGCGCCTGGTCTTCACTTTCCCGGTCGAGCTGCCGGCCGACACCTCGGCCGAGCAGCAGGAGCAATGGCTGGCGGCGAGCGGCTTCACGCGCGTCCATGGCGAGCATGTCGTCGGCACGCGCAAACGCCTGGACGTCGTCGCCGACCGGCTGCGCCTGTCGTCGGCCGAGCCGGTGCGCGTGATCGAGGCCATCGAGCTCGCGCTCAAGCGCGGCGGCGGCCGGCTCGATGTGCATGCGGGCGAAGCCGATACGGCGCAATCGTGGCGCTATTCGACCGGCCTGCATTGCCCTGAGAGCGACCTGCGCTACGCCGACCCGCAGCCGGCGATGTTCAGCTTCAACTCGGCCTACGGCGCCTGCGACACCTGCCGCGGCTTCGGCCGCGTCATCGGCGTCGACATGGATCTCGTGATCCCCGATGTGCGCAAGACGCTGCGCAACGGCGCCGTCAAGCCGCTGCAGACGCCGGCCTGGAAGGACTGCCAGGAAGACCTGCTGAAATACGCCGGCGAGGCCGGCATCCCGCGCGACACCGCGTGGTTGCAGCTGACGCCCGCGCAGCGCGAGTGGGTCATCGGCGGCTCGCCGAACTGGAACGGCAACTGGAACAAGCAGTGGTACGGCGTGCGCCGCTTCTTCGAGTACCTCGAGAGCAAGGCCTACAAGATGCACATCCGCGTGCTCTTGTCGAAATACCGCAGCTACACGCCCTGCGCGGCCTGCGGCGGCGCGCGGCTGAAGCTCGAGGCGCTGCTCTGGCGCCTGGGTTCGAAGGAAGACGCCGACGCCGTGCTGCCACCGGCGCAGCGCTACCTGCCGGTGGGCGCGACCTGGACGCGGGCGCAGCTCGAGGCCCTGCCGGGCCTCTCGCTGCACGACCTGATGCAGCTCTCGATCGACCGTCTGCGCCGGCTCTTCGACGGCCTGACGCTGCCGAGCACCTTGCTCGACGATGCACTGAAGCTGCTGCAGGGCGAGATCCGCACGCGGCTGAAATACCTCTGCGACGTCGGCCTGGGCTACCTCACGCTCGACCGCCAGAGCCGCACGCTCTCGGGCGGCGAAGTGCAGCGCATCAACCTGACGACGGCGCTCGGGACCTCGCTCGTGAACACGATGTTCGTGCTCGACGAGCCCAGCATCGGCCTGCACCCGCGCGACATGAACCGCATCGTCGAGGCGATGCAGCGCCTGCGCGACGCCGGCAACACGCTCGTGGTGGTCGAGCATGACCCGGCCGTGATGCTCGCCGCCGACCGCCTCATCGACATGGGACCGGGACCCGGCGAGCGCGGCGGTCGCATCGTCTTCGACGGCAGCCCCGAGGACGCGCGCAACGCCGACACACTCACCGGCGCCTACCTCGGCGGTCGCAAGCAGGTGGGCAGCGGCTACCGCCGCGCCGTCGACGAGGGAACGCCCAAGCTCGTGCTCGAGGGCGCGCGCGTGCACAACCTGCGCAACATCACCGTGACGCTGCCGCTGCAGCGGCTGGTCTGCGTCACCGGCGTCAGCGGCTCGGGCAAGAGCAGCCTGATCCAGGACCTGCTGTACCCGGCGCTGGCGCGCCATTTCGGCAAGGCCACCGAGACGCCGGGCGAGCATGACCGGCTGCTCGGCGCCGACCACCTCGCCGACGCCGTGTTCGTCGACCAGAGCCCGATCGGCAAGACCGCGCGCAGCAACCCGGCGAGCTATGTCGGCGCCTTCGACGCACTGCGCGCGCTGTTCGCCGACCTGCCGCTGGCGCGCGAGCGCAGCTACACGGCAGGCACCTTCAGCTTCAACGCCGGCGACGGCCGCTGCCCGACCTGCGGCGGCTCGGGCTTCGAGCATGTCGAGATGCAGTTCCTGAGCGACGTCTACCTGCGCTGCCCCGACTGCGACGGCCGCCGCTACCGCGCCGAGATCCTCGACGTGAAGATCGTGCGCGGGCCCATGCAGCTCTCGATCGCCGATGTGCTCGACCTCACCGTCGCCGAGGCCGCGCATTGGTTCCAGACCGACCACGAGGTCGTCGCGCGGCTGCAGCCGCTGGTCGACGTCGGGCTCGACTATGTGCGCCTGGGCCAGCCGGTGCCGACGCTGTCGGGCGGCGAGGCGCAGCGGCTCAAGCTCGCCGGCTTCCTCGCCGAGGCGGCCGCAGCGCCGGCGCAGCGCGTCGCGAAGCGCGGCACGCTGTTCCTGTTCGACGAGCCGACGACGGGGCTGCATTTCGACGACATCGCCAAGCTCATGCGCGCGCTGCGCAAGCTCCAGGGCGCGGGGCATTCGCTGCTCGTCATCGAGCACAACCTCGACGTCATCCGAAGCGCCGACTGGATCGTCGACCTCGGCCCCGAGGGCGGCGAGGCCGGCGGCGAACTCGTCTGCGCCGGCACGCCCGACGACGTCAAGGCGCACCCGAGCTCGCACACCGGCGCCGCGCTGCGCGACTACGACGCCGCGCTCGGCTTCGGCACGCCGCGCGCCGAGGAAGGCCGGGCGCTGCAAAGCGTGCTGCGCGCAGCGCGTGCGGCGCGGCGCGATACCGGCGAGGAATCGATCCGCATCGTCAACGCGCGCGAGAACAACCTGCGCTCGCTCGATGTCGAGATCCCGCGCGGGAAGTTCAACGTCATCACCGGCGTCAGCGGCTCGGGCAAGAGCACGATCGCCTTCGACATCCTGTTCAACGAGGGCCAGCGGCGCTACCTCGAAAGCCTCAACGCCTATGCGCGCAGCATCGTCCAGCCGGCGGGGCGGCCGGAGGTCGACGCCGTCTACGGCATCCCGCCGACGGTGGCGATCGAGCAGCGGCTGTCGCGCGGCGGGCGCAAGAGCACGGTCGCGACGACGACCGAGGTCTGGCATTTCCTGCGCCTGCTATGGGTCAAGCTGGGGCTGCAGCATTGCGTCCACGACGGCGCGCCGGTGAAGGCGCAGAGCGCCGAGAGCATCGCCGCGCAGTTGCTGCGCGACCACCGCGGCCAGCATGTCGGCCTGCTCGCGCCGCTGGTCGTGAACCGCAAGGGCGTCTACACCGACCTCGCGAAATGGGCGAAGGCGCGCGGCCATACGCATCTGCGCATCGACGGCGAATTCGTCGCCGTCGAGCCGTTTCCGCGCATCGACCGCTACAAGGAGCATGTGATCGAGCTGCCGGTCGGCGACCTCGTCGTCGACCCGCGCGACGAGGCGCGGCTGCGCGAGCTGCTGGCGCGCACGCTCGACCTCGGCAAGGGCGTGCTGCATCTGCTGCATCCGCTCGACGGGCTCGATGCATCGATGCTGCCGGGTGGCGCGCAGGGCCGCGGCATCGGCGCGGTGAAGGTGTTCTCGACCAAGCGCGCCTGCCCGGTCTGCGGCACCAGCTACCCCGAGCTCGACCCGCGCATGTTCAGCTACAACAGCAAGCATGGCTGGTGCACGGGCTGCGTCGGCACCGGGCTCAAGCTGACGCGCGAGCAGCGCAAGGCCTACGACGACTCGGTGCGCGACGACGACAACAAGGGTCGCGAGCAGAGCTTCCCGTCCGAAGAGACCGAGGTCGAGGGACTCGTCGACGAGCCCTGCGCCGATTGCGGCGGCGCGCGGCTGAACCCTGCGTCGCGCGGCGTGACCTTCGCCGGGCGGCCGATCGCCGAGATCGCGCGCCTGTCGGTGCGCGAGTCGCGGCAATGGATCGATGCGCTGGCGAAACAGGGCCAGCTCGACGGCCGCGACGGCGACATCGCGCGCGATGTCGTCACCGAGATCCACAACCGGCTCGAATTCCTCGAGGATGTCGGCCTCGGCTACCTGACGCTGGACCGCGCGGCGCCGACGCTCTCGGGCGGCGAGGCGCAGCGCATCCGGCTCGCAGCCCAGCTCGGCAGCCATCTGCAGGGCGTCTGCTACGTGCTCGACGAGCCGACCATCGGCCTGCATCCGCGCGACAACGGCGTCCTGCTCGACGCGCTGGCCAAGCTCGGCGCCGCCGGCAACACGCTCGTCGTCGTCGAGCACGACGAGGACACGATACGCCGCGCCGAGCACCTGATCGACATCGGTCCCGGCGCCGGCAAGCGCGGCGGGCGGCTCGTCGCCCAGGGCACGGCTGCCGATCTGTCGGCCAACGCCGAGTCGGTCACCGGCCGGCTGCTCGCCCATCCGCTGCGCCATCCGCTGCAGCCGCGTCGTCCGGTGCCGCCGGGCTCACCGGCGCTGCGGCTGCGTGGCGCGTCGCTGCACAACCTGCAGGGCTTCGATGTCCAGGTGCCGCTGGCGCGGCTCGTCGCGGTGACGGGCGTCAGCGGTTCGGGCAAGAGCACGCTGGCGCGCGACGTGCTGCTGGCCAATGTGCAATCAGCCCTAGCCGGCGGCCGGCGCTGGGCCGGCTGCGCAGGCATCGAGGGCGTCGACCAGGTCGACCGCGTGCTCGAGGTCGACCAGACGCCGATCGGCAAGACGCCGCGATCCTGCCCTGCCACCTACATCGGTTTCTGGGACGCGATCCGCCGCCTCTACACCGAGACGCTCGAGGCCAAGGCACGCGGCTACGCCGCTTCGCGCTTCAGCTTCAACACCGGCGACGGCCGCTGCCCGGCCTGCGAGGGCCAGGGCCTGCGCACGATCGCGATGAGCTTCCTGCCCGACGTCAAGGTCCATTGCGACACCTGCCACGGCGCGCGCTTCAACCCCGAGACGCTGGCCGTGACCTGGCGCGGCAAGAGCATCGGCGACGTGCTGAAAATGGAGGTCGACGAGGCCGTCGGCTTCTTCGCCAGCATGCCCTCGATCGCGCACCCGCTGCAGCTGCTGGCCGATGTCGGCCTGGGCTATCTGACGCTCGGCCAGCCGTCGCCGACGCTGTCGGGCGGCGAGGCACAGCGCATCAAGCTCGTGACTGAACTCAGCAAGGTGCGCGACGACGTCACGCGGCGCGGCAACCGCGCGCCGCGCACGCTCTACGTGCTCGACGAGCCGACGGTGGGCCTGCACATGGCCGATGTCGAACGGCTGATCCGCGTGCTGCACCGCCTCGTCGAGGGCGGGCACAGCGTCGTCGTCATCGAGCATGACCTCGACGTCATCGCCGAGGCCGACTGGGTCATCGACCTCGGGCCCGAGGGCGGCGCCGAGGGCGGTCGCATCGTCGCCGCGGGGCCGCCGGAGACGATCGTCGCGGCGCGCGCCAGCCACACCGGACGCGCGTTGGCGCCGGTGCTGGCGCGCAGCCGCTGAGCGCCTCGCGCGGTCTTCTCAAACGCGCGGCGACCGCCGCGCGACGCCTTCAGTGCAGACCGGTCACGTAGTCGGCGACGGCCTTGATCTCGCGATCGCTCAGTCGCGCGGCGATGGCCGCCATCTGCGGGCTGTTCGCGCGCTCGCCCGAACGGAAGGCGTTCAATTGGGCCTCGGCGTATTCGCCATGCTGGCCGCCGATGCGCGGGTACTGGGCCGGGATGCCGGCACCGCTCGGGCCGTGGCAGCCGGCACAGGCCGGCACCTGCTTGGCGGCGATGCCGCCGCGATAGATCTGCTCGCCGAGCAGCACCGTGTCCTTGGACTTGGCAAAGCCGGGCTTGGCCGTCTTGCTGGCGTAGAAGGCGGCGATCTGCTTGGCATCGTCTTCGGACACCACGGTCGCCGCCATCCCCGTCATGACCGCGTTCTTGCGCTTGCCGGACTTGAAGTCGGCGAGCTGCTTGGCGAGGTACTCGGGATGCTGGCCCTGCAGGATCGGGTAGGTCGCCACGCCGCGCGTGCCGTCCTGGGTGTGGCAGGCGGCGCAGGCGGTGGCCAGTTGCTGCCCCTTCGCGAGGTCGACCTTGAAAGCCGGCTGGCCCTCGGCGGCGAGGGTCGGCGCGGCGTACAGGACCGCGCTGGCGAAAAGGGCCGACAAGGTCGGTGCAAAGGGCAGCTTCATGCGACAGGCCTTCAACATCTCAAACGCGCGAGGGCGTAAACCGGCGAATTTTACAATGCACCATGACTGCTGCCTTGCACCCCCCCCGCCCGCCCCCCGGTGACGCCGCCCGGACCGCCCTCGCCTGGACCCATGGCGCGCGCTTTCTCACCACGGCCAGCCGCCTCGATCAGCTGCCGGCGAGCGAACTTCCGGAGATCGCCTTCGTCGGCCGCAGCAATGCCGGCAAGTCGACCGCGATCAACGAGCTCGCGCAGCAGCGGCGGCTCGCCTTCGCGTCGCGCACGCCGGGTCGCACGCAGCACATCAACCTGTTCGAGGTCGGCCCCAAGGACGCGCCCGATGCGCTCTTTGCCGACCTGCCGGGCTACGGCTACGCGGCCGTCGAACGCAGCGCCAAGCTGCGCTGGCAGGAGGTGATGGCCGACTACCTGCAGCTGCGCCGGCCGCTGCATGGCGTGGTGCTGATGATCGATTCGCGACTCGGCTTCACCGATCTCGACCGCCGGCTGCTCGCGCTCATCGAGCCGCGGCTGGTCAACGGCGAGGTGCGCCTGCTGGCGCTGCTGACGAAGGCCGACAAGCTCAACCGCAGCGACGCCCGGCGCGCGCTCGAGCAGGCGCAGGCACTGCTGGGCGAGGTCTCGACCGAGGCTTCCGATATCGGCGTGGCGCTGTTCTCGGCGTTGTCGCGCCAGGGCCTGGGCGACGTCGCCGAGACGCTGTACGGCTGGACGCACCCGCCGGCTCAGGCCACGGCGGCAGCGGCCACCTGATGCTGCACGCGCGCCGCGGCGGTGCCGACGATCGAGCGCCGCAGCAGCGTCTTCGCGAGCTTCGATTCGTGCATCAGCAGCAGCGCGCTGCGGCGCACGGCCCAGGTCGCGTCGGAGGCGCCGTCGCCGAAGAGCCAGATCTCGCGACGATCGCCGACCCACAACAGGCGCGCGTGGTGCCAGCGGCTCTGCAGGAACATGCGCACCCAGGCGCCGGGCTTGAGCGACTCGAGCCAGGCCTTTGAACCATCGGCCGCCTGCGGCGCCGGCGGCGTGGCGTCGAGGAGTTCGGCCGGCACGGTGTCGAGTTGGGGCACGTCGAGCATGCCGTGCAGCGACGACGGCACGACGTTGCCGGCGGTGAGCCGGTCCTCGAAGCGGTGCAGCGCGCCGATCTGGCTCGACGCCGCGGCCAGGCGACGCGTCAGGCTCTTGTTCAACAGCGACTGCATCCGATCCAGCGCCCAGCGGTACAGGCCGGCGCTCTGTTCGGTTTCGCTCGCCACCTGGTCGACGGCCAACTGCGCCGTCTTCAGCAGCAGCGCGCGCTCGGGGTCGGCCGCGTCGGGCACCATCTCGGCTTCGAAGACGAGGTCGTTGATGAAGCGCCACAGCGGATGCTGGTCCTGGTCGAGCAGCGTCGAGTCGCGCAGCGACAGGCGCAACGCCGGGCCCTGCAGGCGCGAGACGATGAGGCTGACATCGGGCGGCACCCGGTCGTCGGAGGCCATCGCATCGAACAGCCGGCTGACGAGCTCGACCGCCTGGCGGTCGACGAGGTTGGGTGCGGCATCGGCCACTGCACGCCAGGTTTCGCGCACCGGAGGGCTCGCATGGACGAAGTGCGGCGATGCCGAGGCGGTCAGCGGCGCCGGCATGCTGTCGCGGATGGCGTAGAGGTCGATCTCGACGTCGGCTTCCGGCGGGCGGGAACCGCGCCGCGAGCCCGACGGCAGGATCATCGTCCGGTAGGCCGCCGGTTCGACACCCATCGATTCCAGGCGCGAGCAGGCGGCGGCATAGCTGCGGCGCAGCAGCTGCGCCAGCGGCGTCGACGCGTGGCGCATGAAGGCGATCTGGTGCCCGCGCGACAGCGGCAGCGCCTGCGATCCGGCCCACAAGGCGTTGGCGTAGGTTTCGGGCCTGAACGGGTTGTTCAGGTGCGCCATGTCCATGTCACCGGCCAGGGCCGAGGTGTAGGTCTGCAGCTCGCGGATCTCGTATTCGGCCGTGCTCTTGACGATCTCGACCGCATGCGCGATCTCGACGTTGACGGCCACCTCGTCTTCCTCGACGAGCGCGAGGGACTGCAGCCGCGTCGTCTTGGCCCCCGCCGACGGGGAGGGCTGGTTCAAGGCCTCGTCGACCTGTCGCCGCAGCGAGACCATGAAGTATTCGGACACCCGCCCGCGCTGCGACTGCAGCGATTGCATCAGGTCGCTGAGCGCCGTGCGCTGGCCCAGCGCCATGCCGGGGATGGCCTTGCGCAGACCGTCGATCGCGCCCTCGACCACCTGGTCGAGCAGCAACGGGCCGCGCAACAGCTCGTCGTCGACGAACTGCTGCATCGCGGGGGGCCAGTTGCGGGCAGCCATATCTCGACCATTATCCGATCAAGGACTAGGCGTGAGAATGGGATAAGGGCCGCAAAACGGTTCCAGACGACGGATTGCAGGCCACCGTGATCGGTACCTCGGTCGGCCCCGATCGATGTCAGGAGCAATGGCAAAGAAAAGGCCCGCGCGTCGTTGGACGCGCGGGCCTGCGGTGCGTATCGGGCCGCAGCCCGATGCGCGGCCGGATTACATGTCCATGCCGCCCATGCCGCCCATGCCGCCCATGCCGCCGGGCATGCCGCCGCCGGCCGACTCTTCCTTCGGCGCTTCGGCGACCATGCACTCCGTCGTCAGCATCAGGCTGGCGACCGACGCGGCGTTCTGCAGCGCCGTGCGGGTGACCTTGGTCGGGTCCAGGATGCCCATCTCGATCATGTCGCCGTAGGTGCCGTTGGCGGCGTTGTAGCCGTAGTTGCCCTTGCCGTTGACGACCGCGTTGACGACCACGCTCGGCTCGTCGCCGGCGTTGAAGACGATCTCGCGCAGCGGCTGCTCGATGGCGCGCAGCACGATCTTGATGCCGGCTTCCTGGTCGTGGTTGTCACCCTTGATGGTGCCGGCCGCCTGGCGGGCACGCAGCAGGGCCACGCCGCCACCGGCGACGATGCCTTCCTCGACCGCCGCACGCGTGGCGTGCAGCGCGTCCTCGACGCGGGCCTTCTTTTCCTTCATCTCGACCTCGGTCGCGGCACCGACCTTGATCACCGCCACGCCACCGGCGAGCTTGGCCACGCGCTCCTGGAGCTTCTCGCGGTCGTAGTCGCTGGTGGCTTCCTCGATCTGGACGCGGATCTGCTTGACGCGCGCCTCGATGTCGGCGGCGGCGCCATGGCCGTCGATCAGCGTCGTGTTCTCCTTGCCCACTTCGACGCGCTTGGACTGGCCGAGGTCGCTCAGCTGCACCTTCTCGAGCGTCAGGCCGACTTCCTCGGCGATGACCTTGCCGCCGGTCAGGATGGCGATGTCCTCGAGCATGGCCTTGCGACGGTCACCGAAGCCCGGCGCCTTGACGGCGACGACCTTGAGGATGCCGCGGATCGTGTTGACGACCAGGGTCGCCAGCGCTTCGCCTTCGACTTCCTCGGCGATGATCAGCAGCGGACGGCCGCTCTTGGCCACCTGCTCCAGCGTCGGCAGCAGATCGCGGATGTTGCTGATCTTCTTGTCGTACAGAAGGACATAGGCGTTCTCGAGGATCGCGCTCTGCTTTTCCGGGTTGTTGATGAAGTACGGCGAGAGGTAGCCGCGGTCGAACTGCATGCCCTCGACGATGTCGAGCTCGTTGTCCAGGCTCTTGCCGTCCTCGACCGTGATCACGCCTTCCTTGCCGACCTTGTCCATCGCCTTGGCGATGATCTCGCCGATCGACTCGTCGCTGTTGGCGGAGATCGAACCGACCTGGCTGATCTCCTTGTTCGTCGTCGTGGCCTTGGAAGCCTTCTTCAGCTCCTCGACCAGGGCCGACACGGCCTTGTCGATGCCGCGCTTCAGATCCATCGGGTTCATGCCCGCGGCGACGAACTTCATGCCTTCGCGGACGATCGACTGCGCCAGCACGGTCGCCGTCGTCGTGCCGTCACCGGCGATGTCGCTGGTCTTGGAAGCGACTTCCTTGACCATCTGGGCGCCCATGTTCTGGAGCTTGTCCTTGAGCTCGATCTCCTTGGCGACCGAGACACCGTCCTTGGTGACGGTGGGGGCGCCGAACGAGCGCTCGAGGACGACGTTGCGGCCCTTGGGACCGAGGGTGACCTTGACGGCGTTGGCCAGGATGTTCACACCCTCGACCATGCGCAGGCGCGCGTCGGCACCGAAGATGACGTCTTTTGCTGCCATGTTGATGACTCCTTGTTCTGTTGATTGAGGGACTTACTTCTCGACGACGGCGAAGAGATCCTCTTCGCGCATCACGAGCAGCTCGTCGCCGTCGACCTTGACGGTCTGGCCGCTGTACTTGCCGAACAGCACGCGGTCGCCGACCTTGATGTTGAGGACGATGAAGTCGCCCTTGTCGCTGCGCTTGCCGGGGCCGACGGCCAGGACTTCGCCCTGATCGGGCTTCTCGGCGGCGTTGTCGGGGATCACGATGCCGGAGGCGGTCTTGGTTTCCTGTTCCAGGCGCTTGACGATCACGCGATCGTGCAACGGACGAAGTTTCATAACATCTCCTTGGGATAAGGGCACTACGTTGGGAGCAATTGCCGAAGTCAGCAATCACTGACATGCGACCATCGATGACTTGCTTTCGCCTTCGATCGTTAGCACTCGACGGACACGAGTGCTAGCAGCATGGAATTATAGGGATTCAATGCGCCACTTCAAGGGGTGGCCTCGCATCCCGACCCGAATGTCGACCGGCCAGCACCCAGGACCGCGGCCGGCCTCTCAGTCGGCCGGCGGCGGCGCCGCAGGAATGGAGGCGTCGTCCTCGGTCGGCAGTTCGGCCGGGACGCGGAAGCGCTCGCTGGCCCAGGCGCCGAGGTCGGCGCCGCGGCAACGCTGGCTGCAGAACGGCCGCCAGGGGTTGGCTGCGCCGAACAGCGTCGGCGCGCGGCAGTTCGGGCAAGGCACCTGACGCGGCGCTGGTGTATTCACGACTGCCGCCTCAGGCGCAGAGCGCGAGCTCGAACGTGGCGTCGGTGCCGGCGTTGCGCAACTTGCCCTCGGCATCGGGGCGCATGAAGCGCACCGCCACCATCAGCCGGTGACCGGTGATCTCGGGGACAAGGCCACTGTCCGGATCGACACGAACGCGCAGCAATTGATAGACCTTGCCGGCCGGCAGGCTCTGCTGGAAATGCCCCGCGGGCGCCAGCATGCGCTGCGGGCTGCCGCTGTCGCGCAGCAGGCCGAGCAGGACTTGCAGCGCCTGCGCCAGCGGCGTCAGCGTGGCCACCCAGCCGGCAAGGTCGGCGCGGCGGCGTGCCGGCTCATGCTGCTGCCAGGCGTAGTACGCCGGCAGGTCGAACTCGCAGGTGCCGCCGGGTATGTTGATGCGGCTGCGGATGCTCATCAGCCAGTCGTTCGCGGCCAGGCTCTGGCCGGCCTTGCCCTGCAGCTGGTTCAGGCCGTCGAAGGCCTGGTCGATGCGCGCGACGACCTCGTCGAGCGCCTGCTCCGAAATGCCGGGATGGCCGCGGAACCCCTGCAACTGGCTGCGGTGGCGCTCGAGTTCCTTGAGCACGTCGCTCTTGAGGTCGGCGCGCGAGGCGACGTCCATGATCTCGAACAGCGTCGCGAGCGCGAAATGATGGTCGACCGGCGCATCGCGCGCGACGAGCAGGTTCAGGCGAGCGAACAGATGCTCGAGCCGCAGCATCGTTCTTATGCCTTCGTTGAACGGGTATTCGTAAAGAATCAAGTCAGGCTCACCATCGGTGGGCGACGCGGATGCGACATCGACCTGCAGTGATTGTTCCACAGGCCCCGCATCACGAGGGCTCAGCGCGCGGCGGTGGGGCTTTCGTCGCGGCCCAGCCACCAATCCATGAAGCGGTCGACCTCGAACGCCAGTGCAGCGAGGTCGATGCCGTCGTTGTGGATCACGGCATCGGCGACCGCGCGCCGCGCGGCGCGGCCGGCCTGTTGCGCGATCACCCGCCGCGCGGCCTCGACCGACCATCCGGGCCGTGCGGCGACGCGCAGGGCCTGGGTCTCGACGGCGCAGTCGACGACGAGGATGCGGTCGCAGCGCGCCCGCCAGGCGCCGCGCGATTCGGCGAGCAGCGGCACGTCGTAGACGACCGGCCGGCCGCCATGCGCGGCGCCGCGCCGGCGCGCCTCGGCGCCGATCAGCGGGTGCAGGATGGCCTCGAGCCGCGACTTCGCGGTGGCATCGTCGAAGGCCCGCTGCCGCATCCAGGCGCGGTCCAGCGCGCCGTCGGCGGCGATCGCTTCGGCGCCGAATTCAGCCGCCAGCGCCGGGATCGCCGCGCCGCCGGCCAGCGTCAGTTCGCGCGCGATGGCATCGGTATCGACGAGGTGGGCGCCGCGCTCGACGAGCCGCTGCGCCACCGTGCTCTTGCCGCTGCCGATGCCGCCGGTCAAGCCCAGCGTCGGCACGGCACGCATCACCAGCCCATCCACCCCAGCACGGTCGGCAGACCGGCGAGCATCACGACCAGGCCGCCGCCGGCGAGGAACGGCCCGAAGGGCACGAAGCGCCCTTCGCGCAGCGAGCCGGTGGCCTTCATCACGAGGCCGATCACGGCGCCGAGCACCGAGGCCATCAGCACGATCGGCAGGATCGCCTGCCAGCCGAGCCAGGCGCCGAGCGCCCCCAGCAGCTTGAAGTCGCCGTAGCCCATGCCTTCCTTGCCGGTGGCGAGCTTGAACAGCCAGTACACCGCCCACAGCGAGCCGTAACCGGCGACGGCGCCGCCGATCGACTGCGCCGCGCTGAGGCCGGGCAGCCAGTCGAGCGCCGCGGCGCCCAGGCCGGCCCACAGCAACGGCAGCGTGAGGTCGTCGGGCAGCACCGTGGTGTCCCAGTCGATGAGGGCCAGCGCCAGCAGCGTCGCTGCCACGGCGCACCACAGCAGCGTCGTCGGGTGCGGTCCGTAATGCCAGGCGCAGGCGGCGAAGGCCAGCGCCGAGAGGAATTCGACCACGGGGTAGCGCAGCCCGATCGCCGCCTTGCACGCCGAGCAGCGCCCGCGCAGCGCGATCCAGCTCACGAGCGGGATGTTCTCGTACCAGCGGATGCGGTGGCCGCAGCTCGGGCAGCGCGAGGCCGGTCGCGCCAGCGACAGCGGCTTGAGCGCGGCCATCGCGGTCTCCAGCGCGGCGCCGGATTCGGCCAGCGGTTTCGGCAACGCCGCGCCAAAGACGCGGCGGTAGGAATCGGCGTCGCCGAACTGGCCATGGACGTCGCCCCACCATTGCCGCTCGAGCATCAGCGGCAGCCGATGCACGACGACGTTGAGGAAGCTGCCGACCATGAGCCCGACCAGCGCCAGGGCCCAGGGCGAGAGGAGGAGGTCGAGCGGCAGCCCCGCGAAGAACGACTCCACGCTAGACGACGGAACCGAGCTTGAAGATCGGCAGGTACATCGAGACCACGATGCCGCCGATGAGCACACCGAGGATGACGATGATGAACGGTTCCATCAGGCTCGACAGGCCCTTGACCATCTCGTCGACCTCTTCCTCGTAGAACTCGGCCGCCTTGCCCAGCATGTGATCGAGCGAACCCGATTCCTCGCCGATCGCCGCCATCTGCAGCACCATGGTCGGGAAGACACCGGTCGTCGTCATCGAGGTCGTCAGCGCCGACCCGGTCGAGACGTCCTTCTGGATCTGCTCGGTCGCGATCGCGTAGACGGCGTTGCCCGACGCGCCGCCGACCGAGTCGAGCGCCTCCACCAGCGGCACGCCCGCGGCGAACATCGTCGACAGCGTGCGCGTCCAGCGCGCGATCACCGATTTGAGGATGAGGTCGCCGAACACCGGGATGCGCAGCAGCAGCCGGTCCATCGCGATCTGCATCTTCTCGCTGCGTTTCCAGCTCTGGAAGAAAAAATAGAGCCCGCCGCCGAGGATGCCGAAGATCAGCCACCACCATTGGACGAAGAACTTCGACATCGCGATCACGACCTGGGTCGGCAGCGGCAGTTCACCGCCGAAGGACTTGAAGACGTCCTCGAAGGCCGGGATGACGAAGATCATGATCACGGTCAGCACGACGAAGGCGACGACGAGCACCGCGATCGGGTACATCAGCGCCGACTTGATCTTGCCCTTGATCGCGATCGTCTTCTCCTGGTAGATCGCCAGGCGGTCGAGCAGCGCTTCGAGGATACCGCCCGCCTCGCCGGCCTCGACGAGGTTGCAGTACAGCGCGTCGAAATGCATCGGATGCTTGCGGAACGCGGCCGACAGGCTGGTGCCGGTCTCGACATCGGTGCGGATGTCGTTGAGCAGCTTGGTCATGCGCGGATTCGTCGAGCCGCGGCCGACGATGTCGAACGACTGCAGCAGCGGCACGCCCGCCTTCATCATCGTCGCCAGCTGGCGCGTGAAGATCGCGATGTCCTTCTGCTTGATCGAGCGGCCGCCGCTGCTGCGGCGCTTCTTGACCTTGCTGACGAGGATGCCCTGGCGGCGCAGGCTGGCGTTGACGACGGCCTCGCCGCCGGCGCGCATCTCGCCGCGCACGACCTTGCCGTTGCGGTCCTTGCCCTCCCACTCGAAGATGACTTCCTTGCCGGGCTTGGCGAGCGTTGCTGTGGCCATGGGTTTGCGTCAGGTGGTGGGGTTGCGCCTGGGCGCCTATTCGTTGGTGACGGTGATCACTTCCTCGAGCGTCGTGACGCCGGCGCGGACCTTGATCAGCCCCGATTGACGCAGGTCGCGAACGCCGTCGGCCTCGGCCTGCTTGGCGATGTCCAGCGCCGTCCCCTCGGTGAGGATGATGCGTTGGATCGCCTCTGTTATCGGCATCACCTGGTAAATCCCGACCCGTCCTTTGTATCCGTTGTTGCAAGCCGAACAGCCGACGGCACGGTACGGCTTCCAGTTGCCGTCGATGTCCTCGGGCTTGTAGCCCGCCTTGAGCAGCGAATCGCGAGGGTAATCGGCCGGCTTCTTGCAGTTCTCGCACAGCTTGCGTGCCAGACGCTGCGCCGTGATCAACAGCACACTGGAGGCGATGTTGAACGGCGCCACGCCCATGTTCAGCAGCCGCGTCAGTGTCGTCGGCGCGTCGTTGGTGTGCAGCGTGCTCATCACCATGTGGCCGGTCTGCGCCGCCTTGAGCGCGATGTCGGCGGTTTCGAGGTCGCGGATCTCGCCGACCATGATGATGTCCGGATCCTGGCGCAGGAACGACTTGAGCGCGGCGGCGAAGGTCAGTCCGGCCTTGTCGTTGACATTGACCTGGTTGACGCCGGGCAGGTTGATTTCGGCCGGATCCTCGACCGTGGCGATGTTCACGCCGGGCTGGTTGAGGATGTTCAGGCAGGTGTAGAGCGACACCGTCTTGCCGCTGCCGGTCGGCCCGGTGACGAGGATCATCCCGTAGGGGCGCGCGATCGCCGTCAGCAGGCGGTCCTTCTCGATCTTCTCGTAGCCCAGCGCCTCGATGCCGAGCTTGGCGCTCGACGGGTCGAGGATACGGATCACGACCTTCTCGCCGAACAGCGTCGGCAGCGTGCTGACGCGGAAGTCGATCGCCTTGGTGCCGAACTTGAGCTTCATGCGCCCGTCCTGGGGCACGCGCTTCTCGGCGATGTCCATGCGCGAAATGACCTTGATGCGCGACGCCAGCTTCTCCTTGATCGCCACCGGCGGCTGCGTGATCTCGCGCAGTTCGCCGTCGATGCGGAAACGCACGCGGTAGGTGTACTCGTAGGGCTCGAAGTGGAGGTCCGACGCGCGCATGTTGATGGCGTCGATCAGCATCTTCTGCAGGAAGCGCACGACCGGCGCGTCCTCGACATCGGTCGTGACCTCGGCCGCCTCGGCGGCCGCCGCGGTCTCGTCGTCGGTGACGTCGAATTCGAAATCGGCGCTGGCCAGCGACTCGAGCGCCTCGTTGGCGGTCTGCTGCTGGCCTTCGAGCTGGCGCATCAGCTTGTCGTATTCGACGATCACCCACTCGGGCGTGAGCTGGGTCGTGAACTTGATGCGCTCGACCGCCTCGGCCTCGGTCGGGTCGGCAGCGCCGATGAACAGCCGGCTGCCGCGCTTGCCCAGCACCATCAGCTGATACTGGGCCGCGATCTTCTGGTCGACGAGGTTGCGCGGCAGCTTGGTCGGATCGACCGCGTTGAGATCGATCAGCGGCAGCGCCAGCGCCGTCGACAGGCAATGCGCGAGTTCGTCGGGCTTGATCGCGCCGGCGCCGACGACGGCCGAGACGAAGCTGATCTTGCGATCGCGCGAGGCCTTGATGTGTTCCTCGGCCGCCTTCTGCGTCAATTTGCCGGCGTTGACGAGCACCCGGGCGACGCCCGAGAGGGTGGATTGCGGCGGTTCGACCTGGGTCTCTACGGCCATCGGGTGGATTGGGTCATGGGCATGGCGCGGCGATCATCGCCGATCGTCGCGCCGGTGTAAACGACGAACAGACCGGCCGCGACGGGCCAGAAATGGCCGTGCCGCAGCGCCTGGCGGACTGCCGAGCAGCCGCGGGCTACGGACTTGAAGGCGATGCCTGGTCGGGGTGAGAGGATTCGAACCTCCGGCCTCTACGTCCCGAACGTAGCGCTCTACCAGGCTAAGCTACACCCCGATGCCGCGACGGCGGGAACCGCCGTCACAGACGAATTCGGCCGACTCGTGCCAGTCTCAGAAAGACCGGTGGATCGACCGAACGCATAATTCTAGCAGAGCATTTCGGGCTCTCGACGGCGGCAGCGCATCGAGCAGCGTGCGCGCCTTGTCGGCCTCGGTCTGCGCCGCCGCCCGCGTCGCGTCCAGCGCCCCCGTGCGGCGCACGATCGCGAGAATCTCCGGCAGCTTCTGCAGCTCGCCATGCTCGATCGCGTGGCGGATCAGCGCACGCTCGTCCTCGCTGCCGCGCTCCATCGCCACGAGCAGCGGCAGCGTCGGCTTGCCCTCGCGCAGGTCGTCGCCGACGTTCTTGCCGAGTTCGTCGCTGTGGCCGTCGTAGTCGAGCAGGTCGTCGACCAGCTGGAACGCGGTGCCCAGCGAGCGCCCGAAATCGGCGCAGCTCTCCTCGAGCGCGCGCGGCGCACCGGCGAGCACGGCACCCAGGCGCGCGCTGGCCTCGAACAGCTTGGCCGTCTTGTAGCGGATGACCTGCAGGTAGTCCGCGACTTCGAGGTCGGGGTCGTGCATGTTCATCAGCTGCAGCACCTCGCCCTCGGCGATGACGTTGGTCGCGTCGGCCAGCACCTCGAGCACGCGCAGCCGGTTCACCGAGACCATCATCTGGAAGGCGCGCGAATAGAGGAAATCGCCCACCAGCACGCTGGCGGCGTTGCCAAAGATCGCGTTGGCCGTCGGGCGGCCGCGGCGCAGTGCCGACTCGTCGACAACGTCGTCGTGCAGCAGCGTCGCCGTATGGATGAACTCGACGGTCGCCGCGAGCTCGTAGCGCTCGGGACCGTCGAAACCCAGCGCCTCGGCGAACAGCAGCACGAGACGCGGCCGGATGCGCTTGCCGCCGGCGCCGACGATGTAGCGCCCGATCTGGTCGATCAGCGCGACGCGCGACGCCAGACGCGCCCGAATGACGGCATCGACCTCGAGCATCGCCGCGTCGGTGGGATCCGCTTCGGCGGCAAGGTGGGCTGGGGTTTCGAGCACGGGCGCAACGGCGGGTGATGGGACCATTATAGGAAGTATGGGGAGCGCCAGCCCATACCTCCAGCGAAATGAGCCGATCATGCTATACTCAAAGGCTCTGCGCAAAAAACAGGCACCCTTTCAGGGCGCCCGGCGCCGGGAACTTCAAGAGCTTTCAGTAGAGGTCACACATGTACGCGGTCATAAAAACCGGTGGCAAGCAATACAAGGTTGCTGCCGGCGAAAAGATCAAGGTAGAACAGATAGCTGCGGACGTGGGCCAGGAAGTCGTGATCGATCAGGTGCTCGCCGTCGGCAGCGGTGCGGATCTGAAGGTCGGTTCTCCCTGGGTCGCGGGCGCGACGGTCAGTGCCACCGTGGTCGCACAAGGCAAGCACGACAAGGTCCGCATCTTCAAGATGCGCCGTCGCAAGCATTACCAGAAGCACGGCGGTCACCGCCAGACCTACACCGAGCTGCAGATCAGCTCGATCAACGGCTAAGGGGCAACAGACATGGCACAGAAAAAGGGCGGCGGCTCAACCCGCAACGGCCGCGATTCGAAGCCGAAGATGCTCGGCGTCAAGGCCTATGGCGGCCAGCAGATCAGCGCCGGCTCGATCATCGTGCGCCAGCGCGGCACCAAGTTCCACGCCGGTACCGGTGTCGGCATGGGCAAGGATCACACGCTGTTCGCGCTCGTCGACGGTTCGGTCTCGTTCGTGACCAAGGGCGCGCTGAACCGCCAGACCGTGGTCGTCAAGCCGGTCTGATCGTACTTCCCGCTCGGACCCAGCGAAGCCCCGGTCCGCCGGGGCTTCTTGCTTTGAGGATCGGCCCACCATGAAATTCGTCGACGAAGCGCTGATCGACGTCGCTGCCGGCAACGGCGGCGCCGGCTGCGTGAGCTTCCGGCGCGAGAAGTTCATCCCCTTCGGCGGCCCCAACGGCGGCGACGGCGGCCGCGGCGGCAGCGTCTGGGCCAAGGCCGATCGCAACATCAACACGCTGATCGACTACCGCTACGCGCGTCGCCACGACGCGCGCAACGGCGAGGCCGGCCGCGGCAGCGACCAGTACGGCGCCGCGTCGCCCGACATCGAGCTGCGCATGCCGGTGGGCACGATCATCTCCGACGCCGAGACCGGCGAGGTGCTGGTCGAGCTGCTCGAGCACGAGCAGCGCGCCCTGCTCGCCAAGGGCGGCGACGGCGGCTTCGGCAACCTGCATTTCAAGACCAGCACGAACCAGTCGCCGCGGCAGAAGACGCCGGGCTGGCCGGGCGAGGCGAAGAAGCTCAAGCTGGAACTGCGCGTGCTCGCCGATGTCGGCCTGCTCGGCATGCCCAACGCCGGCAAGTCGACGCTGATCGCCGCGATCTCGAACGCGCGGCCGAAGATCGCCGACTATCCGTTCACGACGCTGCACCCGAATCTGGGTGTCGTGCGCGTCGGCCCCGAGCGCAGCTTCGTCGTCGCCGACATCCCGGGGCTGATCGAGGGCGCGTCCGAAGGCGCCGGGCTCGGCCACCAGTTCCTGCGCCACCTGCAGCGCACGCGACTGCTGCTGCACATCGTCGACGCCGCGCCGTTCGACGAGGCGGTCGATCCGGTCGTGCAGGCGCGCGCGATCGTCGCCGAGCTGAAGAAATACGACCCCGAGCTGCACGCCAAGCCGCGCTGGCTCGTCTTCAACAAGCTCGACATGGTGCCCGCGGACGAGCGCGAAAAGCGCGTCAAGGACTATGTGCGCCGGCTGCGCTGGAAGGGGCCGGCGTTCTCGATCTCGGCGCTCGCCCGCGACGGGCTGCAGCCGCTCGTCGAGGCGATCTACAAGGCCGTCGCACACCAGCAGCCCGACGCCAGGGACCCCGACCCGCGCTTCGACGGGGACAGCGATGGCTAGCCTCGGCATCGTCGCGGGGGCGCGTCGCATCGTCGTCAAGGTCGGCTCCAGCCTCGTCACGAACGAGGGCCGCGGCGTCGACGCCGAGGCGATCGCCAACTGGTCGCGCCAGCTTGCCGCGCTCGCGCGCCAGGGGCGCGAGCTGGTGATGGTCTCCAGCGGCGCGATCGCCGAGGGCATGAAGCGCCTGGGCTGGACGCAGCGGCCGCGCGAACTCCACGACCTGCAGGCCGCGGCCGCGGTCGGCCAGATGGGACTCGTGCAGATGTATGAGTCGCGCCTGTCCGAGCAGGGCATGGCCAGCGCCCAGGTGCTGCTCACGCATGCCGACCTCGCCGACCGCGAGCGCTACCTCAACGCCCGCTCGACGCTGCTGACGCTGCTGGCGCTGCAGGTGATCCCGGTCATCAACGAGAACGACACCGTCGTCAACGACGAAATCAAGTTCGGCGACAACGACACGCTGGGCGCGCTCGTCGCCAACCTCGTCGACGCCGACGCCTACATCATCCTCACAGACCAGCGCGGGCTGTACTCGGCCGACCCGCGCAAGGATCCGCAGGCGCGCTTCATCGACACCGCGGCCGCCGGCGACCCGGCGCTCGAGGCGATGGCCGGCGGCGCCGGATCGGCCATCGGCCGTGGCGGCATGCTGACCAAGGTGCTGGCCGCGCGGCGCGCCGCCGGCAGCGGCGCCAGCACCGTCATCGCCTGGGGCCGCGAGACCGACGTGCTGCTGCGGCTGGCCGCCGGCGAGGCGATCGGCACCGCGCTCGTCGCCGGCACGCCCAAGCTGGCGGCGCGCAAGCAGTGGATGGTCGACCATCTGCAGCTGCGCGGCGCGGTTGCCGTCGACGCCGGCGCCGCGGCGAAGCTGCGCGACGAAGGCAAGAGCCTGCTGCCGATCGGCGTCCACGAGGTGCATGGCGAATTCATCCGCGGCGACGTCATCGCCGTGCGCACGCTGGCCGGGGCCGAGGTCGCGCGCGGCCTCGCCAACTACTCGGCCGCCGAGGCGCGGCTGATCGCGCGCAAGGCGTCGAGCCAGATCGAGACGCTGCTGGGCTACGCCAACGAGCCCGAGCTGATCCACCGCGACAACCTGGTGCTGACCTGAGCCGATCTCACTCCGGCGCCGGCGTCGGAGCCGGCAGGTCGAACGGGTCGGACAGCGTCGGCGCCTCGTCGTCGTGGCGCTGCACACGCAGGCCGGCGCGCAGGTAGCGGTTGTGATGGTGGACGCGCGGCAGGAAGCGCGCGAGCTCAGTCAGCGCCATCTCGTAGACCTGGCGCTTGAACTCGATCACCAGCTCCAGCGGCACCCAGTACTCGTTCCAGCGCCAGGCGTCGAACTCCGGGTGGTCGGTGGCGCGCAGGTTCATGTCGCTGTCGCGGCCGACCAGGCGCAGCAGGAACCAGATCTGCTTCTGGCCGCGGTAATGGCCGCGCGCATCCTTGCGGATGAAGTGGTCGGGCACCTCGTAGCGCATCCAGTCGCGCGTGCGCGCGACGATCTGTACATGTTCGGGCAACAGCCCGACTTCTTCGTGCAATTCGCGGAACATCGCCTGCTCGGGCGACTCGCCGTGCTTGATGCCGCCCTGCGGAAACTGCCAGGAATGGGTCCGCAGCCGCTTTCCCCAGAAGACCTGATTGCGCGAGTTGAGCAGGATGATGCCGACGTTGGGCCTGAAGCCTTCCCGGTCGAGCATAATCAAACCCCGATTTTGTGACTGTTTTCATTATTGCACCGGCGCTGCCGTGAGTGCGAACCCTCGCTAACCCGGATGCCGGATCCGGGTTTCCCCCCGGGGCTTCCGGGCGGCGCGTTCGCCCGGCTCGAGGTGTGGAACCCCGCATGAAAGCCTCAGCTACCTTTATATCGACGCTCAAGGAAGCTCCCGCCGACGCCGAGATCACCAGCCATCGGCTGATGATGCGCGCCGGTCTCATCAAGCGCCTCGGTGCCGGGATCTACAACTACATGCCGCTGGGGCTGCGCGTGATCCGCAAGGTCGAAGCCATCATCCGCGAGGAAATGAACCGCGCCGGCGCCGTCGAGCTGCTGATGCCGGTCGTCCAGCCTGCCGAGCTGTGGCAGGAGTCGGGGCGCTTCCAGGCCTACGGCCCCGAGCTGCTGCGCGTGAAGGACCGCCACGACCGCGATTTCGTGATCCAGCCGACGAGCGAAGAGGTCATCACCGACATCGCGCGCCAGGAACTGCGCAGCTACAAGCAACTGCCGCGCAATTTCTATCACATCCAGACCAAGTTCCGCGACGAGCGCCGGCCGCGCTTCGGCGTCATGCGCGGCCGCGAATTCACGATGAAGGACGCCTATTCCTTCGACCGCGACTTCGATGCCGGCCGCCGCAGCTACGAGGCGATGATCGTCGCCTACCGGGCGATCTTCGACCGCATGGGCCTGCAGTACCGCGCCGTCGCCGCCGACACCGGCGCCATCGGCGGCGATGTCTCGCAGGAGTTTCAGGTCATCGCCGACACCGGCGAGGACGCGATCGTCTACTGCCCGGACAGCGACTACGCCGCCAACATCGAGCTCGCCGAGGCGCTGGCGCCGGCGGCGCCGCGCGCCGCGCCCGCGCAGCCGCTCGTCAAGGCGCCGACGCCGGGCAAGGCAACCTGCGCCGATGTCGCGGCGCTGCTCGGGCTGCCGCTGCAGCGCACGGTGAAGTCGCTCGTGCTGGCCACCGACGAGAAGGCCGAGTCGGGCGACATCGTGCGCACGAAGGTCTGGCTGCTGCTCGTGCGCGGCGACCACGACCTCAACGAGATCAAGGCCGGCAAGGTCGAGGGCCTGAAGGGCGGCTTCCGCTTCGCGACGGCGGCCGAGATCGACAGCCATTTCGGTTGCAAGCCGGGCTATCTGGGTCCGATCGGCATGCGCGAGCCGGTGACCGTCGTCGCCGACCGCACGGTCGCGCAGATGGCCGACTTCGTCTGCGGCGCCAACGAGGCCGACTACCACTACACCGGCGCCAACTGGGGTCGTGACCTGCCCGAACCCGACCTCGTCGCCGACATCCGCAATGTCGTCGCCGGCGACCCCTCGCCCGACGGCCGCGGCGTGCTCGCGATCCAGCGCGGCATCGAGGTCGGCCATGTGTTCCTGCTCGGCACCAAGTACAGCGACGCGATGAAGGCCAACTTCCTCGACGAGACCGGCAAGCCCCAGCCCTTCGTGATGGGCTGCTACGGCATCGGCGTGACGCGGCTGCTGGGCGCGGCGATCGAACAGAACAACGACGAGCGCGGCATCGTCTGGCCGGTGTCGATGGCGCCGTTCAGCGTCGTCGTCTGCCCGATCGGCTACGACCGCAGCGCCGAGGTCCAGGCCGCTGCCGATCGGCTGCACGACGAACTCGCCGCCGCCGGCATCGACGTCGTGCTCGACGACCGCGGCGAGCGCCCGGGCGCGATGTTCGCCGACTGGGAGCTGATCGGCGTGCCGCTGCGCGTCGTGCTGTCCGATCGCGGTCTCAAGGCCGGCACGCTCGAGATCCAGGGCCGGCGCGATGCGCAGGCGACGGTCGTCGCACAGGCCGATGCCGTGGCGCTGGTGAAGGCGCGCCTGGCGTCGTGATGAAGGCGCGCCGCGCGCTCCTCGCCGCGCCGCTGGCGCTGCTGCTGCCGCGCTGGGCGAGGGCCGGCGCGCAGGTCGAGGAGCAGCTGGCCGACGCCGTGCGCACGGCGCTGGCCGCCGCGGTCGCCGACGACGCGCCGCCGCGTCCGCGTTTCGAGCGCATCGAGGACCGGCTGGCCTACCTGCGCTGGCTCGGCAACGCCAGCGACCGCCTGAAGAAACGCATCCCCGAGCCGCGCACCCGGCTCGAGTTCCTCGAAGCCGTCTGGTACGAGAGCCACCGCGCCGGGCTCGAGACCGCGCTCGTGCTCGGGCTGATCCAGGTCGAGAGCGGTTTCCGCAAGTTCGCGATCAGCAGCGCCGGCGCGCGCGGCTACATGCAGGTGATGCCGTTCTGGGTCAAGCAGATCGGCAATGGCGACGTGCTCGCGCTGTTCCGGCTGCAGGTCAACCTGCGCTTCGGCTGCACCATCCTGCGCCACTACCTCGAGCTCGAGCGCGGCGACATGGCGCTGGCACTGGGCCGCTACAACGGCAGCCGCGGCCGCAACGAATACCCGAGCGCGGTGTTCGCGGTGCGCAGGACCTGGGACCTGCGCACGCTGGCCTGAACGGATCCGGTCCGGGTCAGACCTTGGCGCCGAGCAGCTGCTGCAGCTCGCCCGACTCGTACATCTCCATCATGATGTCGGAGCCGCCGACGAATTCGCCGTTGACGTAGAGCTGCGGGATCGTCGGCCAGTCGGCGTATTCCTTGATGCCCTGGCGCACCTCGGCGTCGTCGAGCACGTTGAAGGTCTTCAGGTCGCCGACGCCGCAGGCCTTGATCACCTGCACCGCGCGGCCCGAGAAGCCGCATTGCGGGAACTGGGCGGTGCCCTTCATGAAGAGCACCACGCGGTTGCCCTTGACCAGTTCATCGATGCGCTGTTTCACGTCGCTCATGGCGGCTCATCCTTGCTGAGAATTCGATGGGCGCAAGTATGAGGCAAGCCCGCGCAGGACGTGGGATGGTCGGAATTGGGCCGGCCGCGGGCTCAGGCCACGACCGTCGCGAGCCAGGCTTCGAGTTCGCGCGCCGCGCCGTCGAAATCGAACTCGCCGATGCGGCGCTCCAAGCGCTGCGCGACAGCGTCGCCGAGCATGCCCAGCGCCGGCCGCAAGCGTGCATGGCAGTCGACCGCCTCGAGGTTGTCGCTGCGCAGCAGGTCCAGCAGTTCGCCGACCCGGGCGCGCAGCTCGTCGCGATCCACCTCCGGTGCCGGTGCGATGTCCGCCTCGATCTCGGGCCCCAGGCTGCGCATCACCACGCCACAGTTCGCCAGGACCTCGGCCAGCGGCTCGAGCCGCACCGAGGCCGGCGCCGCACCGTCGCGCTGCAGCCCGCGCAGCGCCTGTTCCGAACGCAGCGCCTGCAACTGGACGTCGATCAGACCGAGCATCGCCGCCACACCGCCCAGCGTATGCAGGCGCCGCAGCGCCGCCGGGTGGTCGCCGCGTTCGATCTCCTCGCGCGCCAGCTCGGCATCGCGGCCATGGTCGACGTCGAAGCGGCGCAGCATCGAGCGCAACCGCGCGCCATCACCGCCCAGCGACTGCAGCCCGCCTTCGAGGCGCAGCCCGGCGACCTCGGCGAAGCGGCGCTGCAGTTCGTCGAGCCCGGCATCGACGGCGGGCGGCGTCGGCGTGCGCACGGCGCGCTCGGCGTCGGGCAGCCAGCGCGCCAGCGTCGCCACCAGCGCATCGGGGTCGACGGGTTTGACGACATGGTCGTTCATCCCCGCCGCCAGCGCCGCGGCACGGTCGTCGGCGAAGGCGTTCGCCGTCATCGCCAGGATCGGCACGCGCTCCATGCGCGGCAACTCGCGGATGCGGCGCGTCGCCTCGAGCCCGTCCATGCGCGGCATCTGCAGATCCATCAGGATCAGGTCGTAGCGCTGGCTGCGCGCGCTCTCGAGCGCCTGTAGCCCGTCCTCGGCGAGGTCGACGCTGAAACCCAGGTCCTGCAGCAGGTTCATCGCCACCTCCTGGTTGAGGGCGTTGTCCTCGGCCAGCAGCAGCCGCTTGCCGGGCGCGAAGCCCAGGGTCGCCGGCTCGTCGGCGCCGCCGTCCTGCGGTGCGGCGCCGAGCACGCGTTCGAGCGTGTCGCACAGCAGCGCCGGCATCACCGGCTTGGCGATGAAGGCGGCGTAGCCGCCCGACTCGATCTCCTCGCGCGTGAAGCCGCTGCTGCCGCCCAGCAGGACGCAACGCGGCGGTACCTGCAGCCCCAGATGCCGCACGCGCTGGCCGATCTCGGTGCCGGCCAGCCCCGGCATCTCCCAATCGCAGAACACGAGCCGGTAGGGATCGCCGTCGGCGTCGGCGGCGACGAGTCGCGCCAGCGCCTCCTCGCCGGTGGCCACGGCATCCGCCCGCGCGCCCTGGCGGACCAGCAGTTCGGCCAGCAGCCGCCGCGCGGCCGGCGCGTCGTCGACGACGAGCGCGCGCGTGCCCGGTGGCAGCACGGCCGGGCGCGGCGGCGGCGCGACGGCGGCGACGCCGAAAGGCGCCTCGAACCAGAAACAGCTGCCCTGGCCCGCGACGCTGTCGACACCGACCGCGCCGCCCATCAGCCCGGCCAATCGGCGGCAGATCGCCAGCCCGAGCCCGCTGCCGCCATGCGTGCGCGTGGTCGAGACATCGCCCTGGTTGAAGGCCTCGAAGACCTGGCCCAGCTGATCGCGGGCGATCCCGATGCCGGTATCGCGCACTTCGAAGCGCACGCGCAGCGGCCCGCCGGCGGCGCCGCGGTCGGCGACGCGGCCCACCAGCGTCACGCTGCCCTGCGCCGTGAACTTGACGGCGTTGCTGACGAAATTCAGCAGCACCTGGCCCAGCCGCACGGCGTCGCCGTGCAGGGTCGGCGGCACGCCGGCGATGTCGGCGACCATCTCCAGCCCCTGCGCCTCGGCGCGCTGCGCGGCGAGCGCGAAGACGTTGGCGACGACGCGCTCGACCGCGAAGTCGATCGGATCGAGTTCGAGCTTGCCGGCCTCGATCTTCGAGAAGTCGAGGATGTCGTTGAGAAGCGTCAGCAGGTGCATGGCGGCGCCGGCGATCTTGTCGAGCTGGCGCTTGTCGTAGTCGCCCGGGGCATCGCGCTTGAGCTGGTGCGTGAGGCCGATGATGGCGTTCATCGGTGTGCGGATCTCGTGGCTCATGTTGGCGAGGAAGGCGCTCTTGGCGCGGTTGGCGGTATCGGCCGCCTCCTTGGCGACGCGCAGCGCATCGGCCGCGGCATGCTCGTCACTGACGTCCTCGAGCACCATGAGCAGCATGTCCTGGCCCTCGCGGCCCTCGAAGCGCGCCAGCGAACCCCGGCACCAGATCAGACGCCCGTCCTTGGTCGCCAGCTGCGGCTCTCCGCGCACCTGCCCATCGCCCGGCGCCAGCGCCGCGACCTTCGTCGCGGCGATGTAGTCCTCGTCGGTGAGGAAGAGCTCGCGCGTGCTGCGCCCGACGATCTCGCCCGGGTCCCAGCCGAGGATGCGTTCGAAGGCGCGGTTGACGCGCACGAAGACATGCCGGCTGACGAGCGCGATGCCCAGGCCCGCGGTGTCGAACACCGCCTTCAACTCGCCATGCGCCGCCTGCAGCGCCAGCGCCTGCTCGGCCAGCAGCCGGTTGGCCTGCTCGAGCTGGGCCTGGCTCTCGATCTCGAGCGGCGAGTCGCCGATGCGTCCGGCCTCGCGCGCGGCGGCACTGCCGGCCGTGACATCGAGCCAGGCCCCGGTGACGTAGACGCGACCGCGTACCGTGACGCGACGCATCGACACCAGCATGTGGCGCCGCGTCCCGTCCTTGCACTTCAGCGTCATCTCGAACGACAGCGAGCCCTCGGTGACGATGCGCCGCAAGCGGGTCTCGATCAGCGCCAGCGGCGCGTCGGCAAGGTCTTCGATGCGCAATCGCGCGAACTCGGCCCGCGTGTAGCCGGCCACCTTGCAGACGGCGTCGTTGAACAGCCGATAGCGGCGCGTGCACGGATCGACGAGCACGAGCGCCGTCGGCGCGGCGTTGAAGAGCTGGCCGTAGAGGTGATCGCGCTCGCGCGGCCGCGTCGTTCCCCAGGGCGTCGCCCAGCTGCAGTCGTGGACCCGCCGCCGCAAGCGGCCGATGCGCGTGGTCACGGTCTGGGGCATGGCAGGGAAACCGGAGTCGAAGGTAGCAAGGCCTCGATATTGGCGCGATGCGCTCCGTACGATAGTCCGATGTACCGCTACAAAGCCAGGTATTTGATGGGGGGATACCTAGACGCGAGCGATTGCACGCCGTCGTCTGCGCTGGCTCAATGCCTAGGCATAGGACTGCGGGCACGCCGGTGACGCAACGACGCCGCCGCCGGCGGCCGCCGCGTCTAGTAGTTCACGCGCGCCAGATAGGTCTTGCGCGAAGCCTCGAGCGCCTGACCCAGCGTATGGATGCCCATGGCCTGCAGCAGCGGCAGCATCTTCAGGTAGACCTCGGCGGTGACCATCGCGTCGCCGAGCGCCGTGTGGCGGCCGAGGACGACGACGCCCAGGCGCTCGGCGATGGCCTCCAGGCGGTGCGATTCCTGCTGCGGATGCACGACGGCCGAAAGCAGCAGCGTGTCGAGCACCGGCTGGTCGAAGCGCAGCCCGGTGCTCGCCTCCTTGAGCTGCAGGAAACGCATGTCGAAGGCGGCGTTGTGCGCCACCAGCACGGTGTCCTGGGCGAAGGCATGGAAGGCCGGCAGCACCGAGGCGATCGTCGGTTGGCCGCGCAGCATCTCGGGCTGGATGCCGTGGATCTCGATGCCGGCCGCCGACAGCGGCCGCTGCGGATCGACGAGCTGGTCGAAACATTCCTGGCGCCGCAGCTTGGCCGCGACGATGCGCGTGGCGCCGAACTGGATGATCTCGTCGCCCTCGGACGGCTGCAGGCCGGTCGTCTCGGTGTCGAACACGGTGTAGGCGAGTTCGGCCAGCGGCCGCTCGGCGAGCTCGAGATGGCTGGCGCCCTGCGCAAAGAGGTCGAAGTCGTAGAACTCGGGCCGGCTCGCGCCGCGCATCAGGTCGACCGATTCGAGCGGCGCGACCTCGCCCGCCAGCGGCAGCAGCAGGCGGAAAAAGGCCTCCTGGCGCACGCGCGCGCGCTCGAACCAGAGCGCGCCGCCATGGCGCTCGAGGATGTCGCGCACCGTCAGCGGGCTCGTCTCGTCGCCGGCCTTGATGGCCTCGGTCTCCCAGGCGGTGACGGTCTCGGTGCTCATCGCGCGCGCGGCCCAGACGAGGTCGAGCTGGGCGCGCTCGCCCGAGCCCGGCGTCGCGCTCGCCAGGCGCAGCTGCAAGCGATCGATCTCGTATTCGTCGTGCAGACGGCCGGCGAGATGCGCCAGCGCCTGGATCAGCGAGTAGCTGTCGACCTTCAGCCAGAGCTGGGCGTCGACCTCGCTGGCGCTGACACGGGCGCCGCACTGCGCCTCGATGCGCCGCGCCGCGGCGGCGACGAAGTCGGCCCCCAGCATGTCCTCGAGCGGCCAGCGCGTCTTCAGCTCGCGCAGCCCTTGCGCCGCGGCCTCGTTGAGGCGGCGCGACATCGCGCCGACCTCGTCGCGGATGATGGCCAGGAAGCGCTCGCGCGTCGCGGCGTCGAGGCCGGGATCGTCGAGCAGTTCGACCGCCGCCTGCACGTTGCCCAGCGCGCCGCGATGGCCCTCGGTGAGCTGCTGCACGATGCGGTCGCGCTCGGCGTCCTCGGCGAGGTCGCGTGTGATGTTGTCGAGCATCAGCACGAAGCCGTTGAGCGGCGCATCGATGTCGGTCGAGCGCACCGGGCTCATCTGCACGCGCAGCAGCTGGCCGCCGCGCGTGCCGGTGACGAACTGCGCCGTCGGGTGCGCGGCGCCGCGCTGCAGCCGCTGCTGCACCGCCTCGAGCGCATGGGCGACGAGGCGGCGGTCGAGCACGCCGTAGATCGAGCGCCCGAGGCCGATCGCCTCGGCGCCGCCGATCGCCGCGCCGTCGGCCAGGGCGCGGAACTGGATGCGGGCGCGGGCGTTGTAGAGCAGGATGCGGCCGTCGAGGTTGCAGACGACGACGCTCTGCGTCAGCTCGGCCATCAGCGCGGCCAGGCGGTTGCGTTCCTGCTCGACCTCGCGGCTGGCATCGGCGATCTTCTGCTCGATGCCCTCGCGCATCGCGTTGCGCTGGAGCACGAGGGCGTTGACCGCGGTCGCCAGCGCGCGGCTGCCGGCGCCGCCGCTGCTGGCCAGCCGCGGCGGCGCGTCGCTCGTCAACAGCACCTGCACCGATTCGGCCAGCCGCCCGGGCGCGGCGCCGAACTGCAGCCAGGCCCAGCGCAGCGCCACGCCACCGGCCAGCGCGGCGACGAACCAGAGCATGAACACCAGCGCGATGCGCGGTTCGAGCAGGGCCCACAGCGCCGCGCGCTCGGCCGGCGCCAGCGTCGCCGCGACGAGGCCGGCCGCGCCCGCGAGCAGCAGCGCGAAGGCCAGCGCCGGCGCCAGCGCGGCGACGATCTCGCGGCGGTCGAGGTTCATCCGAGCAGCTCCCGCACGCGCGCCGCCAGCTCCTTGGTCGAGAACGGCTTCGTCATGTAGGCGTCGGCACCGACGCCCAGGCCCTGCGCGACATCGGTGTCGCGGCCCTTGGCGGTGAGCATGAGGATCTTGACGCCGGCCAGGCGCTCGTCGGCGCGCACCGCCTGGCAGACCTCGTAGCCGTTCTTGCCGGGCATCATCACGTCGAGCAGCACGAGGTCGGGCCGGTGTTCGACGATCGCCGCCAGCGCGGCGTTGCCGTCGCGTGCCAGCAGCACCTCGTGGCCTTCGCGCTGCATCAGGAACTCGAGCGAGATCAGGATGTTGGGCTCGTCGTCGGCGATCAGGACTTTGCGGTTCACGGGGTCGTCTCCGGAAGGCTTTGGATAGGGATGTCGAAGCCGAAGCAGGCGCCCTGCCCCGGTTCTGATTGGAGCCACAGATGGCCGCCGAAATGCTCGACGATGGCGCGGCTGATCGGCAGGCCCAGGCCGGTGCCCTGCGGCCGGTCGCGCGCGTCGCCGCCCTGGCGGAATTTCTCGAACACCAGCGCCTGCTGCTCGCGCGTGATGCCGGGGCCGTTGTCCTGCACCTCGACGCGCAGCGCGTCGCCGCGCCGCGCCAGCCGCACGTCGACGCGGCCGCGGCCGGCGGGCACGAACTTGGCCGCGTTGGACAGCAGGTTCAGCACCACCTGCAGCAGCCGGTCGGGGTCGGCGTGCAGCGGCGGCACCGGTTGCTGGTGCAGCTCGACCGCCGCGCCGCGCTCGCGGAACAGCTCGGCCGTGGTCGCCAGCGCCTGGTCGAGCAGCGCCGCGAGGTCGACCTCGACCGAGCGCCAGTCGGCGTTGCCCGACTCGATCTTCGCCATGTCGAGCACCTGGTTCACGAGGCGCGACAGGCGCTCGGTCTCGGCGACGACGAGGCCGAGGAAGCGCTGGCGCTGCGCCGGCGCCATCTCCGGATCGTCGGCCATCAGCTCGGCGAGCGCGCGGATGCTCGTCAGCGGCGTGCGCAGCTCGTGCGTCACCGACGACATGAAATCATCCTTGAGCCGGTCCAGCGACTGCAGCTTCTCGTTGAGCTGGCGCAGCTCGCTGGCCTCCTCGACGATGCGCAGCACGTCGTCGAGCTCGAGCGCGTCCTCCTCGACCGTGGAAGCGACGAGCGCGCGTGCCGAGGCGCTGCCGATGGCGCCGGCGAGCTGCGTCTCGGCCGTCTGCACGAGGCGCGGATCGGCCATCGCCTGCTCACCCTGACCGGCGAACAGCGCGTGCGAACGCGCCGGCCCGAGGAAGCGCGCGACCAGCGCCGCGAGGTCGGCGACGCGGGCGCGGCCGCGCCAGAACACGCGCTCGGCGGCGGCGCGCTCGAAGACATCGACGAACTGCAGCGCCTGGCTCGCCTCGGCCGCGCGCGGCGGCCGCGCGAGCGAGACCGTGACGTACAGGCCGATGTTGGCGAGCAGGCTCCAGAACATCGCGTGCGTCAGGTTGTCCATGCCGGCGAGGCCGAACAGCGACTCCGGGCGCAGCAGCGCCACGCCCCCCGGTCCGTCGCGCAGCCAGCTCGCGTCGATCCAGCCCGACTTCGCGATCGACGGCAGCATCAGCGTGTAGGTCCACAGCAGCGCCCCGGCGCCGAGCCCGGCGAGCGCGCCGTCGCGCGTGCCGCCCTTCCAGTACATGCCGCCGAGCAGCGCGGGCGCGAACTGCGCCACCGCGGCGAAACTGATGAGGCCGATGCTGACGAGCGCATAGGCCTCGCCGGCGATGCGGAAGTAGACCCAGCCCAGCAGCAGCAGCGCGACGATGACGCTGCGCCGCACGAGCAGCAGCGTCGCCGTGAGGTCGCGCGAGCGGAACTGCGGCAGGCGCAGCAGCAGCGGCAGCACGAGGTCGTTGCAGACCATCGTCGAGACGGCGATCGCCTCGACGACGACCATGCCGGTGGCCGCCGAGAGGCCGCCGACGAAGGCCGCCAGCGCCAGCGCCGGCGCGCCCGCGGCCAGCGGCAGCGAGAGCACGAAGGTCTCGGGGTCGGCGCGGCCGGCGCCGAAGTAGAGCAGGCCGCCGAGCGCGATCGGCAGCACGAAGACATTGATCGCGAACAGGTAGGCCGGGAAGGCCCAGGCGGCGCGGCGCACATGGTCCTCGGCGACGTTCTCGACGACCATGACCTGGAACTGGCGCGGCAGCAGCAGCACCGAGAACATCGCCAGCAGCATCGTCGTGAACCATTGCTCGGGCGCGAACGGCAATGCCGATTCGGGCCGCACGAGCCTGGCCAGCGCCGGGTCGGCGGCGGCGCGCGCCATCACGTCCGAGACGCCACCGTACAGGCCCCAGCAGACGAAGATGCCGACGCCGACGAAGGCCAGCAGCTTGACCATCGATTCCGCCGCGATCGCCGCCACCAGGCCCTCGTGGCGCTCGGTCGTGTCGAGGTGGCGCGTGCCGAAGGCGATCGTGAACGCGGCGAGCACGAGCGCCGTCGCCAGCGAGCCGTCGAACCAGCCGGCGCCGCCGGCGGGGCTGCCGGTGAGCAGCGCGTAGCCGCTGGCCACGGCCTTGAGCTGCAGCGCGACATAGGGGATGACGCCGACGAGCGCGATCAGCGTCACGCCGCCGGCGAGCAGCCGGCTTTTGCCGTAGCGGCTGGCGATGAAGTCGGCGATCGTCGTGATGCGCCAGGTGCGTGCGATGCGGATCATCTTGCGCAGCACCGGCCAGGCCAGCACCATCGCCAGCGTCGGACCGAGGTAGATGGGCAGGAACCAGACGCCGCCGGTGGCGGCGCGGCCGATGCTGCCGTAATAGGTCCAGGCGCTGCAGTACACGCCCAGCGAGGCCGCGTAGACCCAGGCGTTGGCGATCACGCTGCGCCCGGCGGCGGCGCGCCGGTCGGCCCAGGCGGCGACGCCGAACAGCGCCAGCAGATAGGCCAGCGAGGCCGCGATGACGAGCGCCGGCGCCATCGGCGTCATCGCCCGCCCCGCGACTCCATCAGCCAGGCGAGCCCGCCGATGATCGCCGCCCAACTCGCGAACAGCGCCGTCGGCAGCAGCGGCCAGCCGAACCAGGTCGCGTCGCCGAGCCAGATGCGCAGCAGCGGAAAGCTCAGCACCAGCCAGCCGGCACCGAACAGCGCGAGCAGGCGCTGGGTGAGGAGGCGGTCGCGGCGTTCGGGCATTACAAAGCGTCGAACTTGAAGTGCAGGCGCAGGAAGGCGCGGAAGCGCTTGACGATGGCGAGCGCGTCGTGCAGCGGCTCGCGTTCGAGCGTGCTGAGCTCGCCCGGGCGCACCTCGTTGCTCGCCGGCTGCCCGTTCGCGCGCTGGCGCAGCTGGTGCGTGAGGCGCACGCCCATCAGCAGATGGAGCGCGTCGACGAGGTCGCGCGCGAGGGCGGCGTCGATGCGCTGCAGCTCGACCAGGCGCGTCAGGCGTGCCGCCGTGCCCTGCTCGCGCACGCCGTACTGCAGCGCCAGCGCGCGCACGCCGTGGACGATCGGGAAGGTGCCCAGCTTCTTCAGGTCCAGCGGCGTGTCGTCGCGCTTGTTCGTCAGCCGCGTGAACCAGTTGCCGGGCTCCTGGAACTGGTCGGCGGCAGCGGCGAAGCGCCCCAGGAACGGCTCCTGGCCGGCGAGGATCTGGTCGAGGTAGGCGCGCGCGGCCTCCAGCAGGCTCGCGTCGCCGGCGACGCAGGCGGCGTCGAAGAAGATCGCCAGGTGCATCGGTCCGTCGGGATGCGGTCCGAGCCCGGTGCCGTAGATCCAGCTGCGGATGGTGTCGCGGAATGCCGCTTGCGGCTGGCGCCAGATCGGGTTCGTGACCATGATGTCACCCGGGCAGGGCGGGTAGCCGAGCTCGGTCAGCGCGGCGTTGAAGCGCTGCGCCAGCGCGGCCACGGCGGCCTCGTCGCAGCCATCGCGCAGCAGCAGCGCGTTGTCCTGGTCGGTCTTGAGGATCTGCTCGCCGCGGCCCTCGCTGCCCATCACGAGCAGGCAGCTGTCGGCGATGATCGCCGGCGGCGCGAGCAGCGCCCACAGGCGCGCGAACAGGCGCCGGTTGAGTTCGTTGACGAGCCGCGTGATGCGCTCGATGCGGATGCCGCTGCCATGCAGCAGGCTGACGACCTCGTCGATGCGCCGGCTCGCCGGCCCGAGTTCGGCGACGCTGGTCGCGTCGTCGATCTGGAGCGCGACGATGTGCGAATGGTTGGCGACGAAGCTGACGAGGTCGAGCTGGCCGAGCAGCCCGGCGACCTGGCCGCCATCGCGCACGACGAGGCGGTGCACGCGGTGGCGCACCATCAGCCACAGCGCCTCGAACAGGTCGGCGTCGGCGTCGACCTCGACGAGCTCGAAATGCGCGACCTCGCGCACCGCGAGTTGCGACGGCAGCTCGTCGCGCAGCAGCGCGTCGCGCAGGTCGGTGGTCGTGAAGATGCCCAGGCGCTCGACGCCGCCGCTGCGGTCGCGCACCAGGGCCTGGGTGAGGCCGCGCGCCGAGAGCTCGCGACAGACGGTGATGAGGTCGGCGCCGCCATCGACGTAATGGGGCTTGCGCAGGAAGGCGTCGCGGATGCGCGCCGTCACCAGCGTCAGCATCTCGCGCTGCGGCTCGGCGGTTTGCTTCTTGGTCATGGGGCTTCGAAAAACACAAAGGGCCGCTGACACTATGCCAGCGGCCCCTCAGGCAAGAACGCTTAGAGGTTCTAGTGGCCGCTGGCGCCCGACGCGCCGATGCCGGTCTCCGAACGCACCTGCTGGGCCAGGAAGCCGTCCTTGTCGACCTGGGCACGCGGGCTGTTGTCCAGGATGCTGAACAACCAGATGCCGACGAAGCCGATCGTCATCGAGAACAGCGCCGGGCTCGTGTACGGGAACATCGCCGAACCCTTCGGGTTGCCGAGGACGGCTTCCCAGACCGCCGGCGAGACGATCGTCAGCACGACCGACGAGATCAGGCCGAGGAAGCCGCCGATGACGGCGCCGCGCGTCGTGCAGCCCTTCCACAGCACGCTCATCAGCAGCACCGGGAAGTTCGCGCTCGCGGCCACGGCGAAGGCGAGAGAGACCATGAAGGCGATGTTCTGCTTCTCGAACGCGATGCCGAGCAGCACCGCGACGATGCCGAGAGCGACGGTCGTGATGCGCGAGACGCGCAGCTCGCTCGCGCTGTCGGCCTTGCCGGCCTTCATGACGGTAGCGTACAGGTCATGCGAGACCGCCGAGGCGCCCGACAGCGTCAGGCCGGCGACGACGGCGAGGATGGTCGCGAACGCCACCGCCGAGATGAAGCCGAGGAAGACGTTGCCGCCGACCGCGTTGGCGAGGTGGATGGCGGCCATGTTGCCACCGCCGAGCAGCGCGCCCTTGGCATCGAGGAACTGCGGATTCGAGATCACGAAGGTGATGGCGCCGAAGCCGATGATGAAGGTCAGGATGTAGAAGTAGCCGATCCAGCTCGTCGCCCACAGCACCGACTTGCGCGCTTCCTTGGCGTTGGGCACGGTGAAGAAGCGCATCAGGATGTGCGGCAGTCCGGCGGTGCCGAACATCAGCGCCATGCCGAAGCTGATGGCCGAGATCGGGTCCTTGACGAAGCCGCCCGGGCCCATGATCGCGGCGCCCATCTTGGCCGCCACGTCGGGCGCCTTGCCGCTCTTGAGGGCCATCTCGGTCTTCACGCGCACGGCGTCGGCGAACATCGCCTCGGGGCTGAAGCCGTAATGCGACAGCACCATGAAGGCCATGAAGGTGGCACCGCACAGCAGCATGCCGGCCTTGATGATCTGCACCCAGGTCGTCGCCGTCATGCCGCCGAACAGCACGTAGACCATCATCAGCGCGCCGACGATGACCACCGCGTGCCAGTACTCGAGACCGAACAGCAGCTTGATGAGCTGGCCAGCGCCGACCATCTGCGCGATCAGGTAGAAGGCGACGACGATCAGCGTGCCGCTGGCAGCGAACACGCGCACCGGCGTCTGCGCGAAGCGGAACGCGGCGACGTCGGCGAAGGTGAACTTGCCGAGGTTGCGCAGCCGCTCGGCGAGCAGGAAGGTGACGACCGGCCAGCCGACGAGGAAGCCGATCGAATAGATCAGGCCGTCGTAGCCGCTGGCCATCACCGCGGCCGAGATGCCCAGGAACGAGGCCGCCGACATGTAGTCGCCGGCGATCGCCAGGCCGTTCTGGAAACCGGTGATGCCGCCGCCGGCGGTGTAGAAGTCGGCCGCGCTCTTGGTGCGCGCAGCGGCCCATTTCGTGATGAACAGCGTCATCACGACGAAGGCGACGAACATCGCGATCGCGGTCCAGTTCGTCTGCTGCTTGACGGTCTGGCCGAGATCCTCGGCGGCCAGGGTCGCCGTGCTGGCCACGGCCAGGGCCGCGGCGATGAGGGTATGACGCGATTTCACTTCAGCACCGCCTTGTTCAGTTCTTCGGAGAGGCGGTCGAACTCGTCGTTCGCGCGACGGACATAGATCGCCGTGATGACGATCGTGAAGACGATGACGATCAACCCGATCGGCATGCCCAGCGTCATCACGCCATCGCCGAAGCGCTGCGCGAGGAATGACTTGTCGAAGGCAACCAGCAGGATGTAGCCGTAGTAGACGACCATCATCGCGGCGGTCAACCACCAGCCCAACGTGGACCTCGTGGTCTTGAGTTTCTGGTACGTCGGGTGCGCAGCGATGCGCTGCGCCAGGTTTGCGTCCATTCATGTCTCCGGGGTAGTTGCAACCGGGCGCCATCCTGGATCGGTCTGCGGCGCCTGTGAGGGACTATCGAGAGCCCTACTGACCCCGTTCTGACAATCCGGGCCTGCGCACCCGGCTTGGGCCCCCGGGACTTCCCCAATACCAATGCCGGGGCATTGGGAGGCGCCAGGCTTCAGCCGCGCTTCACGCCGGCGCGCGGCCGCCCCTCGGCCTCCCAGTCCGGACCCGCGAACCAGGCGCCGCCCGTCATCGCGTCGCGCAGCATCGGCAGCGCGTCCAGGCCCCAGAAATGCCGGCCCTCGAATTCGATCGTCGGCACGCCGAAGATGCCGGCCGCCGCCGCCGACTCGGTGGCCCGCCGCAGTTCGGCCTTGACGTCTTCGCCCTGTGGATCGCGCGCCGGCGCCAGCGCGGTCGTCAGCGCCGCCAGCCGCGCCGGGTCGGTCGCGTGGTCGCCGCCGACCCAGGCATGGCGGAAGAGGGTCTCGACGACCTGCCGGTTGGGTCCGCAGGCCAGCGCCAGCCGCAGCAGCGGCAGCGGATTGAACGGGTGCTCGGCCGGCGTGTCCAGCGCCGTGCCCTGCTGCGCCGCCAGCCAGTGCACATGGCGGAAGGTCCAGGCGCGCTTGGGCTCGATCTCGGCCGGACCGACATTGCCCCAGTGGCGCAGCAGCCCGGCGAACAGCAGCGGCCGGTACTCGACCGCGTAGCTGCAGCCCTCCAGCGCCTGCGGCAGGCGGTCGAAGGCGAGCCAGGCGAACGGCGAGACGAAATCGAAGTGGAAGATCAGCCGCTTCATGCCGGCTCCGCCGGCGCCGCGCCCGTAGCGCGTTGCAGCCGTCGCCATTGCAGGCGCCGCGGCCCGAGGCGATCGCGCAGCGCGCGCTTGTCGGCGTCGCTGAGCTGCGACCAGGCCGCGATCTCGTCGATCGTGCGAAGGCAGCCGACGCACCAGCCGCTGGCCTCGTCGATGCGGCAGACGTTGATGCAGGGCGAGGCGACGGTGGCGTCGGTGCTCATGACGCGGCGGCCCGCCTGGACAGCAGCGCGCGGCCGACGCGCGACACCGGAGGCCGTCCGAGGATGCCGCTGATCCAGGCGCCGGCATCGACGAGCGCATCGAGGTCCAGCCCCGTCGCGATGCCCATGCCGTCGAGCATGAACACGACGTCCTCGGTGGCGACGTTGCCGGTCGCCCCCTTCGCGTAGGGGCAGCCGCCGAGTCCGGCGATGCTGGTGTCGAAGGTCGCGACGCCGACCTCGAGGCTGGCGTAGATGTTGGCCAGCGCCTGCCCGTAGGTGTCGTGGAAATGGCCGCTGACCTCGGCGAGCGGGAAATGGCGCAGCGCACGCTCGAGCGCCGCCTGCACGCGCCGCGGCGTGCCGACGCCGATGGTGTCGGCGACACCGCAATGGTCGACCCCGATGCCCTTCATCAGCACGACGACGCGCTCGACCTCGTCGGCGCTGACCTCGCCCTGGTAGGGGCAGCCGAGCGCGCAGGAGATCGCGCAGCGCACCTTGATCCCGGCGGCATGCGCGGCGGCGACGACGGGGGCGAAGCGCTCGATGCTCTCGGCCACCGAGCAGTTGATGTTGCGGCGGCTGAAGGCCTCGCTGGCGGCGCCGAAGACGACGATCTCGTCGGGCTGGCCGGCCAGCGCCGCCTCGAGCCCTTGCATGTTCGGCGTCAGCACCGAGTAGCGCACGCCGGCCCGGCGCTCGATGCCGGCCATCACCGGGGCGTTGTCGGCCATCTGCGGCACCCATCTGGGGCTGACGTAGCTCGTGACCTCGATTTCTCGGCAGCCGGCGGCCTGCAGCCGCTGCACGAGTTCGATCTTCTGCGCCGCTGCGACCGGCGCCGATTCGTTCTGCAGCCCGTCGCGGGGACCGACTTCGACCAGGGTGACTTGGGTTGGAATCATGGTGGCGGCAGCGTGCAATGTTGCAAGCTTAGTTCGAATGAATGACAGGCGTCGTCAGGAATGCGACTTTCAACCGTCTTGGGGATGGTGCGCAACCCGCCCGGACCGGCACACTGGCGCATCCATGAACAAACGTCGCTGCCACCGCGTTGCCGGTCGCATCCATCTGCGCTTGATGGCCGAGCTCGGCGAGGGCATCGACACCGAGCGGATGGTCGAGGACCCGCTGTACGCGCGCGACGTGCTGCTGGTCTGCGACGCGCTGCGCGGCAGCGACCTGGCGCAGCTCGCCGTCATGTACCGCGCCGCGCTGCGCGCCGAGCCGCGGCCGGAACCGACCGCCGCGCCCTTGCCCGAGACGGCGGCGGCCGAATCGACGCCGCCGTCGACCTGGGGCTCGATCTTCAATTCGGTGTTCGGCGCGAGTTCGACTTCGCCGGCGCCGCTCGACGGCCCGGCGCCGCCGCCGCGGCGGCGCTGGTTCGGCGCGCGTCGCTGACGGCCGCGCCTAGGCCGTCAGTTCGCGCGCCTCGGACGCCGGCCTGCCGCCGATGCGGGCCAGGAGGCGGCGCAGGAAGCGGAACAGCACGATCGTCAGCGCCAGCGCCACCACGATCGAGACCGCCAGCGCGACGAAGAACAGCGCCGGATGGCTCCACGACAGCCACAGCATGCCCGGCACGGCCGCATCGCCCAGCAGCGACAGGCCGATGTTCGAGAACGGCTCGGGCAAGGTGTTGACGGCGGCGCGCGTCGTCGTCTTCGCCGCGTGCGAGGTCGCCGCCAGCGTGCCGCCGAGCAGCGCCGCGACGAGGCCCCAGCTCTCGTGGTCGCCGCCGAAGACGCCGGCGGCGAGCGCGGCACCGGCGGGGATGCGGATGAAGGTGTGGATGGTGTCCCAGACCGTGTCGAATCCGGGGATCTTGTCGGCGAAGAACTCGAGCACCAGCATCGCGAAGCTGGCGCCGAGGACGACCGGCGTCTGCAGCAGGTGCAACCCGGCGGGCAGCGGCACCCAGCCCAGGTAGCCGGCGGCGCCGGTCAGGAACACGACAGCGTACAGGCGCAGCCCGCTCGCCCATCCGAGGGCGGCGGCGAGGGCGGCAAGATGGGGCAGGTCGAGGTCCATGGTCGCTCCTGGGGCAGTGGCGTACTCAACGCGGCGGCGCCGGTTCGGTGGACAGTAGCCGCTTCAGCCCGGCCGCGCCTCCTCCTGAAGCATGTACACGAGGTCGATTTCGGGCGCCGGTCGGCCCATCGCGGTGAGCGCCGCGGTGATCTGGCCACGATGATGCGTGCCGTGGTTGAAGACGTGCAGCAGCGTGGCCGAGAACGGGAGCTGGTGCTCACGTCCGGAGACGCTGCGGTATTGCAGCGTGCCGTGCAGCCGCTCCTCGGGCCAGACCTCGATCAGCGGCAGCCAGGCCAGCGCGCCGTCGAGCAGGCGCTCGCGCAGGCGAGCGCGCCCGGGTTCGAGCTCGGCGTCGAGCGCCACGGGCGGCGTCGCGCCTTCGACGAAGCGGCGAAACCAGAGTTCGTGCTCGCCGACCAGCAGGTGGTTCAGGGTGCCGTGGATGCTCTTGAAGTGGAGCCCGGCGTCGCGCCGGTAGTCGGCCTCGGGCAGGTCGTCGACGGCGGCGCACAGGCGCCGCGTCGCCCACAGGTTGTAGCGCGCCATCGTCTGCAGCTGCTCGCGCAAGGGCGAGCGGTCGAGCGACTTCAGCATCACCACGCTGCGATGGCCCTGCCCCTCCCATTGCACCTGGGCGACGTCGGCGTAGCCGCAGCGGCGGTAGATGGCGCGCAGCTCCTGCGCCGCCTCGGCGACGTCGAGCACCATGCGCTTGTAGCCCTGGCGCAGCGCCCAGGTCTCGCAGGCGGCGATGAGGCGCCGTCCCAGCCCGCGGCGCCGCCAGTCGCCATCGACCGCGAGCTGGTGGAAATGCGCCGTGTCGCGGTCGCGGAACCAGGGCACGCCGACGGCCCAGTGCGCGCTCGCCGTGTCGTAGGGGCCGCAGACCGTCGCCGTGCCGACGATCGCGCCTTCGCACTCGGCCACCCAGCATTGGCCTTCGGCGGCGCGGCGCCGCGTCGTCTCGGTGCCCTGGGTCGCCGCGGCGACCGCCAGGCCCTGCGCCGCCAGCGGGGCATAGGCGCGATGCAGCAGCGCGGTGAGCGCTTCGAAGGAGTCGCGCGCCGCCCAATGTCGTATCAGCAATTCCTGGCGCATCGAGTACCCGACGGATGGTCCTGCCGGGGATCGTACCGCGCGGGCGTCGCCGCGCAGCCGCTAATGCGCCCCCGGCGCCGTCAGTCCCCAGAGCGTGACGGCGCGGTCGAGCTTGGCGCCGCCGTCGCGGATCAGCGGTTGCCAGACGATCTTCATCGTCTCCTTCGACCAGACCGAGAACAGCACGTCGAAGGGGATGCTGACATAGAAGCCCTTGTCGAAGCTGCCCTCACCGAACGCGGCGGCCGAGACGTTGGTCTTCGTCGCCCACAGGCCGATGCGCGTGCCGTTGGCGAAGCCGCGCGAAAGGTCGACCGTGACGCCGCGATCGCCCGCCAGATACTGGCCGGCCGAGACTGCCGTGCGCACGCCCTGCCAGCCGGTGTCCCAGTACAGCGTCAGGTGGCCGGTGTTGACGGCGTAGTCGCGCAGGCCCAGATGCTGGTCGAAGTGGCGCTGGCGGACATGGTTGAGGTCGAGCCCGAGGGCGACGCCGCTGCGCTGGGGACGCCACATCAGCTCGCCGCCGACGCCGGCGTACATCGGCTCGAGCCAGCCCGCATAGACCAGGCTGTAGACCGAATCGCCCAGGCGCTCGAAGTTCGTGATCTGCGCATTGGGCAGGTTCAGCCGCGAGTCCGTCAGGTACTCGCGGACATGGGTGCGCACGCGCGGCAGGCTGCTGTCGGCGGTGTAGGTGAACTTGTCGTAGTTGTCGATCAGGCGCAGCTCGGCGCTGCCCTGCAGCCAGGTGCCGCGGGCGATGTCGAGCCGCCCCGCGACGCCGGCCGAGAGCGCGTACAGATAGCCGTCGGGCCCGCCGAGCTGCTGCTGGAAGCCGAGGTAGGCGTTGCCCGCGGCGGCGCGCGACGGCGTCGCGACCAGTTCGCGCTGCGGCGGCGGCGCCGGCTCGGCCGCGGCCGGCAGCGGCGCCGGCATGCCGGTCCAGCGCGTGTGCGCGGCGACCCAGGCGCCGCGGTCGTCGAGCCGCCGCGCGACTTCGGTGCCCTCGACCCGCAGCACCCACTCGAAGGCGCGGATCTCGGGCGGCGCGTCGCGGTCGAGCACGGCGTTGCCGCGGTCGATGCGCTGGCGCTGCTGCTCGCCGCCGATGGCGTCGACGGTGACGGTCCAGGTCGGCCCGAGGCCGGTCTGGCTGAGCTCGATGCGGGTCGCGTCCCAGCCCGTCTGCGCGCTCGCGTCGGCCAGCGTGCGCGCATCGGCACCGCTGGGTGGCCGCGACGGATCGGCGGGCGCCAGCCGCGGCAGCGCGATCTTCGGTTGATCGAGCCGCGGCAGGTCGGTCTGCAGGTTGAGGCCGAAAGTGAGGATGCGGCCGCGCTCGAAACCGAGCCGCACGCCCAGCGGTCCGCTCTGCCAGGTCCAGCCGAGGTTGACTGGGCTCGAGGCGCGCAGGCGCTGGCCGAACGGTTCGCGGCAATAGTCGTTGCCGTCGAGTTCGAGTTGCAACTGCCAGGGCACGCCGCGCGGCGACCATTGCACGCCGCCGAACACCGCCGTGCGGCCCGTGAACAGCGTCTTGAGGCTGACCTCGCCGCCCTGCCCGACCGTCGGCGCCGTGCGCGTCTGCCAGCGCGAGCCCAGCGCCGCGAAGGGATTGCGCAGATTGCCGCGCGCGCCCAGGTAGCCCCAGCCCAGGCCGAGACTGAAATCGAGGTCGCCCCAGCGCTTGCTGCCGACGAGGTACTCGCCGGCGAACAGGCCCGTGCCGCCGGGATCGCGCAGGCCCAGGGCGAGCGCCGGCAGCCACCGCGTCTCGTCGGTCAGCGCGAGCTTGGCTTCGATCGATTTGTCGAGATACGACTGGCTGCTGCCGACGACGCCGTAGGGCTGGTTGGTGATCGCCGTGTAGCGCACGACGACCTCGAGCGCATCGAAGGGGCTGAGGTCGAAGTTGTACTGGTGGTACGGGCGCTCCTGGCTGTAGCTGAAGCCGACGCGCCCGGCCGGCGCGAAGCGCGCCGTGGGCGTCTGCAGCAGGCCGGTCACGCCCCAGTCGCTCGGGCCGGTGACGAGGTCGCGCGGCAGCGCGGCCGCGCGCTGCGCGAGATCGGCCGGCGCCACGGTGCGATCGGTCGGCAAGGTCGCGTCGACCGGCGCCTGGGTCGCGAGGAAGGCCGCGAAACGTTCGCTCAGGGCCCGCGGCCAGCCGGGACCCGGGGCCCAGATGCGGGCACCCGGCGCCGGCAGATCCTGCGTCGACGCGTTCCAGGGCGCGACGCCGACCTCGATCACGCTGGCGTCGGGCTCGATGATCCAGGCTCGGTCGGCCTTCGACCCGCAGGCGGCCAGGTAGCGCGCCGCCGGCCAAAGCGGCTCGAAGCGCAGCACGCAAGGCGGCGCGTCGCCGAGCCAGACCGCGACCATGTTCGAGCGCTGCGCGAGCACGACATGGTCGCCGGCGGCCAGCACGGGGTCGAGTTCGGGATGGGCCTGCAGCAGGCGCGGGTCGCGCAGCGGCAGGGCGACGCGGCCGGTCACGGGCAAGGCCTCGAGCGCGCGGATCAGCCGCTCGGCATCTTCGCCACGCACCCGACCGGCCTGCGTCGCTGCGCGCAGCGCATCGATCAGCGCGTCGCGTTGGCGCCGTTGCGCAGCGACCTCGGACTGGCGCTGCCACTGCAGCCCGAGCGGGTCGGTGGCGGCGCCGGGCGGATGACGAAGCAGCCAGTCGCTGAGCCGCTCACCGGTCGGCGCCACGGCCGTGCCCTGGGCCTGCGCCGCGCTGCCGGCCAGCAGGCCCGCGATCAGCCCGGCGATCAACCACGGCCAGGCCCTCATGGCGACGGCGTCGGCCAGACCTGCCAATGCAGGCACCAGCCGGGCTCCATGCAGCGCGCGCCGTAGACCGGTCGCGCCTGGGCGTCGAGCGCCACCCAGGCGGGCGCCGCAGCCGAGTCGAGCGCATCGTCGGTGGCGCCGACGTTGTGCTCCTCGAACCAGCGCAGGCCCGCGGTCGCGCCGAGCCAGTGCTGGCCGCTCGGCGGCTGCGCCAGCGCGATGCGTTCGCGCTCGAAGGGGATGCCGAAACGGTAGCCGGGCTGCGCGTCGCGGATCTCGGTGCTGCGTTCCGGGACGGCCCAGGAGCCGACGGCAGCCGCCGGTGCGGCGTCGACGACGGCGCTCACGCGCCATTGCCGATCCGGGCTCGAGAAGCCGACGACATGGCCCTGCGCCAGGCGCAGCACGCTGCCGTCGCCGCTGTACCAGACGCCGGTGCGCCCGCGCGGGCCTTCCTCGTCGTCGGACCAGACCATCAGGCCGACACGGCCGTTGACCTCCACGCGCAGGTAGCGCAGCGTGGGCTTGAGCGGCAGCGCGGCGAGGTCGGCCCCTTCACCATGCCAGAGCGGCGCCAGCGTCGCCCGCGCGCCCTGCATCGTCCCCGAGCAGCCGGCGAGCGCCCACGCGAGCGCACAGGAAAAAAAGACCGCGGCCAGTTGCCGCGGTCCATTGGGGGTCGAGGTCAATGCGGCCCGCCCCGATTCCTCAATGCGTGCCGGTGGTACCGGTGGTGCCGGTGGTCGTGCCCGAACTGCGATCCTCGTGGTGCATCCAGGCCGCCGCGGCGATCGCCGCGGCACCGACGACGCCCAGTCCGACGTAGTTCACCGAGGTCGCCTCGGACATCGCTGCCGGCGCCGGAACCGGCGCGGGAGGCGGCGGCGGCGGCGGCGGCGGCGGGGGCGGCGGCGCGACCACCGGC
>JAGWTU010000100.1 GCA_028868825.1 Burkholderiales bacterium | reverse complement strand
CGAACGGATCGCCACCGTGTGCACGAGCTTGGCCATCTCGGTGTCGACCGGCCCCGGCGCGACGCAGTTGCAGCGGATGCCGGCGTTGCCGAGTTCCACCGCCTGCTGCTTCGTGAGCTGGATCAGCGCCGCCTTGCTCGTGCCGTAGGCCACGCGCAGCGTGCTCGCCCGCAGCCCCGAGATCGACGCGATGTTGACGATGGCGCCGCCGCCGGTGCGCAGCATCACCGGCGCGCAGGCCTGCGTGCAGAGGAACGCGCCGTCGAGGTTGGTGCCCAGCACATGGCGCCATTCGGCGTAGCTGGTCTGCAGCATCGGCTTGAAGACGGCGACGCCGGCGTTGTTGACGAGGCAGTCGATGCGACCCCAGCGCGCGACGACGGCGGCGACGGCGGCGTCGACCTGGTCGGGTTTGGAGACATCGCCGTGGAAGGCGAAGACGGTCTCGGGACGGTCGAGGTCGGCCTCGGTGCGGGCGAGCGTCCGGCCGTCGATGTCGAGCAGCATCACGCGCTTGCCCTCGGCGAGAAACCGCTGCGCGATCGCCAGGCCGATGCCGCGTGCGCCGCCGGTGACGATGGCGACCGGCGCCGGGTTGTCGTTTGAACTCATGGCGTGGGGTCCGGGCTTTGTCAGAATCGGCATCGTAATCCCCCCATCCGGAGACTAACGATGAACGAACAACGCCGCAGAATCCTCGTCGCCGCGGGCGCCGGTGCCCTGGCCTTGCGTGCCGGCACGGCGCGTGCCGCCGAATTCAGCTACAAGTACGCGAACAACCTGCCGGTGACGCACCCGATGAACGTGCGCGCCAAGGAGATGGCCGAGGCCATCCGCGCCGACACCAAGGGCCGCGTCGAGATCCAGATCTTCCCCAACAACCAGCTCGGCGGCGACACCGACATGCTCAGCCAGGTGCGCTCGGGCGGCATCGAGTTCTTCACGCTGTCCGGACTCATCCTCGGTTCGCTCGTGCCGGCGGCGCAGATCTCGGGCATCGGCTTCGCGTTCCCCGATTACGACGCCGTGTGGAAGGCGATGGACGGCACGCTCGGCGCCCATATCCGGGCCCAGATCGCCAAGGCCAACCTCGTCGCGATGGAGCGCATCTGGGACAACGGCTTCCGCCACATCACCTCGTCGACGAAGCCGATCCAGAGCGCGGCCGACCTGCAGGGCATGAAGATCCGCGTGCCGCCGTCGCCGCTGTGGACCTCGATGTTCAAGGCGCTGGGCGCGGCGCCGGCGTCGATCAATTTCGCCGAGGTCTATTCCGCTCTGCAGACCAAGGTCGTCGAGGGCCAGGAGAACCCGCTGGCGGTGATCGCCACGGCCAAGCTCTACGAGGTGCAGAAGTACTGCTCGCTGACCAAGCATATGTGGGACGGCTTCTGGTTCCTGGCCAACAAGAAGGCCTGGGACCGCCTGCCACCCGACCTGCAGGCGATCTGCGCCAAGCACATCAACGCCGCGGCGGCGAAGGAGCGCGCCGACGTCGCCGCCGACAACGCCAGCCTGCAGAAGGACCTCGCGGCCAAGGGCCTGGTCTTCAACCAGCCGGCCAGCGACAGCTTCCGCGAGCAGATGCGCAAGGCCGGCTTCTACGCCGAATGGAAGGCGAAGTTCGGCGACGAGGCCTGGGCGCTGCTCGAGCACCACGTCGGAAAACTCGGTTGAGCGGCCACGCGTCGCCGGCGCCGCCGTCACCGCGCGGTGGCGGCGTCATCGTCGAGCGCATCGACGCGGTGCTCGGCGCCGCGGTCGAGTGGCCGGCGGCGGCACTCGTCGTGGCCGATGTCGCCGTGTTGTTCGCCGGCGTCATCGCGCGCTTCGTCTTCCAGCGGCCGCTCGTCTGGTCGGACGAACTCGCCTCGCTGCTCTTCGTCTGGCTGGCGATGCTGGGCGCGGTCGTCGCGCTGCGCCGCGGCGAGCACATGCGCATGACGGCGCTGGTGGCGCGGCTGACGCCTGAGCGGCGCACGCTCGCCGAGGCCGCGGCGCTGGCCGCCGCGCTGGCGTTCCTGATCCTGCTCGTCGTGCCGGCCTGGGATTACGCGGCCGACGAGGCCGCGATCACGACGCCGGCGCTCGAGATCTCGGGGCTGTGGCGCGCCGCGGCGCTGCCGTCCGGCATCGTGCTGATGGCCGTCTTCGCCTTCATCTCGCTGCTGCGGCTGCTGCGGCCGGCGGCCGACGGCGCGGCGCGGCGTGCTTGGACCGGCATCGCCGCCGTGGCGCTGCTCGTCGCCGCGTTCTGGCTCGCCAAGCCGCTGTTCCAGGACCTGGGGCGAGTCAACCTGCTGATCTTCTTCGTCGGCGTCACGGCCGGCTGCGTCGCCGCCGGCATCCCGATCGCCTTCGCCTTCGGCCTCGCGACCTTCGGCTACCTGGCCCTGACGACGGGCACGCCGCTGCCGGTGATCGTCGGCCGCATCGACGAGGGCATGTCGCACATCATCCTGCTGGCGGTGCCGCTGTTCGTCTTCCTCGGCCTGCTGATCGAGATGACGGGCATGGCGCGCGCCATGGTGAATTTCCTGGCCGCGCTGCTCGGCCATGTGCGCGGCGGCCTGAGCTATGTGCTGATCGGCGCGATGTACCTCGTCTCGGGCATCTCGGGCGCGAAGGCGGCCGACATGGCGGCGGTGGCGCCGGCGCTGTTCCCGGAGATGAAGCGGCGCGGCGCGCGGGAGGGCGAACTCGTCGCGCTGCTGGCCGCCACCGGCGCGCAGACCGAGACCGTGCCGCCCAGCCTGGTGCTGATCACGATCGGCTCCGTCACCGGCGTCTCGATCGCGGCACTGTTCACCGGCGGCCTGCTGCCGGCGGCGCTGCTCGGACTCGTGCTGTGCGCCGTCGTGCGCTGGCGCTATCGCCGCGAGGACCTGAGCGCCGTCGAGCGCGTGCCGCTGAAGCAGGTGGGGCGGCGCTTCGTCATCGCGCTGCCGGCGCTGCTGCTGCCCTTCGTGATCCGCTGGGCCGTCGTCGAAGGTGTGGCCACCGCGACCGAGGTCTCGACGCTGGGCATCGCCTACGCGGCGGTGGCCGGACTCGTCGCCTACCGCCCCTTCGACTGGGCGCGGCTGCCGGCGATGCTGACGGCGACGGCAGCGCTGTCGGGTGCCATCCTCTTCATCATCGGCACCGCCACGGCGATGGCCTGGGGGCTGACGCAATCGGGTTTCTCGGGCTGGCTGGCCGGCGCGATGGCGGCGCTGCCGGGTGGCCGCGGCATGTTCCTCGCCGTCTCGGTGCTGGCCTTCACGGTGCTCGGGTCGGTGCTCGAGGGCATCCCGGCGGTCGTGCTGTTCGGCCCGCTGCTGTTCCCGATCGCGCGGCAACTGGGCGTGCACGAGGTGCATTACGCGATGGTCGTCGTGCTCTCGATGGGACTGGGTCTGTTCGCACCGCCGCTGGGCGTGGGCTACTACGCCGCCTGCGCGATCGGCCGCGTGAGCCCGGATGCCGGCATCCGGCCGATCGCCGGCTATCTGCTGGCGCTGCTGCTGGGCGTGATCGTCGTCGCGGCCGTGCCTTGGCTGTCGACCGGATTCCTCTGAAGAGGAGGACGGGGGACTGCCCGCCCGTTGGGTCGGCGGTTTCAGGGGCGGGGCGCGAAGGCTATGCTTGTCGATGCCGCGGCCGCAGCGAGGCCGCTCGAAACAGGAGTCGCCGATGAGAACCGTTACCCGCAGTTTCATTGCCGCCGCAGCCCTTGCCGGCGCCGCCACGTTCGCCCACGCGCAGAGCGAGGCCGAGATGATCAAGGCGGCCGAGGCTGCCAGCCTGAGCTGGCTCGCGCTGCTCGATGCGACGGACTACGCGGGGAGCTGGAACCAGACCTCGACCTTGTTCCGCAGCAAGGTGACGCAGGCGCATTGGGACGAAGCGGCCCAGTCGATGCGCGGGACCTTCGGACCGGTGCTCAAGCGCACGCTGTCCTCGGCGCAGTTCTTCAAGACCCTGCCGGGTGCGCCCGATGGGCAGTACGTCGTGATCCAGTACGACACGGCATTCGAGCACAAGGCGGGCGCGGTGGAGACGGTGACGCCGATGCGCGAGGCGGATGGGACCTGGAAGGTGGGTGGGTATTTCGTGAAGTAGGACCGCCGAGGGCGTTGTGGATCGAGGCGCCGTCGGCGGCGCATCCGAACCTCGGGGCGGATGCGCCCGGCCAGCTGGCTTACGGTGCCTTTCCGATCGGGTGTCATGCACCGCGATTCATGGCGCGTTTGCCAAACCCATCGTGGACATCCTGTTGATCACGTCGAATTTGATCGCACTGGACGAACGAAATGGTCGATTTCGTGCGCTCGGATACGAACCCAAAGGCGAATTCGGAATACCGCGGCGACGCCACTTCCGGAAGCACGCCTCGGAAGGCGTACGCACGCACCAGATTCACGCATTCGAGGTGAATAGCATCGGGGCAAGGCGGCATCTTGCATTCCGCGACTACATGAATGCGCACCCCGATGCAGTGAAGGCGTACAGCGCGCTCAAGCGCAACCTGGCCGCGACATTCCCCGATGACATTCAAGCGTACATGGACGGCAAGGATGCGTTTGTCAAACGCCACGAAGCGCTGGCGCTGGTCTGGCAATCGAGCGTGGCACGTGGTGCCTAGCGCATCGGCGAACCCGAGCCGATCCGGCCAGGGCGCAAATGGCTGTTCGGCGCCCGGTCAGTTCCTGCCTCCACGTGCAGGTTCCTTTCGCCATGGGGCCGCAAGGCATTGATTCGATGGCAATTGCACTGCGCTTTTTCGTCGCTGCTCTGGCGGCCCTCGGCATGCTTGGCGGCTGCCTGGTCGTCGCCGGCAGTGGCTTCACCACGTCAAGCAAACGCGGTGGCTGGGTGGTCTTTGTTCCCGCTCCCGAGGCTTATGTGATGGCCGCCATCATGTACGTCTTGTCGGCCCTCGCGCTTGTCTGGCTTCTGCGCCACTACGCCGTGAGAGCCCTTGGCCATGCGCTTGCCTTGCTCGCATATATGGGCGCTTCCGCCGCTCTGATTCAGTGGCTTGGACATGCGCTCTGGTAGCCACCGAAGTACTGCTGGATCGCAACTGGCGTCACGTCATGCCCGAGTGCGGCGCAACCCGTCGGCCGCGGCGGTGCGCATCAGGCCGGCGTCGAGATCCGAATTGCAGCGTCTGAATGACATCGCCATCGCGGCGAAGGCGCATGGGGGTACACGAAGGCGCAGAGGGATCGGTGGACAGAGAGCTTGCTGACGACTTCGGCCAGTATCGAATGTTGGCCGACGATCGTGGCCGAGGTTGGTGGCCATGCCGTCGGCTTGGCCCAGATCGATCCGCGGAATTCAGTGGGAACTCATTTCGCTGTGGTTGCTGCCGGCCCAGATGGGCAAGGGCATAGGCCAGGCACTGCTTCGGCTCGCCTGTCTGCTCGCGAGGGTCCGGTCGCAGCTGCGGTTGAGGACCGATGCCGCCTGACCGGCAAGCAAGGCAGTACCTGGTTCTGCCGCGATCCAGCATCACGCGCTCCACGCCGGGCTGCGGCGAGGCCACCCAGCGGTGTTCAGCCGCCGTGACGGTGGCGCGGAGCGAGAAGTCGGGACGGCTCCGATTCCCGTTGGCCGCCGCCGGGGCGGCCTCGGCGCGGGGACGTCCGCATCATGGGTCTCGCCTGGCATGAACACACCGGTTGTCGTCGGTTCTTGCCTGTGCGGGATGGTCCGCTTCCGCGCGACATGGCCGACCAAGTGGGTCGCGCATTGCCATTGCACCTACTGCCGCCGCGTGCATGGTGCGCCGTTCGTCACCTGGGCAGGCTTCGCGTCGGAGAACTTCGCGCTCGACCCGGACTCCGCATCCCCGACCTGGTACGAGTCCAGTCCCGCCGCGAGGCGATCGTTCTGCTCCAGGTGCGGAAGCCCGATGCTTTTCCAGTCGACGCGCTGGCCCGGCGAAATGCATGTGTCCCGATCGCTCATCGAGGGCGCGCTGGACAGGGAGCCCGGCAAGCCTGTGTTCTACGAAACGCACGTGCCCTGGCTCCAGGTCGGTGATGACCTGCCGAAAGACGACGGCTGAGACGCGGCGCTCGGTTATCCCCTTTCCATCGCCGCCGGCCCCTGGGCGGCTGCTTGCAATCGGCGAATGCCGGATTTAGGCTCGCTCCCACCATGTGTCGAAACATCAAGACGCTGTTCAACTTCGAGCCGCCGGCCACGGAAATCGAGATCCGTGACGCATCGCTGCAGTTCGTGCGGAAACTCAGTGGTTTTGCCGTGCCTTCGAAGGCCAACGAAGCGGCGTTCGACGCCGCGGTCGACGAGGTGGCGGCCTCGGCGCGGCGTTTGATTCGAGCGCTGGTCACGAGCGCCGAGCCCAGGAACCGCGAAGTCGAGGCGGCCAAGGCGAGGGTGCGGTCCGCCGAGCGCTTCGGGCGCTCCCCGGGCCGCGGCGACTGACCCGCACCGCGTCGTGGCGGTTTGCGGATCTGCGGGGCCGCATGACGACGCGATCGAGGCCGACATCGCTGATCGCGGCGTCGTCACCGGCCTGGTCGCCCACGGCGGCAGCGCCGGCTCGGTCGCGACGAACCGCGTGCGCCGTCGCAACCGGGAAGTCGGCCGGTCGCGGCCGGAATTGAACTTCAAGCTCCGTCGACAATCCACGGACAAGGTCTTCGGGATTTCCGATGCCACGGCCGCTTGCCTTTTTTGGACACCTGCTTCCGATGCAATCTCGAACCCTGATCGCGCTCGTCATGGCCGGCGCTGCGGCGACGGCCATGGCCGGCGGGCCGCCGCCTTCCGCCGCGGCTTCCGCGCCGCCACCCGAGGCCACGTCCGACGCCGCGGCATCGCCGCCCTCGGCGCTCGAGGCTGCGCAGCGCGCGCGACCCGGCGTGCAATGGCAGGCCGACTCGGAACTTGAAGGCGATTTCGATTGCAGTGGCCGCGCGTCGACGGTGCTGCTCGGCACCTCGAAGACCGAGGTGACGGTGGCGGTGTTCAAGCAGGGGGTCGACGGCCCGCCCATCTGGCTGTCGTACCCCGCGCACGCGATCGCGCCGGCTTCGGTGATGCTCACCACCGAGGATCTGGATTTCGACCCCGCCCGCTTCGCGCGCGAGAACGGCGCCGTCCCCGCCGGTCTCGAACCCTCGCTGACCTGCGAGGGACTGAATCTCACCGACATGGCGCCGCATTCGATCCACATCTACTGGGATCGCAGGAAGGGCCGCTACGCGGACTGGCGCCAATAGTGCCGACAGCGGCCGCAGGCCTTGCGCCGGCGCCGCGCCTTCGGGGTATCTCCGCATAGGCCGGCGCGGGGCTGCGGCGACACTCGCAGCCGATGCCAGAGCCGTCCACCGTCCCCTTCGACCTTCGGCACCTCGACGCCGGTTTCTACGCCGACCCCTATCCGGTCTACCGCGCGCTGCGCGAGCACGAGCCGGTCAAGCGCCTGCCCGACGGCGGCGTGCTGCTCACGCGCTGGGCCGATTGCGTGCAGGTCTACAAGAACGCGGCGCTGTTCGCGTCGGACAAGACGCGCGAGTTCCGGCCCAAGTACGGCGACTCGCTGCTCTACGAGCATCACACGACCAGCCTCGTCTTCAACGACCCGCCGCGCCACACGCGCGTGCGGCGCCTGATCGCCGGCGCGCTGACGCCGAAGGCGATCGCGGCGATGGAGCCGGCGCTGGCGGCGCTCGTCGACCGTCTGATCGTCGCGATGGGCGAGAAGCACGCCACTGCCGCCGGACGGCCGGTCGACCTCATCGCCGACTTCGCGTCGGCGATCCCGATCGAGGTCATCGGCAACCTGCTCGGCGTGCCGCAGGCCGACCGCGGCCCGCTGCGCGGCTGGTCGCTGGCCATCCTGGGCGCGCTCGAACCGGTCGTCACGCCGGCGGCGTTCGAATGGGGCAACCGCTCGCTGCGCGAATTCATCGCCTACCTCGAAGGCCTGATCGCCGACCGCCGCGCCCACCCCGGCGACTACGACCGCGATGTGCTGACGCGGCTGATCGAGGGCGAGCGCGAGGGCGAATTCGCCGGCGAGATGCTCTCCGCGCCCGAACTGCTGCACAACTGCATCTTCCTGCTCAACGCCGGCCACGAGACGACGACGAACCTGATCGGCAACGCGCTCGTCGCGCTGGCGCAGCACCCCGGCGAGCGCCGGCGCCTGATCGACGAGCCGGGCCTGCTGCGCACCGCCGTCGAGGAGGTGCTGCGCTACGAGAGCTCGAACCAGCTCGGCAACCGCATCACGACGGCGGCGGCCGAGGTCGGCGGCGTCGCGCTCGCCCCCGGCACGTCGATCACGCTGTGCATCGGCGCCGCGAACCGCGACCCCGAACAGTTCGCCGACCCCGAGCGCTTCGACATCGCGCGCAGCCCGAATCGCCATCTCGCCTTCGGCAGCGGCATTCACCAATGCGCCGGCATGGGTCTGGCGCGTCTCGAAGGCGCGATCGCCGTCGGCCGCTTCCTCACGCGTTTCCCGCGCTACCGGCTGAGCGGCGCGCCCGAGCGCGGCGCGCGCGCGCGATTCCGCGGTTTCACCGCCGCCCCCTGCATCCTCGAACCCTGACGGAGACCCCCGACCATGAAGCGACCCCTGCTGCGCCTTGCCGCCACCCTCGTCCTGGCTGCCGCCGCCGCGCTGCCGGCGGCGGCGCAGATCAAGATCGGCGTCACGCTCTCGGCCACCGGTCCCGCGGTCTCGCTGGGCGTGCCCGAGAACAACACCATCGCGCTGCTGCCGCAGACCATCGCCGGCAAGACGGTGCAGTACATCGTCCTCGACGACGCCAGCGACACCAGCACCGCGGTGTCGAACACGCGCCGGCTGATGACCGAGAACAAGGTCGACGCCATCATCGGCTCGACGACGACGCCGAACTCGCTGGCGATGATCGACCTCGCGGCCGAGGGCGAGACGCCGGTGATCTCGCTGGCCTCGTCGGCGCGCATCATCGAGCCGATGAACGCCAAGAAGGCGTGGATGTTCAAGACGCCGCAGACCGACACGATGATGGCGCTCGCGATCCTCGAGCACGCGGCCTCGAAGGGGTTGAAGACGATGGGCTACATCGGCTTCTCCGACGCGCTCGGCGAGGCGTTCTATGCCGAGTTCGAGAAGTTCGCCGACGTGCGGCATATCCGCATCGTCGCCAACCAGCGCTACGCCTCGCGCGACACCAGCGTCACCTCGCAGGTGCTGAAGCTGCTGGCCGAGAACCCCGACATGATCGTCATCGGCGCCTCGGGCACGCCGGCCGTGCTGCCGGCGCGCGCGCTCGTCGAGCGCGGCTACAAGGGCGTCGTCTACTTCAACCACGGCGTCGCCAATCCCGATTTCCTGCGCGTCGGCGGCAAGGACATCGAGGGCATGTACCTGCCGACGAGCCCGGTCGTCGTCGCCGCGTCGCTGCCGGCCAGGCACCCGGCGCGCGCGCAGGCGCTGGACTACGTCAAGCGCTACGAGGCGCGCTACGGCGCCGGCAGCGCCTCGGCCTTCGGTGCCTACACCTGGGACGCCGGGCTGCTGCTGGCGGCGGCGATCCCGGTGGCGCTGAAGCAGGCCGAGCCGGGCACGGTGGCGTTCCGGCGCGCGCTGCGCGCGGCGCTCGAGAACGTGCATGGGCTCGAGGACAGCAACGGCGAGGTCAACATGTCGCCGGCCGACCATCTCGGGCTCGACCAGCGCGCGCGCGTCATCGTCAAGGTCGTCGGCGGGCGCTGGCAGTTGCAGTGAGGCGATCGGCCGCTCAGGCCCGCGGCGGCGAGATGTCGGGCGGCATGATGGGCGGCGGTATCGACTCCGCGGCCGCAGGCGGCGGCACCGGCACCGGCGCCGGCGCGGGCACCGCCGCCACTTCCGGCGGCGGCATCCGCGCCAGGTACTGCAGCGCCAGGCTGGGGTAGAGCGGCTTCGACAGGATGCGCGCGACGCCGCTGGCGATATAGGCGCTGGCCATCAGGCTGAGCACCATCGCGTGGCCGTCGACCATCTCCATCACGATGATGAAGGCGGTCAGCGGCGCCTGCGTCGCGGCGGCCAGGAAGCCGGCCATGCCCAGCGCCATCAGCACGACGGGCGAGTAATGCGTCAGCAGCGCGATGTCGTTGCCGACCGCGGCGCCGATCGACAGCGAGGGCGCGAAGATGCCCGCCGGCGCCCCCGACCAGGTCGTGATCCAGGTCGCGATGAACTTGAACAGCACGTATTCGGGCGGCGCCATCGCCTGGCCTTCGAGCATCGTGCGCGTGTAGACATAGCCGCTGCCGAAGGTGGCGCCGTGGTTGACGACGCCGATCACCGCCAGTGCCAGCCCGCAGCCGGCGGCGAAGGCCACCGGGCGCGCGTTGCGCCAGCGCGTGAAGACATCGCCCGACTTGCCCGACAGCGAGGCGATGACGACGCGCGCGAACAGCCCGCCGGCCACGCCGCTGGCCAGCGCCGTCAGCAGCCCCGGCCAGAGCAGCGAGGTGTCGATGGCGCCGACGCGGATGACGCCGAAATACGTGCCGTTGCCGTCGATCGACACCGCGACCAGGCCGGCCAGCACGATGCCGGCGACGACGAGGCCGCTGTTGCGCTGCTCGGGGC
>JAGWTU010000045.1 GCA_028868825.1 Burkholderiales bacterium | reverse complement strand
CTGCTGCTGGCCAGCGCCGGCGCCGACCGGCTGCAGCTGACCCTGCTCAAGCGCCGCGGGCCGCCGCTGGCGCGGCCGCTCACGCTCGCGCTGACGCCGGTGCTGGCGCGGGCCGTGCCCGCGGCCGGCAGCGGCGTGGCCGGGGCCGGTCAGGCCGATCGCGACCGCTCCGATGGGCAAGAGGCCCTGTCGGCCCTGCCTGCCGCGCGCTGATCATGACCGCGCCGCGATGCGCTGGCTCGCCCTCCATCTGCCGGCGCTGTCGCTCGAGGCCTTCGCCGCCACCCTCGCGCCCGAGCTGAGGCAGCGCCCGCTCGCGCTCGTCGCCGCGCACCGCATCGACGGCGTCGATGGCCATGCCGCCGCGCGCGGCGTGCGTGCCGGCATGCGCCGCGCGACCGCGCTCGCGCTCGCCCCCGATCTGCTGCTGGCCGAGGCCGACGCCGTGCGCGACGCCGCCGCGCTGCGCGCGCTCGCCGACGCGGCGCTGGCGTTCACGCCTGCGGTCGCGCTGCACGACGCGCAGACCCTGGTGCTCGAGGTGCAGGGCAGCCTGCGCCTGTTCGGCGGCCTGGCGGGGCTGCGCGGGCGCTTGCTGGACGCGGTCGCGCCGCTGGGCCACCGCGTCGAGATCGCCGCCGCGCCGACGCCGCTGGGCGCGGCGCTGCTGGCGCAATGGCAGCCGCCGGGCACCGACCTCGTCCTCGGCCCGCATGCGGGCGACCTGGCGGCGCTGCGCAAACGGCTGGCTGCCGCACCGCTGGCGCTGCTGGGCGCGACGCGCGAACAGCTCGAGGCGCTGCAGGGCATGGGCCTGACCTGCCTGGCCGACCTGCGCCGGCTGCCGCGCGCCGGGCTGGCGCGGCGTTTCGGCGACGGTCTGCTGACGGCGCTCGACCGCGCCTGCGGCGAGCGCAGCGACCCGCGGCGCTGGCTCGAGCCGGCGTCGGTGTTCGAGGGCCGCATCGAGCTCTACGCGCGCGCCGAGAACACCGACCAGGTGCTGCACGGCGCCGCCGTGCTGCTGGCGCGGCTCGTCGCCTGGGCGCAGGCGCGGCGCGCGCGCATCGGCGCCTTCACGCTGCACATGCTGCACGAGCGGCTGCGCCAGGCCGAGGTCGCGCCGACCGAGCTGCGCATCGAGCTCGCCGAGCCGGCGCTGGCCCTCGATCACCTGCAGTTGCTGCTGCGCGAGCGGCTGGCGCGCTGCGAACTCGCGGCGCCGACGCTCGAGCTGTGGCTGCATTGCACCGACCTCGTCGCCGCGCCGGCGCCCAACGGCGAGCTGTTCCCGACCCGCGCCGGCGCCGACGAGGGGTTGACGCGGCTGCTCGAGCGCCTGTGCGCACGCCTGGGCGAGCCGCGCGTGCAGCGCCTGCTGCCGGTGGCCGACCACCGCCCCGAGCGCGCGACCCGCTGCGTCGCGGCGCAGGGCGCGGCGCCGCGGCCCGGCGCCGCGGTGGCGGCGGCACTGGCCGCCGTGGCCGCCTCGCCGCTGCCGCTGCACCGCCCGGCCTGGCTGCTGCCCGAGCCGTTGCCGCTGGCCGAACGCGATGCGCTGCCGTTGCTCGAAGGCCGGCCGCTGCGCCTGGTGAGCGGCCCCGAGCGGATCGAGAGCGGCTGGTGGGACGGCGAGCCGGTGGCGCGCGACTACTACATCGCCCAGGCCGCCGACGGCTCGCTGGTCTGGATCTTCCGTGGCCGTCTGCCCGACTGGCCCCATCGGTCTGAGCTGGGAGGCGCCGGCGACTGGCATCTGCAGGGGCGGTTCGGCTGAGGGCCGTCGCCGCGCCCGCGAGGTCGATTCAGGCCAGCACGCGCAACAACCAGGCCTGCAGCGCGCGGATCTCCTCGATGCAGACCGAATGCTCCATCGGGTACTCGTGCCACTCGACCGGCTGGCCCTGTGACAGCATCAGGTCGCGCGCGGCGACGCCGCGCGCCAGCGGCACGACGCCGTCGTTGCGGCCATGGGCGAGGAACACAGGGGTCTCGCGGTTGGCCGCCGCGCGCTCGGCCTCGAAGGTCGAAGCCAGCGGCATATAGCCCGACATCCCGGCCAGACCGGCCAGCCGCTGGCCGTGGCGCAGCCCGGCGCCGAGCGTGATCGCGCAGCCCTGCGAGAAACCGGCGAGCACGATGCGCCGCGCCGGCACGCCGCGCGCGACCTCGCGCTCGAGCAAGCCATGCACCTGCGCATAGGAATCGCGCAGCCCGGCCTCGTCCTCGCGCCGCGCGAGGTCGGTGCCGAGGATGTCGTACCAGGCGCGCATCGGCTGGCCGCCGTTGATCGTCACCGGCCGCACCGGCGCGCGCGGGAAGACCCAGCGCACCGGGCCGATGGGGCGCAGGTCGATCTCGTCGGCGACTGGCAGGAAATCGGTGCCGTCGGCGCCGAGGCCGTGGAGGATGATCACCGTCGCCGCGGGGGCGGTGCCGGGGTCGAGTTCGATCGATTGCAGCGTCATGGTTCGGGCTTCGTTCAGGCGTAGTTCAGACCCATGGCGCCGCGCACGTCCTTCATCGTCTGGCGCGCGACCGTGCGCGCGCGCTCGGTCCCCATCTCGACGATCCAGTGCACCTGCTTCGGGTTCGCGAGGTAGGCCTCGGCGCGCTCGCGCCAGGGCTGCTGCTCGCGCACGATGGCGTCGATCACCGGCTGCTTGCATTCGAGGCAGCCGATGCCCGCGCTCGTGCAGCCCTGGACGACCCAGTCGCGCGTCGGCGCGTCGCTGTAGACCTGGTGGAACTGCCACACCGGGCATTTCTCCGGGTTGCCGGGGTCGGTGCGGCGCACGCGCGCCGGGTCGGTCATCATGCCGCGCACCTTCTTCGTCACGTCCTCGGGCGACTCGCGCATCAGGATCGCGTTGCCGTAGCTCTTGCTCATCTTCGTGCCGTCCAGCCCCGGCAGCCGCGCGACCTCGGTGTGCAGCGCCTGCGGCTCGACGAGGATGGTCTTGCCGCTGCCGCGCAGGTGGCCCAGCAGCAGTTCGCTGTCGTCGCTGCTCCAGCCCTCGGCGGCCGCGGCCTTGCGCAGGATCGCCTCGCCCTTGGCCAGCGCCTCGGCGCTGCCGGTCTCGCCGTAGGCCTTGCGCTGACGCTCGAAATAGCGCGCGTCGTCCTTGCCGAGCTTGGTCAGCGCGGCGGCGATCTGCGCCTCGCTGTCGCTGGCGCGGCCGTAGAGGTTGTTGAAGCGGCGCGCGACCTCGCGCGTGAGCTCGACATGCGAGGCCTGGTCCTCGCCGACCGGCACATAGGTCGCCTTGTAGATCAGGATGTCGGCCGCCTGCAGCAGCGGGTAGCCGAGGAAACCGTAGGTCGCGAGATCGCGGTCCTTGAGCTTGTCGATCTGGTCCTTGTAGGTCGGCACGCGCTCGAGCCAGCCCAGCGGCGTGCCCATCGCCAGCAGCGTGAACAGCTCGGCATGCTCGGGCAGCCGGCTCTGGATGAAGATCGTGCACTTCTCGGGGTCGAGACCGGCGGCGATCCAGTCGATCACCATCTCGTAGACATAGCGCTCCATGACCTCGCGTTCCTCGTAATGCGTGGTCAGCGCATGCCAGTCGGCGACGAAGAAGAAGCAGTCGTACTCGTGCTGCAGCCGCACCCAGTTCTTCAGCGCGCCGTGGTAATGGCCGAGGTGCATCGCGCCGGTGGGGCGCATGCCGGAGAGGACGCGGGATCGCTGGCTCATGTCGGGTAGGGGATGCGAGGGGAGGGCGGATTGTCTCAGTTCGGGCCGCGGCGCCGATGGCGCGCAGGTTCAGGGCCTACACTGCCGGCCCCATGAAGCGCATCGTCATCCTCATTTCCGGCCGCGGCTCCAATATGGAAGCCCTGGTCGAGCGCTGCGCCGAGCAGGGCTGGCCGGCGCGCGTCGTCGCCGTCATCGCCAACCGGGCCGACGCCGCCGGGCTGCGCTGGGCCGAGTCGCGCGGCATCGCCACCGCGGTCGTCGACCACAAGGCCCATGCCTCGCGCGAGGCCTTCGATTTCGAGCTCGCGCGCACGATCGACGCCTTCGAGCCCGACCTGCTCGTGCTCGCCGGCTTCATGCGCATCCTCGGGCCCGATTTCGTGCGCCGCTACGCGGGCCGCATGCTCAACATCCACCCCTCGCTGCTGCCGGCGTTCCCGGGCCTGCACACGCACCGGCGCGCGCTCGAGGCGGGCTGCAAGGCGGCCGGCGCGACCGTCCATTTCGTCACCGCCGAACTCGACCATGGCCCGATCGTGATGCAGAGCGTCGTGCCGGTGCGGCCGGGTGACGACGAGGCGGCACTGGCCGCGCGCGTGCTCGCCACCGAGCACCAGATCTACCCGCTGGCCGTACGCTGGTTCGTCGAAGGCAAGCTGAGCATCGAGGGCGGTCTCGTCGTCCACGCCGACGGCGCTTCGCAGGTGCTGATCTGATGCGCCCCGACGCCCTGCTCGATCTGACGACCGAACTGCTGCGCTCGCTGCTGACCTTCGAGCAGCCGGCCGATACCGTCGTCTCGGCCTTCTTCCGCAAGCACAAGGCGCTGGGCATGCGCGAGCGCCATACGCTGGCCGAGACCGCCTACGGCGTGCTGCGCCGGCGCCTGCTCTACCAGCACCTGGCGCAAAGCGGCAAGGGCCCGCTCGAACGCCGGCTCGCATTGCTGGCCTGGCAGGGTGGCGACAGCTTCCTGCGCGCGGCGACGAACGAGGCCGAGCAGGCCTGGCTCGCGAACATCGCGCGCATCGACGTCGCGACCCTGCCCGAGAAGCTGCGCCACAACCTGCCCGACTGGGTCGCGACGCCGCTGCAGGCGGCGCTCGGCGACGAGTTCTGGCCGCTCGTCGAGGCGCTGTCGACACCGGCCCCGCTCGATCTGCGCGTCAACACCGTCAAGGCCAAGCGTGAGGACGTGCTGCAGGCGTTGACCGCGGCCGGCTACGACGTCGCGCCGACGCCGTATTCGCCCTGGGGCCTGCGCGTGAAGGGCAAGCCGGCGCTGCACCAGCAGGAGGTCTTCAAGCAGGGCTGGGTCGAGGTGCAGGACGAGGGCAGCCAGTTGCTGGCGCTGCTGCTCGACGCCAAACGCGGCGAGATGGTCGTCGACTTCTGCGCCGGCGCCGGCGGCAAGACGCTGGCGCTGGGCGCTTCTATGCGCAACACCGGCCGCCTCTACGCCTTCGACGTCTCGGGCCACCGCCTGGACGCACTCAAGCCGCGGCTGGCGCGCAGTGGGCTGTCCAACGTCCATCCGGCGCAGATCGCGCATGAGCGCGACGACCGCATCAAGCGCCTGGCGGGCAAGATCGACCGCGTCCTCGTCGACGCGCCCTGTTCGGGGCTGGGAACGTTGCGCCGCAATCCGGATCTGAAGTGGCGTCTGTCGCCCCAGGCGCTGGGCGAGTTGGTGAGCAAGCAGGGCGCCATCCTCGCCGGCGCGGCCCGCTTGCTGAAGTCGGGCGGGCGTCTCGTCTATGCCACCTGCAGCCTCCTCGAGGCCGAGAACGAGGCCATTGCCGAAAGCTTCACGACCGCCCAGGGCGGCGAATTCGAAGTCCTGCCCGCGCTCGAGGCGCTGCAGGGTGCGCGCGTCGAGCGCGCGGCGGAAATCGTCGCCGGGCCCTACCTCCGGCTATGGCCGCAGCGCCACGAAACCGACGGATTCTTTGCTGCCTGCTGGCAAAGACGTTGAATTTGGTGGCAACTGCCGCCAACTGACGTCAAGCCGGCTGCGCGGGCTCCGTCGATGCGTTGATTTGCCGTGCCCGATGCGGGTAGTTGCGCGGTCTTGCCCGACCCACGGGTCGGTACAATCGATTTTGTAAATATTTCTCTCTAGGATTTGTCGATGGAACAACTGGGCCTGGTGCGCGACGCACTCGTCGATTGGCTGGCGCACGGCCTGTTCGCTGCGTCCTGGTGGCAGGTGCTGTTGTTCACCCTGGTGACGACGCACATCACGATCGTCTGCGTCACGGTGTTCCTGCACCGCGCACAGGCGCACCGCGCGCTCGACCTGCACGCGATCCCGGCGCATTTCTTCCGCTTCTGGCTGTGGATAGGCACCGGGATGATGACGAAGGACTTCGTCGCCGTGCATCGCAAGCACCACGCCAAGTGCGAGACCGTCGAGGATCCGCACAGCCCGCAGACGCGCGGCCTGAAGGCGCTGCTGCTGACCGGCGTCGAGCTCTATCGCGCCGAGGCGGCGAATCCCGAGACGCTGGACAAGTACGGCAAGGGCACGCCCGACGACTGGCTCGAGCGCAACGTCTACAGCCGCTACACCTGGCAGGGCGTGGGCCTGATGCTGGTGCTCGACATGGCGCTGTTCGGCGCCATCGGCCTCACCGTGTGGGCGGTGCAGATGGCCTGGATACCGGTGATGGCCACGGGCATCATCAATGGCATAGGTCACTACTGGGGTTACCGCAATTTCGAGGCACCCGACGCGTCGACCAACGTGATCCCCTGGGGCATCCTGATCGGCGGCGAGGAACTGCACAACAACCACCACACCTACCCGACCTCGGCGCGCTTCTCGATCAAGCGCTACGAGTTCGACATCGGCTGGGTCTACATCCGTGCCCTCGAGGCGCTGGGCCTGGCGCATGTGAAGAAGACGCCGCCCAAGCTCGAACTCGGCGTGCAGCGCGTCGCCGACGACAAGACGCTCGAAGCGCTGATCGCCAATCGCTACGAGGTGATGGCGCGCTATGCCACCGACGTCAAGCGCGCGGTCGCCGCCGAACTCGAGCGGCTGCAGGCGCAGGGCGCCCAGAACAGTGCCCGCTGGCGCAATATGCGCCTGGCGCGTGCCTGGCTGCATCGCGACGACGACCGCATCCCCAGCGGTGTCAAACCGAGCCTGGAGCAGGCGCTGGGCGAAACGCCCCAGCTCGCCAAGCTGGTGGCGATGCGCGAGGAACTGCGGGCGCTGTGGACGCGCACCGGGGTTTCGGCCGAACAACTCGTCGCCGACCTCCAGGCCTGGTGCCGCAAGGCCGAGAGCAGCGGCATTGCCGCGCTCCAGGAATTCTCGCTGAGGCTGCGCGCCGCGACCGCCTGAGCCGGCGCCAGCTGCGCTGGTTGGCAGGATCCGCGCGCCCGGGCGTGGCGGTACGATGCACCGCAGGGGCGCCCCAACCGGGGCGGCAACGAGGTCGAGATTGCGATTCCAGCCAGCTGCTCCCCGGACTGACCGCGGCGCGTCGCGATGACCGGCGACCGACGAGCCCTGGCCGCGGGCGCGGCCGGCGTGCTGGCGCTGATCGTCGCCGCGGCGGTGGCCGTGCATGGCTGGTCCGAGCGCCGCTCGCTGCGCGCGCAGCTGGAGGCGCGCAACGCCGCCGCGGCGCAGGCGCTGGCGGTGGTCCTGGCACCCGCCGGGTCCGACGTGGCGGCGCTGCAGCGCGCGGCGGCGACGCAATTCGACAGCGGCCGCTACGAGCGTATCGCGGTGTACGGCGCCGGTGAGCGGCCGCAGTTCGAATTCCGGCGCAACGCCGAGGCGCCTTCGGCGATGGCAAGGTGGACGCTGTGCCGGCCGCTGGACGCGGTCGACGGTGTGGCGGCGCTCGACGGCGGCGGACCGCCGCTGCGCCTGCAGGTGCGCAGCGCCGAGCCCGGTACCTCCGAGGCCTTCGGCGCCGATTGCCGGCGCAGCACGGGACTGCTGCTCGTGCTGGCCGCAGCCGGCCTGTCGCTGTGCGCGTTCGCAATCAGGGGCCGACCCCGGCATGCCGCGGCAGCGGGCGCCGGCGAGCGACAGCTGGCCGACGAGGCGCTGCGCGAGTTGCGTGCCGAAGCCGCGGCGCAGGCCGAGCAGGTGGCCTACCTGCAGCGCCAGGCCCAGCTCGACCCGATCTCGGGCCTGCCGCTGCGTGCCCATTTCATCGGCGAGCTGCAGCAGCGGCTGCAGCAGCCCGGCGGGCCCGGCGGCGCGCTGCTGCTGCTGCGCCTGCTGCGGCTGGACCTGCTCAACCAGCGTCTGGGCCACGACGGCACCGATCGCGTGCTGGGCATGGTCGGCGACGTGCTGCTGACCTATGTCCAGCGCGTCCCCGGCACCTTCTGCGGCCGCCTCAACGGCTCCGACTTCGCGCTCTGCCTGCCGGTGCCCGGCGTGGCACAGGAAACCGCCGAATCGCTGCACGCCGCGCTCGCCGCGATTCCCGCGATCGGCACCGGGGGCACCGACGCCGTGATCGGCGGCATCGACGGCCTGCACGCCGAAGACAGCAGCGCCGCGCTGGCCGCCGCCGATGCGGCGCTGGCGCGCGCCGAGGCCGGCAGCGGCGTCGCGGTCGAGGCGCCGGCCGATCTCGGCGCCGACATGGTCGGCTCGAGGGCCTGGCGCGCGCGCATCGCCGAGGCGCTGGAGCGCGGCCGCGCGCAGCTCTTCGAGCAGCGCGTCGTCGATCGCCGCTCACGCACGCTGCACCTGGAATGCGCGCTGCGCGTCAAGCTGCGGCCCGAAGGCGAGTTCGAGGACGCGACGCGCTGGCTGGCGCTGGCGCGGCGCAGCCGCCTGCTGCCGCAGGTGGATCTCAAGGCCGTCGATCTGACGCTGGCGGCGATCGCCCGCGACGGCGAGGCGCGAGCCGTCCAGGCCTCGTGGACCTCGCTCGCGACGCCGGGCTTCGTCGCCGACGTCGCGGCGCTGCTGGCGGCGGCGCCGGTGCCGGCGGCGCGGCTCGTCATCGAACTCGTCGAGGCGGGGCGCGAGGCGCCGCAGGTCGACCTCGTGCGCGCCACCGCGACCTGGCGCGAGCAGGGCACGCGCATCGCCGTCGAATACGCGAGCGCTGCGCCGCAGCGGCTGGCCGAACTCGGCGGCAGCGAGGTCGCCTATGTCCGCGTCGATGCGAGCCAGCTGCGCGGCGTCGCCGGCGACGCCGCGGTGCGCGGCTACGCGCGCAGCCTGGTGGATCTCATCCACGGTCTCGACACGCTGGCCCTGGCCGACGGGCTCGACGACGCGCGCGACCTCGCCGCCGCCTGGGCGCTGGGATTCGACTGCGCCTCGGGGCCGGCGCTGGAACTGCTTCAGCCGATATCGCCGGTGTGAACCGGCCAGACGGCATCGCGCCGATCGGCGAAATAGAGTTCGAGCGTCCTGCGCACGGTGCGGAAGGCGAGCTCGTCCCAGGGGATCTCGTCCTCGCGGAACAGGCGCGCCTCGATCGTCTCGGGGCCGGGATCGAGGTGGGTGTCGAGCATGCGGGCGCGGAAGTACAGGTGGACCTGGCCGACGCGCACGACGTTGAGCACGGTGTACAGGCCCTGCATCTCGACATGCGCACCCGATTCCTCGACCGTCTCGCGCAGTGCGCCCTCGGCCGTCGTCTCGCCGAGTTCCATGAAGCCCGCGGGCAGCGTCCAGTAGCCGTAGCGCGGCTCGATATTGCGCCGGCACAGCAGCACCTGGTCGCCCCACGCCGGCACCGTGCCGACGACGTTGATCGGGTTCTCGTAATGGATCTCGCCGCAGGCGCCGCAGACGGCGCGCTCGCGCGTGTCGCCGGCGGGAACGCGGTAGGCGACCGCGGCGCCGCAGACTCGGCAATGCTGGATGCGGGGCGGCGGCGTCATGCGCGGCAGTGTAGCGGCGGCGCGCCGCGTGGCATCATCGCCGGGCACCGAGCCGCCACAGGAAATCCATGAGCTATGTCTTCGCGCCTCCGGCCGTCGTCACCGTCCCCGTCGTCGGCGGCGGCGAGTTCCCGGTCCACCGCATCTATTGCGTCGGTCGCAATTACGCCGATCATGCGGTCGAGATGGGGTTCAGCGGCCGCGAGCCGCCGTTCTTCTTCCTCAAGCCGGCCGACGCGATCGTCGCCGTCGCCGAGGGTGAGACCGGCGCCATCGACTACCCGACATTGACGAAGAACCTGCACCACGAGATCGAACTCGTCGTCGCCATCGGCAAGGGCGGCCGGCAGATCGCCGCGGCCGACGCGCCGGGCCACATCTTCGGCTATGCCGTCGGCCTCGACATGACGCGGCGCGATCTGCAGAACGAGATGAAGAAGCAGGGCCGACCCTGGTGCATCGGCAAGGGCTTCGAGCAGAGCGCGCCGATCGGCCCGGTGATGCCCATCGGCCGCGGCGGCCAGCGGCTCAAAGGCGAGATCCGGCTCGAGGTCAACGGCCAGACGCGCCAGAAGGGCGACCTCTCGGAGCTGATCTGGAACGTCAACGAGACGATCGAGCAGCTCAGCGCCGCCTGGACGCTGCGGCCCGGCGACCTCATCTACACCGGCACGCCGGCCGGCGTCGCCGCCGTCCTTCCCGGCGACCTGATGGTCGGCAGCATCGAAGGCCTGGGGTCGCTGCGCGTGGCGGTGCGGCCGCCAGCCGCGTAGGGGGGCGCGATGGAGCTCTACAACTACTACCGCTCGTCGGCCTCGTACCGCGTGCGCATCGCGCTCGCGCTCAAGGGTCTGGCCTACGACTACAAGACCGTGCACCTGGCGAAGAACGAGCAGTTCACCGAGTCCTTTGCCGCGGTGTCGGCGACGCGGCTCGTGCCGCTGCTGCGCGACGGCGAGCACCACCTCACGCAGTCGCTGGCGATCATCGAATACCTCGACGAGACCCATCCGCAGCCGCCGCTGCTGCCTGCCGACGCGGCCGGCCGCGCGCGCGTGCGCGCGATCGCGCTCGACATCGCCTGCGAGATCCACCCGCTCGACAACCTGCGCGTGCTGCGCTACCTGGTGCGCGACCTCAAGGTCAGCGAGGACGACAAGAACCGCTGGTACCGCCATTGGGTCGAGACCGGGCTCGAGGCCGTCGAGCGCCAGCTCCAGGCGCGGCCGGCGACCTATTGCCATGGCGAATCGCCGACCCTGGCCGATTGCGTGCTGGTGCCGCAGATCTTCAACGCCCGCCGTTTCGAATGCCGGACCGACCATGTGCCGCAGGTGATGCGCGTGTTCGACGCCTGCATGAAACTCGATGCCTTCGAGCGCACCCGGCCCGAGAACTGCCCTGACGCCGAGTAGCCGGGCGGCGCTGTTGCGCCCGGGCTGGCGCGCACCCGTCGGCGCGGCGATGAGCCTGCGCGGCGGCGGCGTCAGCGGCGCGCCCTGGGATGCGTTCAACCTCGGCATCGCGGTCGGCGACGATCCGCAAGCCGTCGCCGCCAACCGCGCCGCCTGGGCGGCGGCCATCGGCGTGCGACCCGTCTGGCTGCGTCAGGTCCATGGTCGCCAGGTGCTGCGCATCGACGAGGCCACGCCCGAGGCGCCGGCCGCAGCGGCCGATGCGGCCTGGACGACCGAGCGCGGCGTCGCCTGCACGGTGCAGATGGCCGATTGCCTGCCGGTGCTGTTCGCGTTGCGCGACGGCAGTGCCGTCGCCGCGGCCCATGCCGGCTGGCGCGGTCTGGCCGGCGGCGTCCTCGAGGCGACGGTGGCGGCGGTCTGCACCGGCATGCGGACGGCGCCGGCCGATCTGCTCGCCTGGCTCGGACCCTGCATCGGGCCGCGCGCCTTCGAGGTCGGCGCCGATGTGCTGCAGGCCTTCGGCGCCGATCCGCGGGCCGGCGACGGCGGGCGCTTCGTCGCGCGGTCGCGGCCCGACGGATCGCCGCGCTGGCTCGCGAACCTGCAACGGCTGGCGCGCGATCGGCTCGAAGCGCTCGGCGTCGTCGAGATCAGCGCCGACGCTTCGTGCACGTTCGAGGACGCGTCACGGTTCTTCTCGTTCCGGCGTGACGGCGTCACCGGACGCATGGCCGCGGCCGTCTGGCGGCTTTGAGGCGGCCCGCCGGCGTGCGCGTCTGCGCCCCGGTGTGCCCATCACATAGAGGACGATGGACAGCGGCAGCAGGCCCCAGAAGACGAAGGTCATGCAGGCGCCCAGCAGGGTTCCGCCGCGCGAGGTCGCCTCGACGACAGCGACCATGAGCACGACGTAGATCCAGGCAACGGTGACGATGATCATGCCATAATGTGATATCTAATTTCGGTCAATGAAAACTTTCGTCATCGGGCCGTCAGCCGTCGACGATACCGTGGTGGAATACTCAAAGCCGGTGGCCTCGCACCGGCGTTCAGGAGACAGCGAGTGGATTTCAAATCGATTCCAGGTCTGGAAGCGGGCACAGACGCGGCCGACGCGTTCGGCAGCGCCATCGGCGCGATGCTCAAGTCAGTCGGCGGGCTCAACCTGCCGGCGAGTCAGCTGACCCAGATCCAGTCCGATTACATCAAGAACGCGACCGAGGTCTGGAACCGGTCGCTGCAGCGGGCGCAGGCCGACGGCGCGGGGAAGGCGGCAGGCCTCGGCGACCGCCGTTTCGGCGCCAGCGAGTGGGCGGCCAACCCGGCGGCGGCGTTCACGGCGCAGTTCTACCTGCTCAATGCGCGCACGCTGATGCAGATGGCCGAGAGCGTCGAGGGCGACGCCAAAGCCAAGGCGCGCATCCGCTTCGCGGTGCAGCAGTGGATCGATGCCGCGAGCCCGAGCAACTACCTCGCGCTCAACCCCGAGGCCATGAAGAAGGCCATCGACACCCAGGGCGAAAGCATCGCCCAGGGCGTGCGCCACCTCATCGAGGACCTGCGCAAGGGCCATGTCTCGCAGACCGACGAGAGCGTCTTCGAGGTCGGCCGCAACGTCGCGACGACCGCCGGCAGCGTGGTGTTCGAGAACGAGCTGTTCCAGCTCATCGAATACAAGCCGTTGACGGCCAAGGTCCACGAGCGGCCGTTCCTCTTCGTGCCGCCTTGCATCAACAAGTACTACATCCTCGACCTGCAACCCGAGAACTCGGTCATCCGCTACGCCGTCGAGCAGGGTCACCGCACCTTCGTGATGAGCTGGCGCAATCCCGACGAGTCGCTGGTCGACAAGACCTGGGACGACTACATCGAGCAGGGGCCGCTGGCCGCCATCGCCGCGGTGCAGGCCGTCACCGGGTCGGCGCAGATCAACGCGCTCGGCTTCTGCGTCGGCGGCACCATCCTCGCGACGGCGCTCGCGGTGCTCGCGGCGCGTGGCCAGCATCCGGCGCACTCGGTGACGATGCTGACCTCGCTGCTCGATTTCGAGAGCACCGGCATCCTCGACATCTTCATCGACGAGACGATGGTGCAGATGCGCGAGATGACGATCGGCGCCCAGGCACCGACCGGCCCCGGCCTGCTCAAGGGCAAGGAGCTGGCGACGACCTTCAGCTTCCTGCGCCCGAACGACCTCGTCTGGAACTACGTCGTCGGCAACTACCTCAAGGGCGAGACGCCGCCGCCGTTCGACCTGCTGTACTGGAACGGCGATTCGACCAATCTGCCGGGCCCGATGTACTGCTGGTACCTGCGCCACATGTACCTGCAGAACGACCTGCGCGTGCCGGGCCGGCTGACGGTGTGCGGCGAGAAGGTCGACCTCGGCAAGATCAAGGCGCCGGTGTTCATCTATGCCTCGCGCGAAGACCACATCGTGCCCTGGACGGCGGCCTACGCCTCGGTGGCGCTGCTCAAGGGCGACAAGCGTTTCGTGCTCGGCGCCAGCGGCCATATCGCCGGCGTCATCAACCCGCCGGCCAAGGGCAAGCGCAGCTACTGGACGAATGCCAAGCTGCCGGCGGATGCCCAGGCCTGGTTCGACGGCGCGACCGAGCATCCGGGCAGCTGGTGGACGAACTGGAGCGATTGGCTCAAGCCGCATGGCGGCAAGCTCGTCGCCGCACCGAAGGCGCCCGGGAGCGCTAAATTCAAGGCGATCGAGCCCGCGCCCGGCCGCTACGTCAAGGCCAAGGCCTGATCCGATTTCATCGACGACAACCTGTAGGAGACAGACATGACGAACAAAGTGGCTTACGTGACCGGCGGCATGGGTGGCATCGGGACCGCGATCTGCCAGCGCCTGCACAAGGAGGGCTTCAAGGTCATCGCCGGTTGCGGCCCGAGCCGCGACCACCAGAAGTGGATCGACGAGCAGAAGGCGCTCGGCTACACCTTCCACGTCTCGGTGGGCAACGTCGCCGACTGGGATTCGACCGTCGCTGCGTTCGCGGCCGCCGTCGCCGAACATGGCCCGATCGACGTGCTCGTCAACAACGCCGGCATCACGCGCGACCGCATGTTCCTGAAGATGACGCCCGAGGACTGGAAGGCCGTCATCGACACGAACCTCAACAGCATGTTCAACGTCACCAAGCAGGTGGTGCCGGGCATGGTCGAAAAGGGCTGGGGCCGCATCGTCCAGATCAGCTCGGTCAACGGCGAGAAGGGCCAGGCCGGCCAGACGAACTACTCGGCCGCCAAGGCCGGCATGCACGGCTTCACGATGGCGCTGGCGCAGGAACTCGCGGCCAAGGGCGTCACCGTCAATACCGTCAGCCCGGGCTATATCGGGACCGACATGGTGCGCGCGATCAAGCCCGAGGTGCTCGAGAAGATCGTCGCCACGATTCCCGTCAAGCGCCTGGGCACGCCGGAGGAGATCGGCTCGGTCGTCGCCTGGCTCGCCGGCGAGGATTCGGGCTTCACGACCGGTGCCGACTTCTCCTGCAACGGCGGCCTGCACATGGGCTGATGGCGGCGTAGAAAACCGCTGCTCCGTCCTGCGGCGCCCTGGCCGGTGAATCACCGCCAGGGCGTTCTTGCGTGCGCGACGCTCACCGCGACGCGGCGGCGATGAAGTACTTGATGATGCCCTTGGCGACGAAGCCCACCAGCCCGAATCCCAGCGCGAGGAACAGCACGAAGGTGCCGAAACGCCCCGCCTTCGACTCGCGCGCGAGCTGGAAGATGATGAATACCATGTAGAGCATGAACGCGCCGACCCCGAAGGTGAGGCCGAAGTTCGCGATCTGCTCCTCGGTCAGGCCGAACATCAGCGTCGATCTCCGATCGGCAGCGTGCGCACGAGGTCGCGGTAGGCGTGCCAGCTCGAATGCGCAAGCCAGGGCATGACGACGATCATGCCGATCATCAGCGTGCCCATGCCCAGCAGGGTGAACGCGAGGATGAGCGTCGCCCACAGCGCCATCGCCGCGGGATTGAACAGCGCCGAGGCGATGCTCGTCGTCACCGCCGTGAGCACGCCGTAGGGGCGGTCGAGCAGCATCGGGATGGCGACGACGCTGGACGCGAAGATCGGCGCCGCGAGCACGCTGCCCAGCACGATCCAGGCCTCGAACAGGTGGTTGTCGTCGCTGGACAGGACGACGATGCGCAGGAAGTCCAGCGGACTGTTCACCGGAGCGCTCGCGAAGCGCGTGATCAGCGACGCCGAGGTCAGCACCCAGCCGGTGCCGGCCAGCGCCAGCAGCAGCCCGAAGCGCACGAGCCGCGAGTCGCGCGGGCGCCAGGCCTCGAGCGCCGTTGCCAGCGTCGCCTGGCGGCCGTAGGCGAGCGAACGGCTGACGGCATACAGGCCCGTGGCCAGCAGCGGGGCGACGAGCAGGAAACCGCTGAAGGCACCGGCCAGGAACCAGAAATGGCCGCGCCCGAGCCAGATCAGTGCCGCGCCGAACAGCGCCGCGACGAGACCGTGGAGGAGTCCGGGCAGGGGACAGCGCATGAGGTCGGACCAGCCACGGCCGAGCCAGACCAGCGGGCGGTTGAACGGAACGCTGACGACCTCGTACTCGCGATCGGTCGGGAGGGTGCGTGACATCGGCGGCAGGCGTGCGGGCAGGGCGGTTGACGATGGACGGGGTGCGCCAGTGTAGCGACGCGCCGGGGCGGCTTGCGCGGCCGGCGCCGGCGCGCACGCGGGCTCAGCCGGCGATCAGTTCGACGGCGATCCGCGCGAGCGTCGCGGCGTCGGCCGCCGGCAGATCGACGACGCGCGCGCCGGCGTAATCCTTGAAGTTGCGCGGCATCGAGCGTTCGTAGATCGGGTCGTAATGGATCTCGAGCAGCTCACGCACGACCGCCGCCAGATCGCCGGCGCGGGCGCGCACCTGCCATTGCGCGACCTGCTCGGCACCGCGCAGCTCGCGCAGTGCATCGAGTCGCGCGCAGAAGCTGCCGACATCGGCGACGAAATGGCCGTAGTCCTGCAGCAGCAGCTCCACGCGCTGCGCCAGCGCGAGTTCGACGCGCAGGCAGGGCGCCGCACGCATCGTCTCGAGCAGGCGTTCGGGCACGCGCAGCCGGCCGATCGTGCGGCTCTCGCCCTCGACGAACAGCGGCCGCGCCAGGTCGGCGCTGCGCAGCGCCTCCCAGACGCGGGTGTCGAAGGCCTTCTGCGTCGGCTGCGGCTGCCCCGGCATCGGCCCGAGCACCGAGCCGCGGTGGCAGGCCAGCGCCTCGAGGTCGAGCACCTGCGCGCCCTGCGCGGCCAGCGCCTGCAGCAGCCGGCTCTTGGCCGAACCGGTACGCCCGCAGAGCATGCGCAGGGCCAGGCCGTCGGGCAGGTGTTCGAGCTCGGCGCGCACATGGCGGCGGAAGGCCTGGTAGCCGCCGTCGAGCACATGCACGGCGTAGCCGATCTGGTCGAGCACCAGCGCCAGCGCGCCCGAGCGCTGGCCGCCGCGCCAGCAGTAGACGAGCGGGCGCCAGTCGCGCTCGCGGCCGTCGAGCCGCGTCTCGACATGGCGCGCGATGTTGCGCGCCACCAGGGCCGCGCCGCGCTTGCGCGCCGCGAACGGCGAGACCTGCACGTATTCGGTGCCGATGCGGTGGCGTTCGTCGTCGTTCAGGCTGGGCCAGTTCTCGGCGCGCGGCAGGCGGTCCTCGGCGTATTCGCTCTCGCTGCGCGCGTCGATCACGGTGTCGAACTCGGCCAGCCGGGCGATGGCGTCGGCGGGGCTGATGCGGCGCAGGCTCATCGACGCTTCAGGTCGCCGGGGAGCCGACGGCGTCGAGCAATTCCGTCTCGATGCGCAACTGCGCCTTCGGCCATTGCAGGTCGGGGCCGTCGACGAGGAAGGTGTCCTCGACGCGTTCGCCCAGCGTCGTGATCTTGGCCAGCTGCAGGTTGATGTGGTTGCGCGCGAGCACGCGCGAGATCGCGTAGAGCAGCCCGCTGCGGTCGCTCGTGCACACCGTCAGCAGCCAGCGCTGCGCGCGCTCGTCGGGCGCCAGCGAGATGCGCGGCGTCACCGGGAAGCTGCGCACGCGGCGCGAGACGCGGCCGCCGCGCGGCTCGGGCAGCGGTCCGGCCGAGGCCAGCGCCAGCGCGGCCTGGGTCTCGACGAGCGAGATCAGGTCGCGGTACTTGAACTCGCCCTCGGTGCCCATGTCGGGCCAATGCGCCGTCGTCACGACCTGGAAGGTGTCGAGCGCGTAGCCGGCGCGCGTGGTGTGGATCTTGGCGTCGAGGATGCTGAAGCCGGCGCTGTCGAAATAGCCGCAGATGCGGGCAAAGAGATCGGGCCGGTCGGGCGTGTAGACGAGCACCTGCAGCCCGTCGCCGACCGACGAGGCGCGGGCGCGCACGATCGGCTGCGCCGCATCGACATGGCGCCACAGCGAGCGCGCATGCCAGGCGATGTCGGCGGCGTCGTGGCGCGCGAAGTAGCTGACGTCGAGCGTGCGCCACAGCGGCTCCTCCGTGCCCGGCAGCGCCATGTGCAGCGCCAGCTTGTGGCGCGCCTCTTCCTTGCGCGCCTCGATCTCGGCGTCGAGGTTGGGCTGCGCGCCGCCGAGCGCGCGCAGCGTCAGCCGGTAGAGGTCCTCGAGCAGCTTGCCCTTCCAGGCGTTCCAGACCTTGGGGCTCGTGCCGCGGATGTCGGCGACGGTCAGCAGGTACAGCGCCGTCAGGCGCCGCGGCGTGCCGACGCGGCGCGCGAAATCGGCGATCACCTCGGTGTCGGCCAGATCCTCCTTCTGCGCGATGCGGCTCATCGTCAGGTGGTTGACGACGATGAACTCGATCAGCGACTGGTCGTCACGCTCGACGCCATGGTCGCGGCAGAAGCGCCGCACCTCCTGGCCGCCGAGTTCGCTGTGGTCGCCGCCGCGGCCCTTGGCGATGTCGTGGAACAGCGCCGCCACGTACAGCGTCCAGGGGCGGTCGAACTGCGACGCCAGCTGCGAGCAGAACGGGTACTCGTGCGCATGCTCGGGGATGAAGAAGCGGCGCATGTTGCGCACCACCATCAGGATGTGCTGGTCGACCGTGTAGACGTGGAACAGGTCGTGCTGCATGCGCCCGACGATGCGCCTGAAGACCCAGAGATAGCGCCCGAGCACCGAGGTCTGGTTCATCTGCCGCAGCGCATGCGTGAGGCCGCGCGGCTGGCGCAGGATGTCCATGAACAGCTCGCGATTGATCGGGTCGCGCCGGAACGGCGCCCCCATCACGAGCCGCGCGTTGTACAGCGCGCGCAGCGTGCGCGCCGACAGCCCCTGCAGCCCCGGCGTCTGCTGGAAGACGAGGAAGGTCTCGAGGATGGCGTGCGGGTTCTCGAGGTAGAGGTCGTCGCGCTCGACCTCGAGCATGCCGCCGCGGTCGAGGAAGCGGGCGTTGATGCGCCGCATCGGCGTCGCCCCCGAGCCGCTGACCTGCTCCTCGATGCCGAGCATCAGGATCTGGTTGAGCTGGGTCACCGCCTTGGCGGCCCAGTAATAGCGGTGCATCAGCACTTCCGAGCTGCGCAGGCCGTGGACCGACTTGTAGCCGAAGCTCTCGGCGACGGCCGTCTGCAGGTCGAACACGAGCCGGTCCTCGCGCCGCCCCGCCACCGCGTGCAGCCGCGCGCGGATGAGCTTGAGAGCACCCTCGTGCTTGATCAGCTGGCTGGCCTCGAAGCCGGTGATCAGCCCCTTGGCCGCCAGTTCGGCCCAGGTGCGGCCCAGCCCGGCGGCGCGCGCGACCCAGATCACGACCTGCAGGTCGCGCAGCCCGCCCGGGCTCTCCTTGCAGTTCGGCTCGAGCGCATACGGCGTGCCCTCGTACTTGACGTGGCGCTGCTGCATCTCGAGCATCTTCGCGCGCAGGAAGGCGCGCGGGTCCAGCGCCTTGGTCTGCGCGCTGCGCATGCGCTCGAACAGCCGCCGCGTGCCGCAGACCAGCCGCGCCTCGAGCAGCGAGGTCTGCACCGTGACGTCGCGCGTGGCCTCGGCGACGCACTCGTCGACGCTGCGCACCGACGATCCGATCTCCAGCCCGATGTCCCAGCAGGCGGTGACGAAGCGCTCGACCGCGCTCGCCAGCTCGACCTCGTGGGCCTGCGCCGTCGTGCCTGGCAGCAGCACGAGGACATCGACATCGGAATACGGGAACAGCTCGCCGCGGCCGTAGCCGCCGACGGCGACCAGCGCCGCGCCGGCGGGCATCGAACTCGATTGCCACAACTCGCATAGCGTGGCGTCGACATGGCGCGCCAGGCCCTTGACGAGCCGGCTCGCCGCGGTGGCGGTGGCGCGCGAGTCGCGGAAATTGTCGATCAGCGCGGCCTTGCCGTCGCGATAGACGACGCGCAGCGCCGCGACGCTGCCGGCGCCCGGGTGCCGGACCTCGTCGGCCGGTATGGCCACTTCAGTTCGCTGCGGCCAGCGCCGGCGCCGTGCCGTAGCCGGCGGTCGCGAACGCGGGCGCCGGCGGGCTGCCGGCCGACACCGTCAGCACCTCGTAGCCGGTCTCGGTGACGAGCACCGAATGCTCCCATTGCGCCGACAGCGAACGGTCGCGCGTGACGATGGTCCAGCCGTCGTAGGGGCGGTTGCCGCGGCGGTCTTCCTTGATGTCGCGCTTGCCGGCGTTGATCATCGGCTCGATCGTGAAGATCATCCCCGGCACGAGTTCCTCGAGCGTGCCCGGGCGGCCGTAATGCAGCACCTGCGGCTCCTCGTGGAAGCGGGCGCCGACGCCATGGCCGCAGAACTCGCGCACCACCGTGTAGCCGGCATGTTCGGCGTAGGTCTGGATCGCATGGCCGATGTCGCCCAGGCGCACGCCGGGGCGCACCTTGACGATGCCCTTCCACATCGCCTCGAACGTCACCTGGCAGAGCCGGCGCGCGGCGATGCTGGCGTTGCCGATGACGTACATGCGGCTGTTGTCGCCATGCCAGCCGTCCTTGATGACGGTGACGTCGATGTTGACGATGTCGCCGTCCTTGAGCGGACGCTCGTCGGGGATGCCGTGGCAGACGACGTCGTTGAGCGACGAGCACAGCGAGGCCGGGTAGGCCGGGTAGCCCGGCGGCTGGTAGCCCAGCGTCGCCGGGATGCCGCCCTGCACGTCGACCATGTAGTCGTGGGCGAGGCGGTCGATCTCCTTCGTGGTGACGCCGGCGCGCATATGCGGCGTCAGCATGTCCAGCACTTCGGAGGCGAGTCGGCCGGCGAGGCGCATGCCCTCGATCTCGGCACCGGTCTTGATCGGAATAGCCATCGCCGGATTATCCCACCGCGACCCTAAAATCGTCTTTTTGCCGACACCTCGCCGGCCCGCCGCGCGCCCCCATGACCGCCCAGCCCCAACATCTGATGCACTTCGAGGGCGGCGACGCACTCCCCGCCTTTCGCGCCCAGGCGCTGCTCGCGCAACTGCGCCAGGCCTGCCCGCGCGTGACGGCGGTCGCCGCGCGCCATGTGCATTGGGCCGCCTTCGATGTGCCGCCCGGTCGCGACCAGATCGACAAGATCGAGGCGCTGCTGCGCTACGGCGACGACTGTCGCGGCGGCGCCGACGGCGAACTCGTCGTCGTCATGCCGCGCCCGGGCACGGTTTCGCCATGGGCGAGCAAGGCCAGCGACATCGCGCGCAACTGCGGCCTCGTCGTCCACCGCATCGAGCGCGTCACCGAGTACCGGCTGACGCTCGAATCCGGGCTGTTCCGCGCCGCCAAGCCGCTCACCGACGTCGAACGCGCCGCCATCGCGCCCTGCCTGCACGACCGCATGACCGAGGCCGTGGCCTGGCAGCGAGACGCGGCGGCGCAGTTGTTCGACGTTCAGCCGGCGGCGCCGCTGGCCCATGTCGACATGCTCGGCCGTGGGCGCGCCGCGCTCGTCGAGGCGAATGCCGAGTTCGGCCTCGCGCTCTCCGACGACGAGATCGACTACCTCGTCGACGCCTTCACGCGGCTGCAGCGCAACCCCAGCGATGTCGAGCTGATGATGTTCGCGCAGGCCAACAGCGAGCATTGCCGGCACAAGATCTTCAACGCCACCTTCGTCGTCGACGGCGTCGAACAGGCGCAGTCGATGTTCGCGATGATCCGCCACACCGAGGCCGTGAACGGCCGCTACAGCGTCGTCGCCTACGACGACAACGCGGCGGTGATGGAGGGCGGGCCGGTGCAGCGCTGGCTGCCGCAGGGCTTCCGCAACGCGCCGACCTACGGCGCGCGCGACGAGACCGCGCATGTGCTGATGAAGGTCGAGACGCACAACCACCCGACGGCCATCTCGCCGTTCCCGGGCGCCAGCACCGGTGCCGGCGGCGAGATCCGTGACGAGGGTGCGACCGGTCGCGGCGCGCGGCCCAAGGCCGGCGTCACGGGCTTCTCGGTCGGCAACCTGCACCTGCCGGGCACCGACGAGCCCTGGGAGCGCGACGATGTCGGCAGGCCAGGGCATATCGCCAGCGCCTTGCAGATCATGATCGACGGCCCGCTCGGCGGCGCCGCTTTCAACAACGAATTCGGCCGCCCCAACCTGGGCGGTTACTTCCGCGTCTACGAGCAGGACGTCGCCGGCGTGCGGCGTGGCTATCACAAGCCGATCATGATCGCCGGCGGCATCGGCCAGATCAGCGCCGGCCAGGTCAAGAAGCTGCCCTTCGGCGCCGGCACGCTGCTCGTGCAGCTCGGCGGCCCGGGCATGCGCATCGGCATGGGCGGCGGCGCGGCGAGCTCGATGGCCGCGGGCAGCAACAGCGCCGCGCTCGATTTCGATTCGGTGCAGCGCGGCAACCCCGAGATCCAGCGCCGCGCCCAGGAGGTCATCAACCATTGCTGGGCGCTGGGCGCGACGAATCCGGTGCTGGCGATCCACGATGTCGGCGCCGGCGGCATCAGCAATGCCTTCCCCGAACTCGTCGACGGCGCCGGCCGCGGTGCCCGCTTCGACCTGCGCCGCGTGCCGCTCGAGGAAAGCGGCCTCGCGCCCAAGGAGATCTGGTGCAACGAGAGCCAGGAGCGCTATGTCCTGGCCGTCGATCCGGCGCTGATGCCGCTGTTCGAGCAGATGTGCGCGCGCGAGCGCTGCCCCTGCGCCGTCGTCGGCGTCGCCACCGATGAAGCCGAGCTCGTCGTCGAGGACGGGAGCGAGCGCGTCATCGACATGCCGATGTCGGTGCTGCTCGGCAAGCCGCCGAAGATGCGCCGCGACGTCCAGCGCGTCGCGCGCAGCGAGCCGGCGCTCGACCTCACCGGCATCGACCTCGAGGGTGTCGCGCTGGCTGTGCTGCGCCACCCGACGGTGGCGAGCAAGCGTTTCCTGATCACGATCGGCGACCGCACCGTCGGCGGTCTCAGCCACCGCGACCCGATGGTCGGACCCTGGCAGGTGCCGGTGGCCGATTGCGCCGTGACGCTGGCCGATTACGTCGGCTTCCGCGGCGAGGCGATGGCGATGGGCGAGCGCACGCCGCTGGCGGCGCTGAACGCGCCGGCGTCGGGGCGCATGGCGGTGGGCGAGGCGATCACGAACCTGCTGGCGGCGCCGATCGAGCTCGACCGCGTCAAGCTCAGCGCGAACTGGATGGCCGCCTGCGGCGAGCCGGGCGAGGACGCGGCGCTGTACGACACGGTGCGCGCCGTCGGGCTCGAGCTGTGCCCGGCGCTGGGTATCGGCATCCCGGTGGGCAAGGATTCGCTGTCGATGCGCACGCGCTGGAACGCCGCCGACGGCACGCCGCGCCAGGTCACCGCACCGGTGTCGCTGATCGTCACCGCGTTCGCGACGCTGGCCGACGTGCGCGGCACGCTGACGCCGCAACTGCAGCGCGGCGACACGACGCTGCTGCTGGTCGACCTCGGCGCCGGTCGCATGCGCATGGGCGGCTCGATGCTGGCCCAGGTGCTCGGCCGCTTCGGCGACGAGGTGCCCGACCTCGACGATGCGCAGTCGCTGAAGGCGCTCGTCTCGGCGGTCAACGAGCTGCGCCGGCGCGGATTGATCCTCGCCTATCACGACCGCAGCGACGGCGGCCTCTGGGCCGCGGCCTGCGAGATGGCCTTCGCCGGCCAGGTCGGGGTGAGCCTGAACGTCGACATCCTCGTCACCGAGGGCGACGGCATCGCCGACAGCCGTGCCGACCATGGCGACACCAAGAACTGGGCGACCCAGGTCGGCGAGCGCCGCAACGAGCTCACGCTGAAGGCGCTGTTCAACGAGGAACTCGGCGTCGTCCTCCAGGTCGAGACGGCGCGCCGCGACGAGGCCATCGCCGCGCTGCGCGGTCAGGGTTTGTCGCGCGAGGTCCATGTCGTCGGCAAGACCAACGAGCGCGGCCGCGTCGAGGTCTGGCGCGACGCGCAATGCCGCTACGGCGCGCCGCTGGCGTCGCTGCAGCAGACCTGGGACGAGGTCAGCTGGCGCATTGCGCGGCTGCGCGACAACCCGGCCTGCGCCGATGCCGAGCATGCCGCCGTCGGCGCCGCCGACGATCCCGGTCTGCACTGTCACCTGACGTTCGTGCCGCTGCCGGCGCCGGCGCTGAACCTCGCGCGACCGCGCGTGGCGATCCTGCGCGAGCAGGGCGTCAACTCGCACCTCGAGATGAGCTACGCGATGGATCGCGCCGGCTTCGAGACCTGCGATGTCCACATGACCGATCTGCAGACCGGCGGCGCGCGGCTGGGCGACTTCCAGGCCTTCGTCGCCTGCGGCGGCTTCAGCTACGGCGATACCTTGGGCGCCGGCGAAGGCTGGGCGCGCTCGATCCTCTTCAATCCGGCGCTGGCCGAGCAGTTCGCCGCCTTCTTCAACCGCGCCGACACGCTGGCGCTGGGCGTCTGCAACGGCTGCCAGATGATGGCGGCGCTCGCGCCTCTGATCCCGGGCGCGCAGGCCTGGCCCAAGTTCACGCGCAACCGCAGCCAGCAGTTCGAGGCCCGGCTCTCGCTCGTCGAGGTGCTGGCCAGCCCCAGCGCCTTCTTCGCCGGCATGGCCGGCAGTCGCATCCCGATCGCCGTCGCGCATGGCGAGGGCTACGCCGACTTCTCGCAGCGCGGCGACGCGCAGGCCGTGCAGCGCGCGCTGCGCTTCGTCGACCACCGCGGCCGGGCGACCGAGGCCTACCCGGCGAATCCGAACGGCAGCCCCGGCGGCCTCACCGGCGTGACGACGGCCGACGGTCGCTACACGGCGCTGATGCCGCACCCCGAGCGCGTCTTGCGCAACGTGCAGATGAGCTGGAGCGCCGCGGGACCCGAAGGCATGAGCCCCTGGATGCGGATGTTCGAGAACGCCCGGCGCTGGTTCGCGTAGCAGGCGGGAGGGCCGGTGGCTCTCAGGCCGCGCCGGCCGCGAAGCCCTCGAGCAGGCGTTCGATCCAGTCCTCGACGTCGCTGTCGGCGAGCATCAGCGCGCCGAGCGCGGCTTCGCCGCCCTTGTCCCATTCGGTGCTGGTGTTCATGCCGGCGAAGGTCTGGATCGCCCGTTCGGCGATCAGTCCCATCGCGATCAGCCGCGCCACCGTCTCGGGCAGCTTCATTTCGCGGAACACCGCATAGTCGTGGTGCAGGCGGATCGCCAGGCACACGGTCTGCGAGACGCCCCAGGTGCGCGCCATCAGCGCGCCGATGAGCGCGTGGTCGGTGTGGTGCTCCGCCTGCTCGACCTCGGTGAAGGAGAGCCGCGGCTCGGTATTGCAGCGCTGCAGCGTGGCGCCGTAGTTCGCGAAGCGCTGCATCAGCAGCGGGATGCCGACGTCGCAGAACAGGCCGTAGGTCTGCGCGATGTCGATGTCGACGCCGCGCAGCCCGCGCGCCAGCGCCGACAAGGCCCAGGAGCGCTTGGACGAGACGTCCCAGAACCGCGTCAGCTGCGGCCCGTCGGTGCGCAGTGCCTTGCGCAGCACCAGCCCCGAGACCATCACGCCGATCTGCTTGAGCCCGAGCATATTGAGCGCCTGGCCCAGCGTCTCGGCGCGCCGCGCCAGCCCGTAGGCCGGCGAATTGGCCACACGCAGCACGGCGGCGGTCAGCGCCACGTCGCTGGCGACGATGCGGGCGATGCGGTTGAAGTCGGGATCGTCGCGCGCCATCTCGCGCTGGAAGTCGACCAGGACCTGAGGGCGCGGCGGCACGCCGAGATCCCGCACCAGCGCGTCGGCCCCGGGGTCGGCGAGTTCGCGTTCGGCTGCCGCGGTGGGCGTGAGGGCTGTCATCCGGTGCTGCTCCTGAGCGTAGGTCTGGGTCTGACGTGATATCGACCGCGCAAGCCCCGTCTGAACGTCAGATTGAAGATCGGCGGCGGGGGCCAGAATGCAGGGCATGATCGCCCGTGCCTGCCTCGTCGCCCTCGGCCTCGCCGCCGCGGCCGGCGCCGCGCGTGCCGACGACGACCACGCCTTCGAGCGCGATCTCTACAAGACCGGCATCGAGCAGGAGATCCAGTTCCGCGCCGCCGCGATCCAGGTCGCCTGGGGTGCCGAGGCGCTGTGCGACAAGACGACCGAGGTCGAGCCCTTCGTGCTGCTCTCGGTCCATTCGCTGCACCGCGCACTGTCGCCGCCCGAGCGCCAGATGTTCCGCGAAGTCACCGGGCTCGACGAGCATTGGCGCGTCGTCTGGGCCGACGAGAGCGCGCCCGACGAGTTGCACCTGCACGATGTCGTGACCGCGATCGACGGCCGCGCGCTGCCCGGCGGCGAGACCCATTTCTCGCTGTCCAACCTGGTGCGGCGCGGCTCGGTCGTCTCCAACGACGACCAGGGCTTCTGGGACGTGCTGCTGCAGGCGCGCGAGGATGCCGCCGCCGGCAAACCGATGGTGCTGACGCTCGAGGGCGGGCGCAGGATCACGGTCGAGACCCAGCGCGGCTGCGCCGGCAGCGTCACCGCCAGCGCCTTCGACAAGGATCCCGATGTCTTCTGGCGCCAGGGCAACCAGCGCGCCAAGATCCCCGCCAACGCGATGATCGCCGCGCGCAATGCCGACGAGTTCCGCTGGCTGGCCGCCTTCGGCACCTATTTCCAGGCCAGCCAGGGCGCGATCGACGCCGTCCACAAGAGCGACAACGTCAGCAACGGCTTCCTCGTCGGCAAGATCCTGGCGCTGACGATTCCCGGCGCCGGCATGGTGCTGACGGCGGCGGAGGCGCAGGCCGAGCAGGCGATCGCCGTCGACAGCATCGTCGGCAGCGCCGATCTGTTCGCCAACGAGGTCGTCGCCTCGCTCGGCGGCGACCCGGCCGCCGGGCTGCGGCTGAGCGAGCGCATGCTCAAGCAGGGCATGAAGGTCGACGCCGTGCTGATGGACGATCTGCGGCGCAGCAATTCGGCCGAGGACGCGCGGCGCATCCAGCGGCTGCAGGCCGCCCAGGCGGCGCAGGCCGAGCGCGAGGCGGCCGAGGCGCGGCGCAAATAGCGCGCGCGCGGCGTCAGGCGCCGGACCAGTAGCCCAGGAATTCGTGCACCGCGATCCAGGTCGCTTCCATGCCCGAGGGCGAGGGCAGCCAATCGGTGCCGCGCAGCGGCCCGAAGTCCTGCATGCCCAGCGGCGCGGCGACGAAGCGCATCTTGCGGCCCTGGGCCGCGCGCTCGAAATCGGCCATCGCGCGCTGCATGTGGTAGCCGTGGCTGACGACGACGATGCGGTCGATGCCCTGCGGCTGCAGCAGCGCCACCGTCTTGAAGGCGTTCTCGCGCGTGTCGCGCGATTCGGCCTCCTGCCAGCGCAGCGGGAACTGGAACTCGTGCTCGGCGATGCGGGCGGCGATCTCGGCCTCGCTCGGACCCGGCTCGACCCCCCAGCCGGTGCCGCCGCTGTAGGCCAGCGGCAGCGCCGTCTGGCGTGCGAGCCAGATGCCATAGCGCAGCCGCTCGATGGTGCGCGGCTTCAGGTTCGACATGCCGTATTCGGGCGCGAACGCGTAGCGGCCACCGCCGAGCACGACGATGGCCGTGTGCGGCGCCCGCTTCAACTCGGTGATCTGTTCCAGGGTCAGCGCCGGCGGCGGATGCAGCAGGTACTGGTTCAGGCCGCGCGCGGCGGCGCGCGTGGTCGACAGCCAGATGCCGGCCAGCGCCAGCAGCAGCAGGAACCAGCCGAGCAGGAAGCGTTTGCGCAGCAGCCGCGCCGCCGCCAGCGCCAGGATCAGCATCGGCACCGGCGGCAGCACCAGGATCGCGAGCATCGATTTCCACGATTGGATGCCCAGGCTCAGGAAGATCTCGTTCATGGGGTGCGCGGCGTCTGGCCGCGGTACTGCCGATAATCGGGCCGAGTGTAAGGAGTCGGGCCGCCGCGCCGACTTCGCCTGACAGCGAGGTGTATCGAATGGATGTGCAACAGGTGACCCTGGGTGGCGGCTGCTTCTGGTGCCTGGAGGCGGTGTTCGAGCGCGTCGACGGCGTCGTCGCGGTCGAGAACGGCTACTGCAACGGAGCGCTGGCGAACCCCAGCTACGAACAGGTCTGCAGCGGTCGCACCGGCCACGCCGAGGTCGTGCAGCTGAGCTTCGACGCCGAGCGCATCACGCTGCGCGAGCTGCTGGAGATCTTCTACGTCATCCACGACCCGACGACGCGCGACCGCCAGGGCAACGATGTCGGCAGCCAGTACCGCAGCGGCATCTACTGGCAGGATCCGGCGCACGAGGCCGTGGCGCGGGCGGTGACGGCCGAGGTCGATGCCGCGATCGCCGCCGCCCGGGGCGGTGGCGTCGTCACGGAGATCGTGCCGCGCGCCAATTACAGTCGCGCCGAGGACTACCACCAGCATTACTACGTGCAGCATCCCGAGCAGGGCTATTGCGCCTACGTCGTCGCGCCCAAGGTCGAGAAGTTCAAGCGCACCTTCGCGGCGCGCGTCAAGCCGGCAGCGGCCTGATCAGAGCGGCGTGATCACAGCGGCGAGAAGCCGCTGGGCACGTCGAGGTCGGGGAACAGCGTGTCGAGGCCGCGGCGGATCTCGAGCCGGCGCCGGCGCATCTCGGGGCGGCCGCCGTCGAGTGCCTCGAACACCGGGGCCCGCAGCAGCCAGAGGTCGACCGGCTCCTCGGCGCCGCGCACCTGGTCGACGAGCCAGTCCTCGCAGCACAGATCCTGCAGCGCCGAGAGGAAGCTGAACTTGAGGTCGACGAAGGCCTTGCGCGCGGCGACGCGGGCGCCGCGATCGGCGGGCATGCCGATGCCGGTGGTGTAGTCGCGCGGGGATGGCTGCATCACAGCGGCGCGAACTGCGAGCGCGGCGCGCGCGCCGGGAAATGGCGGTTCAGCCGGGCCAGACGGCGCTCGGCCTCGACCTGGTCGTGGGCGACACCGATGACGCGGTAGGTCTCGGCGCGCGCATGCCAGAGTTCGCGCAGCGAGCGCGCCTGGCCGACGCGCTCGCGCAGCGCGCAGGCGTCGTCCCGGTGGCCGACATCGGCCAGCGCTGCCATGAAATCGGCGCGCACGCCGGGCAGGCGGTTCAGCGGCGGAGCGGCATCGCGCGGATCCGGCGCCATGAGCCAGAAGATCAGCCGTTGCCAGACCGATTCCGGCGCGCAGCGCAGCGAAGGCGGCGTCACCGAGGCCGTGCAGGGCCCCGACAGCGTCGTCGCGCGGCGGCCCCAGAGCACCGGCCGGCGGTGGAATGCGTTCGTCAACATGGCGGTGATATCGGACACGGGCTCGTGAAACTGAAACCGATGTTCACACTCCCGCGGGCCTTCGAAGCCGCAATCAGCGGCGGCGATCACCGCCAGTTCTTGCAGTCGTCACATGCCGGCGCCGGCCTTTGCGAACTGCGGCAGGTCGGCTCGGGTTAGGCTCTCGCATCGCACGGCGGCGGGGCAGGAACACGATGCGCGCATGGAAGTGGTTGATCGGCGGCCTGGCCGCGTTGCTGCTCTTGGCGGCCATCGTCGCGCTGGCCTACGGCTCGATGGCGCTGCCGCGCACGCGCGGAACGGTCGTGCTGCAGGGCGATGGCAGCGCCGGGTCGGCCTATGGCCTGGCCGGGGCGGTGCGCATCGAGCGCGACGCCTGGGGCATCCCGACGATCCGCGCCGCGAACGAGCGCGACGCCTGGTTCGGTCTGGGCTATGTCCATGCGCAGGACCGCCTGTGGCAGCTCGAGACCCATCGACGCATCGGCGCCGGCCGGCTTGCCGAGGCCTTCGGCGCCGGCGCGCTCGACACCGACCGCTTCCTGCGCGCGCTGGCCGTGCGCCGCACGGCGCAGGCGCAGTGGGACCACCTCGGCGAGGCCTCGCGCGAGCCGCTGCGCGCCTACGCCGCGGGCATCAACGCGGTGCTGCGCGAGCAACTGCCGGTGCGGCCGCCCGAGTTCGTGATCCTGGGCATCGAGCCCGAGCGATGGACGCCGGTCGACAGCCTGGCCTGGGCGCTGATGATGGCCTGGGACCTGGGCGGCAACTGGCGCACCGAGCTGCTGCGGCTGCGGCTGGCGCTGAAGATGCCGGTGGCGCAGGTCGACCAGCTCCTGCCGCCGGCGCCGGGCGACGCGCCGCGCGCCACCGCGGACTACGCCCGGCTGTTCCGCGGCCTGCACCTGGCGCAGGCGGGCGAGGACTGGCAGCGCCTGGCGGCGATCGCGCCGCCTTCGGGCGTCGAGGGCGTGGGGTCGAACAACTGGGTCGTCGCCGGCCGGCGCAGCCGCACCGGTCATCCGCTGTTGGCCAACGATCCGCACCTGAAGCTGAGCACGCCGGCGCTGTGGTATTTCGCGCGCATCGAGGTGCCGGGGCTCTCGCTCGCCGGCGCGACGCTGCCCGGGCTGCCCGGCGTCGTGCTGGGCCAGAACGAACATGTCGCCTGGGGCTTCACGAACACCGGGCCCGACGTGCAGGACCTCTACATCGAGCAGATCGACCCTGCCGACCCGCAGCGCTACCGCACGCCGCAGGGCTGGGCGCCGTTCGAGACCGCGACCGAGCTCATCAAGGTGCGCGGCGGCGCCGACGTGACAATGACGGTACGACGCACCCGTCACGGACCGGTGATCTCGGACGCCGGGGCCGCCGGCGGTGCCGACCTCGTCGGCGGCGGCGGGCGTCAGCCGGCCTACGCGCTGGCGCTGCGCTGGACCGCGCTCGACCCGACGAGCGACCCCATCGCGCCGCAGGCGGCGATGCAGCGCGCGGCCTCGGTGGCGCAGTTCTTCGAGGCCACGCAGGGCTGGATGGTGCCGATGCAGAACATGGTCGTCGCCGACGACGCCGGCCACATCGGCATGATCTCGCCCGGCCGCGTGCCGCTGCGCCGTGCCGACAACGACCTCCAGGGCCAGGTGCCTTCTCCGGGCTGGGATGCGCGCTACGACTGGGACGGCTGGATCCCGGTCGAGCAGACGCCGCGCGAAATCGACCCCGAGCGCGGCTGGATCGCGAGCGCGAACAACCGCATCACGCCCAGCGCCTACCCCTGGTATCTGACGAACGAATGGGCGCTGCCCTACCGCGCCGAGCGCATCGCGCAATTGCTGGAGGCCAGGCCGCGACACAGCCTCGACGATCTCGCCGCGATCCAGGGCGACCAGCTCTCGCTGGCCGCCGTCAAGCTCCTGCCCTGGCTGCGTCGCGCGCATTCCACGCACCACCTGGCCGGCGCGGCGCAGGCGCTGCTGGCCTCGTTCGACGGCCGCATGAGCGCCGACAGCGCGGCGCCGCTGATCTACTGGGCCTGGCAGCGCGAGCTGGCGCAGGGCCTCTTCGCCGACGACACCGGCGGCGCGCTCTGGGAGCGCAGCCTGGCCGGGCGCAGCTTCCAGGACGCGCTCGAAGGCGTGCTGCAGCGCGACGACCGCGACTGGTGCGACGACCGCCGCACCGCCGCGATCGAGACCTGCGAGCAGCAGAACGACGCCGCGTTCACGCGCGCGCTGACCTTTATCGAGCGCGGCTGGGGCCCCGATCTGTCGAAATGGCGCTGGGGCCGGGCGCACACCATGCGCGCAGAGCACCGGCCGTTCAGTCATGTGCCCTGGCTCGCGCGCTGGTTCGAGCTGCGCGCGCCGGTGGGCGGCGACACCTACAGCATCAACGTCTCGCGCGTGGCCCTCGCGCCGGATCCCGAGACCGGCGAGCTCTTCCTCGACGAGCATGGACCCAGCCTGCGCGCGCTCTACGACCTGGGCGACCGCAGCAATTCGCGCATCGTCGACAGCAGTGGCCAGAGCGGCATTCCCTGGTCGATCCATTACCACGACCTGCTGCCGCGCTGGCTCCAGGTCGGCTATGTGCCGCTGTGGGCGCAGGGCCCGCCGACGCGCGTGCTGGTGCTCGAACCGCGTAGATAGGGATCGCGGCTGGGATCGCGGCGGCGACCGCAGTCACCGCCGCCGCTCAGGCCCATTCGTGGACGCTGACGCGGCGGCGCCGGCTGCGCTTGGCCGCCTCGACCTCGGCCAGCGCCTGCTTGAGCAGCGCGCCCAGGGGCTGGCGGGCGGCGCGGTCGCAGGTCAGGCCGACGCTCACCGTCAGCCCGGCGCCGATGAAGGACTCCGAGGTGTTGAGCGTGTCGCGCAACTGCTCCAGCAGCGCGACGGCGTGGTCGCTCGGTGTCTCGGGCATGAAGACCGCGAACTCGTCGCCACCGAGCCGGGCCACGATGTCGACGCTGCGCAGGGTCCAGCCGAGGATGCGGGCGCAGCGCCGCAGCAATTCGTCGCCGGCCTCGTGGCCTTCGCAGTCGTTGAGCCGGCGCAGGTCGTCGACGTCGATGCAGGCCAGCGCGACCGGCCGGCCCGCGTCGCGGCAGGTATCGAGCGCCGCGCCGGCCGCATCGACGAAGGCCTGGCGGTTGCGCAGGCCGGTCAGCAGGTCGGTCTGCTCGCGCAGCCGCTCGCGGCGTGCCGATTCGGCCCAGCTGGCCATCAGGAATGCGACGACGGCGAAGGCCAGCGTCTGGGTGCCGAAGTTGAAGAACCAGATCGTCCTTTGCGCGTGCTGGATACCGCTGGCGACCTGCACCAGGGTCCAGACGACGCCCGAGCCGACGGCGGCGGCCAGTGCCGGCGTTAGGCCCAACCGCGTCGCCGCGAGCGCCAGCGGAACGAAGTACAGCGAGACCACATGCACTTCGACGCCGGTGGCGTAATCGATCAGTGCCACCCCGGCCAGCCCGGCAAGCACGGCGCTCCAGTTGAGGATGCGTTCGGGGGCCATGAAACTCGGCTATTCGCAAGCCTCGACTAAGAGGATCTTCGATTGCCGAGATGGTGACAGGGTATCCGGTGGCCGACCACCGTCGAACGCCTGGGAATCGAGCGAGCCTAGACCATTCCGTACTCGGCCTTGCGCCGCGCCGTGTAGGTCCACCAGGGCCGGGGCTCGCCACCGCGCATGAACTCGGTGGCGGCGATGAAGGTGTCGAGCACACAGGGGTCCTGGCGCTTGCCGGTGGCTTGGCACAGCTGCTGGTAGAGCTGGAGCGCATCGCGCCGCGCCAGCTCGCGCGGGTGCGCGACGCCGATCAGGCGCAGGTCGGCGGCGATCGAGGGCCCGATATTGGGCAGTTGCTCGAGGCGCTCGCACTCCTGGGCGCTGCGCGCCTTGCGCGGAGGCAGTGCCCTGGGCGGGCCACCGCGCGGCGGGGAATCGGTGACACCGGACATGACTACATCAGCATCGTGTTGCGGATCAGGCCGACGGCGATGCCTTCGAGTTCGAAGTCGGCGTCCGGCGGCACGTGGATGGTCTTGAAGTCGGGGTTTTCGGGCAGCAGCTCGATGCCCTTCGAGGTGCGGCGCAGCCGCTTGACGGTGACGTCGTCGCCGAGCCGGGCGACGACGATCTGACCGTTCTTCGCTTCCTTGGCCTTCTGCACCGCGAGCAGGTCGCCGTCGAGGATGCCGGCGTCGCGCATGCTCATGCCGCGCACCTTGAGCAGGTAGTCGGGGCGGCGCTGGAACATCGAGGCTTCCATCAGGTAGCTTTGGTCGATGTGCTCCTGCGCCAGGATGGGGCTGCCGGCGGCGACGCGGCCGACCAGCGGCAGCGTGAGCTGGGCGATATGCGGCAGCGGCAACATGTACTGCTGGCCCCAGGGTGCCAGCCGCGCCTCGGCCAGCGCCTTCAATGTGTCAGACTTCAAGCGGATGCCGCGCGAGGTGCCGCCGACGAGTTCGATGACCCCCTTGCGCGCCAGGGCCTGCAGATGCTCCTCGGCCGCGTTGGCCGACTTGAAGCCGAGTTCGGCGGCGATCTCGGCGCGCGTCGGCGGGGCGCCGGTGCGTTCAATGGCGCTCTGCACCAAATCGAGGATCTGCTGCTGGCGCGGGGTGAGCTTGGGGCTTTCGGTCATCGACGGGTCTCCGAGGACTGGCGGTTTATCCAGTGGCTGTATTTTCATCCAGAAAGCGTCGAGATGCAAAGCGTTGAAAAGGCGGCCGGCGGCCGGGTCGTCATCCTGGGCTGCGGCGGCACCATCGCCGGGCGTGCCGAGAGCGACCAGGACACGGTCGGCTACCGTGCGGCCGAGATCGGCGTCGACGTGCTCGTCGCCGCCGTGCCGGCGCTGCGCGCGCTGCCGCTCGAGGCCGAGCAGGTGGCCCAGGTCGACAGCAAGGACATGACGCCGGCGATCTGGCAGCAGTTGGCCGCGCGCGTCGCCTTCCACCTGGCGCGGCCCGAGGTCGCCGGCGTCGTCGTCACCCATGGCACCGACACGCTCGAGGAAACGGCGTACTTCCTGCACCGCGTCCTCGCACCGTCGAAGCCGCTCGTGCTGACGGCGGCGATGCGCCCGGCCACCGCGCTGATGGCCGACGGGCCGCAGAACCTCCTCGATGCGGTCACGCTGGCGCGCCATCCCGGCGCGCGTGGCGTGCTCGCCGTCATCGGCGGCGAGGTCTACCCCGGCGGCGAGCTGCGCAAGGTCCACAGCCGCCGGCTGCGGGCGTTCTCGGCCGGCGACGCCGGGCCGCTGGGCCGCATCGACGACGGCCGCTTCGAGCGCTGGCGCGACTGGCCCGCCGGCGTCGGTCTGGGCTTGCCGGCGATCGCCGCAGCGGCCGCCAAGTGGCCGCGGGTCGAGATCGTCACGAACCATGCCGGTGCCGATGGCCGCATCGTCGACGCGCTGCTGGCGCAGGGGGGCGTCGACGCGATCGTCTTCGCCGGCACCGGCAACGGCACGCTGGCCCTGGGGCTCGAGGCGGCGGCGCTGCGCGCCGTCGCCGCCGGCGTGCCTGTGCTGCGGGCCAGCCGCTGTGGCTGGGGGCCGGTGCTCGGCGGCAATGCCGCACTGCCCGCCGCTGGCGCGCTGAGCGTGGCGCAGGCGCGGGTCGAACTGTTGCTGCGTTGCTTGATATCCGCCCAGGGTGATCGTACGGGCTGATACGGACGGCCTGGGCCGGCAGGCGAGCCGACAATCGCCCGCGTCGATCGATCGCGCAGGAGAGCGGCCTTGTCAGCAACCGTCGCCCACGCCGGCAAGCGCTGGTCCTGGCTGCCCGACCCCGGCACCTGGAAGTACCACGCGCTGCTGATTGTTCTCGGCGCCGGCGTGCTGGGGCCGCTGGGCGGCGTGACGGCGTCGTACATGAATTTCTCGATCGGTTTCTTCGTCGGCGGCCAGGTGCTCGCGGGCATCCTCGGCTCGACGGTAACCTACGGCTACGGCGCCGAAGGCAAGCATGGCGCCAACTACATGCAGACGGCCGCGGCCTCGGTCGCGGGCTTGAGCGGCATGGGCGTGCTGATCCAGGCCATGGTCTGGATGGGACTGCCGCAGCCGCCGACCTGGCAACTCGTGCTCTACATGCTGTGCATCGGCATGTTCGGCGCCGGCGTCGGCATGCTCTACACGCCGATCCTCGTCGACCGCATGAGGCTGACCTACCCCTCGGGGCTGGCGGTGGCCAACATCCTGCGCGCGCTCACCGACCCGGTGCTGCTGCGGCGTTCGGTGGGCCGGCTCGGCGCGGGCGTCGTCGCCGGCATCCTCGGCGGCCTGGGGTCGGCCAAGATCGCCGCGCTCGCGGCGATCGACCTCTCGACCTCGACCTTCGGCGCCGGCATGGTCGTCGGTGCGCGCATCGGCATCCCGGCCATCATCGGCGGCCTGCTCGGCGTCGCGCTGACGCCGTATTTCGTCTCGATCGGCTGGCTCCACGAGGGCGACCCGTTCCGCAAGATCCTGTTCCTGATCGCCCTGGGGACGATCATGGGCGCGGCCGTCGTCGACCTCGCCGTGATCTTCTGGCAGGCGTTGCGCCACATGCGCGCCGGCGCGAACGAGCCGCCGCCGGTGCAGGCCGAATGGCAGCGCACGAACACGCGGCGACTCGTCCTGTGGGTGCTGTTCTGGGGCGCGGGCATCGTCGCTTGCGGCCATGCGGTGCTCGGCGCACCGGTCGGCTTCCTCGTCTTCGCGATCGCGCTCGTCTTCCTGTTCGCGATCGTCAACGGCATCTCGGTAGGCATCAGCGATTCGAACCCGATCTCCTCGGCCTTCGTCGTCAGCGTCGTGCTGATGGCCGTGCTCGGACTGAAGAACGCCGACGTCGGCCTGATGGCCGGCGCCGTGCTGCTGGTCTCGACGACGGTCGCCTGCGACATGCAGCAGGACCGCTCGACCGGCTGGCGCCTGGGCACGAACCGCGTGCTGCAGTTCCGCTACCAGGCGCTGGGCATCCTGATGGGCGCCATCCTCTCGGTCGTCTTCGCGCGCCTGTTCATGGCCGCCTACCCGGTGCTGCTGCTCGACCAGACGGTGATGAAGGCGGGCGAGCAGCCGGCGCAATGGAGCGCGGCGATGACCTACAAGATCGTCGGCGTGCTGCGCAGCCTGACCGAGGACAAGCCCTACCAGCGCACGGCGATCTGGGTCGGCGTGGCCATCGGCTTCGCGATCGAGGGGCTGCGCAAGCTCATCCATCGCAGCGCGGCCTACCGTCGTTTCGTCGACGGCGGCAAGGTCGGCTACGGCGTCGATTTCCTGCTCGACGCGGTGATCCTGCCTTCACCCTACGCGCTGTCGTTCGGCGGCTTCGTCAACCTCAACACCTCCCTGTGGTTCGGCGGCGGCGGCATCGTCTCGAGCCTGATCAACAGCCTGCCCAAGGCGCCGCCGAAACCGGGCGAGGCGGCGCTGCCGGAGGACATGAACAGCACCTCGCTCATCGGCGGCGGCCTTATCGCCGGCGACGCGCTGGCGGCGCTGGGGCTGGGCATCGCCGGGCTGCTGGCGACGATCTCGGGCCGGTGAGCGCGGCCGCAGCCGTCTAGGCGACGCTGAACGTGACGTCGATGTTGCCGCGCGTCGCGTTGGAATAGGGACAGACCTCGTGCGCAGCGGCGACCAGCGCCTGCACGGCAGCCTTGTCCATGCCGGGCACGGTGATCGCCATCGCCACGGCGATGCCGAAGGCGCCGGGCTTGCCCGTCATCGGGCCGATCGAGACATCGGCCGTGATCGACACATCGGCCGGCAGGGCGATCTTCTGGCGTCCTGCGACGGCCTTCATCGCGCCGATGAAGCAGGCCGAGTAGCCGCAGGCAAAGAGCTGCTCGGGGTTGGTGCCGGCGCCGCCGTCGCCGCCCAGTTGCTTGGGCGTGGACAGCGTCGCCTTGAGGCGCCCGTCGTCGGTGGCCGAAGTGCCGGTGCGGCCTCCGGTCGAGGTGGCGTGGGCGGTATAGACGGCTAGCTCGATGGCCATGGGCGCTCCTTGCTTATCCAGCGGTGGTGATGGCTTCGATCTCCGACTGGAGCTCGAGCCAGCGTTCCTCCAGCATAGCGATTTCGGCCGCGATGTGAGTCAACCGCCTGCCGGTCTCGGCGATCTCGGCCGGCGGGCGCTTGCCGCGCGAGAGCTGCTCCTCGAGCGCCGTCTTCTCGTCCGCCAGCTTGTGCAGCCTGGCGTCGATCTGCTGCACTTCCTGGCGCATCGGACGCGTGCGGTTGGCGACCTGCGAGCGCGCCGCGGCGGCGTTCTTGCGGTCGTCGCGCGGCGCGGCGGTGCGCGTCTTGGCTTCGGCCCTGGCGGCACGCTCGGGTGCGGCTTCGGGCGCCTGCGCCACCGCGGCGCGCGGGACCGGCGGCGCCGGCTGGCCCTTGGCCGCGGCGCGCGAGACCTCGAGCAGCCAGCGCTGGTAGTCGTCGAGGTCGCCGTCGAAGGGCTGGACGCTGCCGCAGGCGACGAGCCAGAACTCGTCGCAGGTCTCGCGCAGCAGCGCGCGGTCGTGGCTGACGAGCATGACGGTGCCCTCGAACTCGTTGAGGGCGATCGACAGCGCCTCGCGCGTCGTCAGATCGAGGTGGTTCGTCGGCTCGTCCATCAGCAGCAGGTTGGGGCGCTGCCAGACGAGCATCGCCAGCACCAGCCGTGCCTTCTCGCCGCCCGACAGCGACCCCACCGGCTGCTGCACCATCTCGCCGGTGAAGCGGAAGCTGCCGAGGAAATCGCGCAGTTCCTGCTCGCGCGCCGCGGGGCCGACATCGCGCGCCAGCCGCAGCATGTGCATCAGCGGGCCGTCGTCGAGCGAGAGCACGTCGACCTCCTGCTGCGCGAAATAGCCGATCACGAGTCCCTTGCCCTCTGTCATGCGGCCCGACAACGGCGCCAGCGCATGGGCGATGGTCTTCACCAGCGTCGACTTGCCCTGGCCGTTGGCGCCAAGCACGCCGATGCGCTGGCCGGCGAGCACGCTGCGGCTGAAGTCCTTGACGATCGGTACGTCGCCGTAGCCGCAGGTGAGGGCGTCGAAGCTGAGCATCGGATTCGGCAGGCTCTGCGGCTCGCGGAACTCGAAATCGAAATCGCTCGAGGTCAGCACCGGCGCCAGCTTCTCCATGCGCGCCAGCGCCTTGACGCGGCTCTGCGCCTGCTTGGCCTTGCTCGCCTTGGCCTTGAAGCGGTCGATGAACTTCTGCAGGTGCGCGATGCGGTCCTGCTGCTTCGAGAAGGCCGCCGCGGCCAGTGTCAGCCGCTCGGCACGCATCTCCTCGAAGGCGCTGTAGTTGCCGCCGTAGCGCGTCAGCGTGCGCTCGTCGAGGTGGACCGTGACGCGCGTGATCGCATCGAGGAATTCGCGGTCGTGGCTGATGACGATCATCAGCCCGTCGAAGCGCTTGAGCCAGGCCTCGAGCCAGACGAGGGCGTCGAGGTCGAGGTGGTTCGTCGGCTCGTCGAGCAGCAGCAGTTCGGCCGGGCACATCAGCGCCCGCGCCAGTTGCAGCCGCATGCGCCAGCCGCCCGAGAAGCTGTTCACCGGCGCGTCGAGCTGCTCGCTCCTGAAGCCCAGGCCCAGCAGCAGCGCCTGGGCGCGGGCCCGGGCGTCGAAGGCGCCGGCCTCGTCGAGCTGCAGATGCGCATCGGCCATCGCATGGCCGTCGCCGCTGGCCTCGGCCGCGATCAGCGCCGCCTGCGCCTGCTGCAGCGGCTTGTCGCCCTGGAGCACGAACTCCGTCGCGCCGTCCTCGGTCTCGGGCATGTCCTGCGCGACCTCGCCGACGCGCCAGCGCGGCGGGATCTCGACATCGCCGGCGTCGGCATGGAGACGGTCGGTGAGCAGCGCGAACAGGCTCGACTTGCCGGCGCCGTTGCGGCCGATGAGGCCGACCTTCTCGCCCGGCTGCAGGGTCACGCTGGCTTCCTGCAGCACGACCTTGGTGCCGCGGCGCAGCGTGATGTTGCGGATCGTGATCATGAAAGCGTTTCGGCTTGAAGCAGGAGGACCTGGTCGTCGCCGGCGCTGGTCGGCAGCCAGATCGCGTCGAGTTCGGGAAAGGCGGCCTCGAAATGCGCGCGCTCGTGGCCGATCTCGAGCACCAGCAAGCCCCCGGGGTTCAGGTGTGCCGGTGTCTGCCGGATCAGTTCACGTATGAAGTCCATGCCGTCGCTGCCGCCGGCGCGGTTGCCGTCGAGCGCGAGCGCCGGTTCGGCCAGGTATTCGGGAGGCAGCTGGCGCATCGATTCGCGGTTCACGTAGGGAGGATTGCAGAGGATGAGGTCGTAGCGGCCGGACGCGGCGGCATAGCCGTCGCCCTGGGCGAGCGTGATGCGCTGCGCCAGGCCGTGGCGCTCGACGTTGCGGCTGGCCACCGCGAGCGCGTCGGCCGACAGGTCGGTGGCCAGCACCTGCACCTCGGGCCAGGCGAGTGCCGCCAGCACCGCGAGGCTGCCGTTGCCGGTGCACAGGTCGAGCACCTGCCTCGTGCGGTCCGACAGCCAGGCGTCGAGCGTGCCGTCGGCCAGCGGCTCGGCGATCAGCGAGCGCGGCACGATGACGCGCTCGTCGACGAAGAACGGCACGCCCTGCAGCCAGGCCTCGCCGGTGAGATAGGCGGCAGGGCGTCGCGTGGCGATGCGCTCGGCGATCAGGGTCTCGACGGCGGCGACCTGCGCCGGCGGGATGCGGTCGTCGGCATGGGCGTCGAGCGCATCGAGCGCCAGGCCGAGCTTCCACAGCACGAGCCAGGCCGCCTCGTCGTACGCGTTCGTCGTGCCGTGGCCGTAGGCGAGTGCCGCGGCGTCGAGCCGAGCGGCCATGCGATCGACGAGGGCGATCAGCGTCGTCGCGGCCGCAGCGGTCATCGGGGCACGTTCCAGGGCGGCGGCGGCGACGCGCGCGAGTCCTCGGGGCGTACGTCGATGGTCAGCTCGGTGAAGCTGGCGGTCTCGCTCTCTTCCTTCTTCGGCGCGATGCGCGAGATCGGCGCCTGGTCGTTCTGCAGCCGCCACAGCAGGTTGGTCGGCGAATCGGCATGCGACAGGCCCTCGTCGCGCGAGATCACGGCCTCGTTGATGAGGCGGGCGATGTCGCCCTCGAAGGTCTGCGAACCCTCGGCGAGTGATTTCTCGACCGCTTCCTTGACGCCCGAGAGGTCGCCCTTCTCGATCAGTTCCGACACCAGCTTGGTGTTGAGCAGCACCTCGACGGCCGGGATGCGGGTGCCGTTGTTCGCGCGCAGCAGTCGCTGCGAGATGATCGCGCGCAGACCGGCGGCGAGGTCGGCGAGCAGCGTCGGCCGCGCCTCGGCCGAATAGAACGACAGGATGCGTCCGAGCGCGTGGTAGCTGTTGTTGGCGTGCAGCGTCGCCAGCACGAGGTGGCCCGACAGCGCGTACGACAGCGCCGAGGTCATCGTCTCGCGGTCGCGGATCTCGCCGATCAGGATGCAGTCGGGTGCCTGGCGCAGCGCGTTGCGCAGCGCGACCTGCAGGCTCTGCGTGTCGCGGCCGACCTCGCGCTGGTTGACGACGCTCTTCTTGTTCGTGAACAGGAACTCGATCGGGTCCTCGATCGTCAGGATATGGCCCGTCATCTGCTGGTTGCGCCACTCGAGCATGCTCGCCAGCGTCGTGCTCTTGCCGGTGCCGGTGGCGCCGACGAGCAGGATCAGCCCGCGCTTCTCGGTCACGAGCTGCGAGAGCATCGGCGGCAGGCCCAGCGAATCGAGCGACGGGATCTCGAACGGGATGCAGCGGATCACGGCGGCGATCGAGCCGCGCTGCTTGAACGCCGAGAGGCGGAAGCTGCCGACCCGCGCGACGCTCAGGCCGACGTTGAGCTCGCCGGTGTCGTCGAGCTCCTCGAGCTGCTGCGGCGGCAGCATCTCGGCCAGCAGCGAGCGCGTCTGCTGCGTGCCCAGCACCTGGTCCGACAGCTGCAGGATCTGGCCGTTGATCTTGATGAGGATCGGCGTGTTGGCCGACAGGTAGACGTCGGAGGCGTTCTTCTCCGCCATCAGGCGCAGCACGCGTTCGAGATTGTTGGCCATCGTCGCCTCCCAGGCAGCGGATTGAGCGGGTCGCCTCAGGTGCGCAGCAGGTCGTTGATCGAGGTCTTGGCGCGCGTGCCGGCATCGACCTTCTTGACGATCACCGCGCAATACAGGCTGTGCGTGCCGTCGGCCGCGGGCAGGTTGCCCGAAACGACGACGCTGCCCGCCGGCACGCGGCCGTAGCTGACGGTGCCGGTGGCGCGGTCGTAGATCTTCGTGCTCTGGCCGATGAACACGCCCATGCTGATGACCGAGTTCTCCTCGACGATCACGCCCTCGACGACCTCGCTGCGCGCGCCGATGAAGCAGTTGTCCTCGATGATCGTCGGATTGGCCTGCAGCGGCTCGAGCACGCCGCCGATGCCGACGCCGCCCGACAGGTGCACGTTCCTGCCGATCTGCGCGCAGGAGCCGACCGTCGCCCAGGTGTCGACCATCGTGCCCTCGTCGACATAGGCGCCGATGTTCACGTAGCTGGGCATCAGCACGACGTTGCGGCCGAGATAGCTGCCGCGGCGCGCGACCGCGGGCGGCACGACGCGCACGCCGCTGGCGGCCATCGCGGCCTCGTCGAGATGCGCGAACTTCGTCGGCACCTTGTCGTAGAAGCCGAGGTCGCCGGCCTTGATGGCCTTGTTGTCGTTCAGGCGGAAGCTCAGCAGCACGGCCTTCTTGACCCATTGGTTGACGACCCAGTCGCCGACGCCGCGGCGCTCGGCCACGCGCAGGCGGCCGGCGTTGAGTTCCGAAATCACTTGTTCGACGGCCTCGCGCACCTGCGGCGCGTTGACGGCCGAGATCTCGGCGCGACCTTCCCAGGCGAGGTCGATGGTCGCTTGCAATGGATGGCTCATGGCTGGAGGGATTCCTGGTAGGTGACGATGCGGCGGGCGGCTTCCACGCATTCGGCCAGCGGCGCGACGAGCGCCATGCGAACGCGCCCCTGTCCCGGGTTCGGTGGCTGTTGGCCGGGGACTGCACGGGCGAGCAGGCTGCCCGGCAGGACCGCGACATTGTATTGAGCGAGCAGACCGCGCGCCCAGGCGATCTCGTCGCCGCCCGGCACGCCGGCCCACAGATAGAACGAGGCATCCGGCAGCGCAATGTCGAGCACCGGTGCGAGCAGCGGCATGACCTGCGCGAACTTGGCGCGGTACAGCTCGCGGTTGGCGACGACATGGTTCTCGTCGCTCCAGGCCGCAAGGCTCGCGCGCTGCACCATGCCGCCCATCGCGCCGCCGTGGTAGGTGCGGTAGAGCAGGAAGGAACGGATGACGTCGGCATCGCCGGCGACGAAGCCCGAGCGCAGTCCGGGGACGTTGCTGCGCTTGGAGAGGCTGGTGAGCGCGATGAGGTGGCGGAAATCGTCGCGTCCGAGGCGCCGCGCGGCCTCGAGCGAGCCCAGCGGCGGCTCGTCGCGGAAATAGATCTCCGAATAGCACTCGTCGCTGGCGATGACGAAGCCGTGGCGGTCGCTGAGCTCGAAGAGGGTCTGCCATTCGGCCAGCGGCATCACCGCGCCGGTCGGGTTGCCGGGCGAGCAGACATAGAGCAGTTGCGTGCGCGCCCAGGTCGCGGCGTCGACGGCGGCCCAGTCGGCGGCGAAATTGCGCCTGGGGTCGCTGGGCACGAACACCGTCTGCGCGCCGGCGAGCAGCGCTGCGCCCTCGTAGATCTGATAGAAAGGATTCGGGCAGACGACAGTGGCGCCCGGCCGCGTCGGGTCGATGACGGTCTGGGCGAGCGAGAACAGCGCCTCGCGCGAGCCGTTGACCGGCAGCACCTGGGTCTGCGCGTCGAGCGCGACGCCGTAGCGGCGCTGAACCCAGCCACAGAAAGCCTCGCGCAAGGCCGGATCGCCGATGGTCGCGGGATACGACGACAGCGCCGGCAGGGCCTGCATCAGCGCCTCCTCGATCAGCTTGGGCGTCGCATGGCGCGGTTCGCCGATGCCCAGGCTGATCGGCCGGTAGGCGGGATTCGGAACGATGTCCTTCGTCAGTTCGCGCCAGCGCTCGAACGGGTAGGGGTGCAGCTTCTGCAGCAGGGGGTTCATGCCCGGGATTATCCGGGACCGATGCGATCGGACGCCGTCAATGTCGCCTTCAAAGCCGCCCTACGCAGCCCGGCGCGCCGCAGCGGCAGGCGAGCCTGCCCTCGTGATGCGTCTCGCCGTAATTGACGACGATCTCCTCGCCCGGCGCGATCTCGCACAGTGCGTAGAACTCGACGCGGCCCTGGCGTATGCACAGCCGCGCGTTGGGCTGGCAGCTGTGATTCGTGTAACGCATCGGGTCGGCGCTGCGGCTGAAGTCGATTGCGCGGCGCGCCGAGAGCTCGACGATCATGATGCGCTCGGTCCTCGTGGCGCGGATGCGCGCCTCGGCGACGCTGATGCTCTCGCCGCGGATCTCGCCGATCTTGCGCCGCGCCGGGATCGCCTCGGCGGCAAAGGCGCCCTGGCCGTCGATGGCGCTCGGGCGCACGTCGACGGCGTACTTCTGGTACGCCGGTCGATCCGGGGCCGGGAGCGCCGGCGGCGCAGGCTGGTCTTCGATCGCGCGCAAGCGGGCCATCAGGGCCATCCAGTCGTCATGCCGTCATGCCGCAGGCAGTTCGACCTTGGGCTGCGGCTTCCAGCCCTTCTGGCGATGCTCGACCGTGACGTAGGTGCGGATGCCGCCGCGCACATACCAGTCGGCGCGGATCGCGAGGTAGCGCGGCGCGATCGCGGCGACGATGTCGTCGGCGATCGCATTCGTCACCTTCTCGTGGAATGCACCCTCGTTGCGGAAGCTCCAGAAATACGTCTTCAGGCTCTTCAATTCGACGCAGCGGCGGTCGGGGACGATCTCGATCTCGAAATGCGCGAAATCGGGCTGGCCGGTGAGCGGGCACAGGCAGGTGAACTCGGGCACGTCGAAGCGGATCACGTAGTCGCGCTCGGGGGCCGGGTTCGGGAACACCTGCAGGTCCTTGCTCGGCGCCGAGGGCGGCGTGGCGGGGGCGAGGCGTTGGGTCGGGGTCTTGCGGGCCATGGTGGGAGGATTCCGGGAGGGCCGCGATGCTATCATCCAGCTCCGCTTGCGCTCCCGTCCAGAGCGCATTTTTTCATTCAAATCAAGCACTTGCGTCAGCAATTGCACGGGCCCTCCGCCGCCGCCGATGCGCCTCACCCAGATCAAGCTCGCGGGCTTCAAGTCGTTCGCCGAACCCACCACGTTCCAGTTGCCGGGGCAGCGCGTGGGCGTGGTTGGGCCCAACGGCTGCGGCAAGAGCAACATCATGGACGCCGTGCGCTGGGTGCTGGGCGAGAGCAAGGCCAGCGAGCTGCGCGGCGAGAGCATGCAGGACGTGATCTTCAACGGATCCGGCCAGCGCAAGCCCGCCAGCCGCGCCAGCG
>JAGWTU010000044.1 GCA_028868825.1 Burkholderiales bacterium | reverse complement strand
ACCCCGAAAGGCTTGCGATGACGACCCTCGCGTGTTCCCGCTGCGCCTCGACCTCGCTGCCCTGCGGCTGCTGCGCCGGCGTGCAGCCGCTGACGCCGGCAGCCATCGCCAACCGCCCCGGCCTGCCGGCGCTGGCTTGGCGCGTCGGCAGCCATGGCCGCTTCCTCGAGACGATGAAGTCGCGGCTGGCGACGATGACGGTCGAGGGCGACGCCGGGCCGCAAGGCCAGCCCGGCCCGACGCTGCGACCGCTGGCGGCGCTGACCACGCGAGACGCGGCCGACCCGGCCATCGCCCTGCTCGACGGCTGGGCCACCGTCGCCGACCTGCTGAGCTTCTACACCGAGCGCATCGCCAACGAGGGCTATCTCGGCACCGCGACCGAACGTCGCTCGGTGCTCGAGCTCGCCAACCTCGTCGGCTACAAGTTGCGACCCGGTGTCGCGGCCAGCGTCTACCTCGCCTACGCGCTCGACGACAACCAGAAGGAGGCCGTGACGATCGCCGCCGGCACGCGCGCGCAAAGCCTGCCGGGGCCGGGCGAAACGCCGCAGTCGTTCGAAACCAGCGTCGATCTCGTCGCGCGGCGTGAGTGGAACGACCTGCAGGTGCGGCTGCAGCGGCCGCAGGCGATCACGCTCGCGAATGCGCTGGCGATCGCGCAGCTCTTCGTCACCGACTCGGTCAGCGCGCTGCGCGCCGGCGACCCGCTGCTGCTGCTGTTCGCCGACGACGGCAGCAGCGCCGCGCTGCGCAGCGTGCATTCGACCAGCGGGCCCGATGCCGACGGCCGCTCGACGATCGCGCTCGAGCCGGTGGCGCCGGCGCTGGCGGCGACGGTCGCCCTGCTCATCGCGCTCGTCGCCGACCTCGCGCCCATGTATGCCGGCGCCGACAGCGCGACGCAACGCGCCATCGACCGCGCGCGCGAATTGCGCTCGCTGGCGCTGCTCGACCATGACGCCGATCCGGCCCATTGGGCCGGCGACATGATCAACGCCGCCGACGGCGCCATCGCGCCGGCCGTGCAGCAGCGCATCGGCAGCTTCGCGACGGCCGTCGCCGCCGCACTCGCGGCGCTCGGCGGCGGCACGCCGGTGCCGATCACGAGCCCGGACGACTTCGTCGCCGGGCTGCTCGCGCCGCGCGTCGCGCAGGTGGCCAACGGCCTGCAGCTGCGGCGCGACCTCGGCAGCGCCTTCGCGCGCGGCGCCGACCCTGCCCCGCAGATGCTGCTGCGCTTCGCGCCGACGCTGGCCGACAGCTATTACGCCGCCTGGGCCGGCGCGCGCGTCAACGACGCGCAGGCGCCGCTCGTAGGCGTCCATCTGCTGGGCACGAGCGCGTCGCTGTTCGGCGCCGCGGTGCCGCGCCAGGCCACGTACACGAACGGCGTGCTGAATCCGCCCGGCCAGTGGACCGAATGGACGCTGGACGGCGAGACCACCGATGGTCTCTATCTCGACCAGCTCTACCCGTCGGTCTCGGCCCCCGGCTACGCCGTGCTGCGCCGGCTCGCGGGATCGGAGCCGCAGACCCAGGTGTTGCCGATCGCCGCGGCCGATGCGGCGCAGCGCAGCGCCTACGGCATCTCGGGCAAGGCCACCCGGCTGCGCTTCACGCGCGACTGGTGGACGGCCGATGCCGCAAGCGACATGCCGACGCTGCGCTCGACCCTGGTGCTGGCGCAGAGCCGGCCGCTGACGCTGGCGCAGGAGCCGCTCACCGACGATGTCAGCGGGCAAGCCATCGAGCTCGGCGCGCTCTACGACGAGCTGGAGTCGGGCCGCTGGGTCATCCTCAGCGGCGAACGCAGCGACATCCCCGGCGTGTCCGGCGTGCAGGCAGCCGAGCTGATGATGGTCGCCAGCCTCGTCCATGGCTACGACGCGACGCTGCCCGGCGACGTCACGCACACGACGCTGCAGCTGGCGACGCCGACGGCCTATGCCTACAAGCGCGGGTCGCTGACCATCCACGGCAACGTCGTCGAGGCCACCCACGGCGAGACGCGCAACGAGCTGCTCGGCAGCGGCGACGCGACCCAGCCCTGGCAGACCTTCACGCTCAAGCAGCCGCCGCTGACCTACGTCAGCGCCGCCACCGCAGAAGGCGCCGAGAGCACGCTGGCCGTCTACGTCGACGGCGTGCGCTGGCAGGAGACGCGCTCGCTGGCCTGGCTCGGGCCGCAGGACCGCGGCTATGTCAGCGCCATCGCCGACGACGGCACCACCACCGTCACCTTCGGCGACGGCACGCATGGCGCGCGACTGCCCACGGGCGTGCAGAACGTGCAGGCGGTCTACCGCAGCGGCATCGGCGCGCCGGGCGATGTCCAGGCGCGCCAGATCAGCCTGCTGGCGACGCGCCCGCTGGGTGTCAGCGCGGTGATCAACCCGCTGCGGGCTTCCGGCGGCGCCGACCGCGAGGACCGCGACCTGGCGCGCGAGAACGCGCCGCTGGCCGTGGCCGCGCTCGACCGCCTGGTCTCCGTGCGCGACTACGCCGATTTCGCGCGCACCTACGCCGGCATCGCCAAGGCCAGCGCGATGCGCGCCAGCGACGGCGCGCGCGAGCTCATCTACCTGACGATCGCCGGCGTCGACGATGCGCCGATCGACGCCACCGGCGCGCTCTACCGCAACCTCGTCGCCGCGCTGCGCGGCCTCGGCGACGCCGACCTGCCTTTCATCGTCGCGCCGCGCGAACTGAAGGCGCTGGTGCTGTCGGCCGGCGTCGCCATCGACGCCGACCGGCGCTGGGAGGATGTCGCCGCCGCCGTGCGCACGACGCTGCTCGCCACCTTCGGCTTCGCCCGGCGCGCGCTCGGCCAGGGCGTGTGCACGGCCGAGGTCATCGCCGCGATCCAGGGCGTGCGCGGCGTCGCCTGGGTCGATGTCGACGTGCTGACGGCGATCCCCGAGAAGGAGACCGCCGCCGACGGCTCGCGCCGCCTCGTCACGCAGCCGCAGATCACCGCTGCCGTGCAAGTCGCGCTGCAAGGCGACTGGCGCAAGAACGGCCGCCGCCGCGCCGCGCTGCCGCCCGACGTCGTCGCCTTCGGCGGCGGCCGCGACCGCGGCGGCCAGCTGCGGCCTGCCGAGCTGGCGATCTTCGTCCCCGACGTGCCCGACACGCTGATCCTCAACCCGATCGCGCCATGACCACGACCACCCTGCCCCCCGCCGCCGATCCGCGCCTGGATCGCCTGTACGCGCTGCTGCCGACGGTGCAGCGCCAGCGCGATGCCGACCAGGGCTATCCGCTGAAGGCGCTGTTGCGCGTCATCGCCGAGCAGGTCAACGTCATCGACGACGACCTCGCCCGCCTCTACGAGAACTGGTTCATCGAGACCGCCGACGACTGGGCCGTGCCCTATATCGGCGCGCTCGTCGGCTACGCGCCGGTCGCCGACGGCGGTCTGCCGCCCGATGCGCCGCGCGGCGAAAGCGCACGCGTGCTGGTGCCGCGGCGCGAGGTCGCCAACGAGATCCGCAACCGGCGCGCCAAGGGCACGCCCTGGCTGCTCGAGCAGCTGGCGCAGGACGTCGCCGGCTGGCCGGCGCGCGTCGTCGAGTATTTCAGGCTGCTCGTGCGCAACCAGCAGATCGACCACCTCTGGATGCAGCGCCATCGCATCGCCGACCTGCGCGACGTCGATGCGCTGGACCGCCTGGGCACGCCGCTGGACACCATCGCCCATGGCGTCGACGTGCGGCGCATCGATTCGCATCGCCGCAGCGGCCGCCACGACATCGCCAGCGTCGGCCTCTTCGTCTGGCGGCTGCTGAGCCTGCCGGTGACGCGCACGCCGGCCTATTGCGTCGAGGAGGTCGGCCCGAACTGCTACACCTTCAGCGTGCTCGGGCAGGACGCGCCGCTGTTCGTCGCGCCGCAGCGCGAGACCGATCCGACCTCGATCGCCGACGAGATGAACCTGCCGGCGCCGATCCGCCGCGCCGCCTTCGCCGCCGCGCCTTCGCGCTACCTCGGCGACGGCGCCAGCCTGGCGATCTACGTCGAGGGCTGGGCCGGCGCGCCCGACGGGCCGGTGCCGCTGGCCGCGATCATGCCGGCCGACCTCAGCGGCTGGCAGTACGAGCCGCCGGCCGGGCGCATCGCGGTCGACCCGGTGCTCGGCCGCATCGCCTTCCCGCCGAACCAGCTGGCGAAGAAGGGCGTGCGCGTCGACTACCGCTACGGCTTCCCGGCGATGATCGGCGGCGGCGAATACGCGCGCACGCTGCGCGATCCGGCCGGCGACTTCACGCTCTACCGCGTCGGCGACGGCGACGCCTACGAGCTGCACCGCATCGGCGACGCGCTCGCGCGCTGGCGCGCCGAGCAGCCGACGCACGCGGTGATCGAGCTGTGTTCGAGCGCCGTCTACGTCGAGCCGATCGCCATCGAGCTCGCCGACGGCCAGTCGCTGCAGCTGCGCGCGGCGTCGCGCGTGCGGCCGGTGATCCGGCTCATCGACTGGCAGACCGATCTGCCCGACGCGCTGTCGGTGACGCTGGGCGCCGCCAGCCGCTGCACGCTCGACGGCCTGCTCGTCACCGGCCGCGCGCTGGCGGTGCAGGGGCGCGAGGGCGCGCCGGCGGCCGTCTGCGGCGCGCGGCTGACGATCCGCCATTGCACGCTGGTGCCCGGCTGGGGCATAACCTGCGACTGCGCGCCGCGCCGCCCGGCCGAACCGAGCCTGGAGCTGACGGGGCTGCGCGCGTCGGTCGAGATCACGCAGTCGATCGTCGGCGCGATCCGCGTCGCCGAGGACGCGGTGGCGCTCGACCCGCTGCCGATCCGCATCTGCGACAGCATCGTCGACGCCACGGCCCCCGAGCGCCAGGCCATCGGCGCGCCGGGCGACGGCATCGCGCATGCGCTGCTGACGCTGCGCAACGTCACGGTGTTCGGCATCGTCGACGTGCATGCGATCGACCTCGCCGAGAACAGCCTGTTCACGGCCTGCGTCAATGTCGCGCGGCGGCAGATCGGCTGCATGCGCTATTGCTACGTGCCCTGCGGCTGCCGCACGCCGCGGCGCTACCACTGCCAGCCCGACGGCGTCATCGCCGCGGCGCGCGCGGCGCAGGCCGATCCGGCGGCGCAGGCGGCGGCGATCGAGCGCGAGAAATCGCGCGTCGTGCCGCAATTCACCTCCAGGCGCTACGGCACGCCGGCCTATGCCCAGCTCGGCCGCTGCTGCGCCGTCGAGATCCAGCGCGGCGCCGACGACGAATCCGAGCTCGGCGTCTACCACGACCTGTTCCAGCCGCAGCGCGAGGCCCGGCTGCGCGCGCGCCTGGCCGACGCGACGCCGGCGGGCATGGACGTCGGGCTGATCCTGGCCAACTGAACCGAATCATTTCCCACATCGAAAGAGGCGAGCATGAAAGGCGACTTCACCCGCAACACCTTCGACCCCGGCAAACATTACAACCGGGTGCAGCAGCAGCAGGGCCGCGTCGCCCTCGACGCCGATTTCAACGAGCAGGCGGCCATCGTGCTGCATCACCTGCGCGTGCTCACGCGCGACCTGTTCGGCGCCTTCGGCGGCCCGGCCGACGGCAACGGCTTCCTGATCGACATCGACACCAGCGGCGCCACGCCGAAGCTGACGATCAGCGCCGGGCATTACTACGTCGACGGGCTGCTCGTCGAGAACGACGCGCCCTGCGATTACGCCAACCAGCCCGACTGGACGCCGGCGCCACCCGACGCCAACGGCCAGGGCGGCGATGCGGTGCTGGCCTGGCTGGCCAGCAACCAGCGCAACGTCGACCAGCGCTACTGGCTCTACCTCGATGTCTGGGAGCGCCACATCACCTGGATCGAGGACGATGCGATCCGCGAGCCGGCGCTCGGCGGCCCCGACACCTGCACGCGCGCGAAGACGCTGTGGCAGGTCAAGGCGCTGCCCTGGGACCCGGCCTGGAACCAGTCACCGTCGCCCTGCACGGCGCCGCTGGGGGCGCTGACGACGCTGTCCGGCGCGTTGCTGGGCGCGCGCATCGATCCGGGCCTGGTGGATACCGGCCCCTGCATCATCGCCCCCGGCGCTGCCTACCGCGGCGCCGAGAACCAGCTCTACCGCGTCGAGATCCAGCGCGGCGGCGACGCCAGCCAGGCGACCTTCAAATGGTCGCGCGACAACGGCAGCACGGCCACGCGCTGGCTCGGCAGCGAAGGCGCCGTGCTGCTGGCGCAGAGCGGCCGCGGCTTCTGCGCCGGTGACTGGGTCGAGCTGACGCACGACGCGCTCGAACTCGCCGGGCTGCCGGGGCAGTTGCTGCTGCTGGCCGTCGTCGAAGGCGACCGGCTGACGATCGATCCGGCCAGCGTGCCGGCCGCCGGGCAGATGGCCTGGAGCGCGGATTACGTGCACCCGAAGCTGCGGCGCTGGAACCAGAGCGGCAACGACCAGGTGACGCTCGTCGAAGGGGCGGTGCCGGTGCAGGAAACGCCGGCCGGCGGCGAGTCGGTGTGGCTCGATCTCGAGGATGGCGTCCAGGTCGAATTCGCCGCCGGCGGCTCGTACCGCAGCGGCGATTACTGGCTGATCCCGGCGCGCGTGGCCACGGGCGGGCTGCTGTGGCCGCTCGACGCCGGCGGCCAGCCGCTGCTGCAGCCGCCGGCCGGCATCGAGCATCACTATGCGCCGCTGGGCATGGTGTTCGACAGCGACGGCCTGCGCGCCGATCCTTCCTGCCGGCGCTGCGTCGAAGTGCCCGAGGTGGCCTGCCGCATCCCGGCCGCCGCGCCCGCGAACCGCCTGCAGCCGCGGGCGCGGCCCGCGGCCGTTACCCGGCCGGCGACGAGCGGCAAGGGCGCCGCGCCGAAGCCCCGTGCGGCGGCGCGCGGCGGGAAATAGGACGCCGGCACAGATCCGCCTCAGCCACGGCGCGCCGGCGCCCGGCCGCGCCTCTTCCTGGCTACTTCTTGATCAGCGGGCATTCGCTGGCCGACAGGGGCCGCGCGGCCACGTCGGCGGGGATGGTCCCGAGGTACTTCACGAGGTCCCAGGGCCCCTTGGATTCCTCGGGGGTCTTCACCTGCGCCAGGTACATGTCGTGGAGCATGCGGCCATCGGCGCGCACCTTGCCGCCGTGGACGAAGGCATCCTCGACCGGCAATTCGCGCATCTTGTCGGCCACCGCCATGCCCTCGACGCCCTTAGCCGCCTGCACGGCCTTGAGGTAATGCAGCACGCCCGAGTAGACGCCGATCTGGCCATGCGTCGGATAGGCGTTCTGGCGCTTGTAGTAGCGCTCGACGAAGTCCTTGGACTTCGCATCGAGGTCGGTCTTGAACGGATCGACGTAGACCAGTCCCTGCGCCGCCTTCAGGCCCAGGCTCTTGACGTCGGTGATGAAGGTCGAGGGCGTGATCAGCGTCTGCCCGCCCTTGGTCAGGCCGAATTCGGCGGCCGCCTTGACGCCGTTGATCATGTCGTTGCCGGCATTGGCCAGCACGACCACCGAGGCCTTCGACGCGATCGCCGAGACGACGGGGCTGCTGAAATCGGCCGCATTGAGCGGGTGCTTGGTGTCGCCGACATTGATCCCGCCGTGGGCATCGACGGCCTTGCGGAATTCGGCCTCCAGCGATTGGCCGAAGGCGTAATCGACGGTGATGTAGTACCAGCTTTTCTTGCCCTGCGAGATCAGCCGGTTGACCAAAGGCACCGAGACCGGATACGTGTCCCAGGCCCATTGGAATCCGGTCGGCGAGCAGTTCTTGTTCGTCACGGCCATCGCCCCGCCGGTCGAGACGATGTCGATCTTGTCCTTCTGGCGCGCGATCTCCTGCACGGCCAGCGCGGTCGACGGATAGCGGAAATCGATGACCATGTCGACGATGGCCGAAACATGCATGTCAGCCTCACCGCGGCCGGCCGCTCGCTGCTCGACGAGTCCGTGCCCTGCTCCCATCAGACCACTGCCCCGACCTATGGCGCGCTCGAGGAAGGCGAGCGCGTGACGCTGGTGGCGTTGCCCCACAAGATGATCCGGACGGCCTACCGACGTCGCGGCTGCAGCCCATCGTGTCGGGCGATCGGCCTGCCCGAGATCGATCGCGAGGAGGATCGCGTGATGATCTGCGGCAGCCCCGGCCTGCTGCGCGATCTCAAGCATCAGCTCGGGTCGCGCGGCTACGCCGAAGGCAATACCTCCACGCCCGGCCATTTCGTCATCGAACGCGCCTTCGCCGAGCAGTGACGGTGTGATCCTCGGCAACCAGGCGTTCGATACTCGCGAATCGACGGTGCGGCCACCCGCGGCCTTCAGGATCGATGCGGCCTGACCGCCATTCGAATTCCGCTTCGATCAATCCTCGTGATGCCGTCCGGCCGCCTTCTCGACGCCGCTGTCGACGACATGGACCCAGGCCGGGTCGTCGCTTTCGAGGACATCGAGGCCGGCGGCGAGGTCGTGAGACGACGAGACCCAACCGACGGAATCCCACGCGTCGGCCGATGGCGCGCCCCGACGCGGCGCACCCGATTCGACATATTCGCCTTGCGGCGCCTCGGACGTGATGCGCCAGACTTGGCGTGGCCGCCCTCTATCGATACGCCATCGAACCATGCCCAACACCTTTCTGTGCGCTCGGCAGCACCGTCTCCGCGGCGGTGGGCCAGGGCGCGTCGCTCCGGATGCGCAGCGACCGCTCGCCGCTCCCGCAACCGGCCGTATCGAGTCCCCGCAAGGCCTGCACTGGAGTCTGCTCGACCAGGACCTTCGCCGCGTCCGCCACGCAGACGCGAAAGCCCCGCCCGCCGTCCCGCTTGACCTCGTACATCGCCCGATCCGCCAGTTCGAGCAGGCGCGGCATGCCCAGGAGTCCCGCGCGGTCCACGCAGGCGCCGATGCTGACCCGCGCACGCGGCCCCTCCTGGCCGGGCCTGGGTGCGGCGGCGAACGTGTCGACGATGGCGCGCAACACCTGCGATGCGTCGGCCTCATCGCAACTGCCCTCGAGCAACAGCGCGAATTCGTCACCCCCCAGGCGCGCCACCGTATCGGCCTTGCGCACGCCCTGTTGAAGGCGCCGGGCGACACCCTGCAGGACCGCGTCACCGATGGCGTGGCCATGCTCGTCGTTGACGCGCTTGAAATCGTCGATGTCGACCAGGGCGAGCGTGAAGCCGGCGCCGCCGTCGCGAACGCGAGCGATGGCGGCACCCAGGCGTTCGAGGAGGAGCAGCCGGTTGGGCAGTCCGGTGAGCGCGTCGTGCGTGGCCGCGCGGTGCAATCGCGCCAGCGCAGCGACGCGGTCGCTGACATCGCGGCCGCAGGACAGGAAATGCGTGATGCGGCCGGCGGCGTCGAACAGCGGACGGATCGCCTTCTCCTCGTGGAAGAGCTCACCGTTCTTGCGCCGGTTGACGAGCAGGCCGCGGAACTCCCGCCCGTCGCAGACGACCCGCCACAGGTCCCGGTAGAACTGCGCGGGTTGTTCACCCGATTTCATCAAGGCGGGCGTGCGTCCCAGGACCTCGTCGCGGCCATAGCCGGTCATCTCGATGAAGGCCGCGTTCACGTAGACGATGCGACCGGCCGGATCGGTCAGCATCGCGGCTTCGGCCGCGCCGCCCATCAGCCAGTCGACCCGTTCGACCGCCTCGCCGGCGTTGCCCGCACTCGCGACGTCGCGGGTCTCAACCATGGCGCGCGGCGGCGGCCGCGGTGCCACCCGCCGGCCCTTCGACGATGTCGTCCGCATCGATGACGAGCGCCCCGCCCGGCGCGCGGCTGCGTTGGAACTTCCGCCATGCCAGCGCGCGTATCTCCTCGCGGTGCTCGTCGTAGGCCTGCAGACAGCCCCGCCCGTCTTCGTCGGACTGCGCGTCGCTGGCGCCGAAGCGCGCGACGAGCGCCTGCCGCGTCACATAGCAGCGCAGGGGCCTGGCGCCATGGTGCGCGAAGAAGAGCACGCTCTGCGCATCGCTGACGAACGCGCGGGGCACCTCGAATTCGAACACGACCGCCGCCTGCATCCAGCCACCCCGTCGTTTGACCTTGCTGCAAATCTATCGAATGCCGGATGCGCCGGGAATCCCGGCCGGCCTGAATTCGCAGTACCGGATTTCCGGTAGTCCTGCGGCCTCCTCAGGGCACGACGATGCCTTCGCGGATCGCGTAGCGCGTGAGTTCGACGGCACCCTGCAGGCCGAGCTTGTGCATGATGTTGCGACGGTGCACCTCCACCGTCGCCGGCGAGATGCTCAGGCGCTCGGCGATCGCGTCCGAGCGCAGTCCCTCCGCGACCAGGCGCAGCACTTCGCGTTCGCGGCGGCCCAGTCGCGGCACGCCGTCGGCGCCGCCATGGCTGCGCACCTCCGAGACCAGCGCGTCGGCCACCTCGGGGCACAGGTAGTTGCGCCCGGCCGCCACGGCGCGGATCGCCAGCACCAGCTCGCCGCTGGCGGACGACTTGGTCACGTACGCCTCGGCGCCGGCGCGCAGCATCTCGGTCACGAAGCGTTTGTCGCTGTAGGCCGAAAGCGCCACGATGCGCGGCGCCGGATCCAGGCGACGCATCAGCGCGGCGACCTCCATCCCGCTCACGTCCGGCAGCGCGATGTCCAGCACCACCACGTCGGGCCGGCTCGTGCGGGCCAGGGCGACCGCCTCGCGGCCGTTGCCGGCCTCGGCGACGACCTCGAGATCGACCTCGCGATCCAGGGTCAGCCGCAGCGCATCGCGCAGGATCGGGTGGTCGTCGACGAGCAGTACGCGGATGGTCATCTCTCAGGCCCATCCTGCTTCGGACGCGGACGCCAGCGGCGCCGTCAGCGTGACGACGGTGCCCTCGCCGGGAATGCTGCGCAGCGCCACGCTGCCGCCGATGAAGGACAGGCGCTCGCGCACGCTGAGCAGCCCCATGCCCTGCCCCTTGGCGGCGGTCAGCCGTTTGGCGTCGAATCCCGCGCCGCCATCGGCGACGCGCACGACGATCTCGTGGTTCCGGCGTTCGACCTCCACCTCCGCCTGGTGCGTGCCCGAATGCTTGGCGGCATTGATCAGCAACTCGCGCGTCGCCCGGTAGAGGATCGATCGCGCTTCGGGCGACAGCGGCTTGTCCTGCCCGTCGTCCACCACCGAGACCTCGAGCCCGAAGTTGCGTTCGATCTCCTCGCCCAGCCACTCGAGCGCCGCGGCGAGGCCCAGGTCGTCGAGCATCGGCGGCGTCAGCTGCGCCGCCAGCGAGCGCGTCGCTCGCGTGGCGCCCTCGATCAGCTCGTCGACGCGTAGCGCCTTGTGGCGGCTCTCGCCGTCCACGCGCTCCTTCAGCTCGCCGAGATGGATGCGCGCCGCCGCCAGGGTCTGGCCGAGGTCGTCGTGCAGGTCGCGCGCGATCTGCTGGCGCTCGCGCGTCTGGGCCGCGTCGAGCTCGGCAGCCAGCAGCCGCAGCTCGTGCGTGCGCTGTTCGACCCGCTCTTCGAGCCGGGCGGCGAGCTCCCGCAGGTCGCGCCGCGCCGCGTGCAGCTCGCTGATGTCGTAGAGCACCGAGTTGGTCAAGGTGATGCGGCCCTGCTCATCGTGCAGGGCCGTGGCGCTGACCACGACGCGGCGCACCGTCCCGTCGCGTCCGACGAGGTCCAGTTCGACGCCCTCGATGCGGCCGCTGCGCAGGAACTCGGGAAAATGGCGACCGAACGTCGCCCTGCTCTCGTCGCTCAGGAAGTCGGTGATGGCGAGCTTGCCGATCACCTGCTCGCGCGAGCAGCCCAGCCACCGCAGTTCGGTGGCATTGATGCGGCGGAAAGTGCCGTCGGCGTCCAGCGAGTGGTAGCCGCAGGGCGCGCCGTCGTACAGCTCCTGGATGCGCTCCCTGTCCTGCGTCGCGCCGTAGTGCAGGCGCGCCGTCACCGCCGACGACGCCGCCAGCAGCGCGAGGAAGATCCCCGTCCACATCGCCTCGGTGCGCCAGGGCTTGAGAAACTCGTTGGTCGCCAGCCCGACGACGACGTAGAGCGCAAAGCCGCGCAGGCGGCGGTAGTGGATCTGGCGCTCGATGCCGTCGAGCGCGCTCGCGCCCCGGTAGCGGCCCTCGTCGGGCGCGGCGTTCACGGCGCGCGCAAAGGCCTCGGACACGGTGGCGCCGGCCGCGTGGGGGGGCCGCTCGGTCACCTGCGGATGGCGCAGCACGAGTTCGAGTCCGGCGTTCCTCAGCGTGACGACACCGCCCCGGCCGAGGTCCGCGGCGCCCAGCACGGCCGCGAAGTCCTGCACCGGGAGCACGGCGATCGCCACGCCCGCGAAGGCGCCGCTGCCGTCGCGCAGCGCGCGTGCGAGCACGAAGCTGTTGCGCTGGTCGACCCGGTCGGGATACGGACCGAAGAGCCGCACCTCGGACCCGGGCGCATCGCGCAAGCCGCGGAAATAGTCGCGATCCGCGACCTGCAGCCGCCGGCAACGCGATGGCTGCTGCTCGCCGCACACTTGCTGGCCTTGCGCGTCGAAGACGCCGATCTGCGCGATCTCGGGCACGAGTGCGGTCGCGCCGTCCTCCAGGTTCCCGATCGCGCTGCGATCGATGCCGCGCGCCGCGATCTCGCGTTCCAGTTGCGCCGCCGTCGAGGCGAGCACGACACTCGCCTTGTCCAGTATCGACGAGACGTTGTGATCGATGAGGATCGCCAGATTGGCGGCCTCGGCGTCGGCACGCTGCATCGCCGCGTCCCAGGAGCGCCACAGCGCCGATGCACAGATGGAGGACACCAGCAGGCCCATCGCCACCGCGCCCGCGATCAGCTGACGACGCACGCGGCGCGCTCGCGGATCGACGCCGTCCGCACCGGAGGTCCCTGCTCGTGCACGCCGCTCCATACCTCCCTCGTCCGACCCGTGTCGGCCGCCGGCGCCGCTGCAATGTGAAGATCACGCTGCATGGCGCGCGCCGGCGCATCGCGTTCGAGATTACGGGCTCGATCCCGATCCCGACTGCGTTTCGTCAACGACGACCGCGGTGGGGGCCGATGCCGGGCCGGATGGGCCGTGCCCGCGCGCATGCGGCGAGCCAGTCCCGCGCCTGCACGAACTCGGTGGCCTTGTCGAAACAGGCGGCGGCGCCGGCACGCAGGAACACGGGACGCAGGAATTCCCAGTCGCGGTTGGACAGGCCGATCACCTTCACGCGCGGGTGTTCGCGCACGACATGGCGCAGGACATCGATGCCGCGGCCACCATCGCGCAATTCGACATCCAGCACGACGACATCGGGTTCCTTGGCGTCGATCAGGCTGCAGGCACCGTCGACGTCCTCGGCCATGCCGACGATCTCGAGCCCTTCCACCGACGACAACAGGCGGGCCACGACGTCCTGGAACGGCTTCGAATCCTCGACCACCACGACATCCATGTCCCGCGATCCCATGGACGGCTGTGCGCCGTCCGAGGCGCGAGTCTCGCACCCAAGTCCGGCCCGGCGTTGCGCGCGCTCAACACCCACCGGCATTCGGCTCAGCTCGGGGGCCTCGGGCCATCGACCGGCGGTGCCGCAGGGACCCGGCTGCCCAGATGCGTATGGGTCACGATCGCGCCGTCCCCGGTGATCCGGGCCAGATGCATGCGGAACCAGCGCGGCTCGCCGGGCCCGTCGCAGGCGTACTCCACGATGTATGCCTCGCGGGTGCCGTCGAGCACTTCGCTCATGCCGCACAGAACCGGCAGGGCCGACGGGTCATCGGCGGCACTGCGGCGACAGACATCGAGGTAGTTGATTCCAGGCCCCGTGCGGCGCATGCCGGGATCGCCGTTGCGCTCGGCGAACTCGCGCCAGGACCGATTGACGAGCTGGATCGTTCCCTGCCGGTCGAGCACCGCCACGTGGCCCCCGATCGCATCGACGACGGCCTGCAGCGGATTGCCCAGTTCCAGCCCCGCCACATGTCGATCGCCATGGCGCTCGTTCAACTCGCCGGGCACCGACGAGGTCGCGGTCGGCGGGAAATCGGCCTGCATCGCGGGCCGCGAGGTCGCGTGGGGCAGTGGCACGAGCACCTCGATCGTCGTGCCGCCGGTATTGCTGTCGATGCGCAACTGGCCGCCCAGCGCACGGACGCGCTCGGCCATGCCCAGCAAGCCGAAGGCCTCGGGCTTGCTGCGGTCGCGCTTGCGGATGCCCGTGCCGTTGTCGTGGATGCGCAGCAGGGCCAGGCCGTCGCCGGTGGGGCCGAGCCTGATCTCGACGGCCGATGCCTTGGCGTGCTTGGCGATGTTGTTCAGGGCTTCCTGGGTCACGCGGAACAGGCCGCCGGCGACGGCGGGTGTCGCCATCAGGGCCGCGCCCAGATCGGCGCGGGCATCGAGGCTGCAGGCGATCCGCTTGCGCCTGGCGAACTGGGCCGACAGCACCTCCAGCGCCGGCACCAGGCCCAGTTCATCGAGCAATTGGGGGCGCAGGTCGTTGACGATGCGCCGCGTCGAGGTCACGGCCGCCAGGGCCAGGCGGTCGACCTCGGAGACCAGCGGCAGCGCGTGCGTCGGATCGGCGGCCAGGCGCTCGGCCAGCGCGCCGAGTTCGATGCGGATGCCGGCCAGCGTCTGCTGCAGGTCGTCATGCAAATCGCGGGCGATGCGCTTGCGCTCTTCCTCCTGCACGCTGTCCTGCACCGCGATGAGCCGCCGCAGCGTCGCGTGCGACGCCTCGAGGTCGGCCAGCGCTGTCTTCTGCGCGGTGACGTCGCGGCACGTGACGACCGCGCCGATGACCGCCCCAGCGGCCGATCGGATCGGCGCATAGCTGTGGCTGCCGATCCAGCTTTGTCCGGTGTCCTTGCGCCGCAACTTGTACTCGACGCCGGTCCCGGTCTCGCCGCGCAAGGCGCTGGGTACCGCCCACTCTTCGAGCGGCAGCAATTCCCCGCCGGGCCTGGACACGTCGAGTATCGCCGGGTATTCGGCCAGCGTCTTCGGGCACGCCGGCTTGCTCTCGAAGCGGTGAAACGTCGCGAACGCCTCGTTGAAATTGACGAATCGCCCCTGGGCGTCGGTCAGCAACACCGCGTCGCTCATGCTCGACAGCGCGGCCTCCATCGTCGCCTTGCTCGCCAGCAACTCCTCTTCGGCATGCAGGCGCTGCGTGATGTCGCGCAGGATCGCCGTGTACAGCGGCTTGCCGTGGATCTCCACATGCGAGATGCCGGCCTCGATGCGGAATTCGTCGCCGTCGCCACGCAAGGCCGTGACGTCGCGCGCCAGCCCCATGCGGCGGCCGGCGTAGGCCGTGGCGCCGAACGCCTGCACGTCGCCGCGATGCGCGGCGCGATGGCGCGCGGGGATGAATCGCTCCAGCGGCGAGCCCACCATCTCGCCCAATGCGCAGCGGAACATCCGGGCGGCGGCCGGATTGGCGCTGACGATGACCTGCGACTCGTCGGCGCTGATGATGGCGTCGGTGGCCGATTCGAAGATGCCGCGCAGCCTCGCCCTGCTCCTGCGCAGCGCCTCCTCGGTCTGCTTGCGCTTCGTGATGTCGCGCATCGAAGCCAGCAGGCAGGCCTGACCTTCGAAGAGGATCGGCAAGCCCTGGATTTCCGCTTCGATGCGCGAGCCATCCAACTTCAGCAGGGCGACGTCGGCGGGCACGCTGTCGACGCCGTCCTCGACCGCGCTGTGCACGCGCGTCAGCACGAAACCGTGCGAGTCGGCGTGTATCAGATCGAGGATGGATCTGCCCACCAGATCGGCTTCGGTGCGCGCGCCGAAGAGATCGATCGCCGCCCGGTTGACATAGACCAGCACGCCGGCGCGATGGACCGCAATCGCCTCGGGCGAATGCTCGACGAGGACGCGATAGCGCTGCTCGCTGCGGCGCAGCGCCTCGTGCCTTTGCTCGAGTTCGCGTTTCGCCGCTTCGAGTTCCGCGAGCGATCGATGCGCCTGCGGTCGCGAGTCGTCCGACGAAACCATCGGCGCTTCATTGCTCATGGCGTGCCTGGCAACCGCCGGGGGCGACGTACGGGTTGTGGAATGCAGAAGACATCCAGAGACCGCGCAATTGAATTGATCTCAATGCATGTCCTACCTAAGTATAGGCGTCGGCAGATGCATACCGGGCTCCGTTCGCGCGCCACCGCGGCGCGGCCGGGGCGATCACGCGGCCTTCGCCGCGGCCGATGATGACGCCAGGCCTGACGCCGCGAGCATCGCCGTCGTGCGCGCATCGCGCGCACCGCCGAAGAACTGCTCGAGGGCGCGCGCGAAAGCCGGCTCCTCGGGCGCAACGGCCTCGAACAGCGTCATGCACGACTGGAACATCGCATCTTCCGGGGCGCCGAGCAATTCGCGGATCGATATCTCCTGGTGGGCGAGTACCAGTTTCGTGCAGTTCCTCAGACGCGGTCCCAGCAGCCGGTGCTGCCAGTAGGCGCGCGCCTCGGCGACCGACGCGAGGCCGCAGGGTTTCGACATCTTCCGCAGGCCCGGAGAACTGAGCCGGGGGAAGGCGAGCCACATCCAATGGCCGCGCCTGCGCCCGCCAGCGATCTCCGCGAAGACGGTATCGAGCAGGCGTGCCTGCGCATCGAGAAAGCGCTCTAGGACCGGCGATGCCGCAGCCTCGAGCGTCGTGTCACGAGTGGGCCATGGCTTCATGACTTCCCCGCATCGCTTGGACGGCAGCCCCATCGCTGCAGGCGACGGCCATCGAACATCGGTCCCCAAGCGCGACACCGATGCGGCCTAGGACGCCTTGGCCGCCGCGTTGGCGCGGTCCACCAGGGCCTGGGTCGCGGCCAGCCAGCGGTCCTGCAGGCGCATCAGCGGCTCCCAAGGCAGGTCGGCGGCAGCCGCGCCCGCGCGCGGCGCCGAGTCGCCATCGACCAGCGCCTCCTGCGCGCACTCCACGGCCTCGGTGCGCAGGCGATCGGCGAATTGGAATTCGCTTTCGGTCCATTGCGCAGCCTGTGCCGAGAGCTGGTTGAAACCTTGCGCCCACTGCCGGCCGGCGAGATTCAGGACCGCGCTCCAGATGTCCTGCACGCTGGCCGCGGTCCGGGCCTCGTGGATCGCATCGGACAGCTGGCCCGCAGCCAACTCGATCGCCTGCAGGTTGAGCTTTTGCCATTGCTGCAGCCACGCGACACCGTCCTGTGCCGACGCCAGCGACAGGTTGACGAACTGCCGCGTCATTTCGGTGGGCGCGTGCGCCGCCTCGGGCGCCATGGCACCCGCGACGGGCTTGCTGGTCGGGCGGTCCATGCGGTACTCCAGTTCGGCGGGATCGGATGAGCATGGTCCCACCGTCGGCGGCGCCGGCATTGAGCCGCGTCAACGGCACGCGCCTGCGCTCAGCCGTCGCAGGCCTGCCGGCGCACGTGCCGATCCGGCGCGTGCAGCACCGAGCCGAGGACGCGATTCGGGCGAAACGCCGTCACGCCCTTGAGCCCGGCGTGCCAGGCCTGGCGACAAAGGGCATCGAATTGCGCCAGGCTGCAATCCTCGGGCGCGTTGACGGTCTTGGAAATGGCGCCGTCGATATACGGCGCCACCGCCGCGACCATCGCCAGATGCGCCCGCACGGGCAATTCGAGCGCCGTGACGAAGGCCGGCGTCGGCACGTCCCGTGGGCCCTTGAGCCGCTGGTACAGGCGCCAGGCATGGTCCTCGACGTCGTAGGCGGTGACGCCGCTGCCGTCGCGACGCAGGCGGTCGCGCAGGTAATGCCAGGCATAGGCGGGCTCGATGCCGCTGCTGGCGTTGTCGGCGAAGGCCAGGCTCACGCTGCCGGCCGGCGCGATCGAGAGCAGGTGCGAATGGCGCAGTCCGTGGCGGCGCAATTCTTCGCGGATCGGCGCGGGCAGCCGCGAGGCATGGCCACCCTCGTGCAGATAGCGGTCGGCATCGAACAGCACGAAGCGGCCGCGCTCGCGCGCGAGCGCGACGGACGCGCGATACGCGCCGTCGCGCAGCCCGCAGGCGATGGACCCGGCCATCGCGCGCGCCGCATCGCTGTCGTAGTGCAGCCCGAGCATCACCAGCGCGTCGCCCAGGCCGGTGAACCCGAGGCCGATGCGGCGCTTGGCCAGCGACTGCTCGCGCTGCTGCGGCAGCGGCCAGGCCGTCAAGTCGAGCACGTTGTCGAGCATGCGCACGGCGGTCGGCACGATGGCCTGCAGGAGCCCGAAATCGAAGCGCGCGGCGGCTTCGAAGGGGGCGAGCACCAGCCGCGTGAGGTCGACCGAGCCCAGGCAGCAGGCACCGTAGGGCGGCAAGGGCTGCTCGCCGCAAGGGTTCGTGGTGGCGATGGCCTCGCAATAGGCCAGGCTGTTGTCGGCGTTGATGCGATCGATGAACAGCAAGCCGGGCTCGCCGTGGCCATGCGCGGCGCGCACGATGCGCTCCCACAGTGCCAGCGCGCGCACGCGCCGGTAGACCCACAGGCCGTCGGCACGACGCACGGCGCCGGCATCCTTCTGCGCCGGGCCGGGCGCGGCCCGGTGTACGAGCTCGACCTCGCCATCGGATTCGAGCGCCTGCCCGAAGGCGTCGGTCATCGCCACCGAGAGGTTGAAATGCGACAGGCCGCCGCCGGCCTTGGCGTCGCAGAACGATTCGATATCCGGATGGTCGCAGCGCAGGGCACCCATCAGCGCACAACGCCGCCCGGGCCGGTCGAGCACCGTGCAAGCCGACTCGAACAACTGCATGCAGGCCAGTGGGCCACAAGCCTGCGTGGCGGTGCCTGCGACCCAGGCACCCTGGGGCCGGATGGGCGAGAAATCCAGGCCCACGCCGCCGCCCAGGCGCAGCGTCTCGGCCGTCTCGGCCAGCGCCTGGAAGATCGACGGCGCATCGCCTTCGGGCGCGGCGACCGAGTCGCCCAGCGGCTGGACGAAGCAGTTGATCAGCGTGTTGCGGCCGCCGACACCGGCATGGGCGGCGATGCGGCCGGCGGGGATGAAGCCGGCGCGCTGGGCTTCGAGGAAGCGCGCCTCCCACGACCCGCGCTGTTCGGCCGGCTCGCAGCGCGCCAGCGAGCGCGCGATGCGCCGGCGCACGTCGTCGATGCTGCTCTCGCCCGGCTGGGCGTAGGTGTCGAGCAGCACGTCGCGGCTGATGGCCTGGCTGTAGACCTCGGTGCTCGGCATGATGCGAACCCTCTGGCGTCGGGACGCGCGCTGGCACGCGGGCGCCGGCCGACGCGGCGATCTTCGCGCGCCGGCCGCCTGGTCGCGTTGAGCCGGCGCAATCGGCCGGCGGCCGGACGGCCCGGGCCCCGGGCATGCCGCGCGTGCGCCGGCGCGAACGGCCATTGACGATGCTCAACCGCCCCGCAACGCCGCGGGCGTGCAATGGTCGGGCTACGGTTGGATCGGCCGTACAGCTTTCGACGCACGACATGCCAGCCACGCACCAGACCCCATCGTTGCCCGACGGCGGACATTGCCCTTCGTGCGGTCTGCCGCTGAAGCGCCTGCACCGGCATCCGCTGGATCGCTGGATCAGCGTCTTCCGCTCGGTGCATCGCTACCGCTGCAGCGACCCCGCCTGCGGCTGGGAAGGCGTGGTCGGGCGCGAGTGGGCGGGTCCGGGCATGCCGGCGCATCCGCCGTGGCAGACCCGCCTGGCCTGGATGCTGGCCGGCGCCGCGCTGGCCACGGCGGGCATGGGCGTCGCGCTGCTCGTGCACCGTGCGGCGAGACCGGCGGTCGGACCGCGGACACCGACGGTGGCCGCGGACGCCGTGCAGGATCTCGGCACCGGGCCCTTGGCAGTCGCCGCGGGCGCCTACGACGACGGCCGCGAACTGCTGCGTGCCGACCCGCGCGTCGGCGGCAACCCGACGCCGCTGGCGCTGCGCCACGGCTGCGTCTGGGGCGTGCCCGGCCGCACGCCTTATCGCGGCTCGGTCGAACAGGCGCTGAACGCGACGCAGCTCTTGCCTCCCGAGGTCGTGCAGCGCATCAGCCAGATGGTCGAATACGGGTGGACCAAGGACCGGCTGGAGATCTCGCGCAAGGCGATCCGGTCGATCGACGGTCGCCATCTGTTCAGGCCGCAGATCGCCGCCATGGGCTTCGGCAACGCGATGTGCTTCGACACGATCGTGAACTTCCCGGCCGGGCACGTCGAGTACGCGGCGCTCTACGAGGCCGAGGACCGGTCTGGGAAGACCTACTCGGTGATGGTGCCGTACGTCTGCAACAACGTCTCGGTGCTCGGCGTCCGCGCCGAGATCACGCCGCCCGGTGGCCAGATGCCGGAGCCGTCGAGCTGGTGGCTCGTCGGCACCGCGCTCGCCGTCCTGGCGGTGCGACCGCGGCGCACATCCGGAGGTCCTGCATGAAGACGCACAGGCGCGGCGCGCGGTTCGTCCCGGCGGCGGCCAGGCTCGTGGCGCTGCTCGCCGCGGTCTCGTGGTTCGTGCCGGCCCCGGCGGCGCCCGACGTGCCGCCGCGGCCGTCGATCGCCAGCCTGCGCGAGCGCGCGGCCACGGGCGACGCGCAGGCCCGCTACGACCTCGGCGTGGCGATGCTGTGCCGACGCGGGATCGCGAAGGACCCCGACGAGGCCGCGCGGCTGTTGACGGCCGCCGCCGGCCAGGGGCACGCGGGGGCGCAAAGCGTGCTGGGCTGGATGCTGATGAGCGGCCGCGGCGTGCCGCACGACGACAGGCGCGCCGCCGTCTGGCTGCAGCGCGCCGCCGAGGCGGGCGACACGGCGGCCGCGAACAATCTCGGCGTCCTCTACGCGACGGGCCAGGGCGTGGCGCGCGACGACGCGGCGGCCGAGCGCTGGTTCCGTGTCGCCGCCGACCAGGGCGCCGAGATGGCGGCGGAGAACCTGTCCGTGTTGCGCGGCGACGCTGGCCAGCGGCCCGCACGGACGAGCCGCTCGGGCGGCCTGCCGCCGGCCCTGGTCGCCGCCGGTTGCGGCGGCCTGCCGCGCGCGAAAGGCGCGAAGGGCGTTTGATTCGCGCATGATTGCGCAGGATCCGCCGCGGGATCCTGCCGCCGGGCGCTGCGCCCGCCCGGCGTGGTTCAAGATGGCGGCGCGCGGGTCGATTCTCACGGCCAACGCCCTCCCGGACGCCGCCCATGAAGAAACGCACGCCCGCACTGGCGATGACCATCGCCATCGCCATCGCCATCGCCACCCCGGCACACGCGCAGTCGCTCGACGGTTTCGGCCGCCACCTGGCCGAGCTGATCAATCGCTATCGCGCCGATCACGGCCTGCCGCCCCTGGTCGTCACCGACGACCTGGCGACGCTGGCCGCGGAACACAGCGTCGAGATGGCGACGCGCCGGGAGCTGACGCACGAAGGCTTCTACGACCGCTTCACGCGCACGCGCAGCCGCATCTGCGTCGAGAACGTCGGCCGCAACTACCCGACCGCGGAAGCGCTGCTGACGGGCTGGCGCCTGTCGCCCGAACACGACCGCAACCTGCTCGAGCCCAAGGTCGCCCGCATGGGCATCGCCGCCGACGCGCGCTACGTGACCTTCTTCGCCTGCCTCTGAGCGCCGCCGTTCAGGCGGCTCCCGGCTCCTCGTCGCGCTCGCGCGCAGCCACCGGCGACGGACCCGCGGATTCCGCCAGCAGGCCATGCTCGAGGCCGTAGCGCACGAGCGCGGCCGTGCCCGGCAAGCCGAGCTTCTCCTGGATCCGGCTCTTGTGCGTGCTGACGGTCTTCACCGACAGGTGCAGCGCGTCGGCGATCTCGCCCGGTCGTTCGCCGGCGACGAGGCGCCGCAGCACCTCCAGCTCGCGGTCGCTGAGCCTGTCGTGGCCGGGTGCCGGCGCGTCACCGGTCATCTGCAGGATCACGCGCTCGGCCAGGTTCGGCGTCAGGTAGATGCCGCCGTCGAGCACCTTGCGCACGGCCGCGGCCAGTTCGTGCCCGGCGCCGTCCTTGGTGACGTAGCCGCGCGCACCGGCGCGCAAGGCGCGCAACGCGTACTGCTCCTCGGCATGCATGCTCAGCACCAGCACCTTCAGATGCGGATAGAGCTGGTGCAGGCGCTTGATCAGCTCGAGCCCGCTCATGCCGGGCATCGAGAGGTCGACGACGGCCAGATCGAACGATTCCGTCAGCAACTTGCCCAGGGCACTGCGCGCGTCCTCGGCCTCGACGACGTTCCAGGCGGGGTCCGCGTTGCGCAGGATGCGCATGAGCCCTTCACGCACGACGGCATGGTCGTCGACGATCAGGAATGTCGGCCGAGACGCCGTCAGGGGGAGAACCATCGAACTCGACTCCCACAGCCGCAGCCATGCTGCACGGTCGAGCTTGCGCCGCTCATCGCGCGCCGGACATGTCGCGGATCAAGAAGCCCGCGCGTGGATGCCGCGACCGACCCCCTGGTGTCGACCCGCGCAACGGCCGTGAGCGTGCGTGCGCGCCGGCGGCGCCGCGATGCGCCGGGTTTCATTCGGAAAATTCCGATCGGAAGCGGAATTTTCCGAATCCAGAACCGGATTGCGCCTCAGCGAGGACGTCGCTTCCGCCGATAGGCACGGCCGGGCGCTCGAGCCAGACTTCCGTATCGGCGGATGACCACCACCCGCCGCGATCACCGGAGAGCGCCTTGAGCAGTACCGTTCATCGAATCGACTTCCGTGCGCCAGCCCCGCGCCCGCTGCCGCCGAGTGCCCCTGCGGCGCCGTCCTTCGAGGTCCAAGGCACCCTGGCCGACATCGTCGCCCTGATGGGCGGCAATGCGCAGACCCTGCCGGCCGACGAGGCGCGCGAGGTGCTGGCCCTCGTGCGCGTGCACGAAGGCCTGACCTTGTTCCACGAGGGCTCGCCCTTGCACAGCCTGCATGTGGTGCGCTCGGGCACGATGCGTTGCGTCAAGCTCGACGACGACGGCTACGAGCAGGTCGTCGCATTCGCCGGCCGCGGCGACGTGCTCGGCTTCGATGGCCTGAGCAGCGGTGCGCAGTCGGTGACCGCGCTGGCCCTCGAGGAATGCACGCTCTATGCCCTGCCGTTGCAGGAACTGCGCCGCCTGCGCATCCGCTCGGCCGGCTTCGACGCCGCGTTCCTGCAGGCCGTGAGCCGCCGGCTGAGGCAGCTGTTCGAGTCCGCCGAGATGATGGCCGCCGTGTCGTCCGAAGTGCGGTTGGCGCGCTTCGTGTTGTGGATGTCGTCGCGCATGGCCGCGATGGGCCATTCGCCCCGCCGGCTGCGGCTGACCATGTGCCGGCGCGACATCGCGAGCTTTCTCGCCGTCGCGCACGAAACCGTCAGCCGTTCGTTCGGCACCCTCGCCGAGCTGGGTTGCCTGAAGGTGGTCAATCGGGAGATCGAGATCATCGACATGCCGCTGCTGAGGAAGCAGGCGCGCGGCACGCGGAGCGCGGGTCGCCAGGCGTCGACACGCCCGCGCGACCTGCCGCCGGACCCGGCGCCGGCCTCGCCCTGGCCCGCCGCCCGGATAGCCTGAGACCGGACCGGGCGCCATCGATCAGGCTGGAACGGGCGCCTCGGCCCCCGGCGCGCGCGCATCGACGACGCGCCGCAGCTTGCCGCTGCCACTCTGGCGTCGGACAGCCGCACGGCTGCAGACGACGTGCACGCCGCGCAGGCCCTGCCCTGCCAGGAATGCCAGCACGGCGCGGCGCGCGCGCGCCAGCGCCGCCGCCGCATCGGCGGCGCCGGCCTCGAGCCGCAGCTCGAGGCGCGTGTCGCTGCGCAGCAGCAACTGGAACTGGGTCACGCCGGCGTCTTCCTCGATCGCCGTTTCGAGCGCCAGCGGCAGCAGGCGGATGCGGCCCTCGGGCCCCGGCAGATCCAGCGTGTCGCCGCAGCGGCCCTGCACCTCGATCACCGGCCAGGCGCTACCGCAGGCGCAGGGCGCGGCGGCGTAGCGGATGCGATCGGGCAATGCGTAGCGCAGCAGCGGCTGGGTCCGGTTGGCCAGGTTGGTCAGCAGCGCACCGTGCGAGAACGCGTCGCCGGCTGCCGCGCGCCCGCGGGCATCGACGGGCTCCAGAATGACCCAGTCGCCATTGAGGTGCAATTGCGCGTGGCTGCATTCGAAGGCGATCGAATAGAACTCCGAAGCGCCGTAGCTGTTGCGCAGCCGGCAGCCGAAGGCGCTGCGCACGAGGCCGCGCTGACCGGGGGTGAGCTGTTCGCCGCCCAGCCACAGCTCGTCCAGGCGCAGCCGCAATGCGCCTCGGGCCTGTTCGAGCGCCAGCGCGGCGGCGCAGCTCGGGTAGGTGATCAACACGTCGGGTTGAAACGCCTGCAGGCGCTGCACGAGGCCGCTTATCGGCTCCAGCACGGACATCAGCTCGAGTCGCGGCGCCAGCCCCAGCGGCGCCAGGCGGCGCACGCGCTCGATGGCGACATGCCCGGCATAGGGCCCGCCCAGCGCGCCGACGTAGGCGCAGCGCCGGCCCACGCTCCACAGGCCGAGCACGCCGGCCCCGCTGCCGCGCAGGCGCAGCGCCTCGATGGCGTCGTAGGCAGCCAGGCTGGCGGCATCCTGCACGAACAGCCCCGGCACGCCGCTCGTGCCGGAACTGGTCCACAGCAGGTAGCGACCGAGCCAGGCGTCGGCGATGCCCGCGCCGGCGAGATGGGCCTGCGCGCCGGCCAGCGTGATGCGCCGGTCGGTGGCCCAGTCGTCGAAGCCGTGCATCAGCTCGGCCTTGGACACCGGTGCGAAGTCGGCCAGCGCCACCGCGCCACGCGAACGTCGGGCGTAGAGCGGCGAGTCGCGCAGCGCAGCGGCGATGAGCCGCGCCAGACGGGCCTCGCGCAGCCGACCGCCGAAGCCCTGCGGATCGAGGGCGGCACCCCAGGTCTCGTTCCAGGCCCGGAGCCAGGAGCAGCCGTCGAATGGAGGGGCACTGTGGGTCATCGGGGATGCCGGCCCTGCCGGACCGGTGCCCGATGTTGGGCCCCTGTCGCGCGCGACCGTTGCGCAGGCTCAATCGAGGCTCCTCGCGCCGGCTCATGCTCGTCCTCGCCGCGGCGGCGATCACGGCCGCACGCGGCATAAACAGGACTACAGGAGATGCCAAATGAACGAACTGCGCGTCAATGATCTGTTCGATCTCGAACCGATGGACACCACGCTGCGCAGCCTGTTGCGCCCCTGGCGCATGGACCTGCTCGAACGCGCGCCGCAGATCAAGATCGACCTCAGCGAGACCGACGACCACTACGCCGTCAAGGCCGAGATCCCCGGCGTGAAGAAGGAGGACATCGACATCCGCATCGAAGGCAACCGCGTCACGATCAGCGCCGAACTCAAGAAGGACAGCGAGGAGAAGGAAGGCACGCGCACGCTGCGCAGCGAGCGCCAGTACGGCTACAGCAGCCGCAGCTTCATGCTCGCCAGCGAGGTCGACGAGTCCAAGTCCGACGCGAAGTACCGCGATGGCGTGCTGCAGCTGATGCTGCCCAAGAAGGCCGCCACGACACAGCGCAAGCTGGTCGTCGCCTAGGGCGGCTCGGCACGTCGTGACGTCGGCGCCGACGCCTGCGCCCGCAGGGCGGCGCCGAAGGCCGGGCGCTTGGTCGGTCGTGTCGTGGCTGGCGGTCGTTGCCGCGTTGTACCTGTGCCTGGCCAGCGCCGGGGCGGCGGAGCGGTCGCCCTGGTTCGAAGACGGGCGCCCCGGCGCGCAGGCGCGACAGGCCGTCGAACTGCTCGCCGCCGCGGCCGATCAGGGGCTGGACCCGCGGGACTACGCGGCGCAGGATCTGCAGCTCGCGGTGGCACGGGCGGCGCAGGGCGCGGCGCCCGGGTCCGTGGCCGCGCACCGCCTGGAGCTCGCGCTCGGCGAGGCGACGCGGCGCTACCTGGAGGATCTGCACCTCGGCCGCGTCGACGAGGGGCCAGCCCCCCGATCCGCAATCGACGCGCGTCGCCGCGCCTTCGACGCCGGCGCCTACCTGGAAGCCGCGCTGCAGGCCCACCGCTTGGCCGAGGCCGCGCGGGAAGCGGCGCCGCAACTGCCGCTGTACGAACAGTTGCGCGAGCAGCTGGCCCGCTGCCGCGCCCTCGTCGGCGACCCGGCGTGGGCGCAGGCGCTGCCGCCGCTGCCCGCCGCCCGGCGCGGACACGGCGGCCGCGTCGCGCCGGGCGAGCCCTACGCGGGGCTGGAGATGCTTGCGCGCCGACTCGTTGCCTGGGGCGATCTGGCGCCCGGCCCGTCGGACGACGCGCCGAGGGCGCCGCCGACCGCGCCGCTTTACACCGGGCCCATCGTCGACGCCGTGCGGACGTTCCAGCAGCGTCACGGCCTCGGCGGCGACGGCGTCATCGGCAGCGCGACCTACGCCCAACTGCAGGTGCCACCGGCGGCACGGGTGCGCCAGATCGAGCTGATGCTCGAGCGGCTGCGCCGCGTACCGGCGATGGAGGGTCCGCGCCTGATCGTCGTCAACCTGCCCGAGTTCATGCTCCGCGCCTACGAGATCGACGCCGGCCGCGTCGTCGTGCGGGAAGAGATGAAGGTCATCGTCGGCAAGGCGCTCGATACGCGCACGCCGCTGTTCGATGCCGAGATGCGCTATATCGAATTCAGTCCCTACTGGAACGTGCCGCGCTCGATCGTGCGCCGGGAACTGCTGCCGCGGCTGCGGCGCGACCCGGCCTACTTCGACCGCGAGGGCTTCGAATTCGTGGCGCCGGACGGCCGCGCCCTGGCGTCGATCTCGCGGGTCCGGCTCGATGAACTGGACGCCGGCCGGCTGCGGCTGCGCCAGCGCCCGGGCCCGCGCAATGCCCTGGGCGACGTCAAGTTCGTGTTCCCCAACCGCGACAGCATCTACCTCCACCACACGCCGGCGACGGCGCTGTTCGCGCGCGACCGGCGCGACTTCAGCCACGGTTGCATCCGCGTCGAGCGGCCCGTGGCGTTGGCGCGGTTCGTCCTGCGGGACATGCCCGAATGGACACCGGGCCGCATCGAGCAGGCGATGGCCGCAGGCCGCTCGACGACCGTGCCGCTGGCGCGGCCGGTGCCGGTGCTGCTGGCCTACGGCACGGCCCTCGTCAAGGGCGGCCGGATCCAGTTCTACGCCGATGTCTACGGGCTGGATCGCCGGCTCGACGCGGCGCTGCGCGAGCACGCGGCCAGCAGGCCGAGATTGGAGTTCCGTTCATGAACGACACCAGGCCATCCCATCGGCGGCGCTTCCTGCGCCACGCATTTCGCGTCGCCACCGCGGGGGCGATGCCTGCCGCTGCCACCGCGGCGCAGGCTGCGGTGGCGGGCGGTCGTGCGCTGTCGCTGCTGCACACGCACACGCACGAGCGCATCGAGATCGAATACGCGGTCGACGGGCTTTACCTGCCCGCCGCCCTGAGCCGGCTCGATCGCTTCCTGCGCGATCACTACACGGGTGAGATCGGCGTCATCGATCCGCAGCTGTTCGACCTGCTGCACCGCGTCGGGCAGGTCCTCGGCTGCGAACCCCGGTTCGAGGTGATTTCCGGTTACCGCTGCGCGCTCACCAACGCCAGGCTGCGCGAGTCGCGCGGTGGCGGGGTCGCCAGCCACAGCCTGCACATGGAGGGACGCGCCGTCGACGCCCGCCTGCCCGGCGTGCCGCTGGCCGAGTTGCGCGACGCCGCGCGTTCGCTGCGCCTGGGCGGCGTCGGTTACTACCCGCGCGAGCAGTTCGTCCACCTCGACACGGGCCGCTTGCGCCACTGGTGAGCCCGACGTCGGCGACACGGGTTGCGTCACATCGGCGGCGGATCCATGATGCGAGGCTCGAGGCGACGCGACGGGCACTCGTCCCATTCGAACCCTCGAATACCGGGAGCAAGCGATGCGGCAACTTCTGGAATCCCAGGCCGATCCCGCGGCGATGCTGCTGGCGCTGATGGTCGCCAGGCGGGGTCAGTTGATCCCGCGCGATCTGGCCATCCTCGAACGGCACCAGGCCTTCGAGCGGCTCGGCATCCCTCGAGCGCGCTTTTTCCAACTGGCCGATCGCGCGCTGACCGGTCTGGGCGGCAGCGACTGCGAGCACCCATGGCTGGACGAGCGGGCGAGGTGCTATCTGGACGGTCTGCTCGAGACGCTGGTCGACACGCGGCAGCGCCGCTCGATCTGCGAACTCGCCGCCCTGGTCCTGGCGGCCGACGACAGCGCGAGCCGGGTCGAACCGCTCGTCTACCACCATGTGCTGGCCCATTGGCACATCGACCCGGGGGCCGCGGCCCGCTGAGGGCCGGCGGGGCCTCAGATGCGCAGCACGGCGGCTCCGCGCATGCAGCCGGCGCGCAGATCGTCGAGGGCCTGGTTGGCCTGGGCCAGCGCGTAGGGCTGCGTCACCACCTGCAGCGGGATCTCCTGCGCCACGCGCATGAAGGCCTCGCCGTCGGCGCGCGTGAGGTTGGCGACCGAGACGATGCGGCGCTCGCCCCACAACCAGGCATAGGGGAAGGACGGTATGTCGCTCATGTGGATGCCGGCGCAGACCACGGTGCCGCCCGGGCGCACGGCACGCAGGGCCAGCGGCACCAGCGCGCCGACCGGCGCGAAGATCAGCGCCGCGTCGAGCGCCAGCGGCGGCGCCTGGTCCGAGGCGCCGCACCACTTGGCGCCCAGGCCGAGCGCGAGTTCCTGCGCGGCGCTGTCGCCGCCGCGCGTGAAGGCGTAGACCTCGACGCCCCGGGCCCGCGCCACCTGCGCCACCAGATGCGCCGCGGCGCCGAAACCGTAGAGGCCCAGGCGCCGTACCGCCGGACCGGCCATCGCATAGGCGCGCCAGCCGATGAGGCCGGCGCACAGCAGCGGCGCCGCCTGCTCGTCGCTGTAGGCCGGCGGCAGCCGCAGCACGTAGCGCGCGTCGGCCAGCACCTGCTCGCCATAGCCGCCGTCGATCTGCCAGCCCGTGTAGCGGGCCTCGGTGCAGAGGTTCTCGCGACCGGCGCGGCAATGCTCGCATTGCCCGCAGGTCCAGCCCAGCCAGGGCACGCCGACGCGCTCGCCGATGCGCAGGCCCGTCACGCCCGCGCCGATGGCGCCGATGCGGCCGACGATCTCGTGCCCGGGGACGACGGCATGACCGGGAAACGGCAGTTCGCCGTCGACCACGTGCAGGTCGGTGCGGCAGACACCGCAGACGGCGACCGCGATGCGCACCTGCCCCGCCGCCGGTTGCGGCAGGCCTTCGCGCCAGACCTGCTGCAGCGGCCGGCCCGGTGCTTCCAGCGCCATCGCGCACCAGCGCGCCGGCGTGGCAGGTTCGCGGGGGATGTTCATGCGATGGTCGGTTGTACTCGCCGCCGGTGAGGCTTCCAATCTACGTCGACGCAGCGGCGTCGGATTGCGCAGGCTCAAGAGCGGCCGCCCCCACGCCACCTACGATGGTCCCGCAGGAGCAACGCATGAGAGGAGATGGCTCATGAACATCGCGACGGTGACCACCCCATCCCCGAGCCATGCATGGCGGCACGCGTTTGCCGATGCCTTGATCCGCCTGCGGCCGGACCTGAACCCCGATGCCGCCGACGAGTTGTCCGATGCGGCCTGGCTGCGCCACGCCGAACTCGATCCGCGCGACGCCGCCGAACTCTATGGCCGCAACGCGGACGACCCGCTGGCCCGTGCCGGCGTCGGCGATCACGATCGTTCCTGGCTGTGAGGCGCGCCACGCGCGCTCACCGCAGCATCAGGACGTCGAATTCGCTCACCGCCGAGGCGCGGTTGCCCCAGCTCTGACGCAGGAAGCTCGACAGCGCCGCGGTGTCCGCGGCGCCCAGGGACTGCGGCGGCATGCCGTACGGCCGCGCGTTGCCGGCCGTGCTCGGCGGGAAACCGCCGTGGCGCAGCAACTGCACGAGGTTGCGCGCAGTGGGATGCAGCACCGTCGGGCTGCCGGCGAGCGCCGGATAGATGCCGGGCACGCCTTCGCCGCGGCGGCCGTGGCAGTCGGCGCAGCGGTCGGCGTAGATCGCTGAACCCGCCTTCAGCACCGCCGGGGCCGCCGGCGTCGGGGCCTTGCCGGCCGCTGCCGCAGGCAGGGTGGCGAGGTAGGCGGCCACGGCACGCAGGTCCTCGTCCGGCCAATGCTGGGTGCTGCGGAACACGACGCCGGCCATCGGTCCGAGCACCGCGGAGCCGGCGCTTTGGCCGGTCTTGAGCAGCGCGACGATGTCCTCGCTCGACGCGGCATGGCCCGCTCCCGGATGCAGCGACGGCGCGAACCAGCCCTGGATCGGGATCGTGCCGCCGCTGACCTCGTCGGCCGCCTGGCCCAGGGCGCCGCGCGGCGCGTGGCAGGCGCCGCAATGGCCCAGCCCCTGCACGAGGTAGGCGCCGCGCGCCTGGGCCGGCGTCAGCCGCCGGCGCCCGGCCTCGTCGACGGCCGGGTCCGCGGGACGGAAGTAGAGCCATTGCCAGATGGTCAAGGCGAACTGCGTGCGATAGGGAAAGCGAATTTCCTGCGGCCGATTGGCCTGCGCCACGGGCGGCAGGCTGCGCAGATAGGCGTACAGCGCATCGCTGTCGGCGCGCGTGACATGAGTGTAGGACGTGTAGGGGAACACCGGCAGCAGCACGCGACCGTCGCGCGAGCGGCCCTCGTGGAGCGCGCGCCAGAAGTCGTCGGCGCTCCAGCGGCCCAGGCCCTGGCCATCGTCAGGCGTCAGGTTGCCGGCATAGGCCAGGCCGAACGGCGTGGCTATGGCCGGACCGCCGGCGTAGTCGCGGCCGCCGGCGGCCGTGTGGCAGCCGGCGCAATTGCCCTGCAATGCCAGCAGGCGTCCACGCGCTACCTGGGCGGCAGCGGCCGCGGCCGCCGCCGCCGGCGCGGCGCCGGTCGGGGCGACGCTGCCGCATGCCAGCGGCCAGGAGGGGGGCGGCGCGGCGGGCGCCGCCAGCAGCGGCACCGGCCGCGACTGCAGCCACTGCGCGATGACGGCGATGTCCTCGGCCGCCAGGCCACGCGCCACGCGTGCCATGCAGTCCGGTGCCCTGGCATGCCGCAGGCCCACGCGCCAGGCGCCCAGCTGCTCGGCCAGGTAGGCGGCGGGCAGCCCAAGCAGGCCGGGCACGTTCGGCGCCGAGCCCGTGAGGCTGGCGCCATGGCAGGCGCTGCAGGCCGGGATGCCGCCGGCCCGGTCGCCCTGCCGTATCAGGCCTTCCGCCCGCTGCGCCGCGGCCGGCGTCAGCGCCGCCGTCGGCCGGTAGCGGCGGCTCGGCTGCTGGTCGGAAAAATAGGCGGCCAGCTCGCGCAGGTAGCGATCGTCGAGGTTCTCCATCAGCAGCGCCATGGTCTCGTGCACGCGGCGCCCGTCGCGGAAGTTGCGCATCTGCTCGAACAGGTAGCCGGCGCCCTTGCCGGCGATGTGCGGCACGACGCCTTCGGGCCCCGCCCGGTCCTCCACGGCGTGGCAGCCGGTGCAGGCCAACGCGCGCTGCGCCAGCGTGTCGGGCACGGCGGCCGCGGATCCGACCCCGATCAGGCAGGCCAGGGCAAGGGCGACAGACAGGCGGTGGATGACGATCGAGGGCATGGCGCTCGGCGCCGGGGCTGCGGCAGGCCCAGGCGGGTCACGACGGTAGCAGAGACTCGGACCTCGACGGCGCGTCGGGACACGCGACGCGCGACGCCGGCATGGCCGACAATCGCCGCGCCTGCAAGCGCAGGCGCATTTCGAGCGCTGCGAGGGTGCCATGGACCCGATCGATCTTCCCGCCGGCCCCGCCGTACCCTACGTCTACGCGGGTCCCGCCGAACTGCGCGGGCGCATCGACGGTGCGCTGTGCGCCGTCGTCGACCCCGAGCTGGCGATGAACATCGTCGATGTCGGACTCGTCTACGGCGTCCGCGTCGATGCCGACCTCGTCCACGTGACGATGACGATGACCTCGGCGGCCTGCCCCGTGGCCGACGTCATCCTCGAGGACGTGCAGGCCGAACTCGACCGCGTGCTGCCGCCCGAGTGGCGCATCGAAGTCGAACTCGTCCACCAGCCCGCGTGGGGCCCCGAACGCATGAGTGCGCGGGCCAAGGCCTTCATGGGCTGGTGACGGGGCCATGGCACGGGTGATGGACAAGCCGACACGCGCCAGGCCGAGGACGCGCGCGACCGCGGTCGTGCTGGCCACGCGCGCCGTCTTCGGGCTCGTCGTCGCCGCGCTGCTCGTCACCAGCATCGTCGGCGGCCTGCTGCGCGCCGGCGTCGCGGTGCCGGTGCCTCGCGACCGCGCCTGGCCGGGGCAGGCCGTGCTGGCACATGCCTTCCTGATGATCAGCGCCTTCATGGGCACGGTCATCGCGATCGAGCGCGCGGTGGCCGTGAAGGCGCGCATCGCCTTCGCCGCTCCGGCGCTCTCGGCGCTGGCGGGCCTGTGCATGCTCTCGGGAGCGCCCGCTGCGGCCGGCTGGCTGGCCGTGGCCGCCGCGCTCGGCTTCATCGCCGTCGGCACCGTGGTCTGGGAGCGCCAGCGCGCCGCCCACACGGTGTTGCTGCTGGCTGGTGCCACGGCCTGGCTGATCGGCAACCTGCTCCATGCCGTCGGGGCGCAGACGGCGCAGGTCGTGCCCTGGTGGTTCTCGTTCCTGGTGCTGACGATCGCCGGCGAACGCCTGGAGATGACGCGCCTGATGCGCCGGCGCCGCGGCGCCGCGACGACGCTCTACGCCTGCCTGGCGACGATGTTGGCCGGCGCCGCGATGTTCACCCTGGCGCCGGCGCGCGGCGGTCTCGTCTACGGCGCCTCGCTCGTCGCGCTGGCGGTCTGGCTCTCGGTCTTCGACATCGCCCGCCGCACGGTGATGTCGCACGGCCTCGGCCGCTACATGGCGGTGGCCCTGCTGCTGGGCTACTGCTGGCTGGCGATCTCCGGCGCGGCGTGGATCGCCGGCACCTTCGGCTACGCGGCGCGCGATGCCGCCCTGCATGCGCTGGGCCTGGGTTTCGTCTTCAGCATGATGCTGGCGCATGCGCCGGTCATCCTGCCGGCGCTGACCCGCGTCAAGCTGCTGTTCGGCTGGCATTTCTACCTGCCGCTGGCCCTGCTGCACGCCTCGCTCGCGCTGCGGCTGCTGTACGGCCCCCTCGACTTCGCGCTGCTGGGCGACGCGGCCGCCGGCAACGCCGCCGCCATCGCGCTCTTCGCCGCGACGCTGCTGGGCTCGGCGCTGGCCTGGCGCTTCCAGCACAAGCCCGCGCAGCGCTGAACGCGCGGCGGCGCTCAGGTATCGGTCGAGACGGCCTCGATGCAATGGAAGGGCATCATCAGCCGGCCATCGTCCCCGGGGATGGCCTCGATGGAGATGCGCGGCGGCTGTGAACCGACAGTGCCGAAGATCGTCGCGATGGCGACGTCGGCCGCGTCGCGGCCCGTGGCCATGCGCACGAAGCCCATCGGGATCGCGGTGCCCGAGGGGTCGAAGATCACCCAGCGGTCACCGAGGTAGACCTCGACGTAGGCATGAAAGTCCGTCGGGCCGAGCGCCGGATCGGCGCCGTAGTCGATGCCCGTCGTGAAGCGCGCCGGGATGCTCAGTGCGCGGCACAGCGCGATCATCAGATGGGCGAAATCGCGGCACACGCCGACCGTGCCGATCAGCGTGTCGAGCGCCGAGGTGTTGAAGTTCGAGGTGTTCTGCGTGAACGCGACGCGCTGGCGCACCCAGTCGCGTATCGCCAGCACGCGGGCATAGCCGTGCGGCAGGCTGCCGAACTCGCGCATCGCGAGCTTCAACAGGCGGTCCGACTCGCAATAGCGGCTGGCGTAGATGTAGCTCAGCACCTGCGGCGGCAGCCGCGCGACGGGCACTTCGGCCACCGTGTCCGGCATCGCGAAATGGTGCTGCAACTCGACCGTGGCCCCGTAGGTGACCCGCAAGGGACCCGGCAGCGCACCGACATGGAGCCGGCGGTTCAGCGTCGCCGGATCCGTCGAGATGCCGCAGGGGATGTTCTGGCTCAGCGTCAGCGCCTCGCTGAGCACGCGCTGGCGCGGCGTCTGGGCGACGTGGATGCTGAAGATGAAATCGCAACCCGGGTAGGCGATGTCGTAGTCGAGTTCGATCTCGAGTTTCAGGCGGATCATCGATCAGCCATAGTTGCGCACCCATTCGACGCCCTGGTCGATGGCCGCGGCGATCGCCGCCTCCTCGGTCAGGTGATGGCCGCGCTGGACCGCGATGACGCGCGGCCGCGTCGGCCACACGCGCCGCGTGACGACCAGACCGGGCACGAACTGCCCGCGGTCGGCCGGATCCGCGGTGCACAGGAACTCGAAGTCCTCGTGCTTGATGATGCGACTGCCCACTGTTGTGCTCCCTGCCCCGATTGCCGAGTATGCGCCCAGACTTGTGACGGGGTGCGACCCGCGCCGCCCCGGCGCAAGCGCGGGTCCTGTGGCCACCGACGCGGGCTCCCGAGGAACGAACTAAAGTCCCGGCCATGAGAACGATCGAATCACCGGCCGCGGCGGCCGGCGCCGGCGCCAGTGCGTCGGCCGCCGCCGCGGCCAAGCGGCCCCAGGCCGCCGGCGGCACGGCTTTCAAGGTGCTGGGCGCCATCAGCGCCTCGCACCTGCTCAACGACATGATCCAGTCGCTGATGCTCGCCGCGTACCCGATATTCAAGGGCAATCTGCAGCTCAGCTTCGTCCAGCTCGGCTTCGTCACGCTGGCCTACCAGCTCACCGCCAGCCTGTTCCAGCCCGTGGTCGGGCGTTACACCGACAGCCGTCCGCAGCCCTACTCGCTGCCGGTGGCGATGGTTTTCAGCCTCGTCGGGCTGCTATGCCTGTCGCAGGCCCGGACCTTCGCCGCGCTGCTCGTCGCGGCGATGCTGGTGGGCACGGGTTCGTCGATCTTCCATCCGGAGTCGTCGCGCGTGGCGCGTCTGGCCTCGGGCGGGCGGCATGGCCTGGCGCAATCGATCTTCCAGGTCGGCGGCAACACCGGCAGTGCCATCGGGCCGCTGCTGGCGGCTCTGATCATCGTGCCGCACGGGCAGTCCAGCATCGCCTGGTTCGCGCTCGCCGCGGTGCTGGCCACGCTGCTGCTGACCGGCGTCGGGCGCTGGTACGCCGGGCATCTCGTGCGCCAGCGCGGTCGCCAGGCGGCGGCGCCGGCGTCGGACCTCTCGCGCGGCCGCGTCGCCGTCACCGTGGGCCTGCTGCTGGTGCTGATCTTCTCGAAGTATTTCTATCTCGCCAGCATCAACAACTACTACACCTTCTATCTGATCGAGAAGTTCCACCTCGACGTGCCGGCGGCGCAGCTGCAGCTGTTCATCTTCCTGGCCGCCGTGGCCGCCGGCACGCTGCTCGGCGGGCCGCTGGGCGACCGCATCGGCCGCAAGGCGGTGATCTGGCTCTCGATACTCGGCGTGGCGCCGTTCACGCTGGCGCTGCCGCATGTCGGACTCGGCTGGACGACGGTGCTCAGCGTGGTCATCGGCTTCGTGCTCTCGTCCGCGTTCTCGGCCATCCTGGTCTACGCGCAGGAGCTGATCCCCGGCCGCATCGGCATGGTCTCGGGACTGTTCTTCGGTTTCGCCTTCGGCATGAGCGGCATCGGCGCCGCCGCGCTGGGCTGGCTGGCCGACCGCGAAGGCGTCGAGACCGTCTACCGGATCTGCGCCTATCTGCCGCTGCTGGGCATCGTGGCGGCCTGGCTGCCGTCGCATCGGCCGGCCCGCACGAGCAGCTAGCTCGTCGGAGCGCTCGCCACGGCCCTGCGCAGCCTGACCGTGAAGCGGAACAGGCTGCCCGTGCCAGGCTGGCTCGTGACGCCGATCTCGCCGCCCATCATCGTCACGAGCTGCCTGCAGATCGCCAGCCCCAGGCCCGTGCCGCCGTAGCGGCGCGTCGCCGACCCGTCCAGTTGCTCGAACGGCTGGAACAGCTTGGACTGGTCGGCCGGGGCTATGCCGACCCCGGTGTCGCGCACCTCGAAGCCCAGCACGACCTCGGCACCCTCGTCGCGCTCCAGGCGGGCACCGAGGGTCACCGATCCGGCGTCGGTGAACTTCACGGCGTTGCCCGCCAGATTGATGAGGATCTGCCCCAGGCGCCGGGCATCGCCGCGCAGCCGCAGGCGCGCGAGCTCGTCGGGCACGTCGACCGTCGAGGCCAGGCCCTTGGCCTGGGCGTCGACGCGGATCATGGTCTCCACGCCCTGCAGCAACCCGGCGATGTCGACGTCCTCGTCCTCGAGCCGCAGCTTCTGCGCTTCGATGCGCGAGAAATCGAGCACGTCGTTGATGATGCCCAGCAGGTGGCGGGCCGCCGCATCGACGCTGCCGAGCTGCTGGATCTGCTTGGGGTCGCTGGCCCGCAGGCGCGCCAGGTGGGTCATGCCCATGATGGCGTTCATGGGTGTGCGCAGTTCGTGGCTCATCGTGGCCAGGAAGGTGGACTTGGCGCGGCTGGCGGCCTCGGCGACGTCGCGGGCGAGCGCCAGATCGGCCGTGCGGGAGGCGACGATTTCCTCGAGGTGATCGCGGTGGCGCTCGAGCTCCGCCTGCGCGGCCTTGGCCTCGGTGATGTCGATGATGGCGCCGAGCAGGCGCACGGGCCGCCCGTCGGCATCGCGCTGGGCTTCGCCGCGCGAGAGCATCCAGCGGTAGTCGCCGTTCTTGTGCCGCAGCCGGCATTCCACCGCATAAGGCCGGCGCAACTCGAGGTGGCTGTGCAGCGCCTGCTGCAGTCGCGCGCGGTCGTCCGGATGGACGAGATCGAGGAAGGCCGCCCGCCGCCGCGGGAACTCGGCCGGCTCGTAGCCGAGCATGTCGTACCAGCGCGGCGAGCAGTAGATCTCGTCGGCGACGAGATCGCGCTCCCACAGCGCCTCCGACACCGCGCGCTCCATCGCCGCATAGCGCTCCTGGCTCTTGCGCAGCGCCGCCTCCGCCTGCTTGAGCTCGGTGATGTCCTGGTTGGCACCCCGCGTGCCCACGACGCGGCCCGTCGCATCGCGGACGACGTTGATGCGGGCCAGGAAATGGCGCCATTCGCCGTCGCGCCGGCGGACGGGATTCTCGAGTCGCAGCTCATCGATAGCGCCGGACAGCAGCCGATCGACGTTCTCGCGCAAGCGCGGGTACGCGTCCGGCGGCAGGAACGCCCGTGCGAAGGCCGGCACCGACATCCGATAGCCGCCCTCGCGTTCGGCCGTCGTGGCGTAGAGCGCGTAGAAGCGGTCGTTGAAGGTGTAGGTCTGCGTCGCGGCATCCATTTCCCAGTAGCACAGCCGCGCCTGGTCCATCGCCATCGCCAGGCGCGCCTCGCTCTCGCTCAGCCGGCGCGTGCGCTCGGCGACCCGGCCTTCGAGTTCGAGTTCCTTGGCCTTGAGTTCGCTGAACAGCAGCTGGATCGGGTCGCGCAAGGCGGTGACGACGACGGCCTTGTAGATCAGGTAGTAGGAGCCGAGCTTGAGGACATGGCCGGCGCGGTTGAAGGCGTCGCTCATGGCGTCGCTCACGTACAGCGTGAAGCACAGCTCCATCGCGATCATCATCACGGCCGACGCCACGAGCAGGTGGTAGACGTGGCGTGCGAAGCGCTGCCGGTAGCGCATCAGCAGCGCGATGTTGGCCGCCATCAGCGCGCAGATCACGTACTCGCTGCCGATCTTGAACGGCGTCAGCCCTTGCCCGGCGACGAAGCAGACGGGGAAGTTCCTGAAGATCAGGATCGAGCTGGTGAGGCCGCCGGTGACGAGCGCGAAGGCGGTCATCACGAGGCCGAAGCCCGGCCGCCGACGGCTGCCGAGGAACCAGAAGCCCGCCAGCATGCTGAGGGCCTCGAGGTAGCGCGAGGCGATCCAGAATTGCGGCGCGTAGTAGTCGTAGTCGGTGAACAGCGCCATGCCCTTGTAGGACAGCGTGTGCAGGACGTCGAGAAAGCCGACGAAGAGATAGGCCAGGCCGGCAAAGGCGATGTAGCGGTTCTGGATCGCGTCGCGGCAGGTGATCGCGATGACGGCGAACGTCACGGCGACGAAGACGCTCAGCAGTTCGACCGCCGTGTGGAAGAGCAGATAGTCGTAACCGCTGACCGCAAAGGTGCCCAGCAGCACCAGGACCAGCCCGCCGCCCTCGGCCGGTGACAGGCCGAGCAAACGAACCGCCCGCCCCAGGACACCCGGCTCGCGACCTTGCCCGCGGATGGCATCGATGATGTCTTCCCCCCTATCCTGCGGACCCGGGCAGCCCGGGCGCGACCGCGCGCTCGCCCGACGGGCCGCGCCCCGGGTGATGGACCCGGTGCCGTCCGTTCAACGCGATCGACAAGGCCAAATCGAAAGTTGCGGATCAATGTGCGCCCGCGCAGGTCCTTCAGGATTGATCACCGTCAGACTTTCGTCGGGCAATCAGGGCCCGGGCCGTCGACTCCGGGGTCGCCGCCTTCGCGTCGTACCACTGAATTCGGGCGCCAGGCCTCAATTTCCGCCGCGGCATGCCGAAAGAGACGGACGTCCGCCTCACCGATGACCCCGATGCTCGAGCGCCCCCATCGCCTCAAGAACCGCGCCAGCGCGGCCCGGCCCGCCGAGACCGGCCAGGACCGACGCCGCAGCCGGGCCGGCGGCGGCGCGCTGCGCCTGCTGCGCTGGTTGCGCAACCTGTTCAAGCGGCCCTTCCACTTGCGCTGGCAGGGCGCCGTGCCGCGCATCGCCTACGTCGAGCGCCGCGGCGCGCCGTCGACCGACCATCCGCGGGCGCTCGCCGGGCTGCGCGCCCAACTGGACCGGCTGCTCGCCGAAGGACGCCGCAGCGGCGCGTCGGAGGTGCTGCTGCCGCTGCGCGTCGTGCACAACGAACTGGCGCGGCGCGGCTGGTCGGGCGTCGAGTTGCTGCCCTCGCGCGTGCTCGCCAAGGCGCGGCTGCAGGCCGAACTCGTCGGCGGCGGCGCGAGCTCGCTGGCGCCGCTGGTCGAGCGGCTGCACCTGCTCGAGGCGGCCGCCCAGGTGCGCGAGGAGCGCAAGGCCCGGCTGCAGGCCCCCGCGCTGGTGGAGCAGATCGAGGTCTCCGAAGCCACCGTCGAGGAATTCGACGAGATGGAAAAGAGCTGGCTCGGCGTCATGCCGCCCATCGACGCGACCGCGGACGCCAGCCGGCACTGAGTTCACACGGGCGGGGCCCGCCAGCTGCCCGGCGGCGCCGTCAGACCTGGATCAGCCCCCATTGCAGGGCGATCAGCGTGAGTTCGGACTGGTTGCCCGCGCCGAGCTTTTGCTTGACATGGTAGAGGTGCGTGCCCACCGTGCTCGGGCTGAGCTTGAGGTTGTCGGCGATCTGGCCGACGTTGCGGCCGCGGGCGAGCTGGATGAAGACCGAGAACTCGCGCTCGCTGAGCATCTCGGCCGGGCTGCGGTCGCCCTTGACCTGGGCCATCGCCAACGCCCGCGCCGTCGCCGCGTCGACATAGGCGTCGCCGGCGGCGACCGCGGTCACCGCGGCGATCAGCGTGTCGGGCGCGCTGCGCTTGGTCAGATAGCCGAGCGCGCCGGCACGCAGCACGCGCTGCGGATGCGCCATGTCCTCGTGCGCCGACAGCGCCAGGATGCGCACGTCCGCGTCCTGGGCGACGAGGCGGCGCACCGCCTCGAGCCCGCCCATGCCGGGCATCGAGAGGTCCATCACGACGACGTCGGGCTTGACACGCGCGTAGTCGGCGCAGGCCTGCTCGCCGGTGTCGAACTCGGCGACGACTTCGACGCGCGCGTCGGCCAGCAGCATGCGGAATCCCATGCGCACGAGCGCGTGGTCATCGACCAGCATGACGCGGATCAAGGCGCGCCCTCGGGCAGCGGCACCCGCACCTCGAGCTTCGTGCCCGGCGCGCCCGCGCGTGCGGCCGGCCCGATGCGCAGCCGCCCCTGCAGCCCCTCGACGCGCTCGGCGAGCCAGCGCAGGCCATGGTGGTCGCCGCCGTCGACGCCGGCACCGGCGCCCGCATCGGCGCCGGTTTCTGGCAGGCCCCGGCCGTCGTCGACCAGGCACAGCCGGAGTTCGCCGGCATCGGCCTCGACGCGCAGGCGCAGCGACTTCGCGCGGCCGTGTCGCAGCGCGTTCGTGATGCCCTCCTGCGCCGCGCGGTACACGGCCAGCGCCGCGTCGCCCGGCAGCCGCGCCTCGCCGAGCGCGAGATCCAGCTCGACGGCGACGGCCGGCTGGCTGCGCCGCGTGCGCTCGACGAGGTCCTCGAGCGCGCCGGCCAGCCCGAGGTTGTCGAGCACCAGCGGCGTCAGACGCGGGATGATGCCGTGCATCGCGTCGTACAGCCGCGACGACTCGGCAGCGATCAGTCGCGCCGCCTCGCCGGCCTGCGCGTCGACCGCGCCGGCGCGCTGGGCGATCGACAGCGCCATGCTGCGGATGGCGGTCACCGACTGGCCGAACTCGTCGTGCAGTTCGCGCGCGATCATGTGGCGCTCCTGCTCGATCTGGCGGTCGACCCAGCGCGCGAGTTCGCGGCTGTCGGTGAGTTCGCGCTCGGCGCGGATGGCGCGGCGCTCGGTCTCGATATGCGACTGCAGCTGGGCGACCATGCGGTTGAAGGCGGCGCCGATCGACGCCGCCTCGCGGCCCGGCAGCGGCGGCAGGCGCACGTCGAAGCGGCCGCCCTGGATCTCGTCGAGCGCCGCGGTGATGCGGCCGAAGGGCCGCGATGCGCGGCCGACGAGCCAGAACACGCAGCCGTTGAGCGCCAGCAGCAGCGCCAAGCCGAGGCCGACGAGGCGCACCGCATCGTCCCAGGCGTCGAGCACGGCGCGCGAGGCATTGGCGCTGACGACGAGCTTGCCGTCGGGGAAGTCGATCGCCATCACCGCCGGCGTCGGCGAGATCAGGCGCGCGAACCAGGCCGGCGCGTCGCGCCCCATCTTGTAGGTGGCCGGCGGCGACGCGTACAGCGCATGGCCCTGGGCATCGAGCAGCGTGATGTCGTTGGAGCGCACGCGGCCGACGCCTTCGAGGAACGAGAGCATCGCCGGCACGCCGGCCGAGGTGTAGAGCCAGGCCGTGCGGTTGAGCATCTGCGCGGCGACGCGGTTCGCCGCCTCGACCTCCTCGCGCACCGAATCGCGCATATTGCGCAGCTGCAGCTCGACGACGGTGGCCATGAACAGCAGCGTGAGCGCGCTCACGATGAGGTTGATCTTCAGCCGCAGCGTCATCACGCGAAAGCGCCGCCGGCGGCGTAGCGGTCCAGCGCCGTCACCATCGCCGCGAGCATCTGCGGCTGCGTCGGGTCGTGGCCGCCGCGCTCGATCCATTGCAGCCGCGCATGCGGCAGCCGCTCGTGCAGCGCCAGCGCCGCGGCCGCCGGGCAGATGAGGTCGTCGCGCGCGTGCAGCAGCAGGGTCGGCACGCGGGGCAGCGCGGCGCAGCGGTCGAGCAGCGGCGCGTCGGCGAGCCAGCAATCGTGCGACAGGTAATGGGCCTGGACGCGCAGCCGGTCGACCTGGAAGGCCAGCGCCTCGCCCTGCAGCGGTGCGTCGTGGTCGTCGCCCTGCGACAGCGCCTGCTCCCAGTTCCACCAGGCCCGGGCCGCGCGCTCGCGGGCGGCAAGGTCGGGGCCGTGCAGCAACTCGGTGAGCGCCTGCAGCGTGTCGCAGCCCGCCGGCAAGGCGTCGCGCAGCCGCCGCCAGGCGCGCGGCCGCAGCGCGGCGCTGCCCTCGAAGAAGGCGGCGACGTCGGCGCGGCGGGCGATGAAACTCGAGCGCAGCAGCAGCCCGCGCACCGCGGCGGCATCGGCCGCGGCGTAGGCGACGGCCAGCGTCGCGCCCCAGGACCCGCCGACGACGAGCCAGCCCGCAAGGCCCAGCTGCTCGCGCAGCCGGCGCAGATCGGCGACGAGGTCGTCGGTGCGGTTGTGCTCGATGCCGCCGCGCGGCTCGCTGAGCCCGGCGCCGCGCTGGTCCATGCAGATCACGCGGTAGCGCGCCGGGTCGAAAAAGCGCGGCTGCAGCGGCGAGCAGCCCGAACCCGGGCCGCCATGCAGCGTGACGGCGGGGATGCCGTCGGCGCGGCCGTACTCGCGGATGCGCAGGCGATGGCCGCCTTCGACCGCCATGGGCCAGTCGCGCAGCAGCGGGGGCGCGGGATACAACGAGACCGGGGAACTCACGCCGGCGATGGTAGCGGTGTCGCCGCAGGCCCGGCCGCGACGAATCATGAAAATCATGAGGTGCGATTCATGGTCGCGGGGCTGTGCAGCGCGCGGCCGCGCAGGGAACATGCGGCACGGGATCCGGAGATCCCCGCGCCGGCCGTCCGGTGGGCGTGCAACCCGTCACCTCAGGAGACTTCCCATGCAATGGCAGACCCCCACCGCCCAGGACTTCCGCTTCGGCTTCGAGATCACCCTCTACGTCAGCGCGCGCTGATTCGATGAACCGCATCCGCCGCTGGCCTGCGATCCCCTGGGCCCGCGGCGGCTCCTGAACGAACGAGTCAACGAGCGACGCGATGCGCATCACCGTCCTGGGATCGGCCGCCGGCGGCGGCTTCCCGCAATGGAACTGCAACTGCCGCCAATGCGCCGGCGTGCGCAACGGCGGCCTGCGCGCGACGCCGCGCACCCAGTCGTCGATCTTCGTGCGCGGCGACGCCGGCGACGACGGCATCCTCTTCAACGCCAGCCCCGACATCCTCGAACAGATCCGCGCCACGGCGTCGCTGCAACCGGCACGCGCGCTGCGCGACAGCGCCATCGCCGGCGTCGTGCTGATCGACGGCCAGATCGACCATACGACGGGGCTGTTCATGCTGCGCGAGCGCCGCGGCGCCTTGCCGCTGTGGTGCACCGACCCGGTGGCCGAGGACCTCACGAGCGGCCACCCGGTGCTCTCGGTGCTGGGCCATTTCTGCGGCGTCGAGCGCCACCGCATCGCGCCCGACGGCGCGCCGTTCCAAGTCGCCGGCGTGCCCGGCGTGGTGCTGCGCGCCCAGGCGCTGGCGAGCAAGGCGGCGCCCTATTCGCCGCACCGCGAGGCGCCCGTGCCGGGCGACAACATCGGCGTGCTGATCAGCGACGCGGCCAGCGGCCGCAGCGCCTTCTACGCGCCGGGGCTGGGCGAGATCACGCCGGCGCTGTTCGACACCATGTGCGGCGCCGATGCCGTGCTCGTCGACGGCACCTTCTGGAGGGACGACGAGATGGCGCGGCTCGGCCTGTCGACGAAAAGCGCGCGCGACATCGGCCATCTGCCGCAATCCGGCGCCGGCGGCATGATCGAATGGCTCGACCGCCTGCCCAAGCGCACGCGGCGGCTGCTCATCCACATCAACAACACCAATCCCATCCTCGACGAGGACTCGCCCGAGCGCGCCGAACTGGCGCGCCACGGCATCGAGGTCTGCGCCGACGGCATGACCATCGTCCCCTGAACATCCTCATGAATCACGACGCCGACGCCTGGACCCGCGACGAATTCGAGGCCAAGTTGCGCGAGCGCGGCAAGGCCTATCACATCCACCATCCGTTCAACGTCATGCTCAACGGCGGGCGCGCGAGCCCCGAGCAGATCCGCGGCTGGGTCGCCAACCGCTACTACTACCAGATCGCGATTCCGGTGAAGGACGCCGCCGTGATGTCGAACTGCACCGACCGCGAGGTGCGGCGCGGCTGGGTGCAGCGCATCCTCGACCACGACGGCTTCGAGATCGGCGGCGTGCGCGACGAAGGCGGCATCGAGGCCTGGCTGCGCCTGGCCCAGGCCGTCGGGCTGAGTCGCGCGGAGGTGCTCGACCAGCGGCATGTCATTCCGGCGCTGCGCTTCGCCGTCGACGCCTATATCAACTTCGCGCGCCACGCGCCATGGCAGGAAAGCGTCTGCTCGTCGCTGACCGAACTCTTCGCGCCCGAGATCCACAAGCAGCGCCTGGCGACCTGGCCCGGGCATTACCCGTGGATCGAGAGCGAAGGGCTGTCCTACTTCCGCAACCGCGTGAGCCAGGCACGGCGCGATGTCGAGCAGGGCCTCGAGGTGACACTGGGCCATTTCGTCACGCGCGCGCAGCAGCAACGCGCGCTCGAGATCCTGCAGTTCAAGCTCGACATCCTGTGGGCGATGAACGACGCGATGGCGCTCAAGTACGGCGTCACGGCATGAACATCGCCGCGACGCTGCATAGCCGGCCGCGCGTCGGCGCCGGCTTCCGCCTGCAATGGGAGGCGGCGCAGGACTGCCATGTGCTGCTCTACCCCGAAGGCATGGTCAAGCTCAACGGCAGCGCCGGCGAGATCATGAAGCGCTGCGAC